>CANLOE010000107.1 GCA_947492745.1 uncultured Cyclobacteriaceae bacterium | reverse complement strand
TAGGGTATTCTACGACAAGCTGACCTTTATCTACCTGGAAATGCCCAAGTTCAACAAGACCGCGGAACAACTGGAAAACAGGTTCGAAAAGTGGCTCTACGTACTGCGCAACCTAAACCGACTCGAAAGGGTCCCCGATAGGCTAAGGGAAAGGGTCTTCGACAAGCTCTTCAAGGTTGCAGAGATAGCACGATTCAGTACCGAACAGGTACGTTCCTACGAGGACAGCCTCAAATACTACCGCGACCTGAAAAATTCACTGGACACCGCTTTTGATGAGGGCAAGGAAGAAGGAATGAAAAAGGGCAAGGAAGAAGGAATAAAGAAGGGCAAGGAAGAAGGAATGAGGAAGGGCAAGGAAGAAGGGAAAAAAGAGGCATTGGCCACAGTGGTAAGGTTGATGAACGCTCAGGGAAAACCGCCCCTTGAAATCGCGAAAATGACGGCACTGCCCTTGGAAGATGTAGAAAAAATCATCCACAATGATAAAAGTAGCTATTGATCGCTCCTTTTATAAAAAGAAAGTGTACTGTAGAAGAAACTCAAAAAAAACCTCTACAGTACAGAATTATTTAAGGGGTATACGCCACTGTATCAGCAACTTTTTCCAATTTACTGTTGGGGGTAAGGAAAAAAGAGACTCCTTCTTCCCTCAACCACTCAGCATGAACAAGACGGTCCAAACTAATTGTACCGATAACATAAGAACGACCACGTCCACTATAGGTTTCGAGTATGGACTCGAAGTCATCGAGATCTATTTTCCCTTCTGTATCAAAGCGAACGAAAACCTCTAGTTTTGCTGCATTGGAATAACGAAGGCCCAGTTGTTGGTGTTTTTTCTTATACTCATACTTATAGTTATAGGTCAGTGCAGAAACATCCGATAGAACCGCAGAGCCTGTGGGGTAGCTTCCTGCTCCTTTCCCGATAAAAACCTGATTTTCAGAAAATGCACCTTCTACCGTTACTCCATTGAATTCATTCTCAATGGCAAATAATGTACTGTCCTTATCCACAAACTGAGGTGCCACCAGCGCAAAGACATTATCTTCATTTCGAACACACTGTGCTACCAGTTTTATACGATACCCTTTTTCTTTGGCAAATTGGATATCAAAGGAGGAAATATTCTGAATACCGAAGTTCAGGATCTCTTCGGGAGATACAAAAAGGCCATAAACATGTGCCAACAAAATGGCCAGCTTGTATTTAGGATCATAGCCTTCCACATCCAAAGTGGGGTCGGACTCCGCAAAACCAATATCCTGGGCTTCTTTCAGTGCTTCAGAAAAACTCTTATCCTCCTCGAACAACTTGGTCAATATATAATTGGTCGAACCATTGAAGATACCATGGACGGCATTGACCAAATCGTTATCGTAATATTCTTCCAGATTCCTGATGATAGGAATACTGGCACATACTGCGCCCTCATAAAGAATGGGTACGCCGTGCAGCTCTTGTAATTCCCTCAGTTCAGTGAGGTGTTCTGCTACCATTTTCTTATTGGCGGTCACTACAGCTTTTCCTCTTTTCATAGCGGTAGTAACAATATCATAGGCCGCTGCTGCATCATCGATGAGTTCTACCACAACATTGATACTATCGTCATCCAAAATGTGGTCCCTGTCGGTCGTAAAAAAATGACGGGGCAAGCTTCTCTCTTTATCCGCTTGCCTAACACAGATTTTTGCGATCTCGGCCTTGATACCCTTCGTCTTGGAAAGTACGGCCTGTAGGCCCTGACCTACACAGCCAAAGCCAAATACTCCTATTTTCAGTTCTTTATGCATTGTCGCTACTCAGTGATGATAAATGATTTTCTTTACTATAAAATGCTTGAATACATTGTGCAATGGCTTCGAATTCAATCAAGAAGCCGTCGTGCCCATAGGGAGAGTGAATCGCTTTGAAATCGGCATTGCGTATCAGTGACGCTACCAATCGCTGCTCTTCTATGGGAAACAGAACATCCGAGTCAATACCCATGACCAATGTCTTCGCTACAATCTGTTCCATGGCCCAAGCCAAGCTTTTTCTACCTCTAGCAACATTGTGCGAATCCATTGCCTTGGAAAGGTACCAATACGTAAACGCATTGAAACGTTTGGTCAGTTTCTCTCCCTGATATTGCTGATAAGAAGAGGCTCGGAAGTCATCGAGTTTCTCTGCACTTTCCTCGCTTTGGGTACGAACATAGGTCCCATAGTTACGATAAGAGAGTAGGGCAATGGCCCGAGCAGCTCTCATGCCCTGAATACCTGCATTATCATCGGAAGTCGTCCATGTAGGGTCGGTGGCTATCGCCATACGCTGTGCCTCATTGAAGGCAATCCCCCAAGGCGAGTGTTGTACGTTCGTCGCAAGGAGGATTAGATGTTCAAAAACAGTAGGCTTCACAATAGACCATTCCAAGGCATGCTGGCCACCAAGAGACCCGCCGATAAGGGTGTGTATTTTTGAGAACCCCAGATGTTCGCGCAATAGGTCGAATGAAGCCGCGATATCCCTATTACTGATTTGAGGAAAATCATGATAAAAAGAATCTTTTTTATCGTGACTTTTTTCCAAAGGACCTGTAGAGCCATTGCAGCCCCCTAGGGCATTGGCGCAAATGACATAATAGTCTTTAGGGTCATATACCTTACCTTCACCGAACAGCCCCTCCCACCACAAATAGAATTCATGACTGCCCGTCAGTGCATGACACACCCAGACCACATTATCTTTCTTGGGGTTCAATGTACCGCTGGTGGTATATTTCAAATGAAAGCCTGACAGGGACTTTCCTGATTCCAGTAAAAACTTGCTACGATAATAAAATACCTCTTCTGTAATCAATGCTTCTTATCTTTAAGGTTTAAACCTCCTTACCGCTTACCTGATAAGACATTTAAAACCAGAATATATAATTTCGTTTTTCAATTCTCTTGCACTACCCCAAAACTTGTTGAAAAGCCTGAGAAAAATCGGATTTTATGTCTTCAATATGTTCTATGCCTACGGATACCCTCAATAAATCAGGTTTTACACCTGAGGCCAATTGCTCTTCTTCGGATAACTGTTGGTGGGTCGTCGCAGAAGGTTGTATGATCAAGGTCTTGGCATCGCCTACATTGGCCAAGTGACTGACCAGGTTCAGACTGTCCACCACCTTTTTAGCGCTTTCCTTACCTCCTTCTTTCAGCGTAAAGGACAAGACACCTCCAAAACCTTTTTTGAAGTATTTACTGGCCTGTATGTGATAGGCACTGCTTTCCAGACCTGGGTAGTTGACTTTCTCCACATGCTCATGCTGTTCAAGCCATTTTGCCAGTTGAAGTGTATTGTCAACGGTTCTTTCCACTCGAAGCGAAAGTGTCTCAAGGCCCTGTAACAGCAAGAATGCGTTAAAAGGACTCAAAGCGGGACCAAAATCCCTTAATCCTTCTACTCTCGCACGAATAGCAAAGGCGATGTTTCCAAAAGGTCCTCCCTCACCGAACACCTCCCAGAACTTAAGGCCATGATAGCCTTCTGAAGGTTCGGTAAATTGGGGAAATCTGCCATTGCCCCAGTTGAATTTTCCGGAATCTACGATAACACCACCTATAGAGGTCCCATGCCCTCCTATCCATTTCGTGGCCGAGGCCGTGACTATGGCAGCACCATGGTCGATAGGTCGAAACAAAAACCCTCCTGCACCGAATGTGTTATCCACGATCAAAGGGATGTCGTAATCCGCCGCCAATGCCGCCAAAGCATCAAAGTCAGCAACACTGAACTCAGGATTCCCGATAGTCTCCAGATAGAGTGCTTTGGTATGCTCATCGATCAGGGTTTTGAAGTCTTCAACACTATCACTCTTGGCAAACTTGGCCGTAATGCCCAGTCGCTTGAAAGCTACCTTGAACTGATTATAACTACCGCCATACAGAAAAGGGCTGGTAACAAAATTATCCCCGGCTTCTAGAATATTATTCAGAGCGATAAACTGGGCCGCTTGCCCGGAACTAAGCGCCACAGCGGCCGTACCGCCCTCTAGGGCCGCTATTCTTTTTTCAAACACATCGGTCGTTGGATTCATGATGCGCGTATAGATGTTACCGAACTCTTTCAGCGCAAACAGATTGGCTCCATGGTCGGAATCTTTAAAAGTATAGGACGAGGTCTGGTAAATGGGAACCGCTCTGGATTGGGTCTCATCGATTTCATGACCTGCGTGCAATTGCAATGTTTCAAATCTTAGGGTTGACATGATATTGTGGATTTTCTAAGGTACTAAACGGGGAATATACGCGCGTATCGGACACCATAAACATAGGTAAGGTTTTCCGCTTTGTTTCAGCCGAGATAAGTGAGCAGCGGAAAGTAAAATTGAAAGCGTGATCCTAGGTGATTTCCACCTCTATGGAACAGATAAATGTACTCGGAAGTGTTGAGAAATTGAATTGTATTGTACATGCAATTATCAATTTATATTTTCCCGTCTACCACTCGGTAGACATTCATGGGATCAGGAATTAGCACCTTGGTTGTTGAGCCAGGTTGCTAGCGTTTCATAGAGCCAGTCTCTCCACGCTTCTTTATAAATCGATTTAGTATCAGAAAAGAATACAATCGACTTGATTGCAACAAACCTAATTACTTAAAAGATCGTTTCCAAATCTTTATTGCTTTTTTATGCGGACCAGTCTTTTCCAAGTACCTTTGGCCAAGTTATACTTTAGCGTACTTGGTAAGGCTTTCCACCAGTACCGGTTTACCTCAACTGCAAATGAAGGCTGCATATAACAATTGATACTACAGCCTTCACATTGAGGATACTTTCCCTCCATGGCTATCAGCTTCTTCACCTTGGGACTAGTGTACAATTGATACAACCTATCATTGATATCCAAGGCTTTTATACCTAGGTGGTAACAAGGAAGCAAAAGCTTATTATCAGGCGATATAACGATACTGGCACTTGCAGCTCTACATATAGGGTCGGCTATGTGATTGCCCCCATCTTTACGCAATTGTATAAAAGCCTCGTTGAGATAGACACCTTTATTTCGACCCCATACTGATAGTTTTTGCAAACTATGTAGTGATAGGCCGCCACCGCTGTCTATGGTATTGTAGTCGAACACGGGGTTTAGAATGAGCATAAGGCCGTGGTTCCTGCATAAATCATAGACCATCGGTATCTCGCCCATAGTCTCCTCCGTCGCGGTGAACAGTATATCGGGCCTTTCCCCCATGGACTTGGCCATAACTATCGATTGCATGACAAGTTCGAAACTTATCACACCTCGGGAAGCATCATGCTTGGCCTCATCAGCTGCATCCAATGAAAAATGGAGCATATCTACCAGACCTTTTAACCGTTCCGCCCATTTGGGATAGAGCATGGCATTGGTCGTAAGCGTAGTGATAAAGCCCATTTCGCGGGCCAAACGGAGCAAAGCATCGATTTCGCGGTGTAGCAAAGGCTCACCTCCCGTAAAATCCACCACTTTTACCCCTAATTTTTTCAGGTCGCTAAGGTTTCGCTCTACATGGGACATCGTGATATAAGGAGAGGGACGCTCCCATATATCACAAAACCCGCATCGGGCATTGCAACGATAGGTAACATAATAGTTACATAAAACGGGGCGACGTATAAGGCGCATGATAAAAAAAATTGAAGTTCTTTAATCTCAAATGATACATTAGCTCACCGTCGCGCCTGTTTTAATGGATTTTTTATAAATACGCTGTCTTCGGAGCTTCATCACGGGGGCTTAAACCCGGATTATGCATTGGAAAATCTACTGCGGATCTAAATAGCTGCAAACCCGTCGTTGCACTACATTTTTTGAATTCACCATAACGGTGCTGTGCTAAATCCAATAAAACTCCCTGATTTATGGATATGTAAACCCTCATTACGAAATTCCAATACATAATCCGGGCTAAAATACAATAAATCAGCGGATTTTCTCAGGCCCAGCATAGCAACGCTACAGTTAGATAAAAAAACATACCTATTTCACCCGTTTGAAGAAGTTCAAGTTTGCCGTGGGAGAACAAACCGCAGGTTCGACGAATACCTTTGGAATCAGTCGATACAATGAGTCAATCCGAAGATTGCCAATATGGGTTATCGCTATTTTATGGAATCGGTGAATTACAATTGATTTTCACAGGAATCAATGAACTGTCGTTTCATGAACACCTATATAAATCTATAGAATTTGAACTAAATGCATGTATCCCGGATAAAGATAGGTTCTTTATAGCAATACACGATTCCGGTATCCATATGGATTTATAATTAGTATTTCCTTCTTTGACGAACAGATGCCCTAACAGGCTGTAAAGCTGCACAAGACATCCACCAATGAAATCAATCTCGATAAGTAATCGATATAAAGCGCTGTTTTCTTAGAGACTGTTTTGAAGGATATTGTTTAGAGTTTGTTATCGCTTATTCAGAGTAGGGTACAAAGAGCAAAAGCTTGATACGAATGCCATTCTCCTGCACAAATTCTACATGACTTTGAAAAAACCAATACCGACCAAGTGAAAACAAAAAAGATACAGTTTTAAACTGTATCTTATGTTTTCGGCAAATAATGCTATCGATTTTTCAGTTACTCCGACCAAGTCGTCGCAGAACGGGCTATTGTACCATTTTAAGCAGAGTGGTCAATTTGCTCTTGAGATTTCTTCTGTCCACGATAAAATCCAAAAAGCCATGGTCACGGACAAACTCAGCACTCTGAAAACCTTTGGGAAGGCCTTTACCGATGGTCTCTCTGATTACCCTTGGTCCTGCAAAGCCTATCAATGCACCGGGTTCGGCAATATTGAAGTCTCCTAACATAGCATAAGAAGCTGTCACGCCCCCGGTAGTTGGGTCCGTCATCAACGAAATATAGGGGATCTTTGCTTCACTGAGCAATGCCAGTTTTGCAGAGGTTTTTGCCATTTGCATCAAAGAAAGCCCTGCCTCCATCATTCTTGCGCCACCCGATTTTGAAATCATTAGAAATGGCTTCTTATTGACCAGGGAATGGTCTATCGCACGTGATATCTTCTCTCCTACCACAGAACCCATGGACCCGCCTATAAAACTGAAGTCCATACAGGCGATGGTCAAAGGAAGACCGTTCATTTTTCCCTGGGCAGTTCTGGTAGCATCTCTCAACTCTGTCTTCTTTTGACTGGCCTTAATTCTATCCGGATATTTTTTTGTATCCTCAAAACCTAGAGGGTCGCCCGATTCCATAGTAGCATCCAGCTCTGTAAACCGATTGTCATCAAATAGAATTTCAAAGTATTCATTAGAACCTATCCTTACATGATAATCGTCCTCTGGACTGACATAAGCATTGTTTTTCAACTCTCTGGTGTGGATAATCTTACCACTCGGAGTCTTGTACCACAACCCATCGGGAGCTTCTTTTTTTGCTTCTGTGGGGGTTTGTATACCTTTATCTTTACGCTTGAACCAAGACATATACCATGGATTTTTATTGTATGAAACATTGGACCAGAGGCGAACTGTCACCACTGGACCTTACTTTACTACAACAGTATTATTCAAGCCTTCGACAGGGCCTAACTTGATAATCATTGCTGAACAGGCATCAAAGATAATTTATATTTTCCTAATTCATCCCTATTTACCGATTAAGAATATGCGACTCCAATTATACTCAGGCTAAAAACCTGATAATCATTTTTTTCGATAAATATAATTTTTGTTTTTTTTTAGACAGGCCGTAAATATGATAAAAAAAACCAGTGTAATAATTACACTGGCTTTAGATTTCTAAATTCGATTTACTATCGATTATTTCTTTAATCTTTCTTTGATTCTTGCTGCCTTACCTTGTCTTCCTCTCAAATAGAACAATCGAGCTCTTCTAACTTTTCCTCTTCTAAGAACATCGATTTTATCGATATTGGGCGAAAGCAAAGGAAATATTCTTTCTATACCGATTCCATTGGATACCTTACGTACTGTGAAAGTCTCTCCATTGCTATTTGGATTCTTACGTTGAATTACAGTTCCCTGAAATTGCTGGATTCGCTCTTTACTCCCCTCTTTTATCTTAACGTGAACGTTAACAGTATCCCCTGATTGGAAGGAAGGAAATTTGGACCTGTTGGCCGTGTACTCTTCTTCGATGAATCTTATTAGGTCACTCATGATTTCTATATATGAAAATTTCTATTGCTCAAAATCGGACTGCAAATATAGGATTTCCCCCAGAAAAAGCCAAGTCTTCCTTCAAGTTATTTTGATTTACTTATTAATCCCGGCCGTCTCTTCTCGGTCCTCTGAACTGCTTGCTCAAACCTCCAGTCCTCTATTTTTTTTTCATGCCCGGAAAGTAATACCTCAGGTACTTCCATATCCTCGAACTTGGCCGGTCGGGTATATACGGGAGGGGCTACAAGACCATCCTGAAACGAGTCGGTCAATGCTGAAGTTTCATCGGATAACACCCCGGGCAGAAGGCGTATCACAGCATCCGTCAGTACCGCTGCGGCCAGTTCGCCACCTGAGAGCACGTAATCGCCTATACTGATCTCCCTTGTAATGAAATGTTCTCGTATACGTTCATCGACACCCTTATAGTGACCACATAAAATCATGATATTTCCTTTCAGGGAGAGTTCATTGGCGACTTGCTGGGTCAATAACTGACCATCGGGACTCATATAGATAACCTCATCATAATCCCGCTGGGATTTCAACTCGCGAATACAATTGGCTACCGGCTCTATCATCAGTACCATACCCGCACCACCACCAAAAGCATAATCATCAATACGGTGATGCTTATCCGTTGCATATTTTCTGAGATCATGCAACTCGACCTTTGCCAGCCCTTTCTCTTGGGCCCTCTTTAGGATTGAATCCGAAAAAGGACCTTCCAGTAATCTCGGTAAACAGGTAATGATATCAATGCGCATAATCCAGGTATTTTGTTTTTCCGATACTTACGATAGGATACATAGAAAACCTTTGGGGTCTGTGCCTAGATTGTCAATGGACATCTCGGACATCCATACTCCTCAACACATCTGTACCCAATACTTACTGAAAAAGTCTGAAGCGTATTATAAGAAAAGGGGAATTGAATAGGTACTTCAACCTCAGCAAAGTCAATCATTTCAAATAGATCTTCGGTAAGTTCTCATCACGACAGCGCGAAACCATATAAAGTTAGTCTTTCCAGTGAACTATAACCGTAACTGATAGGCAGGCCAAAAGAAATGAGCAATGCTGCCCTCTACTCTAGATAAACATCGATAAGTCCATCGGGCAGATCTACCGACATTTCTTGCTGCTGATGATTGACACCAATAATGAGAGCATCGCTCACGGGCACCAAAACTTCTTTGCCTTTGTGCCTAATGGCTATCAAATCTTGATTGGGAAAATTATAGATGTTCTCGATTTCTCCTAAAATACCGACATTAATATCAACGGCAGTATAGCCTATCACTTCATGAAAATAAAACTGTCCCTCTTCCAAACTGGGAAGTTGGTCCAATGGCAGGTATAACCCTGCTCCTTTCAGCTCTTCTGATTGGTCGATATGGTCTACATCCTCGAACTTGACAATAGCTCGATTTCCATTGACCTGAATGGACTCTATAAAAAAAGGAATCAGTTTTTGGTTTCTCTCCAAAAAAACTGATTCCAATGCGGTATAATCTTCAGGGTAGTCCACATCCAATAAAATGGATACATCCCCTTTGAGTCCATGTTTTTTGACCACATACCCTAGTTGGTAACATGATTCAATATCCATGGTATCTGATAATTAAAGGTCTATTATACCTTATTCTTTACCTTCTTCAGGTGCATCAGTAGAGGTAGGTGCTTCAGCAGCAACCTCATCAGTGGCCGGTGCTGCTGCTTCTCCTTCTTCAGCGGGAGTGGCCTCTTCTTCGGGCGCAGGTGCCGGTGCAGCGGCGGCGGCTTCCTCATCCCGTTTTTTCAATGCTTCTGCTCTTGCTTCTTTGACCTTGGTCTCCGCAGCAAGTCTAGCTTGGGCCTCTGCTGCTTTTCCAGCTGCCAAGGATTCGGCCTCCCCTTGTATTTTACCATCCTTCTCCTCTTTCCAAGCTTCAAATTTCTTATCGGCTTCCTCTTGGCTGATGGCTCCTTTGTTCACACCGATCTGCAAATGCTTCTTCAACATCAATCCACGCAAAGATAACATCGACCTTACGGTATCGGTAGGTTGTGCACCATCCATTACCCATTTAAAGGCCCTCTCGTCGTCGATATCGACGGCCGCAGGGTTAACATTGGGATTATAAGTACCCAACTTTTCAATAAAACGCCCATCTCGTGGTGCTCTGACATCCGCTACGACCACGTCGTACATTGCCATTTTCTTACGCCCTCTTCGGGCCAATCTGATTTTTACTGCCATTGTTTTCTAAGAGTATATGACGGAACACGTCCGTCGTCTTTCAAAAGTCTGCAAAGATAGCCATTCTTTTCCACACTACCAGCAAATCTCCCCCAAAATTACTGGGACACAATACTTCCGATTTCTTGGAAATACATATCGGGCATTGATCATGCTACAAAAGAAAACCAATGTAATCGTTGATATCCAATGAAAATATGGAACTCGAAACGCAATTTAAAGATAGTATAAAATTAGAAGCTATATCAAGCCAGCCATATTAAGAACATAGACTTAATGTCTGTTTTAATCGTCGGGCCTTCTCTTGGTTTACTCCACAGATCGAAATCGGCCCACACCTCCTTCGCTCCTTACCTATGTGATAAAATCGCATAAGTAAGGAGTTCAAACAGCCCTAATCTTCAGTTAGCCAACAATCATTATCGGGTTTTAACGAGACCGATAAAGTATGTCCCATTTTCCCATTGATATTCTTGGGTCATTGAAAATCATCTGCCGATGCCTTGTCCGTTTCTTTTATGGAGTCAGCGAATTTGCATTTCATAAACTCCATGGACAATAGATATCTCAGTAAACCAACAATAAATCCATGGAAAAAATGAACAGCAAATGATACCACGTCCGAAATGGGACTTGGCATCATTGGGTATATAATCGTCATCGTCTCGACACAAGGTTTGGAAATCAGATTTTGACGAGTGAACCACAGAGCAAAAAAAGTAGACAATATCATTTTCGCCAGCTCTACATCATGAATTTACAAATATCTGAAAATCAATATATTGAATTCCAATCCTTAGAATATTAAATCCTATTATATGCTCTAACCAAGACGTTCAATACTATTTTTCCATCCATTGATAGGGTGGCTTCGTTATTAAACTCTAGGGAGGGCGCTGAGTTATAAGCTGTATGTAAAAAATAGTGACTAACATCATGATAAAACCTTATCTTTAAATGCTGCGTTTAAATGCAATAAACTTTGCAGTTTAGCATAAAACTGCTAAAACGATTATACGGTTTTTTTATTGATTTAATCTTACATACCTTTGCTTGACTCACTCGTAAACGTTAACCATGGATAAATATTCATACATTGCCAATGCACATGGCAATTATATCGATGAGCTTTACAAAGCTTATCAGAAAGACCCCAATGCCGTTGATATTTCTTGGCAAAAGTTCTTTGAAGGTTTTGAGTTCTCTATTGAGAAGTTCGGTGCCAATGATCAAGCGGACATCACTGTTGCCAGCTCCAAAGGCACTTTGGTCAGAAACCTCATTCATGCTTATCGTTCCAGAGGTCATTTAAAATCCGATACAAATCCCGTAAGGCCACGTAGAAATCATGCTGCTTCTCTGGATATCAAGGATTTTGGACTCAGTGACGCGGATTTAAAAACGGAATTTGAGGTAGCCAAGGAAATCGGCATGCAAAAGGCAACCCTTCAATCCATCATCGATCGGTTATCCAAAACCTATGTAGGTCCCATCGGCTTTGAGTATATGCACATCCGAGATCCCGAAATACTGGATTGGATGAAAAAAAAGTGCGAATCTGAAGTACACGATATTCAGTTATCCAATACCGATAAAGAACGTATCCTCACTAAATTGAACGAAGCCGTCGTCTTTGAGAACTTTCTTCATACCAAATTCTTAGGACAGAAACGCTTTTCTCTGGAAGGTGGTGAAAATACCATTCCCGCACTCGATAAGGCCATTGATACCGCAGCTCGTCTAGGAGTGAAGGAAGTAATCATAGGCATGGCACATCGAGGAAGGCTGAATGTCCTGGCCAATATTATGGGCAAGACCTATGAGGAGATATTCAGTGAATTTGAGGGTACTACCGACCCCGACCTAACGATGGGCGATGGTGATGTCAAGTATCACCTTGGCTATTCCAGTTATATCAATACTCCCTCAGGAGAAAAAATATATGTAAAGCTCACACCCAATCCCTCTCATTTAGAAGCTGTTGACCCTGTAGTACTGGGATATACCCGCGCTCAAATTGACGATGAGTATGGGGGTGAACTGGACAAAGCGCTTCCCATATTGATTCACGGTGATGCTGCCGTTGCCGGTCAGGGCATTGTCTATGAAATCGCGCAGATGTCGGAACTCGAAGGCTACACCACGGGTGGTACCATACATTTTGTCATCAATAATCAAGTAGGGTTCACCACGGATTATGATGATGCCAGAACCAGTATCTATTGTACGGATGTCGCTAAAATAATCGATGCTCCCGTACTTCATGTCAACGGTGATGACTCCGAGGCGGTTGCTTTTGCTACACAGCTGGCGGTAGAGTTTCGCCAAAAATTCAAGAAAGACATCTTTTTGGACCTGCTATGTTACCGAAGACACGGGCATAATGAGAGTGATGAGCCTAAGTTTACACAACCCAAGTTGTATAATATTATCGCCAAACACCCCAATCCACGAGAGATCTATGTCAAAAAACTTATCGAACGCGGAGATGTGGATGCCGATATGGCCACAAATATGGACAAAGCGTTCAGAAGCCAGCTACAGGACAGGCTCAATGAAGTCAAGCAAAATCCACTCCCCTACACGCCGCAAAAAATAGAGGAAGAGTGGTTACAGTTGAAGCGATCGACACATCAGGATTTTGAGTCTTCACCCGAGACAGGTATATCGTCGGCAACGGTGGAAAAAGTGGCGAAAGCACTCACCACGTTACCGAAGGGCTTCAAACCCCTGAAACAGATAGAGAAGCTCATCAAAGACCGCAAGGCCAATTTTTTCGAATATAAAAGCCTCAACTGGGCCGACGCGGAACTGTTGGCCTATGGTTCCCTTCTCGTCGATAAAAAAATCGTCCGTATGTCGGGCCAAGATGTCCGAAGGGGTACCTTTTCCCATAGACACTCTTACATCTTCGATGCCAATACCAATGAGCCCTATTGTAATCTCGACCATATAGAGGAGGGGCAGGAAGAATTCAAGATATATAACTCGCTGCTCTCCGAATTTGGTGTCTTAGGTTTCGAATACGGTTATGCTATGGCCACTCCCAGTGCTCTAGTGATATGGGAAGCACAGTTTGGGGACTTTGCCAATGGTGCTCAGGTGATGATCGATCAGTTCATCACCAGCGCCGAGAGTAAATGGCAGCGAATGAACGGTCTGGTCATGCTTCTGCCACATGGTTATGAAGGACAAGGGCCAGAACACTCCAATGCCCGTCCGGAACGCTTCCTACAATTGGCCGCCGAAGACAACATGATTGCGGCCAATATCACCAGCCCCGCCAACTTCTTTCACCTACTCAGACGACAGGTCACCTGGAATTTCAGAAAACCTTGCGTGGTGTTCTCTCCAAAGTCACTTCTAAGACACCCGAAAGTAGTGTCGCCTGTAGAAGACTTCTTATCGGGAAGTTTCAAGGAACTGATTGCCGATGACTATGCCAGTGATAGCGATGTGAAAAAGGTAATACTCTGCACAGGAAAAATCTACTTTGACCTCTTAGAAGAACAGCAGCGCAGGGAAAGTAAGGATACCGCTATTGTAAGAATAGAGCAATTGCACCCTTTTCCTAAAACACAACTGGCAGAAACACTCCAAAAATACACCGATCCCAGAATACTATGGGTACAGGAAGAACCCACAAATATGGGTTACTGGACCTATATTATGAGGACATTGCACGAATACAAGAACATAGAACTGGTCGCCAGAAAGCCAAGTGCCTCACCGGCCACGGGTTATGCCAAAGTCCACAAGACCGAACAGGCCAGAATCGTACAGGCTGCTTTCGATAAATAAGTTACAAACACATAAAAAACAGATATATACAATGAGTTTACCCATCAAAGTCCCGACGGTAGGTGAGTCCATCACCGAAGTTACCATAGCCCAATGGCTGAAAAAAGATGGAGATCGTGTGGAAATCGATGAAATCATTGCTGAACTTGAGTCGGATAAAGCTACTTTCGAACTCCCCGCAGAGGCCGCTGGTATTTTAAGGATAAAGGTGGAAGAAGGTGAGACAGTGGAAATCGATACGCTCATCTGCGAAATCGATACCGATGGCACTACTGAAACGACGACAGATAGTACTCCTAAAGCGCCCTCAAACCCAGCAGAGGCAAGCGCAGGACAGGAACCGGCAAAAACAGGTGAAATCAAGGAAATGGTTGTCCCTACCGTAGGCGAGTCCATCACAGAGGTCACCATAAGCTCTTGGCTGAAAAGTGATGGCGATTACGTAGAACTCGATGAAATCATAGCAGAGGTCGAGTCGGACAAAGCTACTTTTGAGCTTCCCGCAGAGGCCAGTGGTCTGTTACAGGTTATTGCCCAAGAAGGGGATACCTTGGAGATCGGTGCCAGTATCTGTAAGATAGAAATCATGACAGGAGGCAAACCTAGTGCAAGCACTGCCTCAGGCACTACGAAAGAAAGCCAAAATAGCACTACCACTTCTGCAAACACTACCTATGCCACGGGACATGCCTCTCCTGCCGCAGCTAAGATACTGGCCGAAAAAGACATAGACCCCAGTAGTATAAAAGGAACGGGAGTAGACGGGAGAATCACCAAAGAAGATGCCGAAAAAGCACAGAAGTCGGCCCCCGCACCCGTCAAAACCATCACTGAAACAGCTTCCGAGCCTACTACAGCTCCTGCCCCTTCTTTTGGCAGTAGGGAAACCAGTAAGAAGAAAATGTCCAGTCTCCGGAGAACAGTAGCCAGAAGGCTGGTGGCCGTCAAAAATGAAACGGCCATGCTCACGACTTTCAATGAGGTGGACATGAAGCCCATTATGGACCTTAGGAAAAAGTACAAAGAGTCTTTCAAAGAAAAGCATGGTGTCGGACTTGGCTTCATGTCCTTCTTCACCAAAGCCTGCTGTATGGCTTTACAGGAATGGCCTGCTGTCAATGCCCAAATCGACGGCAATGAAATGGTATTTAGCGACTTCTGTGACATTTCCATTGCAGTATCCTCACCGAAAGGCTTGGTGGTCCCCGTTATTCGCAATGCCGAATCACTGGATTTCAAAGGTATTGAGAGCGAGGTTATCCGCCTTGCCATGAAAGCACGAGAGGGTAAATTGAGCATAGAGGAGATGACAGGGGGGACTTTTACCATTACCAATGGAGGCATATTCGGGTCGATGATGTCCACTCCCATCATCAACGCTCCCCAATCCGCTATTTTGGGAATGCACAATATCGTGCAACGTCCCGTAGCCATCGATGGAGAAGTGGTTATCAGACCGATGATGTACCTAGCTCTTTCCTATGATCATAGGATTATTGATGGTAAGGAATCCGTCAGTTTTCTGGTACGTGTCAAACAACTATTGGAAGACCCCGCTAGGCTGATGCTCGGCGTTTAACTAAACAATAAAAACACTCAGAGAAAACTATGCAATACGATGTAACGGTCATTGGATCAGGGCCAGGTGGGTATGTAGCCGCTATCCGATGCGCACAACTTGGCTTCAAGACAGCCATTATCGAAAAGTACGATACCCTAGGTGGTACCTGCCTTAACGTGGGCTGTATACCTTCCAAAGCATTATTGGATTCCTCGGAACACTTTCACAATGCAGAGGTCAGTTTCAAAGAGCATGGCATCACTATAGATACACCAAAGGTCAATATGGAACAGATGATCAAGCGTAAAGCTGAAGTCGTACAGCAGACTTGCGATGGTGTCGAATTTTTGATGAAGAAAAATAAAATCGACACACATCATGGAATGGGTTCTTTCCTGGATAAAAATACCATCAAGGTCACAGCAAGTGATGGTACGACCTCAGAAGTAAAAACGGACAAAGTCATCATCGCTACAGGTTCGAAACCCGCCAGTTTGCCATTCATCACTATTGACAAAAAAAGGGTCATTACCAGCACGGAAGCACTGGAACTCAAAGAGGTACCCAAGCACTTGATCATTATTGGGGGTGGGGTCATCGGCTTGGAGCTGGGTTCTGTTTACGCACGATTGGGTGCCAAGGTATCCGTTGTGGAGTACATGGACCGCATCCTACCTACCATGGACAGTAGTATGGGCAAAGAACTGCAAAGAACCATGAAAAAGAGTTTGGGTGTTAAGTTCTATCTCAAGCATAAGGTTACGGCCGTTGAGGCCAAAGGTGATGATGTTACGGTCACTGCAGAGTCCCCGAAGGGAGAAAATATAGCATTGGACGGCGACTACTGTCTGGTCTCCATTGGTCGCAAAGCCTACACCGAAGGTCTGGGACTGGAAAATGTAGGTATCAGTACCAACGAAAGGGGACAAATCGAAGTCGATGGCCATTTGAAGACTTCCGTGGATAATATCTACGCCATCGGGGATGTCATCAAAGGTGCCATGCTGGCCCATAAAGCTGAAGAAGAGGGTACCCTAGTCGCAGAACAGTTAGCCGGGCAAAAGCCGCATATCAACTACAAGCTTATTCCAGGAGTGGTCTATACTTGGCCCGAAGTGGCCAGTGTCGGCCATACCGAGGAAGAGCTCAAGGCTGATGGCCGTGCTTATAAGAAAGGTGCCTTTCCTTTCCGCGCACTTGGTAGGGCCAGGGCCAGTATGGATATCGACGGCACGGTCAAAGTACTGGCAGATAAAAATACCGATGAAATACTGGGAATGCATATCATCGGAGCACGTGCTGCCGATATGATTGCCGCCGGTGTTACGGCCATGGAGTTTCGGGCTTCAGCAGAAGATGTCTCGCGCATGTCCCATGCCCATCCTACTTATATGGAAGCCGTGAAAGAAGCCTGTTTGGCCGCCACGGAGAATCGGCCGATACACGTGTAGACCTTTCTTCTCTTTCTGTATATCGGAAAGGGTAATTTGCTTCGTTCAAAAAATTCAAAAAGGCTGAAATCTAAAATGGTTTCAGCCTTTTTAGTATCAAATAGAGTGTGGTATTTGGGGCAAACCCAAATCATGCACGGACCTCTATCCCAACTCCAGAAACGACAAATAAATAAAGTACATTCGTTTTATCCCAAAATGTCCATTAGAAAATCTATTCCGGACTTAACTGGCTTCAAATCAGTAAATGAATACGTTTTTTGAATTAACCGTAGCGGTGCTACGCTGAATCCAAGAAAACGCACTGATGTATTGCCATTTAAGTCCTCATGACGAAGTTCCAACGAACATTCTGGGTTTATTCAATCAACCGTAGCAGTGCTAGACCGAATCCAATAAAACTCCATGATCTATAGAATTTTAAATCCTCATCACGAAGCTCCAGAGACAAGGTATTCACAAGATCCTTACAACAGGCACAACGGAAAGCTAATGCATCATCAGGGTTCAACCCGAATCATGCATTGGAAAATCTACTGCGGATGTAAATAGCTGCAAATCGGTCGTTGCACTACGTTTTTTGAATTCACCATAGCGGTGCTATGCTAAATCCCATAAAACTCCCCTGGTTTATGGACATGTAAACCCTCGTTACGAAGTTCCAACGCATGATCCGGGGTCAACTCTCATTGAATGTATTACCCGATTGAAACCGGAGCTGCCCAAATTCAAATAAGATAAAAGAAAAAGAGGTTCTACTTTGAGACAGTCCCTTTTTCAGTACGAATACGAGAACTACTTTACAACGCCACCCTTCCAGTGAGTAATGGAGTGCTTATTGAACAGGATATCGAATAATCGTCTTGAGTCTTTCCTCCGATGTCCTCATAGGGTCGGTAATGTAGATCTCGTGGTGATGACCATTCAGTTCAAATCCATTTTCATGGACAAAGGACATCAATTTAGCGATGGTTTTCTCTTCCTCCTCATAAGAGCCTTTATGCAAGACCTGAACGCATTTACCTTCTTCCAAAGTATCTAAATGTATTTCACTGGCTACTTTGACTCCTTTCTTTCGAATGACCGTAGCCACACAGTCTTCTACGACTTCCTTTTCCACAAAATCAGGCATCCTGATCAGTAAGTTCCAGTGCCAGTCTTCTCTCGGAGTATCTTCAAAACTCTGTTCTTCGCTCCACCATTGGCCCCCTAATTTGGGAACTACGAAATCTTGGCCTAAAGATTTATGGTAAAATTTCACTGCATAGGCGACAGGGTAGATGGCTTCAAGACTTGCCTTGAAACGCGAGCCCTCAGGAGCTCCCATACCCTTTAAGGATAGGTAGTGAATAGGAGGCAGCTCTAACAGCAAGGGTTCCTTTGTTGCTTTATAATATAACTTGTCCGTTTTGGTCAAATCTATTTTTTGTTCTTTTACCGTTGTTTCCATGGTAGTTTTCTGATTTTGGGTTCAACCCAAAATGACCGATAGCCTTCCTATTGCGAGCATAAATCACTTCAAAATCAGCGGTTTTACGCTGCGCAGGTTTTACACCTTAACCATCAATTGGGCCTCCTCACCTAAACCGCTGATTTTATTGCACTTTATACGCTCATCACGCAATCCTATGGATCAATTTGGGTTCAAAATAAATAATAATAGCTCCCAAGTAATGACTTATCGGTATTCTTGAAGATGATCGAAGCCCGTCATTTCTTCAATGGCTTCCATGAGTTGTTGAAAACCTTGACTCTTGGTGACCTCCTCAGCTGCGGCCTTTGCCTCTGCCAAGCTATCCCACTCCACAATATCCACAAAAGTATTTCCCTCCTTAGTGCTTTTCATGGTTTTATAGCTGATGAACCCTTTCATCGCCATCAGTTCGCGATGGGCAGCGGCTTGCCGTTCGGCCAAGTTGGACAAATGTGTCGGCTTCACCCGATAAGAAACTATTTCTAAAATTGTTCCTTTGATTTCTACAGTGTTCGTTGATTCCATAGCATTTCCTTTTTGTTATTTATTCAAAGTAAATGCTCAAAGGTGACATAGGTATGTCAGTAGGAAATCGCAGCTCACAAAAAAATATCCGAAGCCGTGTGATTAGTGCTAAACAATCCCGAAATGGCAAATATGCACATCATCAAGACACATTATACGCTTGGTACAGTGCCCTGCTCATACTTTTCAACTCCTGGCGCAGTCCCTCTGGAGAAATCACCTGTACATCCCCCGCAAACATCAATAACCAACGGGCGAAATAGTTCAGATTGGCCGTCGTAAACTTCATTATGACAGCTCCTCCTTTTTTCTCTTCGCTGACATAACCATAGGTAAATTTTTGCTCTGAGATATAGCGGGCCACGTTTTCACTGAACCGGACTTCTACCGTTTCAAAGTGATGATCATTGAACATATCACTGATATACTCCGTGTAGGGCTTATGGACATAGGGGTCAAACACTTCCTCTTTACTGCTCAACTTGGTAATACGGTCGGGCCGAAAGTCACGAACAGCCTGTCGTAAACGACAATAGGCAATCAAATGCCAATGCGAACTGTAATAACATAACCCCAAAGGCTCCACCTCTCTGGAAGTGAAGTCTCCCCTATAATTCGCGAAGTAATCGAACTGCAATACTTTATGATGTGCCAAGGCTTGTTTGATGGTGGTCAGAAAGTTATTCGGAAAGGTATCCCTGTCCGTAGTGCTAGGCGGAGAGAATACCGCTATCTGCCCATCGAGATTTTCAAGAAAGTCTTTTTCTTTGTAATTGAGTACCGATTTGATTTTATAAAGCGCATTTTCAAAGTGTTCTTTGACAGATTCGTCCGTTTGCTTATGGATAAGTTTGGCGGCCAGCAGTATGGCACTGGCCTCCTCTTTGGCAAACATGACGGGTGGCAAATGATATCCTTTCACAATGAAATAACCCTTACCTGCCTCCGACCCGATGGGGATACCTGCCGCCTCTAAAGCACGTATGTCGCGGTATACCGTACGTATGCTGATATCAAATCGGTCAGCGACCTCTTGGGCCGTCACCCAAGACTTACTTTGCAGCTGTACCAATATAGCCGTTAGGCGGTTGAGTCGGTTCATAGATAGATATATCTGATGGCTATAAAAAAGAGTTTACTTTATGGGTAAAAATAGAACTATTCTCCAAAAAGCATCGAAACTCAAGCCAACAGATTTTGATTCTACTCTTTTTCGTCTAAATTTGTGCCAATTTGAGCAGCTATAAAAAATCCAAAACATCTCCTCCGTCCAATGCCAAAAGACAATAGTATAAAATCCATCCTTATTATAGGAAGCGGGCCTATCATTATAGGTCAAGCTTGCGAATTCGATTATTCAGGAAGTCAAGCGGCCCGCTCTCTCAGAGAGGAAGGTATCGAGGTCATCCTTATCAATTCCAATCCGGCGACCATCATGACCGATCCCGTTACAGCCGATCATGTTTACCTGAAGCCATTGGAGAAAAAATACATCGTAGAGATATTGGAAAAACACGATATCGACGCGGTGCTACCTACGATGGGAGGACAAACGGCACTCAACCTCGCCATAGACTGTCAGAAAGCGGGCATTTGGGATAAATTCAATACCCGTATCATCGGAGTGGATATCAACGCTATAGAAACCACCGAAGACAGAGAGAAATTCCGTTTGAAAATGCATGAGCTGGGGGTCAATGTCTGTACCGGACAAACAGCGACCTCTTTTCTTCAAGGAAAGGAGATTGCCCAGGAAATCGGCTTTCCCTTGGTCATACGTCCCTCTTTTACTCTAGGCGGTTATGGGGGCGGTTTCGTCAACACAGCGGAAGAGTTCGACAAAGCACTGACCAATGGACTGCATGCCTCTCCCATCCACGAAGTACTGGTCGAGCAAAGTATATTGGGCTGGAAAGAATACGAACTGGAACTGTTGAGGGACAATATCGGGAACGTTATCATCATCTGTTCTATCGAAAACTTCGACCCCATGGGCGTTCACACGGGAGATTCCATCACTGTGGCACCGGCCATGACCCTTCCCGATACGGTATACCAGCACATGCGTAACCTGGCCATCAAAATGATGAACGGTATCGGCCAGTTTGCCGGAGGCTGTAATGTGCAGTTCTCCGTCAACCCGGAAAATGATGACATCATCGCCATAGAAATCAATCCTAGAGTGTCCCGCTCTTCGGCACTGGCTTCAAAGGCCACGGGCTACCCTATCGCGAAAATCGCTGCCAAGTTGGCTATCGGTTATAACCTGGACGAACTGACCAATGCGATTACGGGTACTACCTCTGCCTTTTTCGAGCCTGCCCTGGACTATGTCATTGTAAAGATACCGCGATGGAACTTCGATAAATTCGAAGGGTCGGACCGGAAACTGGGCCTACAGATGAAATCCGTAGGTGAGGTCATGGGAATCGGCAGCAATTTTCAAGAGGCCCTACAAAAAGCCTGTCAGTCCTTGGAAATCAAACGCAACGGACTAGGGGCCGACGGCAAGGAACTGAACAAACAGGAACAACTTTTGGAAAGTCTGGAACATCCCAGCTGGGACCGTCTGTTCCATATCTATGATGCCTTCAAACTGGGCATCCCCTACAAAACCATCAAAAGACTCAGCAAAATCGACAAATGGTTCCTCAACCAAATCGAAGAGCTGGTAGTGCTGGAAAAAGAGATAGAAAAGCATACCATTGACAGTATACCCAAAGCCATGATGCGGACGGCCAAAGAAAAAGGCTATGCCGATCGTCAACTGGGGCACTTGCTGAGCTGCTGGGAAAGTGAGGTATTCAAAAAGCGAAAAGAAATGGGTATCGAAAGGGTCTACAAAGTTGTGGACACCTGTGCTGCTGAATTCGAGGCACAAACCCCCTATTATTACTCTACTTTTGGTAGCGAAAACGAATCCATCAAAAGTGATAAGAAAAAAATCGTTGTGCTGGGTTCGGGGCCGAACCGTATCGGTCAGGGCATTGAATTTGACTACTCCTGTGTACATGGTATCTTGGCCGCAAAAGAGTGCGGCTATGAAACCATCATGATCAACTGCAACCCAGAGACAGTGTCCACGGATTTTGATATCGCTGATAAGCTCTACTTCGAACCTGTATTCTGGGAACATATCTATGATATCATCCTACAAGAACAGCCCGAGGGGGTCATAGTGCAGCTAGGAGGTCAAACCGCCCTGAAACTAGCCGAAAAGATGGAGAAATACGGTATCAAGATATTGGGCACCAATTTCAAATCGCTTGACTTGGCCGAAGACCGTGGTAGCTTTTCCACTTTACTCAAAGATAATGATATCCCCTATCCGGAGTTCGGCGTAGCAGAAGATGCCGAAACCGCTGTAGAACTGTCCAAGGATATCGGTTTTCCACTTCTGGTACGGCCCTCCTATGTACTCGGTGGGCAGAGCATGAAAATCGTCATCAACGAAAAGGAACTGGAAGAACATATCATTGATATTCTTAGAAAAATACCCGGTAATAAGGTACTGCTCGACCACTTCCTCGATGGAGCCATAGAGGCCGAAGCAGATGCTATCTGTGATGGTGAGGACGTCTATATCATAGGAATCATGCAGCATATCGAACCTGCCGGCATCCACTCCGGAGACTCCTATGCTGTACTTCCTCCCTATAACCTCGGAGACTTTGTCATCCGCCAGATAGAGGACCATACCCGGACTATTGCCAAGGCTTTGAACACTGTAGGCCTTATCAATATACAATACGCAATCAAAGACGATAAGGTCTATGTCATCGAGGCTAATCCCAGAGCATCACGGACAGTGCCTTTTATCTGTAAAGCATTCGAAGAGCCCTATGTCAATTATGCTACCAAAGTGATGTTGGGAGAGAAAAAGGTAAAGGATTTCGACTTCGCTCCTAAGAAACATGGTTATGCCATTAAGCAGCCTGTCTTCTCCTTCAACAAGTTCCCCAATGTCAACAAGGAGCTGGGACCCGAAATGAAATCTACCGGTGAGGCCATTTACTTTATCGAAGACCTATTCGATGATTATTTTCTTAAAATCTATGCTGAGCGAAACCTATACCTAAGTAAATAGGTTAATATAAGTAGTCACCATAGGATTGAAACAAATTATGCTAAGATTATTATCGTTTATTGTTATTTTCTACATGTTGTTCAGGGTTGCCAGATTCTTTATCAAAGTCCTCTTGGGAAGTAACTTCACCAAAAGAGCGGCTACTTCTTCACAAGGAAGCTACCAGCAACAGGACTATCAAGAACAGAAAAACAGCAACATTCATATCGACTACGCCCCCTCCGTAAATAAGAAAAAATCGAAAAAGAGCGGATTCAAAGGAGGTGAGTATGTAGACTTTGAAGAGGTGAACTGATGGTGCATCTCTTCTTTCCCGTTCTTGACAATGAAGTCATTTAGACTTTTTATTTCGGCTGTAAATTCAGCCTGTTTAATCCAAATTGATCAATAGGTTTTCGTCATGAGAGCATGATTGCAACAAAATCAGCGGTTTAGGTGAGGAGGCCTTTGTATCACTAAGATGAGGAACCTGTACAGCGCAACACAGCTGGTTTTGAAGCCATTTATGTTCGTAATTAGGAAGACTCATCATTTTGTATTTAACCCTAATTTTGACTTTCCAGTACGTAATTACACATTTATACAGATGTGGGTTTCAAATGTCGTATAAGATTCCGCAGGTCATTTTTTTTCAATCAAGGCGAGAACCGCAGGGATAGCAGCGCTATCCCGAGGATGGTCAACGCAGAGTGAAACAAAATGAACAGGAAGATAGGCGATTTT
>CANLOE010000106.1 GCA_947492745.1 uncultured Cyclobacteriaceae bacterium | reverse complement strand
TCCAGAAGAGTTTAGTAAAATCAATTATTCAAAATGTGCTTAACTTATTGTCCAGTTTTTTATTGCAATTCCAATTTTCTAATGGACGTTTTGGGTTTAATAGTACAGAATAAACCTTAGATTAGTAAAAAATACACCTACAAGGTAAGAGTATCCAAGTATACCGTTACAGTAAACCAGTTGATTCATCATTGAAAACATGGAAGTAGACCACATATTTATTTTTTCCCGTAACAATGGAGAAGAGGCGGATGACCTAGTGGACTTTGGTTTGATGGAGGGAAGCAGTCGAGTCCATCCGGGACAGGGTACAAGAAATCGAAAATTTTATTTTGGGAATTTTTTCCTTGAAGTATTGTGGGTCGAAAAAGAATCAGAAATCAGAAGCGACCTGACCGCTCCGACAAAACTTTGGGAGCGCTCACAATTTGAGAAAAACGGATGTTCACCCTATGGTCTGTGTTTGGTCAATTCAACATCGACTGACAGACTTTTTAAGAGGAGCAAAATTTACCAACCTGACTATTTCCCGGAAGGTATGTCCATAGATATCATCACCAACGAGCAGCATCCAAATTTACCTTGGACTTTCAGACTTCCCTATCGGGGCGAAAAAAAAGCTTCCAATGAACCCATTGAACATCCCAATGGAATGAAAAAACTTACTCTAGTGGAACTGGAAGCCCCCGTAAACAATGAAGAGAAAGAATTTAAAAATTATTTCCATAGCAGTAAGACTATTGAATTCAAAGATGGAAATAGAACGTATTTGACTCTTGAATTTGACAAAGAAAGTCAGGGAAAATCAAAGGAATTTCCGGAATTGAACCTGACCATTAATTATTGAAAAAATGTTGAGAAAACCCACTCTGTCCCTAATTCTATCAGCTTTATTGGCCATCGGCTCAGCTAAAGCGCAATCTATTGATATCCTCAGGCAGAGGATAGGCGGGATTTTAAAAGACAAATCAGTGACTGTAGGCATCGCTATTAGAGGCACCGGTCCGCAGGATACGATTTCTATCAATGGGGACGAACACTTACCAATGCAGAGTGTCTATAAGTATCACTTGGCCTTAGCAGTATTGCATCAAGTTGACCAAGGAATATTGAGTTTGAAAAAGGTTGTTTCGCTGGATAAAGAGCTTATGGAATCATACCAACATTTATGGAGTCCTCTTCGTGAAAAATACCCCAATGGAGGAGAAGTCACCTTAGCGGATATACTTAAAAGTACTGTAGCATGGAGTGATAATGTCGGATGTGACGTGCTTTTCGAACTTGCCGGAGGGACCGATATCGTACAGTCATACTTACATGGTATTGGGATTGAAGATATAGCTATTGTTCATACAGAAATGGTAATGCAGGCCGAATGGAAAAAACAATACGAAAACTGGACTACCGCAAAAGCTGCAAATCAAGCTTTAGGACTGTTCTTTGAAAACGTTGACAATTTATTGAGCACTGAAAGTTATAATTTTCTTCTCAACGTGTTAAAAGGGACCCAAACGGGTAGAAAAAGCATTAGAGGTCTCTTGCCAAAAGAGACTATCATAGCTCATAAAACGGGACATTCGGGGAAGAATGATAGTGGTATAACAGGAGCCTTGAATGATATTGGAATTATTTTTTTACCCGACGGTTCTCATTTCTATTTGAGTGTTCTAGTGAGTGACTCCAAAGAGAGTGATGAAACGAACCAAAAGATAATTGCTGATATAGCAAAATTGACTTGGGACTATTTTAAAAACAAACAGACTCCCTAGAGCAGTTTGTACAGTGCATATACTCTAGCACAGCTTTGCTATCCGCCTATTGCGAAATAGGAAAGACCTTCGGTATATGTAGGTATTGTCGAAGCATACGAACAGCAAAAAAACACAGATATACACCCACTTGCAGCAAAATACATTAACCTCTTGGTATGTAATTTAGTTTATTGCTCAGTTTTATATAAACCCAAAATGACCAATAGCCTTCCTATTACGAGCATAAATTACTTCAAGATCAGGGGTTTTACACTGCGCAGGTGCGTCACCATAGTGATACAAAAGCCTCCTCTCCGAAACCACTGATTATCCCGGATCATGCATTGGGACTTCGTAACGAGGGTTTAATACAAACTTACATTTCAAATGTCGCCTATCTTCCTGTTCATTTAGTTCACTATTGTGTTTGATTCCAGTGGTGTTCATGAACCTTCGGTTTTGCGCTATCCGGCGTTGAAAATCCTCGCGATAGCGCTGCTATCCCTGCGGTTATCGCCTTGATTGAAACCAAAATGACCCGCGGAATCTTATACGACAGTTGAAACCCAAATTTGTACAATACGAATTCCAGTGATGGACCTAAGCTTCGTTATAAGCGCTGAAGTATCATCCGGACAAGGAAAAGCCAAGCATAAAACTGTTTTATGCTTGGCTGCCCTATTTGCTATTACAGATGATGATCAACCTGTATTTCTCAGTCCTCCGGAGATGGCATTGACCAAGAGCAGTAATTTTTCCAGTAATTCTTCGCTCACCTTCTCCCCTTGTTCATTGTTCCTCCACTGCTTGAGATAATCGATCTGTATCTGATGCAGAGTAGTCAAGGCATCGCCCCGTAGATGGATATTGTCGATTTGGGCTAAGCGGCGCTCTGAGGCCGGTGCCCCCAATAATTTAGCGATATAATGTAAGCCGTCTCCATGGTCTTCCAACAGCATGTCCATGATCTGTGTCCTCACTTCATCCTCTTCCACTAAGTCGGCGAACTTTTTCATGATTTCGCTATCGGCATTCAGCAGGTTGGTCTCTATACTGATCAGGCTGTACTTCAGAAAAGGCCATTTTTCCACCTCTGGCAGCAGTGACTCGAACTCTTCCTTGGATTCTTCGAAAAGGCGCTTCAGAGCGGTACCTACACCGAACCAACCCGTAAGTCCAAAGCGGGATTGGTTCCAACTGAACACCCATGGGATGGCCCTTAGATCGGACAGGGATCGTTTGCCCGACCTTCTGGCGGGGCGTGAGCCTATTTTGCTCTGTTCCAGCACGTCGATGGGAGTCGCCTTACTATAAAAATGGATAAAGCCGGGATGCTCCACCAGTTTACGGAACTGCTCTTGGGACATCTTGGCCAACTTCTCCATGATGCCGTACCTTTTGTCATCACTTTCGCTTTGCTCCAGCTGCGTGAGCATCGTACTTTTGGCCACTCCCGCTATCATCATTTCCAGGTTATAGGTAGCGTTCAATTGGTTGGCAAACTGTTGTGCTATGGTCTCTCCCTGGACGGTCATCCGGATACGTCCGCTAACAGAGCCCTGGGGCATACTTTCCAAAAAGCGATGTATTTTTCCTCCTCCACGACTGATGGTCCCACCCGTACCGTGAAAAAAGCATAATTTCACCTTATGTTTATTACCTATGGCCGTCAACTCCTGCTCGGCCCGATGAATGTGCCAGCGACTGGATAGGATACCTCCATCCTTATTACTGTCACTATAGCCCAACATCACCTCCTGTCGCTCTTGGTTCTTTTTATGACGGTGTTCTATCGGAATAGGATGGCCCAAGAAGTCATCCAAGATACTTTTCCCCGCCACGAGGTCATCTATCGTTTCGAGAAGCGGGACTACGGGCAGTGCCGCATCACGTAGGCCGACTTCCTTGAGAAAAAGGTAGACGACCAGCAAGTCACTCAAACTTCTGGTCATACTGACGATGAGTGAGCCGATGCCTTCTTGACCATAGGTATCGATGTGCTTCCTTAATATCCAAAAATAACCCAACACTTTATCTGCCTCAGGCCCACAGGAGGTACCGGAAACGACGAAAGGACGATTACTTTTCAGTTCTTTGTTCAGAAAATCCAGTCGCTTTGCTTCGTCCCATTCTCCATAGGCTGTGTCTTCGAAACCGGCCGAGGTCAATAGCTGTTCTATGGCACGTTCATGGTATTCGCTGTTCTGTCGTATATCCAATTTGGCCAAGTGGAACCCAAAGCAATGGACCAAGCGCTGTAGCGGTAATAACAATTCGAGTACGACATTGTCCGCTTTGATGTTCTCCAGACTTTTCTGTAGGAGGTTCAGGTCCTTGGCAAGTTCTTCCGGGCCTGCATAATAATGCTTGGATGTGGTCCTTTTTTCGTCTTTTGTATTTTTAAGACGTACCCGAATAAGGTTGAGAAACTGGCGCCAAGGTTCCATGGGATTCCGTTTGACCGCACTTTCTCCTATTTTGCCCAGAACGATAACCTGAGTATCGATGGCCTCCTGTAGTTCTACGGGGACATTCTCCTCCTCACAGGAAAAACTGAACTTTATGGCCAACTGCTCCAGTTGTTCCAAGAGCATGTCCAGGGCTGCTTCCCTGTGCTTCATCAGCGTTGCAGCCGTTACTCCTTCGGTCACGTAGGGATGACCATCACGGTCCCCACCGACCCAACTACCGAAATTCACCAAAGGATAGGCTTCTGCTTTCAGCAACACTTTCGGATCATGCCCCTCCTCTACCCAGGCTCTTTTCAACTTGCTGTCCGTCAGCTTCAGTACCTGTGGGAAGACTTGTGTGAAATAATGCATGACGTTATCCCTTTCCGCGGAGATATCGGGTTTTTCCAGGTATATCTCACCTGTTCTCCATAGACACTCCAAGATAACAATGATCTCTTCTTTGAGCGCCTGCTTTTCACTTGGAGACCACACGGAATTCTCATTTTTCACTAACAGTAGGTAAAGTTCCCTATGCAAGTCCAGAACGGTGACCCGCTTTGCTTCCGTTGGGTGAGCTGTAAGGGTCGGTCTTATCTCTAAGGTCGGTAACAGCCGGGCTATCTCATCTTGTTCTATGCCCTGCGCTTTCCATTGGCGGAATGTTTCCCCCCATGACCCTCTGATGGCATGTAGCCCTTCGTTATTTTCCAGTCCTCTCCGGTACTGCACTGCCGCATTTTCCTCAACCATGTTGAGCAACTGAAAGGACATACTGTAGGCCTGTGTGAGTTTTTCGTTGGAGACCCGGGCCGAGGGACGCGCTACCGGTGCCCTTTCCGTCCATGGAAGGCATTGTGCCAAATCCTGCTCTCCGAGTGTTTCCAGCATTTCCTGGAAACACCCCATAATGAATGATAAGTCTCTGGATATCTTTTCAGGGTGCATACTTCTTTTTTTTAGCTAAATAAATTCCTGATAGTTTTGAACCCAAAATTCCCAATGGCCTTTCCATTACGAACATAAATTGTTTCAAAATCCATGGTTCTGCACTGAGCAGGTCCGTTACGTGGACAATACCAAGGATTCCTTACCTAAACCACTGATTCTTTTACAATTACACTCTTATAACGAAATCCTGTTCGGAATTCCGGGTTGAATACAAAATTATCATTAGTCTACCTATTACAAACATAAATCGAATAAAAAGTAGTGTCTGTTTCTACACCGCGCCGCCACCCCAGATGTACATGGAGCAGACATCCCTACAGGACAGATCAAGTACTGACCATGAAGGGGCATTGCCGCATGCAGCATCCTCATTACAAACCCTCAGTTCAGGTTTCGGATCCGGGTACACCTTCACGCTCATACTCAAGAAAAAGTGAAATGGGAAAATCGGGGTTCATCAAAAATGGGAAAATAATCCCAAAATGTTCGTTGGAACTTCGTCATGAGGACTTAAATGGCAATACATCAGTGCGTTTTCTCGGGTTCAGCGTAGCACCGCTACGGTTAATTCAAAAAACGCATTCAATTACTGATTTGAAGTCAGTTAAGTCCGGAATAGATTTTCTAATGGACATTTTGGGATAATGCATTGGTACGATAGTCATTGGTTGATGGGGCATTGGGGCCGTTCTGACCGGAAAAGTGCTTTCGCAATCATTTTCGGTCTGTCCCAAAACAATTTCATTTGGGTATAATACAAATTTAGGTTTTATACAAATTTGCTTTTTAAATGTCGTGTAAGATTTCGCAGATCATTTTGGGCTAAACAAGGCGAAAACCACAGGGATAGCAGCGCTATCGTGAGGATTTTCAACGCAGGGTAGCGCAAAATGAACAGGAAGATAGGCGACATTTGAAATGTAAGTTTGTTTTAAATGTCGTATAAGATTCCGCTGGTCATTTTGTTTCAATCAAGGCGAGAACCGCAGGGATAGCAGCGCTATCCCGAGGATGGTCAACGCAGAGTGAAGCAAAATGAACAGGAAGATAGGCGATATTTGAAAGCTAAGTTTGTATAAAAGTTAAGTTTGTATTATTTTGATGTAACCTACTTTTTGTTGAAAGCCAAAAGCGGGACTTCGTACGCTAATGAAGCCTTTCCCGAATGGCATGGCCTTGTCAGGCTATGATGTTTCCGTCCCGCATCTCCAATTTTCTATCGGCCATATCTGCTAGAGTATCGTTGTGAGTGACAATGACAAAGGTCTGTTGCAGTTCTTCGCGCAGCCCGAAAAACAAGCGGTGCAATTCTTCGGCATTCTTGGAATCCAAATTGCCACTGGGTTCATCGGCGAATATGATAGCGGGGTTATTGATCAGTGCCCTAGCTACGGCTGTCCGCTGCTGCTCCCCTCCCGACATCTCCGAAGGTTTATGTCTACTGCGTTTTTCCAGCCGGAGCATTTTAAGGAGTTCCAAAGCCCGCTGTTCTATTTTTTTGTCATCGCCTCCAGCGATATAGCCCGGTATACAGATATTCTCTAATGCCGTAAATTCAGGTAAGAGGTTATGGAACTGGAACACGAACCCGATGTGCTTGTTACGGAACTTCGAAACGGACTTAGAACTAAGAGTACTGATATGATGACCGTTGATTTGTAAGGCCCCTTGATCGGCACTGTCCAGTGTACCCAATATATGCAATAAGGTGCTTTTCCCCGCACCCGAAGCCCCAACAATGGACACGACCTCTCCTTTTTGCACATGGATGTCCACTCCTTTCAGTACTTCCAGCGTACCATAGGATTTGATGATATTTTTCGCTTCCAGCATAGTTTAGTTCGATACGATAACAGAATTACAAACATACTAAAATCAAGGGCATAATGGAGGAAACGAATTTATTTTTAAAGAGAGTAAGCGGCTGTTTTGAAATGTATCTTTTTTTTCCGTGTACTTATTCTTGATATATACTTTCGGCGAAATTCCCGCAAATAGTATTGCCACCTTTACTTGGTACCGGACCGGCCTTTTCGCTAAAATGTCCTTACGAATATTTTAATCATGCTTGGTCCTACCCTATTCCCCCTCTAAAATAAGCGATAACAAATTTCAAATATAATTTCGAAACAGTCTATAAGACTTGAAATATACTATCAAAACTACTACTTTCGTCCAAAATTTAATCCCTATGAACATACACGAATACCAAGCAAAGGACATATTAAAGAAATACGGTGTAAAGGTACAGGAGGGCATTGTTGCCGATAATCCTGAAGCAGCATTGACTGCTGCAAAACAGTTGCATGCCGAAACAGGTACCGACTGGTATGTACTGAAAGCCCAGATTCACGCTGGCGGTAGAGGGAAAGGAACTATCAACGAAACGGGCTCACATGGAGTGGTATTGGCCAAGAGCCTCGATGAGGTACCCGAAAAGGCAAAAGCCATTTTGGGTGGGACTTTGGTCACCCACCAGACGGGACCTTCTGGCAAGCAGGTCAACAAACTGTTGATAGCCCAGGATGTCTACTATCCCGGTGATGCGGAACCCAAAGAATATTATCTTGGTATTTTGCTCGATCGTGCCAAAGGCTGGAATGTCATCATGGCTTCCACCGAAGGCGGCATGGATATAGAAGAAGTAGCAGAAAAAAGTCCGGAGAAAATCAGCAAAGAGTGGATCGATCCTGCTGTGGGACTGCAAGGTTTCCAAGCACGAAAAGTAGCTTTCTCCTTAGGACTGGAAGGTGCCGCTCTGAAAGAAATGGTCAAATTTATCTTCGCGCTGTACAAAGCTTACGAAGGTGCCGATGCTTCTATGTTCGAGATCAACCCTGTACTGAAGACTTCCGATAACAAGATATTGGCCGTGGATGCCAAAGTCGACATCGATGAGAATGCACTCTATCGCCATAAAGACCTCGCAGAACTAAGGGATATCTCTGAGGAAGACCCCTTAGAGGTCGAAGCCGGTAAGTCGGGACTTAACTATGTCAAACTGGACGGTAATGTAGGCTGTATGGTCAACGGTGCCGGGCTGGCCATGGCGACAATGGACATCATCAAACTCTCGGGTGGAGAGCCCGCCAACTTTTTGGACGTAGGAGGAGGAGCCAATGCAGAGACTGTCGAATCCGGTTTTAGGATTATCTTGAAAGACCCGAATGTAAAAGCAATACTCATCAATATCTTTGGTGGAATCGTACGATGTGATCGTGTGGCCAATGGAGTTGTAGAAGCCTATAAAAAGATAGGTGACATCCCTGTGCCCATTATCGTTAGACTACAAGGTACCAATGCAGAGGAAGGTGCCAAAATCATCGAAGAATCCGGTTTGGAAGTATCTTCGGCCATCGTTCTGAAAGATGCGGCCTCGAAGGTAAAAGAGGTATTGGCCTAGTTGTTTTATTAAAAAAAATGTATACATTTGCAGCCCTAATGAAATATACTTTAGACTTTTGTCGTATGGCATAGTATGAAACATAGGTTTCTGCCCAATCATATTTCATGACATCAAACACCTGTAAGCAGAGTTTGATTATTGGTAATGGCCCCATAGCTCAACTGAATAGAGCGTTTGGTTTCGGCCCAAAAGGTTCGGGGTTTGAATCCCTGTGGGGTCACTTGAACAAAAAAAACCGTCCAAATGGGCGGTTTTTTTTGTTTAGTCAATAAACTAGACTATTATACTTAAGGGTGAACTCTTTCATGGACCACCATGGTCCTGAACCGTAGTCGCACTATCCCTGATATTGAATCGGCGTACAGATTTCTATGATAAACCCATTCGGATCTCTGAGGTATCCCACTTTCTGCCCCCAAGGTTTAGTGATAGGATCCTCTAGGATTTCAGCCCCATGGTTGAGGGCATTTTCGATTGTTTTTTCAACATCCGATGTGGTAAATGCCAATTCAATTCCGAACGGTTTTTTGTTCCGATCACTTACTGTAAACCCATCCTTGAAATTAGCAGCACCAAGTCCAAGATCGGCGAAGGCAATTGTTGTCGTTCCGGACAGGATTTCGCCATAATCGTTTTCCGGAGTCAGAAATTTTTGTTCGAATCCGAAGGCACTTTTATAAAACCCAATGGTTTTGGGCACATCTTTCACGTAAAGAATGGTGTATGCGTATTGAACCCGGATCATGCATTGGAAAATCTACTGCGGATCTAAATACCTGCAAATCAGTCGTTGCACTAAATTTTTTGAATTCACCATAGCGGTGCTATGCCAAATCCAATAAAACCCCCTGATTTATTGATATTTAAACCCTCGTTAAGAAGTTCTAACGCATGATCCGGGTTGAATGTCCATTTTCTTAGTTTTAAGCCTACTTTGTTATGTCAAATAATATTCACTTTCTTAAAGCGAGTTATGAAGTTTCATTACTCAAAAGATATCAAAATTTACCATAATCAGCTTTAGCCACTCCTTTTTTTGAATGAAAATTCAGGCTTGAAAAAGCGGGATTGGCCCAAAATGATCGATAGCCTTCCTATTACGAGCATAAATCACTTCAAAATCAGCGATTTTATGCTGCGCAGGTTTTACATCTTGAAAGATATACATGCAAAAGCCTCCTCATCTAAACCGTTGATTCTATCGTACTTTCTGCCCTCATCATGAAATCCTCGGGACATTGTCGGTTCAATAATGGTTTTTGCTATAAATTACCTGTTCGGTCCAATCGAAACCTTGGTGACATGTAAGCCTGTAACCAATGGTGAGAAGAAATAAGGGGCTGAACGGTATATTTTCACTATCTTACATCAAATTATTGACCTCTAACCTAATAGTGAAAGACATTTTCAAATACGAACTGTTCGAAATCGGCCAATACCACTTGGCGGTATATCAAGTGATATTGGTATTGGCCATTATTTTTCTGACCAAGGGTGCTCTTTTTCTATTGAAAAAGACATTGTACAAAAGCAAGTTGTTCCGAAGAATAGATAAGGGCCAGGCTTTCGCCTACTATCAGATAACCAAGTATGTACTCATCGTCGTTGCCGCTGCACTCATACTTGAAAGTCTGGGTTTCAAGGTCACTTTTCTGCTGGCAGGTTCAGCGGCTCTTTTAGTGGGTATCGGCTTGGGTCTACAGCAGTTGTTCAATGACTTGGTCTGTGGGTTTATCATCCTTACCGAGCATTCCATCAAGGTGGAGGATATCATCGAGGTCGATGGTATCGTAGCCAAAGTAAAACAAATAGGACTGCGTACCTCACAACTGGAAACCCGCGATGCCATCATTATGATCTTGCCCAATTCCAAAATCGTTAATGAAAAAGTCATCAACTGGTCACATAACAAAGGGGTGACCCGATTTGATGTCAAAGTGGGTGTGGCCTATGGCTCCGATGTAGAGAAGGTCAAATCCGTATTATTGGCCTGTGCCGCGGAAAATGCAATGGTAAGCAAAAACAGAGAGTCCATTGCCCGCTTTGTTGATTTCGGGGAGTCCTCACTTGACTTTGTTCTGATTTTCTGGAGTACGGAAAAGTTCCTCATCGAAGAGGTAAAAAGTCAGCTCCGCTTTGCCATCAACAAACGTTTCAACGAACATCAGATCAGTATTCCTTTTCCACAGCGAGACTTGCATATCGTATCAGGAAAGTTACAAGATCATACGACGGTAGGCATATAGCTAACGAAAGGGGGTGGCCGTATGTCAGTCGTATCTTTTGATTTACAGTAAACTAAAATAATACCAACAGCAATGACCGCGGACAATAATCCAGCTCAGAAATATTTTGAACTGCTCAATAGACAAAAATTCATTGCTACGGATCTGGATTATGATATTTTCGAAAAACAGATTCCTTTTCTGAATCAAATGGCACAGGTCAAGAACAGTGGAATTACCGTTTTCGATCTTTACAAGAAAGACCATATCTATCATTCCTATAATCTGGAAAACCTGTTCGGTTTTGATCTGAGTAAAATAGATACTGCTTACTATAACTCCAGGGTGCATCCCGATGACCTGCTCTGGCTCGTCAGTATAGGTACTCTGGTACTTGAACGCTCTTATGAACTACCTCTAGCAGAAAGAAAAAACTATAAATTACTGAACGAATACCGTATTCTTAATGCTGAAAACAATTATTTGCGCATCATAGAGCAGTTTCAGGTGCTGGAATTGGACCCTAGAGGGAACTTTTGGTTGTCACTGAGTACAATGGATGTCTCTCCGAACCAAGAACATTATGATGGAGTAAGAAGTCAATGGGTACATCTGAAAACGGGTAAAGCTACAGCCATTGACATCCCCGTTCAAAAACAATCAGAGATACTTTCGAAAAGGGAGATGGAAATCTTCACATTTATCACAGAAGGCCTTCTAAGCAAAGAAATATCGAACAAGCTTTCCATTAGTATCCATACCGTGAACACGCACCGTCAGAACATTCTGAAAAAACTGGATGCCAATAGTTCCATAGAGGCTATTCAGTATGCTAAAAAACTAAACCTCGTATAAACCTTCTGTTCCGCCTCGATTGCCAAAGACCTTCATATTGGCGGATTGATTTCGGGATTGACACTTGAGTAGGAAACTGGCCTTTATTGTTCTTTACTCATGAGAATGTGAAATTGGCCGAAAGGAAAACCGGAATAAGCCACTATAGGCTTTCAGTCCATGATTTTAACCCAAAACGATCGACAGCCTTCCCATTACAGCATAACCCTCTTATAAACAGAAAAATGAACATATTTTGTGTAAAGGATTAATGGTAGATAGATTATTATAAACCTTTCTTTGGTTCATTTTCCCTTCAGATAAATCACATTTTTGCGAATACTGTCAGCGAGGGTACAATACTGATAAATCAGTATTGTACTTTTTTCCTTACAGAGATAGGTTTGTATTCGGTTTCAATTTCTTAAAGATTCATACACGATGCAAACCCGCAGTTTACTTTTTCTTATACTTTTCTCTTTTACGACTTCCATTACTTTTTCCCAAGAACTAAGTCAGACAATAAAAGGTCAGATCATCGATGCTACTACCACGGCCCCCCTACCCTTTGCCACAATAATTATTATGGGTTCGGACCCTATTCAAGGGGCTACTTCGGATATAGATGGCCATTTCAGTATCAAGAATATTCCTATCGGTCGCTATGACCTCAAGATATCCTTTATAGGCTATGAAACTGCTATTAAGCCCGAAGTAGTTGTAACTTCGGCCAAAGAGGTCGTGTTGAGCATCGGGCTTCGGGAAAATACGACGGCACTGGATGAAATCACTATCCGACCCAGAATCGTTAAAGAAACAGCTCTCAATACCATGGCCACCGTTAGCGCTAGAATGCTGAGTGTCGAAGAAGCCAATCGCTATGCGGGTGGTTTTGATGATCCCGCTCGTTTAGCGGCCTCCTTTCCCGGAGTGGCCAGTAGTACAGGAAATAATGCTATTGTCATTCGGGGAAATGCTCCTAAATACCTACAGTGGAAAATCGAAGGTGTAGAAATACCCAACCCCAACCATTTTGCTAACTTAGGAGCCTTTGGAGGTGGTGGTCTAACGGCACTGAGCAGTAAATTACTGGCCAATTCGGATTTTTTCACAGGTGCTTTTCCTGCCGAATACAATAACGCACTGTCCGGGGTCTTCGATATCAATATGAGAACGGGCAATACCTCCCGCTTCGAGCACAGTATCGAACTCGGCACTATCGGTCTTGACTTTGGTTCCGAAGGGCCACTGAACAGGAAAAACAATGCTTCTTATTTGGTCAATTACCGGTATTCTACCTTGGGCTTGATTTCCCCACTCCTACCGGAAGAAGCTCAGGGCACCACTTATCAGGACCTATCTTTCAAGCTGAAACTCCCTTCGCCAACGATGGGCCTATTCTCCCTCTGGGGAATAGCCCTGTTCGATACCTCCGGTACCCTACCCGAAAAAGATCCTGTCGAGCGGCAGTATCATCAAGATTCCGAAAAACAGCAGGTAGATCAATACATGACAGCTTTCGGGCTGAACCACCGGCTCGTATTAAAAAAGTCGGGCTACCTGAAGTCCACTGTGGCATTTTCCACAGATGGAATCGACCTGAGTACCGATAAGCTCAATACTTTGGCTCATTTGCGCGCCGAAAACGAAATCGGTAATACCAACTACAACCTCACTTTCAAAACCTTGCTGACCAAAAAATTCAGTCCGAGGCATACCCATACTTCCGGGGCCAGTGTTCGTATCCTGGGCTATGACTTTAACTTAAAGGAAGCCCATAGTATGAACAACACATTGAGCTCACTGGTTTCCGAAAAGGGGAACAGTGCCCTGATCTCAGCCTTTTCCAGCTCTTCATTTTACTTCAAGCACTGGCAGCTCAATGCTGGCCTGACGGCTCAGCGCTTCACCCTCAATGGGCAAACCACATTGGAACCCCGCATCGGGCTGAGCTACCCTGTCTATGAAGACCATAAGATAAGTTTCGGCTATGGCCTCCACAGTAGGCTGGAGCCCTTGAACATCTATTTTGCCCAGACCACTACTTCTACACGAGATAATCAAGGCTTGGATTTCTCGAAGGCACATCATTTTGTGTTCGCCTATGACCGGAAAATCGATGAACATCGACATCTAAAGATAGAGCCTTATCTCCAATACCTTTTTCATATCCCAGTGATAGCGAACAGCAGTTCTTCACTGTTGAACCTACAGAACGACTGGTTTATCAACGATGCCTATGTCAATGAGGGCAAAGGGAAAAACTACGGTCTGGACCTCAGCTATGAACAGTACATGAAAGAAGGTTTTTACTATTTACTCTCTACTTCAGTGTTTGATTCACGATTTACCACTGATGATGAGCAGTGGTACAATACGCGGTTCAACAAAAACTACCTATTCAATGCTTTGGTCGGAAAAGAATTTAAAGTGGGGCCGGAGCGGCAGCGGGTATTGGGTGTCAATTATAGAATGAACATTCAAGGAGGCGACCGCTATTCCCATATCGATCATGAAGCTTCTATGACAGCGCAGGAGGTTGTCCATAATGAAGAACGACCCTTTACCGAACGGACAAGGACGGGAGTCATTTCCCATATCACCATTAATTATGAATGGTACAGAAAAAAAAGCACACACAAACTCTCTTTGAAAGTATTGAATGCCACTAACCACAAAGAATACCAAGGACATCGGTACAATATCAGAAGCAATCAAGTAGAAGAATTCAGGGAAGCCTTAATGATCCCCAATATCAGCTATAGGATTTCGTTTTGAACCAAATTGTTCGATAAACTCTTTAAGGCCGCAATAGAAAGGCTAATGCATGATCCGGGTTAAAAAATCATGAGGGGTTTGGCTATAGTGAACTCTCTCAAGGAAAAGCTTCTTCCAAGAAACCGACCTTACACTGGACCAATTCCAATTGGGGTATAGCTTTAAATTCACCTAAAACCAGCTTAGTTCATTCAACCCGAATCATGCATTTTTTCACTATTCTACTGATTTCCATAAACCGTAGGTTCACTGAATCTAAGAAAACCTGCTGATGTGGCTTATTTTAAGCCCTCATAACGAAGCTCCAACTACAGCACGTATTCACGAAACCATTAAACCGGGCACAACGGTGAGCTAATGCGTCATTCGAGTCAAAAACCCTATTTTTACCGTCCATTGCTTCAATGACGAGGATTATAACCCAAAAAAAGCAGCTCATTTCATTAAAAATATACATCTTGCGGCACCGTAACAATTACACTATGAAAATCATTCATCTCTTTATCCTTGCTTTATCATTTCCACTATTTGCTGCCTATGCACAACCGGACTGGGAAAACCCAGCTGTTATCGGTATCCATAAAGAAGATGCCCACACTTACTTTATTTCCTACACGGAAGAAGTCCAGGCCATACGCGATAGCCTCGACACACCAAACTACCAATCCCTCAATGGAGATTGGGAGTTTCAATGGAGCAAAAACCCCGGTCTCCGTCAGATAGATTTTCACAGTACCAAAAGTCCTTTGAAAGGCAAAATACCCGTCCCCGCCAACTGGCAAATGCACGGTTACGGCTATCCCCACTATACGAACATCACCTATCCTTTCCCCAAGAACAAGCCTTTTGTACCTCATGATCATAATCCTGTGGGACAGTATAAAAAAGCCTTCAGCATTGCCCCTTTATGGCATGACAAAGAGGTCTTTCTCCACTTTGGTGCCGTAAAATCAGCCTTCTACCTATGGGTCAATGGTAAGAAAGTGGGCTATAGCCAGGGCAGTAAGCTACCTTCGGAGTTCAACATCACCAAATACTTGAACAAAGGTGCCAACGAGCTGGCCGTAGAAGTCTATCAGTTTACCGATGCCAGCTATATTGAAGATATTGACTTTTGGCGCTTGGCGGGTATAGAACGGGATGTCTTTCTCCATGCCCGGCCGAAACTGATGCTACAGGACTTCTTTGCTAAAACTACACTTGATGAAATGTATACTGATGGAATGCTGGACCTCTCTGTTGACCTCAAAAACCTATCTTCCAAAAAGAGTGCACAGGTGTCCGTCAAGCTTTATAAAGGAGAAAAAGTGATTTATGAAGCACTCCAAAACGCAATTGTAGGTAAAGGTAAAACCCACAGGCTGAGCTTCGCCACGACCATTCCAAATGTCAGGCCTTGGTCTGCGGAGCAACCGGACCTGTATACCTTGGTCCTACTTCTAAAAGATAGTCAGGGAAAATTATCCGAATGTACCTCACATCAAATCGGGTTCAAAACGGTGGAGTTGAAAAACGGACAATTATTGGTCAATGGACAAGCGGTTCTCTTCAAAGGGGTCAATCGTCATGAACATGATCCTAAATCGGGCCATGTCATCTCCAAGGCGATGATGCAAAAAGACGTCCAGTTGATGAAAGCTTACAATATCAATGCCGTACGTACTTCTCACTACCCTAATGACCCCTACTGGTACAAGTTATGCAATCAATACGGACTATACGTAATCGATGAGGCCAATATCGAAGCACATGGCTATGGATGGATCAGAAATGAAGTAACACGCGACCCGAGCTATTACTCATCTATCGTGGATAGGATACAGCGGCTCTTCTATCGGGATAAAAATCATCCTTCGGTCCTGATATGGTCCATGGGCAACGAAGCGGGTACGGGCAAGCCCTTCATCGATGCATATCAGTGGCTCAAGGAAAAGGACGATACCCGTTTGGTCTCCTATGATCGGGCGGAAGTAGACCCTGATTTCGATCATGTCCGACATACCGATATCATCGGTTATATGTATGCTCCCATTACGGATATCCGGCAGGAACATTTGCCCGAAAATCCCGAACGCCCTTTTATCTGGGTAGAGTATGCACATGCTATGGGTAACAGTACGGGAAATCTCAAAGAACTATGGGACTTCGTAAGAAGTGAGCCCAGAGTACAGGGCGGTTTCATTTGGGACTGGGTCGATCAGGGCATAACGATGACCACGGATAATGGAGAGGAATACTGGGGTTATGGTGGGGATTTTGAACCCAAGGGAGTCGAACACTCGGGTGCTTTCTGTCTGAATGGCATCGTATTTCCCGACCGTAGTATACAGCCAGCACTTTGGGAGGTCAAGAAGCAGTACCAGAACATCCATATCCGAGCACTGGACGTAGCATCGAGGACCTTTGAAGTCTACAATGAGCATTTTTTTACGCCGCTATCTGATTTTGATGTACACTGGGAGCTATTGGAGGATGGTGTGAAGCTCAAAAGTGCCAACGTCCTACTCGAAGGGCCTCCACAGTCACGAACAACAATCGACCTGAAAGAGCAATTGCCCGCATTGCATCCGGACAAAGAGTACTTACTCGATTTCCACATTACATTGAAAGCTGCACAGGGGCCCCTGTCCAAAGGGCATGAAGTGGCCAAAGAACAGATCATCCTATCAAGCCCTGCTCCTATAGCTATGGAAAAGGTTTCCATGGGAAAGGTAAAAATACAAGACTCCGAGAAGCTCCTACAGGTACATTGCGGTCAAGATATCAGCTTGATCTTCGACAAAACCAAGGGTCAACTTATTCAGTATATTGTAGAAGGGGAAAACCGGCTGAACTCCGCGCTTACCTTCAATACTTGGCGGGCACCTACGGATAATGATATGGGGGCTGCCCTACCACAAAAATGTGCGGTATGGAAGGATATCGAGTCCAAATTGACTACTCATTCGTTCTCTTGGCAAAAACTGGAAGAAGGGCGGGTAATGGTCAAAATCCTGAAATCCAATCCTTCCATGGCCAATTTCTTACTGAACTTCACCATCGATGCAATGGGAAAAACAAAGGTACAATACGTTTTTGAACGCACCGGAAGTGTCCCCATGCTACCGCGCATGGGTATGAACCTCCAGCTGGAAAGGGATATGGATCATGTCACCTATTATGGCCGAGGACCGCATGAAAACTATCCCGATCGTCAGCAGTCTGCCTTTGTGGGCATTTACAAAGCAGAGGTACCCGACTTCTATGTACCCTATATCCGCCCCCAGGAAAATGGTTATCGTACAGATGTACGCTGGCTAGAGGTGAAAAATGAGGAGGAACAGGGTTTCAGGTTTTCAAGCCAAGCTTATCTGAACTTCAATATCCATCACTTTGATAATGAGGATTTCGAACCCAGTGGACAGAACCGCCATACTACGGACCTGGTACCTCGTCCATTGGTCAACCTCAATATAGATTATAGACAGATGGGACTGGGTGGTGACACCAGTTGGGGTGTATTGCCCTATCAGGATTATCTGATTATCCCCGAACCGATGAAATATACCTTTACCATGACTCCTTTACGGTGAAGTAAAGGGGTTGATGAATAAGGTTCAGTGCTGCTCGATAGTATCTCTTACTATCACAGGAATCATCATTACATAAAGCTGATGATGGCATTTAGGCTATTGAAACCGGATCATACATTGGAAAATCTACTGCGGATCTTATACAAATTTGGGTTTCAAATGTCGTATAAGATTCCGCTGGTCATTTTGTTTCAATCAAGGCGAGAACCGCAGGGATAGCAGCGCTATCCTGAGGATTGTCAACACAGAGTGAAGCAAAATGAACAGGAAGATATGCGATATTTAAAAGCCAAGTTTGTATTAATAGCTGCAAACCGGTCGTTGCGCTACGTTTTTTGAATTCACCATAGCGGTGCTATGCCGAACGAATCCAAATGGCCGGTATTTTGCTATTTATAAGCTCATCACGATTTCTATCGATCAATTTGGGTTAAATATAATTTCAGAGCATGTCTAAAAATGATTGGCATATATTTAACCCAAAATGTCCATTGGAAAATCTATTCCGGACTTAACTGACTTCAAATCAGTAAATGAATGCGTTTTTTGAATTCACCGTAGCGGTGCTACGTTGAACCCAAGAAAACGCACTGATGTATTGCCATTTAAGTCCTCATGACGAAGTTCCAACGAACATTTTGAGTTTAATTCATTTATTTATATATAATTTTGCTTTACTCTTAAAAACCAAATATCATCTACTTTAGGTTGGTCTAGTGGTCAAGCCAAACCTATCAACATAGGTCAGCTTCTTCATTTTTAGCTTGACCCAAAAACGAAGCAAAAAAGTCAAGACCGTGAACAAATAGACTGAAAATCAATCCATTCCGCTAAAATCTACCAAACTCCCTACGGTCAAACAGGGTGGATTTCTTTACGCTACATTTCTTGATTTTTTTAACGCAATTTGTTCAGGGTCAAACATATTTATTATTAGTTAAATCTATTATTGTATTAAAGTAATTTATAATCACATCATTAAGCATATAATTATATATTTATTTATATTATAATTATTAAAAATTTGTTTTTGAACATGCTCTCAAAACAGTCTCTTATGTCAAGAGATCATTTTGTCCCAGATCAATTGCGTTTAGGTATAAAAAACTAATAAAGACTCTTATGAAATACTATCAAGTGAGGGCCAAGTTCAATCCGTTGATTGTCGGAGTAGTTATTTTTTTCCTTTTACTAAAGGTACTTCTCGTGGTGCTGGTGTTCGAGCATCCTGAGATATTCTTAATTCTTGCTGTTTTTATTGCCCTCCTTCTCTATTGCGTTGTTTGGATCATTGGTAATTCCCTCCTCTTCAGGGCCGATACCCATAAGATTAGAATAGGTTTAAGTCGTGTGTACAGCTACGATGACCTCATAAAGGTGGATTTGTATGATTCGGTAGGGGTTCGGTTTATGTTCCTTTCAATTATAGAAGACGGTATGACTTTATACTTTAAAAACGGAGATAAGGTCAGCTTGAAGAACAGTTACTATAAGAACCTTTGGGAGATTCGGTGGTTCATGGAAAGCAAGTTTCATAATAAAGCATCTATACTGGACTTTCGGTACCACAATGATAGTACTCAGACCGAGATTACCCAAAGAACCATTCCCATTTCCATTATCATGCGGTTTTTCGGTATACTGATACCTCTATCCATGATTTTTCTCATTGTCGTTACCATCAGTTGGTTTACCGAATACAGTATCGCTGATCCTTTCTTCCCTATCTTACTTGTTTTCTTGCTCTTTTCACTGATTTTTGGTTCAAGTATGTATTATCTGGAAAGCTCATCACAGCACCTGATCATTAAGAACCTGCTGTACACATTCCTCCAAAAGCGTATTGATTTACAACATATTGAATCCGCCCATCTAAAATCGATAGGCGGAAGACGCGGTAGAACTACCGTGTTGATTATACATACCGTATATCATCGTGATTTCAGTTACGGCGTTGATTTTACCCATCGGGAAAGGCTAAAAAACAGTATTGCACAGCTACGGCAACATGGTATTCCATTTACCGATCATACCTAATTCAATGCAGTTTATCGGCTTTTCGGTAATATCTCTTGTAGCCAGAAGGAACCAACGGTATTTCTTTAGTACTCAAAGGTACAGGACCCGATAGGAGAGCCCGGTGGTGGCGTTGAAAAGGACGCCTTCGGATAGGCCAAAGGTTTTTTCAGGTAGTGATCGATATTACTGACCATATGGGAGAAATGAGCTTTATCACTCGACTTGGCCCTTGCCCTGACCATGGCCCAGCTACGAATTCCTTTTATCTTTTCGAGTACTATGGCCTTGGTCTGTGGATAAGCCTTGTCGTCCACACTCAACTGCATCAGATGATGTAGGTAGATATGGGATACCAGACGTTGTATGGTTCCTGCTAGGCCATTGCTCGATTTTTGCTTGACTATAGCTGAGGTCACTTTATCGATCAGTTGTCCCAGATCAGGCTGTGCGTTTTGTCTATTGTGTTGGATCATGATCCTGTTAGCTCTTTCGGGATGTAATAGCAGGGAAAACACAAAGGTACTCAGGCTTTCCGGCCCCGAAAGCGGATCGAAGGTCAGGCCGGTCCTTCCTTTGAGCAATTCACGATGGCGGTCATAGCCCAAAGGTCTTGGGGGAATCTGTTGTATGATTCGCTCGGGAAGCAGCAATTGACCCGGCATTAAGGCTTTAAGTATTGTGTTCAGTGCCTCCATTTGCCTATCAGTGGCCAGAAGTGCCGTAGTGCCCTGCCCATCTCCTTTGAGGGCATAACTGTACTCCTGTCCTCCTATGAGTTTGACCACGGCCTCCAGTTGATAACGATGGTAAAAATAGATGGGTACCAGCACTTCTTCCAGTGTTGCCAAAGGCCTCCCTTCGGGGATATTATCCTCCCCGAACTGTACCAGTGCCTTGGCGCGGACCTCCATTACCTTTAGAAGTTCCTTGCTGACCTGCTCGCCATTATCCCAGAGATGCGCTTTGGGATGGGCACTGCCCTGTGGTCGGGCATCTTGATCGGAGAGAAAGGTCAACCCCTTTTCTTTGGCTTCGTTCAATATTTTTTCCAAGGCTTTTTCACGATTCACCTCAGCAGTAAAATCCTGATAGCCATAGGCAATGGCGACCTTATCCCAGTCTCCTATTTTAGTATCATAGGCATCGCTCAGATCTATTTTGCCATCTTTTATTTTTGCCAAGGGATGGGGATAGTCCATCACAGAGGCCCTACCTTCCGTACTGGAAGTATAGCTATGGGCAAGGCCAAGGGTATGTCCTACTTCATGAGCAGCCAGCTGTCTCAGCCGTGCCAGTGCCATTTTTTCCATGGCCTTGGGATCATCAAAACCTTCTTTGTAAGGAGCCAATAGTCCTTCGGCAATCAAGAAGTCCTGACGGACCCGGAGCGAACCAAGCGTCACATGGCCTTTGATAATCTCTCCCGTTCGCGGGTCGGTAACGGAGGCTCCATAGGACCAACCTCGGGTAGAACGATGCACCCACTGTATGGTATTATAGCGCACATCCATAGGGTCGGCGCCTTCGGGCATCATCTTCACCTGAAAGGCATTTTTATAACCAATACTTTCGAAGGCACTGTTCCACCATCGTGCTCCATCCAACAGGGCCGAACGCATCGGCTCCGGAGTACCACGGTCCAAGTAGTAGACAATCGGAGCTACAGGTTCGCTAAGGACCATATCGGGGTTCTTTTTCTTTAGACGATGCCTGGCGATAAATCTTTTCTGAATCGGGCTGCCCAAAGGAGTCGCATAATCGTAAAATCCGATACTGAAAAAACCCGCTCTGGGATCGAAGGCACGCGGTTTATAATCCGCATCGGGCAAGCGGATAAAAGAATGATGCTGCCGTAGGCTAAAGCTCTTGTTATTGATCAATACGCTCTGCAACATCTCTTCTTTGGCCTCCCCGGTGTACGTGAGAATCACTTCGAATTCTGTATTGTCGGGAAAAGCTTTTGTTCTTGGCCTATAGAAAGAAGAACGCGAGGCGTCCAATCGGAATACACCTTGTTTCCTTTCCTTCAAACGAGAAATGACACCATGGGTATCCTGTAGGAAAAAGTCACTGGCATCGACCAATACATGCCCTTGATTCTCAGCCAGTACAGGAAATCCCCAAAGTACCGCAGGGGCAAAAGCCTCTTTTACGGCTTGTTGCTCTTGTACATTATCTGTCAGCGCGCGGTATCGGTAATTGACCTGAACCAACATCACCTTGGCCCCATGACGCTCAAACCTGACCACATGGGTGTTGCCCAGCTGGCCCCTATCTAAACCGATATCATTGGAACCCAGTCCCGCAGCTAGGGAATTTACATAGAGGAACTCCTCGTCAAAGGCATCTATCTCTAACAGGACTTTGTCCCTGGCCTTATCATAATAGGCGTTGATATAGCCTTTCATCTTTTGTAGACCGGCTGTTTTGGCCGAGTAATTGGCCGCAGCTTTTTTATTCTTAGACTTCTGGGCCATCGAAGGAGTGCCAAAACACAGGCAGAGAAGGAGTATACAAAAGTACTGTATTGATTTTGAAAAGGGGTATGGTAAATTCATGCCCTAATAATACAAACTCTAAACAATAAATGCCGCATATCTTTAGGCTCATTTTTTAATTGACCCAGATCATGCATCGGACTTTCAACAACAGTTTTAAACTCTTTAAAATCAGTGAAATGAATGTTTTTTATTGAAATTGACCTTAGCGGTGCTACGTTGAACCCAGATCATGCATTGAAAAATCTACCTCGGATATAAATATCATAAAATCAGTAGATTAACTAAGTTTTTTTTTTAAAATTCACCATATACCCTTTGCTGTTGTCCCAACTATACCCATCATGTCAAAGCACCAATGATTATTGAGGATAAAACCCCATCAAACCCCGATAAATGAGCATCCGACTACCAAAATCTCTTTTTAACTTATTTTACTAGGGGAAATGCAACTTTTTTCACTTCCTACGTTTATTTAGAAGTCGGCATGCTGAATATCACTTGAAGACATCCTTCGCTCTCTTGGAGCAGACAGTATATAGCATTGATTACCACGAACACAATAGTTGGATGAAGCCATTTTGATTACTGCTTAAAAGGAGTACAAACACGATATCTATTCGGTACTAGCTCTGAAATCGGTATACTTTTTGTTAAACTGACTAAAATATAGTTTTTATTGAAGAAAAATTACTTTCTAAAGTCATTTATCAATCATTACAACCAAGTTTTGGCTTTGTGTGTCTTGATTATAATCAGAAGAATTAAAACATAATAAAGACATTAGTTCAACAAATATAAATCAATGTTCAATCATCTGTAAATCATCTTGTTTCCTGTTGTATGCAGGTGGTTTCAGGGCTTTGAAGAAATACTTATAAAAAGATGAAGAAAAAAGAACAAGTAAAAACCATTAGAAATTTCAGTAATATCTATCGTCATAAATTCGAAGTAGCCCTCCAGAACTTGGCCGTTTATGAAGCAGAAAAAAGAAGGATCCCACTTTCGGAGCAGCTATGGAACCTCAGAAACACTTGATGTGATGTTTTTTTATAAAAGGCATAAAGGTTCGAAGGTATATGACCTGACTAATTGACCAAGGCATGCCATTGACCGAAAGGCGATAGCCCCTTGGTTCGTTGTTCAAAACCCTTTCAACTAGGTAGATTAAGTGTGGAATGTAGTACAGTATCGTATGTGATATAAAATCACATAACGGTACTTATATTTTAAGTATATACTATGCCTCTTGCTGATGACTTAGATACTGTTGTAATCGTACTTTGTCGGCTACTTATATGTAAATCAGAAGAAAGGAAACTTGCCAAAGGAAAAACCTCGATTGAAAAAGCATCTCGTACATTAGTCATTGGCGAATCGCTTATCGGAGCTTTCCCTAGGACAGAATCGAGATTCGCAGAAATCTGTACTCATCTAGCGATAAATAAAAATTCAAATATGACAATTATAGTTTAACGATATCCCTTTTATTTTCTATTGTATAAGGTGTTTACCTTTTTATGGTCGGAAGGAACCCTCAAACTCTTTTTTATGCGCTGTAGTAACATGGGTACATGAGGGTTTCCGGAGGATGATTTTTATTTTTAACCTGAATCACATGTTAGTCCCCTTCGATTGCGGAATAAACTTCTTCGAATACCTGAAATGGACGTGTTCTTTGAACCCAAAATGTCCATTAGAAAATCTATTCCGGACTTAACCGGCTTCAAATCAGTAAATGATGGAATTGCAATAAAAAACTGGACAATAAGTTAAGCACATTTTGAATAATTGATTTTACTAAACTCTTCTGGAGTC
>CANLOE010000105.1 GCA_947492745.1 uncultured Cyclobacteriaceae bacterium | reverse complement strand
ACTCCAGAAGAGTTTAGTAAAATCAATTATTCAAAATGTGCTTAACTTATTGTCCAGTTTTTTATTGCAATTCCAACAATTACTTATAAGGAGTTCCAATATTGAGTCTTAGGGTGCAAAGCCGGTGCTATGGCAAGTAATTGATCATAAAGGAAAGTATATTTGCAATAGGAACAGGAAGGCAGGAAAACAATTTAGATATGCTACAATTGAAACACAAACATTAAACAAGGGCCTGATACTAAGGCACAATGCTTAGCGCTCCACAGTAAAGAATCAATTCATAAGAACTATATGATGCATCTTGGACTCAGTATTTCGAATGGACAGGAACTCAACAGCCAATAAAAAATGTGGAAACTATCCGTTTTTGTAAATCTGCGTAACGATGATACCTCTTAAGCCCGAGGACATGGCTTTCAATGTGTACGAATGAATAACATACATAAGGAGACTGCTATAATTAACAAGAGCAGAACTCTTTGATAGCAGTCTCCCAAATGTTTTCCCGTGCTTTACTACGGGTATCGATTATGCATTATTCATAAAATCAGTTTTGGTTCTCCAGTGCAAACTGGATGTCCATGACTCTGCCTAAACGATTACCTCCACCTTGTAACGAATTTGAATTACTTTTCATTGGCTTATCCTCGAAGCGATACTTCAAATCCAACTTAAAGTTTGTTATCTTGTCTTTGATATCGGGGAAATCCTCATTAAGCACAAAATCAGTGTAAGTGAATTTGCGAAAAGGTATGCCATCACTATTTACCCCATTCTCTACCTTTAGTTTGTACCTTTCGAACTGACTACTCGTGGGGCGGTGATAAGAAAGTCGATTTTCAAGACTAAATTCCTTACCATTCAGGCTGAGGGAATTAATACTGAAATAGGCTCTTTCGTAGGGTGAAGTAGTTAGGACCTCTAGGACCTTACCATCGTCCTTGATGCTGGCTACTACTGACTGGTCTTCGAGATGCACAACATTATATATAGCATCCGTAGTGATATCGGCTCTAGAAGATAGCACATCCGAAGTTATATCAGCACCACCTTTTAAGTTGAAAGTGACGCTCTCCGACTTTTCCGGAAGAACAGTCGCCTCGGGGAAAGTAATCGGTGTTGCGGGATAAGTAACATCATACTTGACCTGTACATCGTAAGAATCAATTCTTTCTACGGGAGTACCATCCTTGAATACGAGACCGGAAACAAGCCCACTTGTCTTTGAGAAAAGCAAAGAGAGGGTTGGATTGCTTTTTTGATTAACCGGAGCACTGAATTCAAGCTTGAACGAAGGGTGAGAAATATCAATTTCTTTTGTATTGACCATCATTTTCTCGATGGTAATTTCATGTTTTGTATCGCTCTCTGTAATGAGCGACCTTTCGCTCAGAATAATATGAAAATCCTTATCATTTTCAACAATAGCATGGATTCTAGTGAAGCTATCTCCACCACGAAAGTACTTAGGAGCAAAGTTGAAATTTTCTGACATGGACCATGCAACCCTATTTTCCCAGTATATAGGAGGAATGAAACCTTGGGCCGAAGTCCTATCGTTCAACATGCCTCCTCTGCCTTTTACTTCTGCCAATACTGCCGTAGGCTCATTAGATTCGCCTTGTAACATGACATCTTCCTTTTCACAAGAAGTAAAGACCATCAGTCCGCAAAGGGCTATACCCTGAGCCAATTTCAATGTTTTACTATTATCAATTTTCATTTTGGTGTTTTGGTTAAAGTTGTTTTTTTATTAAATTTTGTCTGACAAAGATATGTAAAAAGCTTCGTAAGAAAACATACACATCGGGCCTGTACCCCTTACAAATTGCTTTTTTGGGGATATTGTGTGCGCCTCCCAATTATTTCACTTTTCCTTACCACCTAACTATCAACAAGGTAAATATTGTCGTTTTTGCAGTTTGGGTCATTTGTCAGCGTATGGACAAATCATTGTTTCCAGACAAAGATCAATGGAGTACTCAAGATAACAGGGGAGATTTAGGCCGGAAGTACTGCACGTATATGGTCCCGTCCCGAAGTAGGGGATGTCTCTCGGCCAGTACAGGGCATCTGTGGATAGCCATACTCCAAAGTCAAGAACAATGGTGCGACAAGAGTCCTTTATGAGAGTCGTTAGGGTTCGGATCAAAAAACAGTTCATTACCATGAAGTGATCTGAAATTTTCCTCCGACTGCAAATGTATCCCGTTTCATCTGAACCGTAATTTTCTCAGAACAGCACCACGGCCATACCACTCAAGAAAGGCTTCTTTTGGGGAAATATCCTGTGTTTCACTTCCAAACAAAAAGCCCATGCCCCGATGCAATTGGTTTGAGGCCATAAGGAAAGTGAACAGGACTCCATCGTGTCCTGAATAGTCCAAATGACCATTGTACAAAGTAATCCTTTGATAAGGGCAGCTATTTCGCACAATTTCTCATTTTACTTTTTCTAAAGTACCTGTCCACTTCACTCTACATACTCCTTTTATACCAAGTCTTTGGCCTCTATCCATACCGTATGAAAACCTATGGGTACTTGTTTTGGTAATAACAATTTACAAATCGGGCCCTGTGTTATATTTTGCGCATCGAAAATTTCAATATAACAACGCCCCTGATCGGTAGAATAGTCATGCATAAAGGTGATGAGCCATCCATGATCTTCTTCTTTTGGAAAACCGGGATGAGCGACAAATCTCAGTTCCCCATTGTACCTGTTCTCCAAATAAGTGTATTGCTCAAACGTATTGGTTTCATGGTCGAATTTCGAGAAACCACTAAAGTTGAAAGTAGCTGTTCTGGACACATGTGGCAGGTATGAGAAGCGATGTTTTAACCCTTCATAGCCTGTATTGATTGTGGGAAATTCACTTCCGATAGAAAAGAAGTGGCTCAGGTCTTCTCCTATATCGTGCATGATTTTTCCTGTTTTCATGTTCAGAGTCCACCGATGCAGGTATCCATCAAAGATATCGGTATGTACATCCGACCTTTTCCTTTTAATTTCCAAATAAGGTTTCCTAAGTGCGTACAGCACAATCGAATCGTCTTCTTCATAAGCATTGATAACATGTACTATATAACACCCGGAAGGGTCATCAAACCACAACACATCTTCTCCTTTCCACACATCGGATTTGTCCCTTTTATCAAAATCACCGTGCAGTACACCGAACCTCGCCGGCTTCTTTCGATTGTATTTAAGACCAAAGGGTGACATTTCCGCAGGCATATCAATGATAAGGACATAGTTCTCCGTAACAGCGATGTCATGCAATAAATGCCTCCCGGAACTAGGTATTTTTCTGGTGCTGATGGTCGAGCCATCTTCGCTGATAGAGGAAATGCTCAGATAGGGCCGGCCAGCTCTTCTCCACGAACCGACAAAATCCATTACAAACAATCGGTGGTCTTTCGGGGATTCTTTTGGGTGGGCACTAATGCCATGTAAGATGTCCCCATTACTGTTGTCAGCGGCCCCAAAACGATATGCCCCCTTAGTATCCAGCGTCGTGGGATCGATAGCGTAAGCTTTACCGCCCATCAACCAAAGTGATAAAAGAGTACCGTGATGAAATACCAAATCGGTATTACTTGTATTTGGAAAAGGGTTTTTTCCGAACAATGCATACTGAACGGCACTCTTTAGTGTTGAAAAAAAACGGTTCGGGTTGATGGGGCTATTGAGTCCTCCATACAGGGATTTTCCCTTTTGTTTTTCGGTATAAAACTTATCGGTACGCACAAATTTACCTTTGAAAAAGGCCTTTCCACCAGTGATTTTGACCCCTTGTATAAAACCATCTCCGTCAAACCAATGGTACTTATGTCTTGGCTGAAATTGTGGATTGGGGCTATTCCTAAGGAAATAACCGTTTATTTCTTCTGGAATCTTGCCGTAGGTAAGTTCCAGTGGCTCCCATTCTTTGGACTCATCCTGTAATTTGATGGGCGCATATTCATTTTTTAGGTAAGGACTGATTTCTTTCATGGTTGGTTTAAGGTTTATAGATTTCACTTTTTCACAAAATGCAAAAGTGAAATGGGAATCCAGCGGATATTTCAACCCGAAGGATGCATTTGGTTTACTATTATGCCTATCTTTTATGAGGTATTTCTGAAACGATGCTTCGCTGATTATAGAAGAAAAAAATTATACTGCATCGGCAATCTGCGGTTTAGTTCACTATCGTGTCTGTTTTCCATTGGAGTTCATCGAATCTTCGATTTGATCCTTCCATTCTGACATTAAATAGCTTCAGACCGTAAATTTGATGCTTTTTCTCAGATTACTACTCGGCAAAGGTGATAGCGTTGCTATCCCGGCACTGGTACTGGTCCGTAACTTCGTTAAACCCGGATCATGCATTAGCCCTTCTATTGCGGCCTTAAATAGCTGCAAATCAGTAAAGTGAATGCATTTTTCGAATTCACTGTAGCGGTGCTACACTGAATCCGATAAAACGCCCTGATTTATTGCTTTTTAAACCTTATAACTAGACTCTAATACAAATTAGGGTTCTAAATGTCGTATAAGATTTCGCGGGTCATTTTGGTTTCAATCAAGGCGAGGACCGCAGGGATAGCAGCGCTATCCCGAGGATGGTCAACACTGAGTGAAGCATAATGAACAGGAAGATAGGCGATTTTAAAAGCTATGTTGGTATAATACATAATCCGGGTTAAAAATGTTCTGTGTATATTTTGCTTACTACTCGACCCTGCCTTGTTCGGCGCCAAATGACCTTTGCAGTTTTATACGATATTCAAAACCTAAATTGGTACTATATAGAAGTGATTCGGAATTTTATTTTACCTGCGAAATTCACATTTAGCACCCTACTTTTATTCTTTTAAGTTCCGTAGCTTCGGCTATGCAATGGAAAAAAATCTTCATCAGCGTACAAAAGCCAAAATTTTCGTTGCCAAACAAAAAGTCTAAATTACTTCCCATTCTTTCTACTTCCGCACCGGCTAAGTACGGGTATATAGGGGAAGAATGCGGGTGTACTTTTAATGTAACTGACATACTCCTGTTTTTTTTCTCTAAGCGAACTTTCCAGTAAGCTAACACCGGATACATACCTCAAAAGCAAGGTCATCAATACTGGGATACAGATAAACACCCACGAATTTGAAAAGGAAAAGCTATAGATATAGAACCCCCACCACACCAAGGCATCACCAAAATAGTTGGGATGGCGTGTATACTTCCAGAGTCCTGTACGGAGTACTTTACCCGCATTGGCTTTATCTTGTTTAAATTGCCGTAACTGCCAATCACCGACACTTTCAAATAAGAAACCAATCAACCATAGGGTAAACCCAAGGAAGTATAGGATTTCGGGCCGTGTACCTGCTCCTGTATAGGAAACATAAAAGACAGAGGACAGAACCCATATAAGAAAGCCTTGCAGAAAAAACACTCTAAATAAGGAAACCCACCAGTAGTTCTTTTTGGATTGACGCCTAAATTCTTGGTACCTAAAATCCTCACGGGCTATCCCGTTACGTACTGCAAGGTGAATGCTCAAACGGAAGCCCCATAAAGCCACCATACTCAAAAACAGTACATTCTTAAAGTCAAAGTGTCCGGTTTCACTTTCTATAGTGAAATAGTAGGTAGCCATGACCACAAAACTCGCTCCCCAGCATATATCTATAATACTTGAGTTTTTCAGTATCAGAGAAATGAACCACAACAGTACCATCAGCATAGCTGTACATATCAGGCTATCCACAAAGATACTGTTCATGACAAAGAGAAAAACACCTACCGCTATAGCGGTAAGTAACAGAAGTATTTTGATCTGTCCCATAGGTTAAAATACATAATATGATAGTAGTAGTCTAACGAGAGAATCATCGGAAATAGTACTATTTTTCAGTAAATGATTCAATTATTGAAACAAGCTACTGGTTATCAGTTCGCACTATTTTTCAAAAAAAACAGTGGTACCATCATCCTCACTCTTCTTAACCGTATCGAAATAACACTGTTTATTCCAAATTAATAAATAGCCTTCTTATTACGAATACAACTACTCCATAACCAAGTGCCGACCATTGCATTGGCTTCATCTCCTTAAAGCACATGATTAGGCTCTCTCACCAAAGCAGCTAATGCTATTGTCGTTTGGCTTTCATAACGAAACTTCGGTGACGATTCCGAGGTTGTGGGTTTGTGGGTTTCCGAAAATTTCAAATTGACCTTTTGATTCTGTTCATGGATGAAAAGCCAAGGCAAGTTTACCGTCACTCTCCTACTTCGGGCGACTATTGTAGGTTTTCACTTTATTTATACCCAAATGAAATTGTTTTGGGACCTACTGAAACGATCAAGAAAGCACTTTTCTGCCCGGAACGGCCCTAATGACCAATCAACTAATGACTGGTCAACAAATGCAGGATTTGTCCAAGACTACGGAACTTCAAATCTCCCATTTCATTTTTTGTTGAGTATAATACTTATCGTATTTCCAGTTTTTCCTCCAAGGATACTTGCCTGTGGTACATCACCGCAAGGACTTTTTCCGCCTCTTGATCTAACTTCTCAATAAGTTCATCATACGCATCACCCTCCTCTAAGGGCGCTTCCAGAACAACCAAAAGGGCCGTAACCTTTTTCGCCCTGACCTGTCCGAAAGGTGTCAATAGTTTATGGGAAATCTGCTGCACGGACTTCCATTCCTGTCGTGATGCAGCTGCCCGAAGGGCCTCCAAGTCCATGAGCGCATTCTCTAAGAATACTTTTAGCAATTGAAGAAAAGCTTCTTCATCGCCACTGACAAATTTTTCCAAATCGTCGAGTCGTACTACGGTGTTTTTTAAAGTGGGTTTCTTTTTGATGGCAAACTGCTTCATGTAGAAGGATGCAGGTCTTTCTTCTTGTTCGGTTTTTTTGTCCTGTACACGCTCTATGTTTGACACCTGCCCATTACCTAAAAGGCCAAGTACCTGTTGGTATAGTGCGGCTTCGTTATAAGGTTTCAGCAAATGGGCATCGGCACCGGCATCCAAGCAATCCTGTAGTTTTTTTGGCGTTACATCCGCTGTCAGCACAAGGATAGGTATACGGGAAATATTCTCATCTTCCATATCGCGAATACGTTGCGTCAGGTCGGCGCCACTCAGCTCGGGCATGTGCAGGTCCGTCAGCAAAAGGTCATAGTGTTGCTCTGAAATTTGCCGAAGTGCTGATTTGCCATCCTGACATAAAGTGGTGCTGGCCCCCCACTTTTTCAGTAATGTTTCCGTAAGCATGCCATTAAAAGCATCATCTTCTACAATCAAGACATGATGGCCTGTGCACTGTTCTTCGCATTCAACATATGCCTTATTCTGCATTGCCTCTATAGCTTCGGTATCTGCCATCGCATAGTGAAGGGCCAATACAAAGGTAGAACCCTTCTCCGGTACACTGCTCAGCGATATGCTCCCTCCCATCAGTTCGGCCAGTTTTCTACAAATAGATAGCCCCAGACCAGAGCCACCGTACTTTCGGGTAGAGGAAGTATCCGCTTGATTGAAATCTTCAAAAATAGTACTCTGCTTATCCTCGCTGATACCGATACCCGTATCCATTACTTTTAGAGTCAATGATATACCCTCAGCCTCTTTTATAATGGATGTATTGATTTCGACCTGTCCTTTTTCGGTAAATTTAATGGCATTCTCCACTAGATTGAACAGGATCTGACGAAAACGAAAAGCATCTCCCAATACAGCGACATCCATGGCATCACCCGTAAAAGCGACGGATAGTCCTATGCCCTTTTCCTTGGCTCGAAGGCTCAGTGTCTCTTTGACCAGGTTTACTTCTTGGGGTATCTCGAAGGGGATCCGCTCGATATGCAGCTTTCCTGCTTCTATTTTAGAAAAATCAAGAATGTCGTTGACCGTCGAGAGCAAATGCTTTGAAGCATTGCCTACCGCCATAAGGTAGTTGTTCTGATCCGGATTAAAATCGGTTTTGGACAATTGCTCTGAAAAACCGATGATGGCATTCAGCGGAGTTCGGATTTCATGGCTCATATTGGCCAGAAAGCTTTCTTTCACCTCTGCTAGTTTTTCAGCCTTGGTTTTGGCCTTTTCCAACTGGCGCTTGTAAAAATCGATTTTGGTAATATCACCGGAAATAAGAATCCCAAAAATCAGCACTATGATAAAGAACAGTAAAATGATGAAGATGATCTTTAGCGTAGCCATTTTGGCCACTATCTTCGCTTCGTTCTTTTTTTCTTCCGCCATCAATATACTCTCCTGCCCTAGGGCATTGATAATCTGACGGATCTGATGAAGAATGAGTGTATTTTCCTTCATCATATTCAACTCTTGGTTGATCTTGGTCCTCTGGTCACGGTATTCCTCCCTTCGAACTTCCAACAACAGTTGTTTTACACTGTTGATAATGGCCGTATCCGGCGGAATCAACACGCTCGTATCTTGGGTTACCTGTGTTTCCGTGGATACTGCCAAGGGAATACTATCGTTTTCCCACCTTTCTCTTTTATCACTTTTCTTCTTGGAAAATAGATTTTTCAACTTTCGGTAGAACCCATTGGCCTTTACCTCATCGCTTTTATTATCATAAACAAAAGTGAGCGTATCCAAGGTGGTACTCGTCGTGGTGGTGGTCGTTATGGAGTAACTGACTTCTAGGGAATCTTTGGAATTGTCGATTTTCCGAATGGCCTTATCTGCGATATCGGTGCTGCTGTAACGACGATAGGATTTGAGGTAAGCATCCAACTTCTTGATTTTACCTATCAGCAGATTGGAAAGGGAATCCATCTGGTCCGCCTGTCTTCCATTGATAGCATTGATGGTCATCAGCGTATCCAGACGGGCATTAACATCAGCAATCAGACGTTTATAGGTCTTCAGGTACTTGGCCTCTTTGGTGAGTGCATAGGCACGGATATTGCTTTCTGATTCGGTTACTTCGGTCAGTATATTGCCCAATTGATTGGCTCTGGTGTCGGGGCGGGACAGCTCTTCCACAGCAGAGAGCAGCTCATTATAGCTTCTATAAGTAATCCATGCGGCAAATACAATGGACATAATGGCAAAGGCGAAACCAATGAACACTTTCAGCTTTGTACCGGTATGTAATGAGGAGCCTTCCATCGTTTACAGCATCTAGTAATTGTATAGCGTTCATCATTATTGATATTTTTTACATACCATGCTATTCTTATCAAAACGAAGTAATTCAGCTAAGATTGCCAACAGGCCTTTAAGTTTAGTGTTCCTACTTCATGGTCCCGAACCGAAGTGCAGCTCTTGCAGCTTTGTCCACACAAGCAAAGTAGTGACCCTCAATGCTTTTTTCAATAGCCTTTTGATGCCCTTTTACCTTTATAAAATGGCAATCCAAGGTATCCATCACCTGAAAAAAAGTTTTGTAAAGGGCCGTATTCCTTAAAACTGCTCCTTTTTTATTGTGATAATCCTTCTGCTCCAGACGCTGACGTCGGGCCGGTAATCGGACCAGATGCTGCGAATCGGTATAAAGTGTTAATTTCACGTCTTTATCCACCTCCTCCAAGGCCCAAAGTACCGTCAGTAGCTCCAACTGCGTAGAACCTACATCCTCAAAACGTTTGGTTTTGAGACGCTGTTTTAGTTCATCGGGACCGAGCGCCTCATGCACACCCATAAGGAGATAAGCACCAAAGCCTATCTTCTTTACCGGGTCTACGCTTCCATCACTGAATATCATATATTCCATGGCTGCTATACTACAAAGGTTTGCCCGCAATTGGATGGTAATTCACCCTTAATCATACATTTTTTTGCTATTCCATTGATTTGTAAAGTGTTTACAATAAAGTGATTTTGTCTTTTAGCAGAATAGTTTGTCACCTAAACAGGTAACAAACAATGAAAAGAAGAACCTTTGGATGACTCCTTTAAACCCAAATCATGCGTTGGAACTTCGTAACGAGGGTTTGCATATCCATAAATCAGGGAGTTTTATTGGATTTAGCATAGCATCGCTATGGTGAATCCAAAAAACGTAGTACAACGACCGGTTTGCAGCTATTTAGATCCGCAGTAGATTTGCCAATGCATGATACGGGGTTAACAAGGGATATATAGATAATAATGTGAGAGATTTGCTTTTATTGAATATATCCTATGCACAAATAGGACAGTGTTCTTTTACTTCGGCGCGGAACACGGTTGAGTATGTAATAGCAAAGGCAATCAAAACGAAAGGAAGAAAGTGGTCGTTCTTAGGTTTTCGATAGGCTAGTGTTCTATGCCATATTGCTTCAGCTTATTATAGAGTGTCTTACGGTCGATATTAAGTACTCTTGCGGTCTTCGACTTGTTATAACGGTTTTCCTCAAGCACTCGGACAATCAGTTCCTTTTCGTTTTTTTCGGTAATCACTTTTAGATCGGTACCGGAGTCCAAATCGGGAAAGCTCAGCGCAGGTTTTGCTCTTGGGTAGTAATTGATGATTTCAGCGGGTAGGTTTGATGCCGCTATGTAAGGTCCTTGGGCCAATAGTGTGGCTCTTTTGACGGCATTCTTCATTTCTCTAAGATTCCCATGCCAAGGGTACTGCATGAACTTCTCGATAACAGAGGGTTCAAAGCCCCGAACAGACTTGCTCAGTTCCGCATTGGACAAGGCCAAAAAGTGTGTAGCAAAGACTTCTATATCCCTTCCCCGTTCTCTTAGGGGAGATACTTCTATTTTAAACTCGTTCAAGCGATGATAGAGATCTTCTCTGAAGGTACCGTTTGCAACGGCCGAGGGCAGATCTTCATTGGTAGCCGCTATCAAGCGTACATCTACTTCTATATCTTGGGTAGCCCCTAACTTTCTGACCTTTCTTTCTTGAATGGCCCTCAACAGCTTTATCTGGATTTCGTAGGGCAGGTTACCGATTTCATCCAGAAACAGCGTACCCCCGTGAGCAGCCTCGAACTGTCCCTTTTTCTCTCCGATAGCTCCGGTAAAAGCTCCTTTCAGGTGACCGAACAACTCGCTGCCCGCTAGATCCTTGGGCAGGGCACCACAATCAATGGCCACAAAAGGGGCCTTACTTCTCAGACTTTTTTCATGGATTTTTTTGGATACGAATTCTTTGCCCGTACCACTTTCTCCTTGGATAATAACGGACATATTGGTCGGTGCGACCAAAGAAATATGATCATCGATCTGCCGAGCTACGGTACTCGTCCCAGTGATGTGCAATTGCTCCTGTACAGCTATAGGTGGGGTAGATTCATCCTCCGAAGACACCGTAGGCTGATCAAGAGCGCTCTGTACGACCATCAAGGTCTCATCAGGGTTGATAGGTTTCGTGATATAGTCAAATGCACCTATCTTCATGGCGGTCACAGCTGTTTTGATGCCCGTATAACTGGTCATCAATATCACTGGAGTAGCTTTCTGAACCTTTTTGATTTTCTTCAACAGCTCGATACCGTCGATATCAGGGAGCCTCAAATCGGTCAATATCAAGTCGAAGCGATGCGAAATAACCATTTTAAAACCCGATTTGGCATCAAATGCCTGTTCCAGCTCATGACCGTTCTTGGTCAGGAAGGTCTTTAACATCAAATTGAAACCGGAATCATCATCTATAATTAATATCTTGCCCATATTCCCTTTCTAATAAATATGCATTTCAGCCCTGTAACAACAGGAGGAAAATAAAGAATATGTAATTTATAGGCTTTCTCTTTAAATGACGACTCAAAGTATGATAATTTCAAAATGATTCCATAAAAAGCAAAAACCGAACAAGATTTCCCTTGTCCGGTCTTTACAGGTTAAAAGTTGGTCGATACTACATAATTAAACGTAAGCTGGTGAAGCTTAATCCATTATTTTGCCGTTCGTATCATAGTTTACAATTACTACTTCACTTTCTTTATCCTGCTGTAAGTGTATTTCATAATAACTTGCAGGTGCTGCCTCTTCGGTCCCTTCAGAAGTAACTTCAAACACCTTTACCATAGTCCATGAAGCATGGTCTCCCTCCCCTACGGCAGCTTTTATCTCATTGGGCAATTCTGTAGCTGCGATTTCTTTCTTTTCGCCATCTTGAGCGAAAGAACTGGCAGCAGCACAACAAACCACAAGAAACATCATTATTATCTTTTTCATAATCGTCTGGTTTTAAATAGTTAACGGAGCAATTCCCTCCTCTTTTGCCAATCACTATTGACAAAATGGTGCCACAAAAACAAAAAATACGTAATATATTGATTTTCAATTACTTAAAAACAAATTCTATGTAGACGAGTCTATGTACCTACGGGGACACCTGCCCCGAACCGGGGAATCATTCAACACCCTGTATATCGTCACAGTAAGGCCCGATCTGATAAAAAAATATCTTCTGGACCAAAAGTGAGGGAAAAGTTCTTTACGAAGTGATTTTGTCTTTTGCAAGTCTATACTCCGTAGGAAGCAGTTCTTCGTACCTACTTCACTGGAGCTTACTGATTTTTATGGCGAACCGAATACCCCAAAAGAACAGGGTTCCTCAAAAGCCATTGGTCATTTTGGGTTTATTGCGTATTCACGTTTTATTTAGTAACGGAGAAACTCCTATTTACAAGCGGGTCAGTATTAGTATTGATTAGGTCCTATGGAGTATTAGCCCATAAGCAAAAAGGCCTTCTTCGTGATGAATCAAGGCCTAGTACACATCGGCTTCGCATAGCTTATACAAATTTGGGTTTCAAATGTAGTATAAGATTCTGCGGGTCATTTCAGTTTCAACCCGGATCATGCGCTGGAACTTCGTAACGAGGGTTTAAATTCCAATAAACGTAGTGCAACGACCGGTTTGCAGCCATTTAGATCCGCAGTAGATTTTTCAATGCATGATCTGGGTTCAATCAAGGCGAGAACCGCAGGGATAGCAGCGCTATCGCGAGGATTGTCAACGCAGAGTGAAGCATAATGAACAGGAAGATAGGCGATTTCAAAAGCTAAGTTGGTATTACAAGGATGATCCGGTGCTGGTACCCAAGAGAAAGTGAATAGGGAAATAGATTAAACCCAAAATGTCCATTAGAAAATCTATTCCGGACTTAACTGGCTTCAAATCAGTAAATGAATGCGTTTTTTGAATTCACCGTAGCGGTGCTATGCTGAATCCAAGAAAACGCCCTGATTTATTGCCATTTAAGTCCTCATGACGAAGTTCCAATGAACATTCTGGGTTAAACCCAAAATGATCAATAGAGAACCTATTCCGCGCATAAATAGCCTCATACCGGAAGCTTTGCCCACCGGTCTTCATTCACCATAGCAGTGCTATGCCGAACGAATCCAAATGGCCGGTATTTTGCTATTTATACGCTCATCACGATTTCTATCGATCAATCCAGGTTAAAGAAGCAATCAAATGTATACTCAAGGAAAAGTGTTTTGGGAAAATGTTGCCTAGAGACAAAAGAACGACCATTACCAATGGTTGATGGATAAGTCATTAGTAGAATGTCCATTAGGGGCATATCTTTATAGTTTTCGCAATTTCCATGTAGCCAATTCGTCCCAAATCAATTGCGTTTGGGTATAAACAAACCCTATCGTCCATTGGTTACCGGTGAACCGGTCACTGGGAATGCTTTATAAAGACGTTGTTCTATCCAAGAAAACATCCTGTCCGAAATCAGTTGCGCTTAAGTATACGAGAAGGATCATGGGTACCGCTATCATGGTACCCATGACCCCTTTGTTGACTGTACCCGTATGACTGATGGGGCTGATGATCTCTTTTGTAAGCATCTTTTAGGGCAGAATAGGTCTGGAAAATCAGGCTTCATTGATTTTCAGGGCCTCCCATAGAATCTCTGCGGGATGCTGGGCCTCGCGGCCCGTACCGTCTTTGATCTGATGTCGGCAGCTCGTACCCGGAGCCGCGATGAGTACTTCCTCGGACTGCTTGCGTACGGTAGGGAACAATACCAGTTCTCCGACTTTCATGGATAGTTCATAATGTTCCTTTTCATAACCAAAAGAACCCGCCATACCACAACAACCCGAAGGAATCAGGTGTACTTGGTAGTTTTTGGGCAAGCTCAGTAGGCGCTTGGTCGGTGTCAGGGAAGAGAGTGCCTTTTGATGACAGTGTCCGTGCAGTTTGATGAGTTTTTTCCTATTGGTAAACTGCTGGCCACTAATTTTACCTTTGTCCGTTTCACGCATCAAAAACTCCTCCAGTAATAAGGCATTGGACGCTACTTCTTTGGCCTGTAGGGCTAGCTCCTCCGGTACCAGGTCAGGGTATTCATCGCGAAAGGTCAGGATGGCCGATGGCTCTATACCCACTAATGGAGTGCTTTCGGTGATGAGGTCCTGCAATAAAGCCACATTATGTTCGGCCATCTTCTTGGCTCCGTCCAGCAGTCCCTTGGAGAGATAGGTCCTTCCACTCTCCCAGTGTTCCGGGATAATAACTTCATAGCCCAGTTGTGCCAGTAGCTTAATGGTCGTGATCCCGATGGAAAGGTCATTGTAATTGGTAAATTCATCGCAGAACAGGTAGACTTTTCCTTGATTTGATTTTGAGGAAATCCCAAAGTTCGTAGCCTTGTTCTTTTGGTACCATTTTCTCAAGGTTACTTTTCCCAGTTTCGGGATAGAGCGTTCTTTAGCAAAGCCGGAAAACTTTTTGGCGATGCCCGAGGTCAGCGCATTGCTGAAAATAAAGTTATAGGCCCAAGGTGCCTTCGAGGCCACGGCACTCAGAGAAGTAAAATTAGCAATCAGCTTGGTCCTAAGGGGTATCCCATTGGATTTATAATACTGATGCAAAAATTCGGCTTTCATCTTGCCCACGTCCACATTCGAAGGACACTCGGACTTACAGCCCTTACAGGAAAGACAGAGGTCCATAACCTCTTTGACCTCCTCACTGTCGAAGGGATTCTTTTTATTACTGTGAGTGAGAGTTTCGCGAAGGATGTTAGCTCTAGCGCGGGTCGTGTCCTTTTCATTACGTGTGGCCATGTAGGAAGGGCACATGGTCCCTCCTGTCAGTACTGTCTTACGACAGTCACCGGAGCCATTGCACAGTTCTGCGGCGCGTTGTATGCCCTGTACATTATCAAAATTCAATAGTGTCTCAAAGGTCTTGGTCTCCTGTCCTGCCTGATAGCGAAGGTAGGTATTCATCGGTGGCGTATCGATGATCTTGCCAGGGTTAAAGATATAATCGGGGTCCCAGGATTCTTTCAATGACTTGAGCAGGGCATAGTTCTTTTCTCCGATCATATAGGGAATATAGGCACCCCTCAAGCGCCCATCGCCATGCTCACCACTGAGCGAGCCTTTGTATTTTTTGACCAGTGTGGCAATCTCATCGGCGATGGTCTTGAACAGTTGATTGCCTTCCTGGGTCTTCAGGTCGATGATGGGGCGGAGGTGCAGCTCCCCAGAACCCGCATGGGCATAATGCACACAATAAAGCGCGTGTTTTTTCAGTATTTCGTTGAACTCCGCAATATAGTCGGGCAGGTCATTGACATCCACCGCAGTATCTTCGATGACGGCAACGGGCTTGGCGTCTCCGGGAATATTGGACAGCAGTCCAAGGCCCGCCTTGCGGAGTGTCCATACTTTTTTGATTTCTTCGCCTTTGACCACGGGAAAGTGATAGCCCAGGCCCGACTCTTTCATGTCCTTGATCATGGAGGCCATTTCTTTTTCCAGCTCTTGGGGCCGCTCTCGACTTAGCTCTACGGCCAGTATTGCTTTGGGGTCTCCCTGTACAAAAAAGCGGTTCTTGCGCTGTTCGATATTCTCTTTGGTACACTCCAGTATATAATGGTCCATCAGCTCACAGGCCGAAGGACCATAGCGCAGGGCTATCAAATTGGCCTTTAAGGCATCATGTACCGTATCGAAGTGCGCACAGAGGAGGGCTTTTTCCTTGGGAGGAAGCGGCTGTAGGGCCAGTTTTGCTTCGGTGATAAAGCCTAGCGTACCCTCGGAACCGGCGATGAGCTTACAGAAGTTAAAGGGACTCCCACCTTCGCGAAAAGGGACCATATCGAGCAAAAGGTCGAGCGCATAGCCCGTATTTCTCCGGGGAATGCTCTTTTTGGGATAATGATCGTTGATCTCGGCACGGTTGGCCTCATCTTCCAGTAAATACCTGATCTGCCGGTAGGCATTGGATTCTATAGAAGAAGTAGCGGCTTCGTCCTTACATTTTCTGTCAAAAGTAGCGGCATCCATCTCAGCAAAAGTAGTGGGGCGCCCGTCGGCCATGACCATATCCACGGAGAGCAAGTGCTCCCGGGTACTGCCATAGACGACCGAATTGGAACCGCAGGAGTTATTGCCGATCATCCCGCCGATCATGGCCCGGTTGGCCGTACTGGTCTCAGGGCCGAAATAAAGTCCATAGGGCTTCAGGTGATGGTTCAGGTCATCCCGGACCACTCCGGGCTGCACCCTGACCCAAGCTTCTTCCTTGTTTACTTCCAGTATCTTGGTGAAGTATTTGGACACATCCACGATAATGCCGCTACCGACCACCTGTCCCGCCAGAGAGGTACCCGCAGTTCTGGGTATGATGGCTGTTTTGTAATCTCTGGCAAAGTGAATGAGGGTAATGATATCTTCTTCTGTCTTGGGCATGGCCACCGCTAAGGGCATCTCGCGGTAAGCGGAAGCATCGGTAGCATACAAAGTCTTCATGACTTTATCGTGGTACAACTCTCCCTCCAGACGTTCCTTCAAATCTTCTAAATCTTTTGTCGTTACCACGGTCATGCTTGCTTTGTTTGTCAAATTGGTGGATTGTACTACAGTTTTCTTTTCTGCTCATCGCGAGTAGCTTGGCCCCGTACATCCCGATAGTATGAGAATCACTGACAGCACAGGTCCCCATATTCCGTGCAGACCTATCCGTCATGTTGTAGCTACTGTTTATTTTACAAAAAAAACAGTTTTATAGTACAAATGGCTATAAAATTAGCGTTAATTTTAAAGCTACACGATAGGTTTATGGTAAAAGAACAAATTTTCAGGACCAGAGTACTACACACGCTCTTTTTTGCAATAGCTCTGGTGTCATTGGCCTCCTGCGCGGCCAGCAATAGAGCGAAGATCAGAGAGCAGAAAATCTATAAGGTCATCAAAAGTGCCAAATCCTATAAGGGCACCCCCTATCGCTATGGAGGCACTTCGCGGTCGGGAATGGACTGCTCGGGATTATTGTTGAATGCTTATAAAAGCATCAACTTTTCCATACCGAGGAGCTCCATGGACCAGAGCAAAGTGGGGGAAAAGGTCGGAATCGGAGCATTGAAACCGGGAGATTGGGTATTCTTCGCCACAGGTAAGAAGCGGAAAAAGGTGACCCACGTCGGTCTGGTCACCTCGGTACACAAGGGAGAGGTGAGGTTCATCCATGCCAGTAGTAGTCGCGGTGTGGTGGAAAGCAACCTGAGTTCCGATTATTACAAAAAGCGCTTTGTTCGTGCAAGACGCCCTTTTTAGAAGGGATTGGAAGGGGGTTTTGGAGGGGGTTTTGCTCGGTGTCCGTCCAGTAAAACCGGTTATAAGTAAAATTGTTACGCTCTATTGAAAAATTTACGCCCAAGCTGAGATGAATTGAAATTAGGCCGAAGGAAAAGCTACATCCCAGTTGTCGGTGTACTGTGTACACGAAGCGTATAAATCGACGTTTCCATCCATAGGAACCGTTTTTTCAAACAAAAATGAGCTTGCCCCAGATTGATTGTGCCGAGAACTCAATTCCACTTTTAGGATAATAAAATGCATAGTAAAATAAATAATTGGCCGATAAAGTTCGGGGAAAGAAAATTATTATTATATTTGCCCTCCTTTAAGGAATCAAGGGGGATTAGCTCAGCTGGCTAGAGCGCTACACTGGCAGTGTAGAGGCCACCGGTTCGAATCCGGTATTCTCCACAAATAAAGCCTTTTCAGTAAAATGAAGGGGCTTTTTTGTTTTTACAGGGTCACCATTGGGGTCACGGAGTGGAGGCGGGACATCTAAAAAGCTCAAATTTGACATGAACAAAAAAGGCTCACCTATCTAGGTGAGCCTTGAAGTAAATCAGTTTAGAGCTTTAGACAAGCTCATCAATTCCTTTCATTGGTACCATAGTCGAGTCGAGTTTTGATTGTAGTGCTTTGATTTATAAAAAATGTGGTCGCTTTAACTTGTATTAGTATAGTAAATTAATTCATTCTGATGGAAATTCCAAAACCTTGATGAGGTAAAATTAAACCTTTTTTATGAATTCTACTAACTACTCTATTATGTTCAACGTGACACATTTCAAATTTGTTTACTAAACCTACATTAAAAAAAGAAATATTGATGTTATCAGGATAACTAATACTGACATTCATTTCCTTTGTTATTTCTTTCACTCGAAAAAGTTTAGTATTATCTTCTTTAATAGAATATTCCCTCCTATCCTTCATTTCAAAAAGGTTTTCTTTTTCCGCTCCTACATTACATTTATAAATCACCTTTTTTTCATCCCCATCAATATTTTCCTCGTCAATTTCTATGTCCTCACCATTAAGTTTATAATAAACTATTTCATTTTTGAACGTTTCTGCACTGCCCTCATCATCCATAATTATCTCTCGAGATATAGTTAAATTTGGATCACTTTCGGAAAGTACTACATAGTGTTTGCATGTCTGAGTATACTTAAGTATGTAATCTTCAGTAAGCTCCTCTATATTTATTGTCACTGTAAAGTCCTTATAGTAATAATCTGATTCTATTGGAAAATAGTTTTCCAATACCAACTTATCTAGCTCCTCACTTATTTCAGGGAATTTTTGCTTATACAACTCATGTGAAATAACCTTCCATAGTTTCTCCAAGTCACTCCTCTTCTTTATAAAATCAGTTGAAAGAATAACTTTTTCTATTTCTTCTTTGAAAAGTTGCGAAAACTGAAGAGACTTTAGCACAGCAGTAAAAACACCAGATGAAAGAATTGCAATACCAGCTTTTTCAAAAATGTCCCCAAAGTACTCCGCATCATCGAAGAAGCTTCCTATATACAAAAGTCCCACCCCAAGAATGACAAAAATCCAGAATAGATTTTTGTACAGATAAAGCTTAACATCATGCCAATCAAAGCCCATATTTTTTTTATGTTGGTTAATTAAAGTATTATGCCTTTCACTCCTATTCTCAATTAGGCAGAAGTTAGCAATTTGCGGTCTATTTCTTATTTGAATTTTTCAAAGCACCACATTTATTCTCCCGAATAATATTTTTACAATCCCAGCATTGAGACATCCAAAACAAGAGATAAAGTCTTCAAACTACGTAAGTACATGCCCTAACCTAAAAATCAACCAGCTCCGTCAACGGAATCTCCAAAGACCTAGCAATCTGAAGAGTGAATACAAGGTAGGGTTGACCTTACCACTCTCCAGCTTTTCAAGAGCTTGCCTGTCCTTATCCAAAGCCCTAGCCAAGTCCACTTACCGCCACTCTTTACGCTTCCTGAGTAGAATACTCCCCAAAAACGAGACCGTTCGCTAAGATGAAATATTAATGATAATTTAGAACAGAACGATGAAAAAGACAAGAAGAAAATTCACGAACGAATTCAAGGTCAAAGTGGCCATTGAAGCAATCAAAGAACGTCAGACAGTAATAAATGATTTTTCTCATGGAGGATGGTGAACTGAGCAAGCACCAATTTCAGACAATGACTATCAAGAAATCTGCGAAGCAGTAATACAGCACATTGAAGAAAGGTTTGAAGGACAAGTAAAGTATTGTGAAAAAGTATGTTACAATTAAACCCAAAATAATCGATAGGATTTCGTGATGAGGGCATAATTGCGATAAAATCAGCGGTTTAGGTGAGGAGGCTTTTGCATCATTAAGGTAACGAACCTGCGCAGCGTAAAACAGCTGATTTTGAAGCAGTTTATGTTTGGAATAGGAAGACATTGATCATTTTGGGTTAAAATGCCAATGTAAAACAAACGACCTAAATATAGGCAACACCATTTACGTAAGTAATTAGTCTAATAATTTAGCGAATCCAGTAGATAAGAAAACTAAGGACTTAAGGATTTCAAATAGGCATCATGTCCTTCTTTGCTGATTTGGCCGTTTTCACAAAACTTGGTGAGGTAGCCTTGAGCGGCCTTGTCCACAATCCTTAAATCCCCAGTGTCCCTCTAATAGTCTTGCCTTGAAAACTTCTCTGGTAATGCCTCAAAGAACTCGCCTATCCGTCCCTTTACCAAAGGCTTCTTTTCCAAGTTTTAATACAAACTTAGCTTTCAAATATCGCCTATCTTCCTGTTCATTTTGCCTCACTCTGCGTTGACAATCCTCGGGATAGCGCTGCTATCCCTGCGGTTCTCGCCTTGATTGAAACCAAAATGACCCGCGGAATCTTATACGACATTTAAAACCCAAATTTGTATAAATAGCAAAATACCGGCCATTTGGATTCGTTCGGCATAGCACCGCTATGGTGAATGAAGACAGGTGGGCAAAGCTTCCGGTATGAAGCTATTTATGCACGGAATAGGTTCTCTATTGATCATTTTGGATTTAACCCGAATCATGCAGCAGTGCTTCGTCATGAGGCTTAAAAATGCTACAAATCAGTGGATTTTCTTGGATTCAACTCAGCGCCGCTATGGTCAGTTCGAAAACACATCCATTTCACTGATTTGAAATCGTAATAAATCTCCCCATGCATCCCGCAGGTTTGACTTTTCTTGCAAAAACCGGCATACGTACAATAATATAGCATATCACGAAAATGAAGGGTAAATTGAACCCTTCAAGAGACAAAATGCACTGTATCGGAATTCAAAAAAGAACTTCACCAAAGAAGTATTGCCCGCTGTTACGGACAACCTACACCTCCCATCATTAATATCGAAAAATACTAAAAAACAGTTTATAATCAGCGAAACGGCAGGAAAAAACAAATATTAAATTCAATAAAGCAACTTACACGAAACAATGTTGCATTTAGACTGAGTTTTTTTCTTACATTGATGCTTTATTTAATCTTAAACAAACTTATATATGAAAACATTTTTACGGGCCGGAATGCCCTTGCTAGTAGCATTTTTTGCATTGATTTCAGTAAATGCTATGGCGCAGACCATTGAGCAACGCGCTTTAATCACCAAAAAAAACAATCAGAGTAAGCTAAGAAACCTTCGAGACCTAATTTCAGAGAGGTCATCCCAAGAGAAAAGTCGTGCACTTCAATTAGCGACTAGAAATGGCTGGCCTGTTCGATATAAATTATCGAATGGTGCCGGTGAAGCCGAGTTGATGAAAATAGGACCCAACAATCGCCCCATCTATTTTCAAACGTTCAATGTAGACGCGGCAGTATCCACACGTACCGATCACCTGCACACAGGAGGTTCCCTCGGACTGAATCTCGATGGGCAGGGAATGACTGCTTATGTCTGGGATGGAGGTGCTACACGTACTACTCATCAAGAATATGATGGCCCTGGAGGTACCAATAGAGTGACCCAAAGTGATGGTGCCACCACGCTAAGTAGCCATGCTACCCATGTAACAGGCACCATCCTTGGCGGAGGTATACAAGCAAGGGCAAAAGGGATGGCTCCTCATGCCAAGGGCATGACCAATGACTGGAATAACGATCTTTCGGAAATGGCCGCCGCCGCCGCCGCAGGAATGCTGATTTCCAATCATTCCTACGGATTTGGATGGAGAGACCGTTTTGGAAATGTTCAGCTCCCGGCTTATTATGGAGGTGGTTACATCACCGAATCAAGAGATGTAGATGAAATCATGTACAATGCGCCCTATTACCTAATGGTCTCTTCCGCTGGAAACGATGGAGATGACAATACGGCAAATACCGCACCACTGGGTGGTAATTCCCGGTTTGATAAATTAACGGCCTATTCTACCGCCAAGAACAACCTGGTAGTAGCGGCCTCAGAAGATGTTAGCACCAATCCTGATGGCACCATCAACGGTGTGAGGATTACCGGCTTTAGTAGTGAAGGTCCTACCGATGATTTTCGGATCAAACCGGACATTACCGGAAACGGGGCCGGGGTTTACTCCTCTACTTCGAACAACAACTCCAGCTACAGCTCCTTTAGTGGAACATCTATGTCAGGTCCCAACGTTGCAGGTTCATTATTGCTCCTTCAGCAGCATTATGATAATGTAAACGGTTCATTTATGAAATCCGCTACATTGAAGGGCTTGGCACTTCATACTGCGGATGATGCTGGTATACCCGGTCCCGATGCTGTTTTCGGATGGGGATTGTTAAATGCAAAAGCTGCCGCTGAAACCATTAGCAACAATGGCGTAAGTGCCATCATTGATGAACGGACATTAAGTCAGGGAGGCAGTTACCAGATTACAGTTGATGCTGCCGGAGGACCATTATTGGCTTCTATCTCATGGACCGATCCTAACGGATCGTTCATCAACACGGGTACGAACAATTTGTCCACTGCTGTACTGGTCAACGACCTCGATATCAGAATCACTAAAGGTGGATCCACTTTTTTCCCCTATGCGCTGACAGGGGTCAACACCAATGCTAAACAAGATAACTTGGTGGACCCTTATGAAAGGGTAGATATTGCCAATGCCTCAGGAACTTATACCATTACCATTACCCACAAAGGGTCATTATCCAATGTCAGTCAGGATTTTAGTCTGATCATAACGGGTGCAGTAGTAGGTACGCCCTGTGCGCTGGCAGCTCCATCCAATTTGTCGGCATCAGATATCACTGACAATACATTTGACCTCAGCTGGAGCAGCGTCACGGGAGCAGCTGACTATACCGTCACTATCAATGGAAATCCCACTACTGTATCAGGAACGAGCTATACTGCTACGGGCTTGGTCGCCGGCACGGACTACGCCTGTTCCGTAGTGGCAAATTGTACCACTGGTGGAAGTGGAGCTGCATCCGATATTACTGTGACTACTACGGGTACTGTTTCCATTTCCTGTAGCAGTACCGTATCTTCATATCCTTACGGTGAAGGTTTCGAATCCGGAGATGGCTGGACGCAAGCATCGGGCGATGATGGGGATTGGTTCAGAGATTCGGGCGGAACACCTTCCAACAATACGGGACCGAGTGCTGCCGATGAAGGTACTTTCTACCTGTTCCTAGAAGCCTCTACCAATGGAAGTTCGGGACAAATCGGAAATAATGCCACAGCAATATTGGAAAGCCCCTGTTTTGACCTATCGGGTGAAACTACAGCTACCTTCTCCTTCAAAAATCATATGTACGGAACGGATGTAGGCTCATTAGTGGTACAAGCTACCGACGACGATGTGACCTGGACAGACCTTTGGAGTCTTTCCGGAAACCAGGGCAACCAATGGAATTCTGTGAATGTCGACTTGAGCAGTTATGTCGGAAGTATCGTAAAACTGAGAATAGTCGGCACCACCGGAGACGGATGGTCCAGTGATATTGCCATAGATGACCTGAGTCTGACCACAGGCCCTGCTAGTCCAAACAATTGTGATCCGCTTTCGTTTACAGGGGTATCATTGATCGGTCATAGTAACTCCGATGATGGCAATTATACGATTGCAAATGATAATACAGTACTGTTGGAAGATAATACCTGGAGATCTTTTCCAATAGACTATACGGTAACCGCCAATACCGTTGTGGAGTTTGAATTCCAAAGCACCGATCAGGGAGAGATTCATGGTATAGCATTTGCCTCTAATACATCCTCTAGTTCGGACCGGACCTTTAAAATCCATGGAACACAGAACTGGGGAATCACCGATTTCGATAACTACAGTGGTTCCGGTTGGGTAAGTTATACCATTCCTGTAGGGGATTTCTATACGGGTACTTTTGACAGATTGGTTTTCTCCAATGACAATGATGCCGGAAGTGGCAACAACTCCTACTTCAGAAATGTGGTCATCCACGAAGGAGACTGTAGTTCTGCTGCGATTTCCTTCGCCAGGTTAGGGGAAGAGGTCGATTCTCAAACCTCTTATTACCCCGTCCCTACTTCTGAGACGTTGAACATCGTCGGTGACTTTAAAGGTGAAGTGACCTATTCCGTTATTTCAATGGTCGGAAGAAAAGTGTTGGAAGGGGTATTTGTAGGAAACCATGGCAAAATCGATGTCGCCCAGCTGCCTAATGGACCTTATATGCTAAAGTCCATTACCAGCGAAGGAAATAATAGTGTCATCAAGTTCATAAAAGAATAATCGAAAAGGATATTCCTGGCCAGGCCATCGTTTGTAATCCTGCCAGAAGGTTCTTTTAACCCAGAATGTCCATTAGAAAATCTATTCCGGACTTAACTGGCTTCAAATCAGTAAATGAATGCGTTTTTTGA
>CANLOE010000104.1 GCA_947492745.1 uncultured Cyclobacteriaceae bacterium | reverse complement strand
TTGGGTTAAAATCTTATTGCTGTTCGATGTACATTCGAGATGGAAAGGTGATCTGTGATGCTCCTCATTATTACAGTCTGAAAACAATTACTACAATGGAAAGGTCGGCAATAGGGCATTGCAAATGCCGAACACGTTCAATCCTCGATACAATCGAGGACTAGTAGGCGCGCGCACCACTGCGGTGCGCACCGTTCCCGAAAAGGAAAGCGGGACACCTTCCTAGAAGTCCAGCAGCCCTTTCATGCCCTGATAGAACGTATTGCGTCTCGTTATTTCCTGCCTGTACCTGACCAGCACGTAGGTCAGTGCCGTCAGTGCCAGTAGCAGACAGATGCCCAGTATTCCATAGATGCCCCACTGCTCCACCCGGGCCTCGGCCTTTTGTATACCGTCCTCATGGTCCTCGATGGCCCGGAGCAGTCTGCCCTGGAGCTCTGCCTCCGCCAGACCGCCACGGACCGCCCGCTCCAGTGCGGCCTGTTCCGCTGCCAGGTCCTCTATCTGCCAAGAGTCCTCTATGGCCAGTCGGCCGCCCCGGACACGGTAGCTCCGCTGCGCCTCCCGCAGGAGGGCAAGCGTCTCTTTCAGGGGGCCGTTCACGATGCCCCTGTCCGCGATGGCGATGGACCGACGGAGTACGGCTATCGCCCTTTCGTGGTCACCGAGCCTATGGTACATCTCGCCCTGAATATTCAGTATCTGAATCTTGAACCTATTTTGCGAGGGTTCTATACCCTCAAGGGCAAGGACCTTACCGATATACTCCTTGGACACGGCGTAATGCGCTTTGCCCTTATGAAAATAGGCCTCCGCTAGATTGGAGTACAGCATGACCCTGTATACGTCTTTTCCCCCGGTATCCTTGGCATACCCCAGTGCAATTTCATAATTTTCTATCGCCCCTGTGTAATCGCCCTGTACGAACTTCATAAACCCGTAATCGTTGTATATGGTTACTAGGGGGGAATAGCTCTTTTCTTCCCTGGCCATACCGATGAGCCGGGTATAGACCTCCTCGCCGGCACGGTAGTCGGGGGCCTCCTTCTTCCAGTGATAGAAGGCAAGACTTTTCAGGGCATTCATCTGATAGGTGGGGTCGTTGGCCACTGCATAGTATTCCGAGGCCTTTTCGAAATAGGGCACGGCCTCTGCATAGGCACCCGCCTTTCCCAGGATATCGCCGATGTTGTTGTAACAATCGCCCAATCTTCCATAACTGTTCACGGTCCCCAATGCCTCAATGGCCTGTAGGTACTGTTTCACGGCATCCACGTAGTTGTATTTGGAAGTATACAATAGGCCTTTGAGATGGTGGGCCTTTCCCTGAAACAGCCCGTCCCCGTTCTCGGTAGCCAGCTCTAGAAGTTGTGCGGCGTACCTTTCCGCCCTGTTCGGGTTATCCGCTTTCAGTCTCCATACCAACCGATAATATACCTCTAGGCGTGTGGCCGCTCCGATATCGGAGCGGAGCATCGCTTCCAGGGCAGGGACATCCTGTGGCAGTTCCGGTATCGGTTCCGCATCCCCCACCTCTTCAGCACAGGAAAAAAGGAAAAGGACTAAGGTCAGGACAAGACAGTAAGGGTAGTGCATGGGTTCAGTTTTTTTTGTTTTTCAGGTTAAGGATAAGGGTCGGCTACGGGGCCCGGAACATGGACCCCGTAGCGGCCAGCGGTACTACCGCAGGGAAAGATCCCGTCATGGTCCGGTCATGCCAAGATTTTTCCCGCAATATCACTATTGGCCCGTTAAGGCACAAACAGGATTGGCCCTATACCTTACATTGTAGGTAAGTAAGGGGATGGGATATCACTCCCTCTCGTCGTGAGTAGACCCCCCTCCAACGGTTGCCGTCCTGGCCTCTTCCTGCCCGGGTGCGGGCTTGATTTCCCGTGCACTGTCCTCACAGCTGTATATCGTTAGGCTTGAGAGTGTTAGCAGTAATGCGAAGATTGTGTTCTTTTTTTTCATGATCGGTTTTTTTTTGATTGAACCCGGATCATGCATTGGGAAATCTACTGCGGATCTAAATAGCTGCAAATCAGTCGTTGCACTGAGTTTTTTGAATTCACCATAGCGGTGCTATGCCAAATCCAATAAAACTCCCTGATTTATGGGTATATAAACCCTCGTTACGAAGATCCAACGCATGATCCGGGTTTATATAAAGTGGTATACTTCTCTAACGTACTGATGGTATTGTGTAATTGTCCGAGGCACAAATCGCTGAAATCATGCAGATAGTGTTACTTCTTTTGACGTTCCATAGGTCGGTCATTTCATCGGCAAAGTCCTTTGGACATATTCTTTGCGCACGGTCCCGCCTCATTCCATCCCCAAAACAAACAATACCAAATCCTAAGATAATTTCTCTCAAAACTTTTTTTTAAGTATCGCATACGCCCTACCGTTCTTCATCTTTTTGCCTTGTGGGGTTTTGAGAAACTGTGTATCTTGGACAATGTGCTCGTTTGAGCCGATAGTACGCTAAATTTTATCACTTTGACAATTATAGGTAAGAAAATAAAATCATTCCGAAAGGAAAGAGAGATGAATCAACAGGATGTAGCGAACGAAATCACATTGATGACCGGTGAGGAAATTTCCAAGTTCACTATTTCCAATTATGAGAACGGCTCACGAAAGGTTCCCATGAACCTGATCACCGTATTCGCTCGACTGTTCAAGGTCAGTACGGATAGGCTCCTGTTTGAAGGGGAAGATTTTCCCGAGGCAGCCCAAGATATCCGCTCACTACAGATCCAATTGAAAAATGCCAATGACCTGATCAACGAACTGAAACAAGAGAACCTACAGCTAAAGCAGTCCCGTGACCAGCTACAGCGAAAAATCGACAAAATCCTTAAAAGCCTCTCCTAAGATAGCCTTATCCAATGTCTCCCTATGACGAAACCTCTATCAGTAGTTTATCGAACCCACTTCGACAACACAGCGCTATTTCCGGAATTATGGCTATAAGGAAAGTCAAAGGATTATTTTGGTGGTAGGCAAACGCAATAGTATGTTCTCCATCGTCCTTGACCTGAAATTGTCATGGCCTTTCTGATTACGGGGCCAGATCACGTCAAAATCAATCGTACAATATCCTATCGGATCGGTATCATAGCTGATGCCAGCTCTCTCCCGACAGACTATCTTGAAATGCACCTTTTATCTTCAAGTGGGCAGTATCGGTCTTACCCTTTCATGAACAAATTCCAATAACGACCTGGAGCTTAAGCCACAGGAGGCACACTAAAGATCAGAAAAGAGGCGCATGAACTGTCTTTCCTCATAAGTTTTTTATGCTGATTTTTCTACGATCATCATGATCGGTCTTCCGAAAAGGGAGAATGATGCTCAGGTGTTTTCCATCATGCACTGCCTCTAGAAAGTCAATATCCACATGAGCAGGAAGATCAAGAAAACGTGTGAACAAAGGTAAGCCGTACTTACCATTTCGATTTTCTCCGACCTGATCGATAATGGCAGTTATACTGAGCCTACTTTTATCCAAAGTGATATCATAGTGATCGGGGCGGACTGAAGGTGCCGTTATATTTATAATATATGCGTTTTCTTCTTCTTCTAATGCAAATACTGGTTCTACCACTCCTCCCTGTACCGTATTGAGCGCATCACCTTGCCAAAGCACTGCTCTCAGCAGCTCTCTATTTTTCAATAAGTTCATAGTTTCAAGAGTTTAGTCCTAAATTATGGTTACCGTAATACTCAAAGAACGTTCCAAGTCAAAAAAACTGCCAAAATGACCTTTAACCCAAAATGTCCATTAGAAAATCTATTCCGGACTTAACTGGCTTCAAATCAGTAAATGAATGCGTTTTTTGAATTCACCGTAGCGGTGCTACGCTGAATCCAAGAAAACGCACTGATGTATTGCCATTTAAGCCCTCATGACGAAGTTCCAACGAACATTCTGGGTTGAAACATCACCATATACGCTCAAAAAATGACATATTGACATCAAACTATTGTTTTGTCCAGTTGTATACCGTTATCAGTCCTAATCCTTCGACGGAACTTTGCTGCGACCTGAAACAGCTAAGAGATTGTTCACCATTGATTTTTTGAGCTGATGGCAAGAGCATCGCGCTAAATCCAATAAAACCTAAAGCCCTTGGCTGTTTCAGCCCTATTTATACAAACTTAGCTTTCAAATATCGCATATCTTCCTGTTCATTTTGCTTCACTCTGCGTTGACAATCCTCGGGATAGCGCTGCTATTCCTGCGGTGCTCGCCTTGATTGAAACAAAATGACCCGCGGAATCTTATACGACATTTAAAACCTAAATTTGTATTACAAGGTGTCAACACACAATCAAGAGTCAGATAATTCATGGATTCTGCACCGATGATGTAATGTTTCTACAGAAATACTTTTTTTACAAAAAAAATACTATAGTATTTTAAATTATAGTACTCATTATTGCCGAACACTAAAGTAAGCAGGTACTTTACTTACTCTGATAAAGCGACATATATGACATCAAGTGTAACATAAGCTTCTTTTAGACTACAGGTGTAATAAGTTGGTACATTTAAAAAACACACTATAGTGTGTTTTTTATACTTTTGAAACAAACAAAATCTTAATCCTATGAAATTCAAAAAGTTAATGTTCCCTATTGCTGCTTTTATTATGGTATTGGCAATGGCCTCCTGTAGCGACGAATCTGAAAACATCATTCCACAACCGGACAATGATGTAGTACTGAACGCAGGTATTGGTGGTGATGGTGAAATGGCCGAAAGAGACTGATTATCAACAATTTCGAACATAATCATCTCATGTAAGTAAACCGAAAGATTAGAGTCTCCATAGTGCCATAAAATGGTGATATTGGCGGCTCTAATTTAAACAAAACCATGAAATTGATTTACACCATAACGTTTACTATAGTATTCTTCATTTATCACATCGAATCCAAAGCCTTCCCTTCCACGACGGTTCCACACACTGTTGACAGTCTGAAATCGCTACTATCAAATGAAAATGACGTTCAACACCTGACAAAAATTTACTGGAGCCTGTATAGGTCATCCAAAAGCAAGGACATCGGGAAAGCGACCTTTTACTTAGATAAAATGCTGGACATTGCCGGGAATAGCGGTGATAAGAAGGCCATGGGCATGGCCTATCTTGGCAAAGGCACCATCAACAAGCTTCAAGGCAATTACTCCGCAGCCATTGATGCATTTCTCGAAGCTATAGACCTGTTTTCAGCGGTGGATGAACATCAGCAAATCGCCGACGGCCTCAATAATATCGCTGTAATCTTTATGGACATCGACAATTATGAATATGCCATAAGGTTTTTACGGAAAGCCCGGAATATCTATGTACAACTGGAAGATTCGCCCTATCAAATGTTAGCGGATATCAATCTAGGCCGCTGCTATTACTCCAAGAGTAAACCCGACTACAAATTATCAGAGAGGTATTACCGTGAAGCGCTCGACCTAAATCACCGCTACGGACGTCGGCAAAACCATTATTTCAACAGGATATACAATCAACTGGGACTGCTCCACTTTGAAAAGGGCAACTACTGCGAAGCGGAAAGAAACTATAAGCGATCACTGGCCTTTGCCCAAGACATGGAAAGTCCTGAAGAGAGTATGTTCATTGCCTATACGAATATCAGTGAGGCGATGATGAAGCTTGGAAAAATCACTATGGCCGAACATTGGATACAGAAAGCGCTGGACCTGAATCTTTCTTCACTTCCTATAACCAAGCCCAAACTGCTCGTGGGCAGTTACAATATCATGGCCCGCTTACAGCAGTGCCTGGGAAATCATTCCATGGCCATCGATTACCTGGACAAGGCCCTGGAGAGAGCAGACCATGAGGTCATCAATGAAGCATTACGGGAAACGCTGGCAATACTGGGTACCTCCTACAGACAACTGGATAGCAGGGGAAGTCGGGTTTCTTCCGACCGGTACCACCAGTTACTGGAACTACATGAAAAACAAGACAGACTTGAAAAAGAGATTAAAGAAAAGACCAACTTTTCGGGACTGCACTTGGCATTAAAAAAGCAGATCGAGCTCAGCAGCACCAAACATCAAATGAAAAGGAAACTTTCCGCCAAGGCTACCCAAGAGCTATTTTTGTCCATTATCGTGATATTTTTCGCTGTACTAGGCTATCTTTTGTATAGAAGAAAACAGAGGCAGTACCTAAATGAACAGAGAAGGGCCGCATTGGCCCATAAGGGCTTGAAAGAAGTCAGGGAGATGATCACTTGAAGTCATGGCATACTACTCGCCGATAGGAGAAAGTACTCGATGATGGTACAGAGCTAGATCGACCTCATCGATTATAGCATATATAGCCACGCTATGAGGGCTGCCTTTCCCACTCCATGTCCATTCTCATGTGGCCTGATGAAAACAGGTCACATGACTGTCGCATGATATCAACGGACATACCGACTCAACATATTCCGCAAAACCCTATAAGGCAATTATACAAATTTGGGTTTCAAATGTCGTATAAGATTCCGCGGGTCATTTTGTTTCAATCAAGGCGAGAACCGCAGGAATAGCAGCGCTATCCCGAGGATTGTCAACGCAGAGTGAAGCTAAATGAACAGGAAGATAGGCGATAGTTAAAAGCTAAGTTTGTATTAGATCCAAACGCAATTGATTTGGGACAAGATGATTCGTTGACTCAGGTGCCACTATTCTCTAAAGCATCTAATAACAAGTCTACCCATAACGGTTCAACATTGTACGGATTTTTTCCCCGGACCATTACTTGTTAGGTTTCCTATTTCATTTTTTCCAGAGAATATATTGGCCTTCATAAACACAAGTTCGATGACTCCATCAAAAGACAAACAAAGTATTGTCCATCTTCGATTATGGTTTTACATCAGTAAAGTGTATGCGTTTTTTTGAATTGCCGTAGCGGTGCTGTGCTGAACTCAGTAAAACATGCTGATTTATGGCATTACAAACGCTCATGCCGATTCCTAATGCATGACCTAGGTAAATAATATTTTTACCCTTACCCCCCACGAACCCGGCATCAGTATCCAAAAAAAGCATAAAGTCACCTAGAATTCGCAAACAAAAAATTATATTAAGTTGAATACCTTCCCCAGTATGTACATTTCTACTGCAATCCCCGATACCTAATTTCGCGGAAATCCCTCCTGATAGCATTGCTATCCATGTCCATTGGTCCTGATTCAAAACAGATATTTTACTATCCGAACACCTCAAATAGAATGTGAGCCCCAAGTGATTGTTGCCAATACCGATTGTCGCCGCTATTCGTAAACTTACGGCATGCGAACATCAATTCAGTCCTTCTAAAGATGAATGGCAATGATCATTCCAATCGGTTCAAATAATCACTGGTCACTATTTTCAATATATTGTTGTTCGATTTCAGCCGCAGGCATTCATTCTCGGCATTTTTTAAAAGAGCGAGGCTTTCTTTATAAGCTTCCAACAGCTCCTCAAAGGTTTTTTGTTGGTCTTTACAAAACATAGCTCTTAGTCCTTCGACCTCGGCCAGAGTGTCCGTAGATGGAGTTTCTTGTTTTTGCAAGGGATCTTCATAATCGAAGAGCTGATTGAGGTCTATCTTTAATATATGGGCAAAGGCAGGAGAAAGTTCCATCGGAGGCGAGGTATGCCCTTGTTCCCAGCTGGACAGCGTCGATTGACGTATCGTCCTCCCTGTAAGACGATTGACTTCGCCGAGAAAAGTACCTTGTGTTATATCCAATTGTAAACGAAAGTATGCAATTCTTCCTCCTAATGTTTCCTTGTTTATCAAAATTTAGTATATTTATGGTATATATACGTTTATTAAATGTTACTACTTTACAGCAATAAATATAATCAATCCTGTGATTGGGTCATCCATCTCTCTAAAGGATATCCGGTAAAAATGGGCTACTTTCAACCTGGATCATGCGTTGGAACTTCGTAACGAGGGTTTAAATAGCAATAAATCAGCGAGTTTTATTGGGTTCAGCATAGCACCGCTATGGTGAATTCAAAAAACGTAGTGCAACGACTGATTTGCAGCTATTTAGATCCATAGTAGATTTTCCAATGTATGATCTGGGTTCAATCGATGGTTTTACTTTATTCAGCCTGCGGAGTAGGGCACAGCAATACAAACCAAACAAGAATCTAAAAGGATATTTATGGCTACTATCGACATGATACAACGCTGGAAACGAATCATCACTATGGCAGAACAACGCAATACAGGCAAGTCCAAAGAATTTGCGCGGCACTTGGGTACTTCCAAAGTCACCTTGTACAAAGACATACGACTCATCAACATCATCATAGAAGAGGGCCTTTTCACCCAACTTAATTTTCCAATAAGCTATAACCGGAAACTGAGCAGTTATGAATTTCAAAGACGGAAAAAACAGAAAAGACAGAAAAATGAAGGCTTCCAAAAATAAACAGTTGGAAAAAATCAAATTCTTCAAAAGAGAAGTCGCCATGCTTTCCAGCCATACAGGGTTACTTTTAAATCTTTATGGTCAAATTCATCTCGACTTTGCTCAATCGGTCTATGGAAATCGTTACGAGCAAGAGTTGAAAGATGGTCCCATGCAAGACTATGAGCAATGGTTCAAAAAAAAGCTCAAAGAACTGGAAGCGGACCTACAGCAAATGGCCGAATATGAAATATACTATACCGTACAGCTACACCTACTGGAATAAGGAATTATCGAAAAGGCTTACCTATCCGCATGGGAAAGCTACCTGAGCTTCGGGAAGGGCTTTCTCCTGTTTGAATATCATAGAAGTATATCCAACAAACAATGATCGTTCTCTTTAGAGCGTTATTTATATTGTATGATTTGATTATGAGAAACTTATCACTTATTATTCTTATTTCACTCTTTCCCCTGGTCCTTTACGCACAGGAGCACCGCTTTTCCTCTGTGGATACCGCTGGTTTCAGTGCCTTTTCAGTACAGGACCTTTTCGGGGGCCTCAGTTTAGCGGAAAACCTCGCTTACTATGAGTATATCACTCAGGGAGAAGAACAGTCTATAGCCTATCGCTTCGGAAAAACTGTTAAGGGAAAACAAGCATTGAGCAAAAGAAAAGCTGAGGTGAATGATGGTTTTGGGTCAACTTGTCCACCCGGTGTTTGTTACTGGTACTATATGGCAATAAAAAAGGACGCTACGGTAATGCCCATTACTTCCTATGGGCTATTGCCCCGTATGGTTCCCAGAGCAAGAAGCCTCCATGATGCCTTGTTCTACCTACAGCATCACAACATCAGTGGCTCCCTCAGCTATCCTCATCAGGAACTCCCCCTAGTGGGCAAATACAAAAAAATAGAGGATGGCCACTTACTGGTTGTCAACCGTAGAACTTCAGATTGCCCTGTTACCTATACGGACCTGCTCCTTCATATTTCTGACAAAGGAGTCATCACGCGTTGTGATGAACATATCACCGAGACTTCGGATATCTGTTATTGATCTGGACCCATCAGTATATTCGACGAAGTAATCAAAGAATGAACCAAACGAACATGCTCTTTCAATGATGTGTATGGCAATGCTCATTTTCCTCAAAAGAATATTGTTATAATAAGAGGCTGTTTTTAGATCTATCCTCTATTCTCACCATGCATTTAGTTCAAAATCTATCGATTGATTCCAAAGACATTCATTGAATGCTCCGATTTGCTCCTTCTTACCAAGGACCTAAATAACTGAAAATCAAAGAAAAAAATACATCTATTTTTTAACCCAAAATGTTCGTTGGAACTTCGTCATGAGGACTTAAATGGCAATACATCAGGGCGTTTTCTTGGGTTCAGCGTAGCACCGCTACGGTGAATTCAAAAAACGCATTCATTTACTGATTTGAAGCCAGTTAAGCCCGGAATAGATTTTCTAATGGACACTTTGGGTTTAATTAATAGAGAACCTATTCCGCGTATAAATAGCTTCATACCGGAAGCTTTGCCCACCGGTCTTCATTCACCATAGCGGTGCTATGCCGAACGAATCCAAATGGCCGGTATTTTGCTATTGATACGCTCATCACGATTTCTATCCATCAATTTGGGTTAAATCTACCTCCTCCAGTTAGGATTGTCCATTGCTGTATGTAATCTTTTGGCATAGAATTCCGTTGAAATCTTTGTAGATAGTACTGCTATCACTGTTCATCTCTCAGGCGGGAGGTCGGCCCCTTCACCAATAATGTCATCAGGACATTATTTTCACCCTCGGCCCTCTCCGAAATAAACGATAACAGATTCTTGAAATAATTTCAAAACAGTCTCTAGGACCAGCTCAATAATTATGGACTTATTCAATAGCTCTCCGAACATTCTGCCCTTTGACGGCGAAGCTAACTATCACGGACCTATTCTAAGCTTGGAAAAAGCAGGTCATTACTTCGAGGTCTTGACCGATACCATTCCTTGGGAATATGATAGGGCCGTAATTTATGAAAAGACGGTCATCACAAAACGTAAAGTAGCTTGGTACGGGGATAGACCTTATCACTATACGTATTCCAATACCACAAAATATGCCCTACCATGGACAGAAGCATTACTGGAACTTAAAAATTATGTACAAAAGAGCAGTGGATGTACTTTTAACTCCTGCCTACTGAACCTCTATCCTACGGGAGAAACGGGCATGGCATGGCATAGCGATGCCGAGAGGGACTTAGAGAAAAATGGCGCTATCGGTTCGTTGAGCCTTGGGGCCTTGCGCCGATTTTCCTTTAAACACAAGATCACAGGGCAGTCCATCTCCATCCCTTTAGAACAGGGCAGCCTGCTGGTCATGAAAGGAACTACCCAAAGCCACTGGCTACATCGCCTACCTCCTACCAAAAAAGTCAGGACAGCCCGAATCAACCTTACCTTCAGGACTGTTGTAGGGCAGAACCCGGGATAGTATATGCTTTTTAAAACGTTATATTTACATTAGAGAAGTTCATAAGTGGATCCTTTATTTTCAGTGTATTTATCGGTTTGCAACGGCCACATGGAGTTCGCATGAACGGCACTCATCTCAAGCTTTTACTTTCCCGATCATGCTTATTTTAGTGCATTGTTTCAAAACAGCTCCGTTCAGAAATTTTCCCAGATAACCAACAAAAAGCTTATTTTAGTGCATTGTTTCAAAACAGCCCATTATCTCAGGCTCATCTCCTTTAAACCAAGTGAACTAGATGTACAAAGTAGCGATTCTCTATCAAGCAGCAGCAGCTCCTGTCGTAAACGGGCTGCAAAAGCCGATGAAACCCGGTGGATATTCGGACAGTGGAGCGGACATTGCATATACATTGTACAAAAATGGTGTGGAGGTTATTGTTCCCGTAGACAATCCCGAGATGATGAACGACCTGGACTGGGTGTTTCCGGACACAACAGAGGGAATCCAAGCAGCCATTGACAAAGGTGCCGACACCTTGTGGTTGAATACGGTTCTTTATAAGAACCATTCCATAGAAGCTTTCTTTAGACAAAACATAACATTCGTGGGACAGATTCCCGGTCAGGTCGATAGGTATGATAATAAGTGGGTCACCAATCATTTACTTCATGAAAATGGTATCTTCATTCCTGATTCTTTACTGGTTTCGGAGGAGAATATCGCCGATTTCAGCTTACCCTTTGATTTCCCTCTTGTCATCAAGCCCATTCGGGGCAGAGGTAGCCAAGGGGTGCTAATGGTCCATAACAGAAACGAACTGGACAGCTATATAGCAGAAATGCTTTCTGGAGCTAAGTACGGAAGTGCGCTTTACATTGAAAAGTTTTTAGCCGGTCAGGAAATTACGGTCACAGTCATGCCCGCAGGCACCTACTCCATCGATCATGAAGAAATCGTCATGAACAACCCATGGTGCCTCCCTCCCGTAAAGCGATTTAACCATAAGAACGGAATCGCCCCCTATAATGGCACCGTAGCTGTTATCGAGAACAGCGCATTGATGAACAAAAACGAACGGAACTCCCCAGAGCTATATACAGCATATGAACAATGTATTTTATCGGCTAAGTTACTGGACATCAAAGCTCCCATCAGAATCGATTGTAGGTCAGATGAAAACGGGGTGTTTTTTTTATTCGACCTGAATATGAAACCCAATATGACAGGGGCTTCCAGGCCACATAGGAGCCATCAGGACAGCCTCACCTCTATTGCGGCCCGAGGTATCGGCTGGAGCTATTTTGACCTCTTGAGCAACATGCTCCAGCAAAGGTGGAAAAGATAGCCTTTGGCCATAGCCCCAGAAGATAGATAGTCTTAGCAACTGATTATCAACAGTAAGGATTGGATAGATCGGGCTTTTTCCGAACACTTACCACAAATACCAAAAGCTCACCTTTCGACTATTGCATATCTCCCTCGTACAACGTCGATTTAACCCGGATCATGCATTGAAAAATCTACTGCGGATCTAACTATCTGCAAACCGGTCCTTGCACTACGTTTTTTGAATTCACCATAGCGGTGCTATGCCGAACGAATCCAAATGGCCGGTATTTTACTATTTATACAAATTTAGGTTTTAAATGTCGTATAAGATTCCGCTGGTCATTTTGTTTCAATCAAGGCGAGAACCGCAGGGATAGCAGCGCTATCCCGAGGATTGTCAACGCAGATTGAAGCAAAATGAACAGGAAGATATGCGATAGTTGAAAGCTAAGTTTGTATTATACGCTCATCACGATTTCTATCGATCAATTTGGGTTTAACCCAAAATGTCCATTAGAAAATCTATTCCGGACTTAACTGGCTTCAAATCAGTAAATGAATGCGTTTTTTGAATTCACCGTAACGGTGCTACGCTGAATCCATGAAAACACCCTGATGTATTGCCATTTAAATCCTCATGACAAAGTTCCAACGAACATTCTGGGTTTAATGGTGTCGTATAATTTTTGTGTTTTCGCAAAAAAACACTTATGCCTTCAAAGATATACCCTGTAGACCTAAATGCTGATGAACGCGAGAGCCTTGTGGGCATCGTCGGGAGATTGAAATCGACCGATGCGCAGGTAAAGCGGAGCAGGGTATTATTAGCCGCTGACCGTAAGGGTCCCGGCCGAACATCGCCGAATGCGAGCTGAGTGTGCGCTCACGACAGGTTCTGAGGAAAAGGATACCGACAGGGACCGAAATGGAGCAACAGGTAAAAACTTGAGCCAAGAACAGGAACTCAGAACAAAAAAATGTCGATTGGCAGTTGATAGCTAAAGATGCGCGCACAAAACTCAAAAGACCCTATCCGACAGTATTAACTTGATCGAACACTAGTTATAATTGCCAATTGTTATACTCAAGAAAAAATGAAATGGAAAATTCAGGGTCCGGCAAAAAGGGGAAAATCATGTATTGGTAAAATTACATTTGTGGATTGGTCATTAGGGTCGTTCCGGGCGGAACAGTGCTTTCGCAACAGTCTTCAATCTGTCCCAAAACAATTGCATTTGGGTATAATTGTTCATTGCCAATTGTCAATCATAATAATCCCAGAAGTCGTACTTTTCGCCTTGTATATTTTCTTTGCGGTCACCGAGCACTATCGCCTTCTCTTTCATTTCATTTTTCATTTGTTCCAGTAGTTCTCTGTATTCGGGCTGAAAGGAAAGGTCGATGGTCTCCCAAGGATCCTCTTTGAAATTGAATAGTTGAGTTACTCTTGAGCCTACCTCAAACTCCCCCCTTACCCTGTCATGGTCTTTGGCACGTACATATTCGATCAGCTTATAATCTCCTTTTCTATAAGCGCGCTGAAATTGTCTATAGGCATGATAGGTATAGTCTCTATGCATCCCCTTTTTATGGTCGAGCAGTGGAGCTAGACTCTTTCCCGTCACTGAGGAGGGTACAGGTACTCCGGCCAAATCACATAAGGTAGGGTAAATGTCATGGATATAAGCCAACTCCGATTTGCGTAGCCCTTTTTCCTTCACCGCACCTCCGGCAAGGACAAAAGGAACATGGACACCGTCTTCATCATAGATGTTCTGTTTGCCCATAAGTCCATGGCTTCCCACGGCAAGGCCACTATCGCCGGCAAGTACAATCAGTGTACTATCATATTGACCACTCTCTTTCAATGCCCCTACGACCTTTGCTATCTGAGCATCCAAGTGGGTGATGATGGCATAGTAATCCGCTAACTGTTGTCGGGCGACCTGTTGTGTTCTGGGCCATGGAGCCAATGCTTCGTCCCTAAGTACCATGTGTCCATTGTCGAAAGGATGCTGCGCTTGATAGGAAGGTGGCAGGACAATGTCCTCGGAAGGGTAGCCATCTCGGTATTCTTTTGGTGCCTGACGTGGGTCATGAGGTGCATGAAAGGCCAGATACAGTAGGAAGGGCTTTCTTTTTGAACTGTTTTTCAAGAACTTAACCGCACTTTCTGCAAAAATCTCAGAGGTATGGGGTCCATTTTTTTCCGTACCGAAAGGTCCTTTTTTATCTTTCCCTCCCAAAGGTCTCCTTACAGGCTTCCCTTTTTCGTTATACACCATTAGGTAAGCATCTTCTCGCGGGTAATGGCCGGCAGCGTCCCAGTCCCAGAGAGGCATCCTGAAATGATCGGTCAGGTATACGCCCCGCCCCATCACTCGATCTCCCGAATCAAAGGAGCGTAGTAGTGAAGCATTGTCCTGATGCCATTTACCAATGTGGTGGGTGACATACCCGGCCTTTTGAAAGGCCTCTCCCATGGTAACGTGTGTTTTCGGAATGCAATGCCCCTTCCCATCCAACTGGAATACATTACGGCCTGTCAACAACATGGCTCGGCTCGGGATACAGGTCGCACCCGAGAAAGCACCCATCAGGTAAGTACGGTCAAAAGAAATACCCTCCTTTACCAAGGCATCCATATTCGGAGTGCGGACATCTTGCCGGCCCAGCGCATGCACGCCCGAGTAACGATGGTCATCCGTATAGATAATCAGTATATTGGGCTTTTTCACTCTTTTGCGCTGTTGTGCCTGAGCAAGGGGCATTAAAATCACCCCCAATAGGAGCGCCGGATAAAATGATTTTGTTCTCATACGTATAGGTTCTTCTTGTAGTATATCCTTCTTCTCTCAGTACCCTTATCGGCATTCTAATAAGATACTTTCCCCACATCTTCCAATAACATCGCTTCTCTGGCATCTGCACTATCGATAGTATACCTGACCTTTGATAAGAAAAGGGTATCGATATGCCTTCCATACAGGCCATAAGCAGGCAAGACCTTGAAAAAACTAAATTCGGGGTACTTGTCCCTCTGCTCTTCCACTTCCCTGATATCACTTTCCCGACCTCTACCGGGCAAAGTGATCTGGATATTTTCCAAGCTCACCTTACCGATGCGGTGGTCAGGAGTACCCGTGATAAAAATACCTGATGGCGGAGATACCCTGGAAATGGCGTAGCGTTGAGTGGTAGCATTTACATTTTTTATCATGATGTTGTCAATACTGCCCACGGTCTGCTTTTCGGCATCTCTATAGGTTCGTAACCGCTCACCCAAACGGATGAAAAGCGGCATATCGACCGAGTCCATTTGTATATCCGATAGCTTGATATCGTAAATGTGCGCACCGTCCACACTGAGTATTTTGATACCGCCCCCCTGTGTATCTTTTATGCGACAGTCACTGACCTCGATATCGTAAAAATCCCCCATGGATTCCGTTCCGAATTTTAGTGCACCCCACTCGCTTTTCAGGGTACAATCCGCAACTCGTATCGCATGGGTCGGCTGGGGACTGGTGGTCTTGAAGCAGATAGCATCATCTCCGGTATCGATAGTACAGCGGCTAATGATCGCATCAGAACTGGAGTCCAAATCGATACCGTCATTATTATGATGTGCATGGCTGTATATGCTGACACTGTCGACGAGAATATTTTTTGACCGGTAAAAGTGACAGGTCCATGCGGCCGGTTGGCGTAGGCGTACATTCTTGATTTTGATATTCTCGGAACGAACGAAGCGCAGTAAAAAGGGGCGGTTGTCCCCAAAGCCCTTTAGGCTGTCTTCTAGGCCCAAGGCTTTCTTCTTGGCCTTCAACTGTTCCTGGAGGAAAGCAGTGCCGTTCCCATCGATGGTCCCTCTTCCCATAATAGCAATATGGGAGGCATCGATGGCTCCGATGAGGCAGTTGCCCCGCTCTTGTCCTGTCGCATCAATGAACGTATCGATACTCCTATAATCCAAGGGATTATCACTACCCACTAACTTTGCGTCCTTCCCTATGTGCAGTATCACGCTATCTTTCAATAATAGGGTACCACTAAGGTAGGTTCCTTGCCGAAGATACACGGTACCGCCGCCCTTGTCATGACAGGCATCGATAGCTGCTTGGATAGCAGCCGTATTTATGTGGCTACTATCACCGATGGCTCCGAAATCGCGAACGTCCCAGTGGGCAGCATCTTTAGTAGATCGATCGGTGCCACAGGAGAATACGGCCAGGGCCGTTGCGATCAGCAATATACTTATTTTCAAATCTCTCATTTTTTTTTATTCCCAAACGCTACATCCAAAGGCTTTCCGTTACCGAAACTTCCGGAAACATGACCTTCCGGAACATCGTCGAAGACAATGGCGGGCCGCTCATCCCTACCTACTGTACTGAGGTATATATTATCCAAGTAGAGTCCTTGGACATGTCTGGCAAAAAGACCATAAGCCGGCAGCGTACCTACAAGGTGATACTCGGGCCACCAGCCCTTCAGCACATCCAAGGTAAACTCTTCGAGGTCTGTATTTTCCGCATCCGCTTTCGTACCACCACCTGCCACGGTCATTCTTATATTATGTAGGAATACATTCGCTATAGGATGACCCGGTAGCCCCGTAATGAACAGTGCGGATTCTTTATCCAGTTCCCGATTGTCGATGAGCATACCGTTGAACATAAAATCGTGCATCGAGTCCATGGGGTACATTTCCTCTGGGGCATCTACACAGGCACGCTGTTGAGCAAAGGTCATGAAGATGGGACGTGGGACATTTTTCATGACCAGGTTTGAAAAGGTCATGTTCTTCATGGCACCCCCTTCGTTCATCTGTATTTTCAGGCCCGCATCATCGATATTACTAAAGGTACAGTTACTGACTGCAACCGATTCGAAATCACCACGGGAGAGCAATCCGATACGTAACCCTGCCCATTTGCTCTCAAAGGTACAATTGGTGATGACCACATTACGACAGGGAATATCAGGATGTGAGGCCTGTAGGCAGATGGAGTCGTCGCTGGTATCGAAGGTGCTATTGCTTACCCTGACATGACTGCACCCGTCAAAATCAAGGCCATCCCCATTATGATTGGCACGGCTACGGATACGGATACCTACAACACTGATGTCCTTGCAGTAGAGAAAAGCGGAGGTCCATGCGGCTGGATTAATGAGAGTGATATTCTCCAGGCGGATATGGCTACAGTCCATCATACGGAGCAGCATAGGGCGACCTGTCTTAGCGCTAAAGTTTTTGGGGTACCCATTCCCATCGACGGTACCCTGCCCCACTATGGCTATGGATTTCCGTCCTTTGGCAAAAATCAGACAACGGTCCATGTGGGGTTCGTTTTTGTACATGTTTTTATGGGTAGCCGTGGCGTAATCGGCTATATCAGGACTACCCCGTAGCACGGCACCGTTTTCGATATAGAGGGTCACATGGTCTTTTAGGAAAATGGTTCCTATCAAGACCGTACTACCCGAAGGGATGAGCACCCGGCCGCCACCGTTCCCGGAGGCGACATCGATTGCTTCCTGAACTGCTTTGGTATCTTTGTGTATCCCATCTCCGATAGCACCATAGTTCAATACGTTATAGGCCGTGGCCCTAGCACCCTGCGAAAACAATAGTCCTATGACAATAACGGTCATGGCCAGGTATACTTCCATTTTGCACCTAGCGGTACGCTCAGTTCTTAGCATTTTCGATAGGCTTATTTACACTGAGCGTAATGCTCTGGGAAGAAAGTCCCTCCGAAGAGGCTTTGATAGTGATGTCGCCTTCTTTGTCCATAGTCCGGACCACCAGTAGGCATAGTCCATGAAAGGCCTTGCGCTGTGGTTCTTGAAATGGGTCCATTGAAGTAGGGTCGCCATTACCGACAGCAGCCAGAGTGCCGGCCCCGGAGACTTCAAAATGCACTGTGTTCCTAGCTTCGGGGCATAGATTACCTTCCGCATCCTCGATGCGCACTGTCACAAAGGACAGGTCATAGCCATCGGCCTGTAGTTCTTCCCTATCTGCGCTGAGATTGATTTTGGCAGGAGCTTTGGCTGTTTTTATCTCTTTTTCGGACACGGCCTTTCCATCACGATAGCCGATGACCTTCAGACTTCCCGGTGCATAGGGGACTTCCCAAGATAAGCGGTGCCTGGAAAGATAGGTATCTTCATCATAGCCGTGGAGGGAAACGAATATCTCAGTAGCATCCTTTCCTTTTATTTTTTTTCCATAGGATTTTCCATTGACGAACAACTCTACTTCATCACAGTTGGAATAGGCGACAACGGGTATAGCCTCTCCTTCCTTACCCTCCCAGTTCCAGTGTGGCAGTACATGGACCATGGGCGCGGTGGTCCACTGGGCCTGATAGAGATAGTACCGGTCTTTCGGAAAACCGCAAAGGTCCACCGGGGCAAAATACGAAGATCGAGAAGGCCAGTCATCATTCCAGTAGCCATTGGTAGAATTGTCCCTACCACCATAGGGCGTGGGTTCGCCCAGATAGTCAAAGCCTGTCCACATGAACTCTCCCAGAACGAAGGTATCCCGCTCCTGAGCATCGAATTCCACATCCGGCGGATAGGCCCACGGCGGTCCTACGGTCACATCGTAACTGGACACCTGCTTGGTTTCCTTATGATGCTCCGGTTGTAAGGGAAAGTGATACTCTCCTCGGGTACTGGTCTGCGAAGAAGTCTCCGAACCATACAAGATCATGTCCGGATTCGCAGCTTTGGATTCGGCATAACCATAGGGTCGGTAGTTCAGACCGACGATATCTACCTGATAGACCAGCTTGTTTTTAAAGGAAGCTTCATAATAATTGAACCCCGCCGTTGTAGGACGGGTGGGGTCTTCATCATGACAGATATCATTGAGGTGCTTGGCCAGTTTCCAACCGTCTTCCAGCCCTTGTTCCAGTATCTCATTGCCGATGCTCCACATGATGACAGAGGGGTGATTGCGATCTCTTTTGATCATATCCCGCAAATCTTTTTCATGCCATTGGTCAAAGTACTTGTTATAGCCATTGATGACTTTTCCTTTCTTCCATTCGTCAAAAGCCTCTACGATAACAACGATACCCATTTTATCACAGATTTCCAGTAGTTCCGTAGAGGGCGGATTATGGCTCGTCCGCAGGGCATTGACGCCCATTTCCTTCATGATCTGCATCTGCCTTTCTTTAGCCCTATAACTGACCGCAGCGCCCAATGGGCCTTGATCATGGTGCAAGCATACTCCATTGAACCGGACACTTTCGCCATTTAGAAAAAAGCCTTTGTCGGCATCGAATTCGATGGTTCTTATTCCAAAGTCAGTAGAGTAAGTATCCAAAGCAGTGTTCTTCTGCTCAATAACGCTCTCCGCAGTATAGCGGTAGGGGTCGGTGAGGCTCCATCGTCTGGGAGACTTGATCGTTAGCACCTGAGTCACCGTAGCCATGGAGTCTTGAACGATATCGACCGGAGCGTCGGCTTCAGCGACGACAATACCTTTTTTATCTTTGATGACCGTCCTTAGCGTGACGTTCGAGGCCTGCGCACCTTGGTTCACTACCTTTGTCCGTATGGTGACCTGTGCACTTTCATCACTGATCTGCGGAGTAGTAATATAGGTCCCCCATTGTGGGATGTGTATCGGGTCATTTATTTTCAGCTGAACCTTTCGGTAAATACCCGCTCCTGAATACCAGCGGGAAGCCAGGTCTTCAGGAGATAGCCTCACCGCTAGGACATTGTCCTCTCCGAAGCGAACATGCGGAGTCAGGTCCAGCTCAAAGCCGATATAACCATAGGGCCGCTCTCCTACCCACTGCCCGTTCAGCCAGACCTGAGCATTACTCATAGCACCATCAAAAGCCACAGCCACCAGCTGTCCCTTCTGTGCAGGGTCTACCGTGAAGTGTTTGCGGTACCAAGCAGTACCGTGTACGGGCAGCCCCCCTGTCCGGGCATTATAGGTACTATCAAAGGGGCCTTCTATGGCCCAGTCATGCGGTAGGTCCAATGGGCGCCAGTTCGCATCGTCCATCTCCATCTTTTCCCCCCCACTGACATTACCTCTTATAAATAACCAGTTTTGATTGAAATCCTTATCCATAATAGGCACCTGCCGATGGGCCGTTTTTTCTTGACAGGAAAGCTGTATAAGTAGCAGTAGACCATAGAACACTGATGAGCGTAGAATGAGGTGGGGCATTTTTTTTAGATATAGCGTTAAAAAAGGTTGAAAATTTGGTCATTCTAAATTTATAATAAAAACGACTGTATTTCAGTGGATTTCATAAAATTTTATCATCCCTTTATATGAATTTTAAGATTATAACAACTCTCTAGCATTTATCAAACTGAAATTCAACAATTTAGCTCTTTACACACCATCTCCATACCCTAAGTCCCTACACGAGGAATTCATCCCTCCTTGTAGCCTTCGGTCCGCTCGTCAATTCTAAGCTCTGAAACACAACACGGGAAACTCCTCCCCGGAATATAATTTTTGAAAACCGGCAAAAAAGTAAAAGGATTTCCAAAAAATACAAAGCACTGGCAATAAAAAGGTTACTTCTCTTTACGGTCGATCACCTGTAATTACCCTAATCCTTACTTGTTTTTGTATTGTGGAAAATTTACTAATTTCAAGAATACATCGACCGATTGTGACCAAAACGCAGCATCATCCTTAATCAGAACAAATTATAGTAGCACAAAACCGAATTGTCCGGTCAGCGCCGTTCATCACCTTTGACCATTGACAATCAATTCTGTTTACTGTGTCGGTTTCATTCCGTTATTGACGGTACTCTGCTCGGCGAGGTCTGCCCAACGATGCATAAGCGTTGATTTTCTCACAGCAAAGTGTTCGCACTAAGTAACTCTACATCATTGACAAGAAGACCTTTGAAAACAACTGGTTTTATCAAAAATGTCCATTGGCCGAACTGTCCATTGTTCATTATTTCCCTGACTGCCTCTATCATTACCGACATAAGGGGGAAGAAGGTGTTTTATCGGATTTACCCCTGTTGACAAATACTTCCTCCATCGCACTCAATCGTAATAAACAAATACCCCATAACCTAAATATACTCTCTATGAAATATCCCGAATTACTCGGCGAATTCACCCGAATGTATCGCGCTAATGCCACTTTTGAAAGTTACAGGAGCATTGGTATAGAAATGGAGTTGCCCGTAGTAACGCAGAAAGGCGAAGCTATATCACCGCTACTGATCCAGCACATGTTCGTATTTCTGGAACGAAAGGGGTTTCAATTGAAAAGAGACAATGTCACCCATCACATCACCAGTGCGCACAGGGTCAATACCGAGAGCAAGAAGTCATTCGGTTACTTTCTGGATGCCATCATGACCGATGTAGGAAGTGCCGTTCTGGAAATAGTCTTGGCACCACAATTTGATCTGCATCAGCTTCAACAGGTTTTTCTGGCAACCGTAGCGCTATTGGTGGACTTCTTTGATACCCACAACTGCAAAGTACTCGGCTACGGCCTACACCCCATTAGCCTCCCTTCCCGCCACCTATTGATGCCCAAGGAGCGCTACCACCTCTACGAACGGCTATCTTCTCACAACCGCGTTGTTCACTCTTGCAATGGAAACGATATACACTTGCTGACCGTAATGGCTTCCAATCAGTGCCATATTTCCGTTAGCAGGAAAGAAGCCATCACCGCTGTCAATGTATTGAATGCGCTGTCAGGACCACAGATTATCCTTCATGCCAACTCTTCTATTGGCTTGACAGGTACAGACTCGGAGCATAAAGCAAAGCGGGAGTTTTTTTGGGAGTTCTGCTTTCCCGATAGGCATGAGCAGATGGGCATGCCCGAAAAGTTCGTGTCCTGGGAAAACTACCTTGATACCCTACTCAGTTTTAAGCCAATGTTGATCAAGAGACATCGATGGTTGGAAGTGGTGAACAAATCCACTTTTGAGGACTTTCTCTTCGACAAAAAGCCAGCTCTTGCCAGAACATTGGAAGGAGAGATATCCCTTGTCCGACCAGAACTGAGCGATATCCATCATCATGCCGCATTTTGCTATCATAACGCCCGCTTGGCACCAAAATATGGAACTGTAGAAAGTCGTATGTGCTGCCAACAGCCCCCCGATGCTCCCCTTGCCCCTACCGCAGTAACGCTCGGCTTGTTGAGCAATATGGAAAAAGCCCAACAGTTCACCGCTACCCTCTCTTGGGAGAGCTGGAAAAAGCTTCGAACAGCCGCTACCCGCTCTGCCTTTGCCTCAAAAATCGAAGGTTACGATATTCCGTCACTGTTAACGCAGTTCTTGGCCATAGCCCATGAGGGTCTGAGAAAAAGAGGACGGGGTGAGGAGTTCTTTCTGCAACCATTGTACAAAAGGCTCTACCAAAGGGCTGCTCCAGCTGATGAAGCCATATCTATTTTTGAGACCATGGGTATCGATGCCTTTCTGGACCGCTACTCTTTTACAAAAGAGACCTGCCCGAAAGCAGAACATACCCAGCCCTACAGTCAGGTCTAGCGCCTACAAGGGATACCTACCCAAAAGAGTAGGGCCAGGGAATTTCCCTTTCACAGGACTCCTATAGTCCTAAACCTATAACATCTATTATTCTACTTCAATCACTATCAGAAAAACATGCTCAATCCTTTAAAAGAAACAGTCAAAAGCGCAGCTCATCATACCGATACTTCCAAGAAAGACATTACCTTGACACGCATCCCTGCTCCCCTTTATCAGCAGATGGTCGATCTCTTTTCCCGAAAGTACCACTTTAAAAACGGCCTTGAAAACGGTGGCAGGATGAGATTGGCGAATTATTATGTCAGTATCAGTCGCAAGCTCTCCAATACCTTCTGTCAGTTCATTGAGGAAATCATCAATGGTGCACAAGACCACCGCTACCCTCCGCTTCTCTTGCCTGATGGCTTTAGGGCACGTTCGAAACAGCTACTGCCCACGGAGGCAATGGGATCATTCTCCTTCGGGAGTTTTGATATGGCCGTAACCGAAGCAGGACTCAAGAACATCGAGTTCCAAGCAGTAGCCACCTACCCTATCAGTGCAGCAAAACTCAGCCATTTCTTATGGGAGCAATTGCCCTCAAGCCCCGCGCCAGCATCTATCTTTGCCGATCATCCTTCCACCAACTGGGAGGATTTCATCCGCTTGTATGAGCGCATTATTTTCGATGGGGAAAGAGAAGGTGTTGTACTTATCGATAGGCATCCAGGGCATCAAAAGACCAATTTTGAATTTTACGCCACGCAAAAGGAACTGAGCACTCCCATTACCATTTTGGACAGCAGGCAGCTATTTGAAAACAGAGGACAGCTTGTCTATCAAAAAGATATGAAGAACAGAGAGCTGCTACGGGTTCGTCGGCTCTACAATCGTGTGCTTCCTCATGAAGCTTGCCTCGAAGACAACTACCCCCATGACAAAGCATCATGGCAGTTCCGCTTTGACCGGGCTTACCCGAAGTGTAAATTCATCAACCATCCGTCCAAATTTTATGAAATATCCAAGCGACTATCTCCTTATCTTCGGCACCCTTACAACCCTCTATGTTTTGAGTTATCGGAATCCATCACCGATTTTGTCACCGGTAAACTGAAATTCGAAGAGTATGTCTGGAAACACAAATGGGGCGCAGCGGGACAAGGCCTTATTCTATCCCCTAGTCCCAATAGTCTAGCTCAACTATCCGTGAATCCAGAGCAATACATTGCCCAGAAAAAAGTCGCCTACAAAATCTTTCGGACCGATGACGGTCTAGAAAAAATAGTTGAGTTACGATTCATGACGGCCACGGACGGGCAGAGGACCATCACTGTGCCAATGGCCAGAATAGGCCATGTACGTCAAGGTCCTGGGGAGGACCTTCAGTTCAGGGTTCATTTTAGCGAAAACAATAAAGAGGGTTATGGTTTTGCACCCGTACTTATCCATGAAGAGGGGCATCCCAAATAGACCGTAGATAAAAGAACGGGAGCTTTGTTCCGCCCGGGATTCGATACGCCTCCAACAAATCGGTATCACGGCATTACACTAAGAAACTGTTTTAAAATGTATCTTTTTTGGAATTGCAATAAAAAACTGGACAATAAGTTAAGCACATTTTGAATAATTGATTTTACTAAACTCTTCTGGAG
>CANLOE010000103.1 GCA_947492745.1 uncultured Cyclobacteriaceae bacterium | reverse complement strand
TTGTTTTCTTCATTCTTTCTGTAAGTTAACCCTATTGAGCTTTTCTTACTGTCCAGTCAAATGTATACACTCCAACCGGCCATTTGGATTCGTTCGGCATAGCACCGCTATGGTGAATGAAGACCGTTGGGCAAAGCTTCCGGTATGAAGCTATTTATGCGCGGAATAGGTTCTCTATTGATCATTTTGGGTTTAATGATGTGATGTTCCTAGCGCACTGTCGCTAAAGGTCGGTATCCTTTGTTTTCCGCCAGAGCAGAGTTATCGCCCATTTGATATCTTATTTTCAGAAGTCATCCCTGGCAATGGTACGAACGGTATCCACCGCAGACACATAAAAATACCCCAATGCACCGCCCGAAATATTGGTAGAGACATTAGCGGGCGGACTGCTCAGGCCGAAGGGGTCGCGAGGCTCGGATTCCAGCAACAGTTGCTCGTGAAAATCAGCAAATCCATTTTCAACCGAGTGTATCACCAGTGCGATGCTATCCCCATCATTGGCAATCAAAGATGTGAAAGGGGCAAATGGAAAACCTTCGAACTCTTCGCTCACGAACTCGTCTTTGAACACTGCGGCCTCTTCGATAGCATCCGTTTCCAATAGACCATTGATATACACTTCCAATAAATAGCTATTCTCCTCGCTCAGATTTCCCGTACCCCAAAAACGGAGGTCGGTATAGAAAAACTGGAAACCATCATCGCTTTCCTCTTCATCCACTTTGTTTATAGCGGATAAGGAGTCCAATGAGGCAGGTTTCAACAGAGTGGAAGTAGCAGCAAAGCTTGTTTCATTGGCCAATGGTGCGGCCAAGGTAATGGACAGGTCATAGGTACGTCCTACTTCCCCGGCGAAGGGGGCCGATTCGTAAATGCCCGGACTGTTCTCTTTGAATTCAATGGTTTTATTGCCATCGAAAACCCGTACCACAGCAGCTCTGACGGGCTTGGGTTCCTGAGGGTCAAAATAATCGGCTGTTTCCGTCAGCTTGATTTGATGCACCTTCATCTCATTGGTGATCCTACCCTCTACGACCAATCTGATTTCATCCGAGTCCACTTCCCAATCAATGATTTCTTCACATCCCATGAAGGCAATCGATAAGATGAAAAATAATAGTATATGCTTCATTTATAGTAATGTTAAAATTAAAATCTAAAATTATAGGCGATGGTGGGCACCCATCTGAATATCGTGATTTGAGTTGCCTGTGTTCTACGACTGCCCTCTTCTTCTACAGGGGCAAAGGTGATGGTGTTCGGATTTTTACGACCGTAAGCATTATACAGTGAAAATACCCATTCTCCTTTGATTTTGGAAGTATTGTTTTTCTTCTGTTGTAAGGTAAGTCCCACATCCATCCTATGATAATCGGGCATGCGGCTTCCATTTCTCTCGGTATAGGTGGGCACAATGAGGCTCCCATAGGTAAACCTCCCCGTAGGAGTGGTAAATGGTAATCCCGAGAAATAGGTCCAAGTAGTATTGAGGGCCAGCCGCTCACTGATTTGATAATTGCCCACGAGCGATAGATTAAGGGGCCGCTCGTAGGGCGAGCGATAGGTATTGCCCTTGTTGACCTGCGGTACATTGCGTTTGGCAACGCCCCAAGTGAAGCTGAGCCAGCCATTGAACCGCCCAGCGGGCTTTTTTACGAGCAATTCCAAGCCATAGGCCCAGGCCCGGCCTACCCTCAGTTCGTTTTCCAGTTCTTCATTGAGCAATAAATTGGCCTGATCTTTAAAGTCAATCTGGTTATTTATCCTTCGGTAATAGGTTTCCACGGAAGTCTCTATGCGGTTACCGAACAGATTCCTGAAATAACCCAGTGAAATCTGGTCGGATACCTGAGGTTGCACATTGGGCGTAGACTGGAACCACACGTCCAAGGGCGTGCCCCCCACAGAGTTGGAAGCCAGCTGTAAGAATTGATGGACCCTGACAAAACTTCCTTTGATAGAAGAAACAGGGTTTAGCCTGAAATTAGCGGCAAACCTCGGCTCCATCCGAAAGAAAGTGTTATACACATCCCTTTTGCCATGATAGATGGAATCTGTTCTTGAAAAGGAGTCATTGTAAACATACTGTACCCCTGGTCCTATGTTCTGAAAAAGTGAAGCACGCATACCATAATCCAGGGTCAGTCTGTCTGAAACCCGCTGCTCATTGCCCAAGTATAGGGCATGTTCCAGTGAATTGGAAGGAGTGATGCTCCCTGTTTCCTCCGGTTTATCGATGACGTTTACCGTGACCTTGCCAGGGTCTATGCGGTGATGGATACTGTTGATGCCGAAGGAGAGGTTGTTATCAGCGTTCAGGAAATAGTCGAAATCGATTTTCGCTGTGTAATCCCGCAATGCGGACTCCCAAGAAAAGCGAAAATTATCACTGCCGGCTTCCAATCTATAATTGTATTGACTGAAGATGAAAGAAGTATTGGCAAAAAGCTTGGGGGAAAAAACGTGATTCCACCGAGTAGTCAGTGTAGTATTGCCCCAATTGAAGCCGATATCATTGCCAAACCCAAAAACATCCTTTCCCAGATAGCTAGAGACAAACAGTTTGTCATTTTGGCCCAGCGAGTAGTTGGCCTTCATGTTCAGATCGTAGAAAAACAGCTTGGAGCTATCCACGGCCCCATTTCTAGCGGCCCGAGCCAGTATATCGGCATAAGTACGGCGCCCCGAGATGATGATAGAGCCTTTGTCCTTGACTATCGGAGCCTCTACGGTAGCCCGAGCGGCTATCAGGCTGATGCCCCCGTTCACGCTGAGCTTTTGATTGTTGCCCTCTTTCATCCGAACGTCCAGCACAGAGGAGAGCCGCCCTCCATACCTGACGGGCATATTGCCTTTATAGAGCTGTACATTCTTGACGGCATCATTGTTAAAGGTAGAAAAGAAACCCAATAGGTGCGAAGGGTTGTACACAATAGCTTCGTCCAGTAAGATGAGGTTCTGGTCGGGACTTCCCCCACGTACACTGAAGCCCGAACTGGTCTCAGAGGTAGTTTGTACCCCAGGGAGTAGTTTGATGGCACGTATGAGGTCAGGCTCACCGATACCGGGAATGGAGGCGATGTTTTTGGAGTTGATCGTAGTCAGTCCTATATTGGTATCTGTGACGTTGCGGTCCTCCCTATCTGCTTTGACGACGACTTCTTCTAGAATAGCGGCATCGGTTTCCAGGTTGAAGTTTTCCTCCAGATTTTCGCGAAGGACAATTCGCCTCTCCTGTCGGGCAAAGCCTGCATAGGATACCAACAGAGTATACTCTTTTTCCGGAAGGGTGATGGAGTAGAATCCATAGGGATTGGTCGCCGTACCTTGGACCGTACCTTTTACCTGTACGGTGGCTCCTATCAATGTCTCCCCTGACTCACCGTCGGTAATATAACCACTGATGGTATATTGCTTTTGTGCTGTCGAGTGTAGACTGCCCAGCAGTATGAGCAGACATAAAAGTGTTTTCATCCAAATTGCTTTTTTCATGCGTGTTGTTGATTTTGATGTGCCGCACGGCATATTGTAATAGCTGCGAGATTTGTTTTTGTTGTTCTGTTATAATGAGCTTCGATTTTTACTGTATTTCGGTAATCAAAAAGTCAGCGTCTCTATTTCTTTTCTTTATCTTCAAGTGATGAATGCTTGAAATTACATGCAATACTTCCCCTATGGATTGCCCCTTAAATACTGCCGTCAGCCGTCGGTTTTCGATTTCTTTTGAGGCTGTTATCCTGATACGATAATGGTTTTCCAAAGCCTTGAAAACCACATTCAATTTTTCTTTCCTAAAATCAAGACGTTGTGTTTTCCAGGATAAGAGGTGATGGGCTATACCTTTTTTTTTCCTCAAGCCTTTTTGATGGATAGCGGTTTGATCGGGAAAGAGTTTCAATCGTTCCTTTAGGGTGTATACCTCTACTTTCCCGCTGAAAAGTGCTACTTCCGTCCTATCGCTCTGTGGACTTACTAAGAAGGATGTTCCGAGTACTTTGATGGTCAGATCATTGTTTTTGACATAGAATGGTCTGGACTCGTCCTTGACAACGTTGAAATAGGCTTCCCCCTGTAAGGATACACTTCTTGTCCTATGATTGAACTCCGGGTGCAGGGTGATTTTCGACCCCGCCCTAAGCGTTACCAAAGTCCCGTCGGGTAGCGTTACTTCTTTTCCATCCTGCTGGGACGTGTAGGTACTATCTCCGTACAATGGACTCCATGTACTATAGAATGCCGTAATACCCACTAGGATAAACAAGCTTATGCAGGCTGCGATTTTAAGTACGGACCTCTTTTTTCGAGTACGGGCGACAATGCGTTCCGTCAGCACTGCGAAGTCTTGGTCAACATCCACTGTCAAGCTCTCATGATGCCATCCATAGTTATCCCATAGAAACCGGAGCTTTAGGAGTTCCTGCTCATTGGCCATGGAGCTTTTGGCCCAGGCCGCTACAAGATCCTGCTCCGCAGGGGAAGCTTGGTCTTTGAACGTCTTGATGATAATATGGTAATGAGGTCTTTTCATGGACTTATTTGTCCAAGAGACCGGGGTTTTGTGCTACCCCCTAGTGGAAAAATGATTTTTTTTAAAACTTAAATCGGTAGGCGATACTGGGGACCCACCCCAACAGGGTAAATTTGACCGCTTCCGAACGGAGAGTTCCCGATACGGCACGAAATCCAATAAGGTTGGCGTTCTTTCTATTGTAGGCGTTGTAGATAGCAAAGGACCAACCGCCTCTATAGCGTCGTTTCTTTTTGTTTTTCCCATCGATTTCGTAGCTGATATCCAATCGATGGTACAAAGGTAGGCGGTCCCCGTTTCTATTGGAATAACTGGGGACAATGGTATTGCCATAGAAAAATCGCCCTGTGGGGGAGGTAAAGGGAAGGCCGCTGAACAAAATCCAGTTCAGGCTCAACCTCTTTCTGGACATGGGTGCATAGGTAGGGCCGATGGACAGACTAATGGGGCGGTCATAGGACGATGGATACCGAAGCCCCTGATTCACTAAGGGAATATCAATAAAGGACCGGCCCCAGGTCACGTTGGCATTGCCCATCAGTTTACCCACTTTTCCACTGATGGCAAGTTCTACTCCATAAGAATGCCCCTTTCCTATCCTCAGCTCACCTTCGAGTTCCTCATTGAGCAGGAGATCGGCATTATCCTTAAAGTCGATTTCATTGCTTGTCTTTCTATAATAGGTCTCAATGGAAAAATCAAAAGTAGTGTTCCTCAGCTTTTTAAAATAGCCCAGTGATACCTGATCGGCAATCTGCGGCCTAACATTGGGCGAGGAGAGAAACCAGGCATCCAGAGGGTTGCTGTTGAGCGAGTTCGAAGCTTGGCTGATGTACTGGGCCGAGCGGTGGTAGCTTCCTTTCAGGCTCGAAGCATCACTGAGTCGATAACTGAGGGATAAACGGGGTTCCACATTGATATAAGTATTATAGAATTCAGCCCTCTTCCTGGCGACAGTGCCGATTTTGGTGAAGTTTTCATCGAAGAGAAGTTCGGCACCAGGTCCTATATTGTGAAAAGAGGACAGGCGAATCCCCGACAATACGTGCCAGCGGTCATTGATTTTTTTATCTACTTCCCCATACAGCGCATTTTCAAGACCGTTTGATTTACTGGACTGTCCCGAACTATTCTGCGATGGGTCGTTCGGGTCCCGAAGGGATAGGTATGAAGGTGAGATACTGTGGAAAGTGATGTTCAGACCAAAATTGACCTGTGTGTCATTGTCATAAAAGTAATTGAAATCTCCTTTCAAGGTCCGGTTACCTAATCTTGCGGACCAGTCCAGTTCTAGACTGGAATCCTCGGCAATCAGGTTGAAATTATAATCACTGAAAATAAAAGAAGTATTCAGGAAAAGTTTTTTGTTGAAAGTATGGTTCCATCGCGCTGTAAAGGTGGAGTTTCCCCAATCGAAAAGGGGTACCTCTTCCGATAGACTGAAGCGGTCTTTTCCCAGATAACTGGATAGGTACACCTTATCCTTTGACCCAAGATCGTAATTTATCTTGAGATTCACATCGAAGAAGGAAAGCTGTGCTTCTTCCTGTTCTGTAGGATAGTCACCGATATAGCTACGTCTTCCGGAAACCATAAAAGACCCTATGTTTTTCTTCAAAGGGCCTTCTAAGGAAAGGCTCGCCGCGAGAGCATTGATATTACCATTTCCGGAAAACCGCTGTTTATTGCCTTCTTTCATCATGACATTGGTGATGGAAGATAGCCTGCCCCCGTATCTTGCCGGGATACCGCCTTTGTAAAAATCAATTTTATTGAGCGCGTCGGTGTTGAAAATGGAGAAAAGACCCACAAAATGTGTAGGACTATAGATGACAGCCTCATCCAATAAGATCAGGTTATGCCCCGGTTTTCCGCCCCTGACACTGAATCCGGTACTGGACTCACCTATCGGGTTGACCCCGGCATGGAGCTGTAGCTGACGTAATAGGTCTTTTTCTCCAAGAGTACTGCCTATTGAGTTCAATTGATTGGCATCCAAACGAAGGTGGCCGAACTGAGGAGCTGTCAACGATTTTTCCTCCGAAGGGCGTATCATCACTTCTTCAAGTAATGAAGCTTCCTCTTTTAACTTTATGACCATGGTTCTGCTTGACCCGGGTACTTTATGGCATTTGCTCTGATAGCCCAAATAACTGACTTCTATAGAATCAACTATGGGAGGAAGGTCCAAAGAGTAGAAACCGTAGGAGTTTGTAATTACACCCTGAGTAGTGCCAGGAACCCTCACCAAAGCCCCTATCAGATGCTCATCCGTACTTTCATCAAGTACGCGTCCGCTGATGGTAAGGAGGGGAGATTCGGAGTTGACCAGAATGTAGTTTTTCCCAACTTTCTTATAACGTATGGTGGTATTGGCGCTAATACTTTTAAGAATATGAAGTACTGTCCATTTCCCTTTTTTTATAAAAAGACTGTCCTTGGGAACAATCTCAGGGTCATAAGAGAGCTGAGCACTGCCGTCAGTATGAATAATGGACAGTAGACTATCGATGGAAATGAAGTCTGCTACGGGCTGATAATAAATGGTTTTTTGAGACTGGGCCACAAGCAACGATGGCATCAGTAATAGGAAAAATACGAATGCTCTCATATGCTGAAGGTCTCTTTCTTACTGCCGATAATACTCTATAAGGGTTTTCTGTATTCGGTAAAACTTACTGTTCCTGACTTGCGTTCACTCTTTGGGATGAGCTATTCCATCCTGAAACTAGCAGTACTCAAGGTATCGATATGGACACCTAAAGTCGCCTCTACGATTTGAAATACTTCACTTAGTGACTGCTGGCTGAAATTGGTAGTGATACGACGTTGGTGTAGGCTTTCGTCCACCTCGATACTGACCCTATAGTGTTCCTCCAGCACATGGGCCATATCTATAATCGGTATGTTGGTAAATGTCAACAGTCCACTCTTCCAAGCAGTAGGGTCACCATCGATTTGATTCGATTTTGTCAATGCGGAGGTGGACCTGTCAAAAACCGCTTTTTCCTTAGCCCTCAGCGTGACTTCTTTTTTCGCCGCCTTGACCATAACATTACCTTCTGTGACGATGACTTCCGTAGTCCCTTTTTTGTCTTCTACTTGGAATTGGGTGCCGTGCACTACTACCCGTATTTCTCCCATTTTCACTGCAAAGGAAAGTTCGTCATCCTTACTGACATCAAAAAAACCCTTTCCCTCCAGGTTGACCTGACGGTGCTCTTCGCCGAAGCCTTCTTTTAGCGACAAACCCGAACCGGGAGCCAACGTGATGGCAGTCCCATCGGTCAGGTCAAAATGCAGCAGTTCGTCCTTTGCTTGGTAATGCTCGGAAGCAGCGGGCTCTGAAAACCAGTTGGTCTGAAATCCCCACACAAGCCCCATGATGAGGATGACAGCAGCAGCTTGGGTCATACGGTAAATAGGGATGGTTCTGGGCTTTTCGGTCCTTTCATCAATAAGGGTCCAGGCTTTCTTAAGGTCGGGGCGGTAACTGTTCGCCAGAGAACCGTACTTTTCCCAGATGGACCGGAGCTCTTCGAATTCCCGTGCATTTTTTCCACGCCAAGATTCGATGGTCTCGCTCATCTCCTGAGAGGCTTCGCCTTTAAAATACTGGGTTAGGGATAGGTAGTTTGGTTTTTCCATCATAATAAAATCATTAACAATACGAATGAAACCTGAAAACCTCTGCTGGCGATAAATCCTCTGATCAACTTGAACGCTTTTGAAATATGGTACTCGACGGTTTTTGTGGAAATACCGAGTTCTTTTGAAATTTCACTATAGGTCATTTCAGAGTGTCTACTTAAGGAAAAGACCAACCGTGTTTGCTGCGGCAGTAGATTTTCGGCCTCTTTCAGGGCTGTCGTCAGCTCATCCAGTTCCATGCTGTTTTGGTTATTGGTATCCCTGATGGCATACATCACATTTTCGATGGGCTCTTGGTGTTTCATCGCCGCCTGGATATAAGTGATGCATTTATTCCTCACAGCTCTGGATAAATAAGGGTGGAAAGACCGCACCTCGATTTTCTTGCGGTTATTCCATACAGAGACAAATACATCCTGAACGATTTCTTCCGAAGACTCGGGGTCGGAAGTGATTTTTAGGGCATAGTGTACCAGAGTGGTGTAGTATTGGTCGAAGAGCCACTGTAGGGAACGCTTATCACTCCTCCTTAATCGTTTGCAGATGTCAGTATCATTCATGATGAGCGTAAATAAAATGATTTTTTACTAGGGTACACTATTAATTGATAGACTATTATAGAAAATCAACTCTAAAATGAAAAAAATATTTCTGTTGTTCGTAGTACTTTTCAGTGTTCATTATGTTTTAACCCAAGTAGTACAATTTAAGTTCGCTAAAGTGATAGAGTCAGTAGTGCCAAGAGACCCTGAACCCGTCAGCTTGATTCAAAATAACGGTGTGATGGACATGGACAGATCTACCGATGAAAAAACCAAAGGAAAAAAACCGAACCGGAAACATAGGAAAAACAAGAAAATTGAAACGGGCGATTTTCCTGAAGCCATTCCCTTGAGTAGTTGTGACTTTATCACTGAGTACCTTGGCGTGACTTCCTTGGAGGATACTTCGATTATCCTTAGTTCGGTACTATTTCCGTTCCATGCTGGGCAAAATCCAGTTAAGGGGAACGAAATGGATAACTCTATAGAAAAGAAAAGAAAAAAGGGAAGTGGCGGTCCTTTCATAACCCGATTTATTTTCAGGTAACCAGCGGCGGCCAACAGTAATAGGTGCTGCTGATTACGTTAAGGGATGTGCAATGTGCACTATGCCCCTTCTGTCCAGGTTTTTCTTTTTGCCCATTTCCCAGATTAACCTGCTTGAGCATGTAATGATTTGGGCGTTTTGTTTTAAAGCGAAACCCAAGCTATAGGTCAGTACAGTCTCTTAAATCAGCCTATAATGTAGTTCCACCATCCACGATGGTTTTATCATTCTTTAATACCAAGGATTTATCCGATAGTAAAAACTCGACGATTGGAGCAATATCCGTAGGTTGTACTACCCGGCCAATGGAGGAGGTGGAAGAAATGTTTTCCATCAGATCATGGATATCCTCTTCGCTCATTCCCGATTTTTTCTGAATGGGGCTTTCGGTTACTCCAGGGCTGACCACATTGACTCGAATGCCATCGGGTGCCAGTTCTATATTCAGGACTTTTGCAATACTCTCCAGTGCGGCTTTACTGGCAGTGTGAACACTGGTATCGGCAAAGGCCTTAAAGACGGCTACAGAAGTATTGAGGACTGCGCTTGATGGTTTCTGGAGGATAGGAGCAAACTTCTGAACCGTAAAAAAATGACCGAAATAAAGTCAATATAACTAAGGGACTGTTTTGAAATTATATTTAAACCCGGATCATGCGTTGGAACTTCGCAACGAGGGTTTAAATAGCAATACATCAGGGAGTTTTATCGGGTTTAGCATAGCACCACTATGGTGAATTCAAAAAACGTAGTGCAACGACAGGTTTGCAGCTATTTATACAAACTTAGCTTTCAAATATCGCCTATCTTCCTGTTCATTTTGCTTCACTCTGCGTTGACAATCCTCGGGATAGCGCTGCTATTCCTGCGGTTCTCGCCTTGATTGAAACAAAATGACCCGCGGAATCTTATACGACATTTAAAACCTAAATTTGTATTAGATCCGCAGTAGATTTTTCAATGTATGATCCGGGTTAAAATTTGTTATCACTTATTTTGGATAGGACCGAGCGTTAAAATAATGCCCCGAGGGCATTATCAGTGAAGGGGCCGGTCTGCCGCGTGAGCCATTGACAAAGATAGCCTGTCGCGCTAGCTAGCGGAAATTTCAACGAAATCAAGAAGTACATAAGAAAGAAAAAGATACATTTTAAAACAGTCTCTAAGTCTATACCGATAAACAATCCGATTTACGCGGAATGCTCGGGTTTACACTTTTTCGCCAATAAGAAGGAAGGGCTTATGCCGAACTCTTTTTTGAATTTTTTGGCAAAATAAGATGGATTGGAAAACCCGACCTGAAATGCGGCCTCACCGATGTTATGATGATGCATCAGGATAAGCGCCTTGGCCCGATGTAAACGTACAGAGGAGATCAGCTGATTGGGTGATTTGTTGGTGGTAGATTTGAGTTTGCGTTGTAATTGTCGCTCACTGGTACCTATATTTCTACAGAGTGTTTCTACGCTAAAAGCCTCATCCGCCAGATGCTCATCGATACACTGTAGGACCGTCTCCAAAAAGGAGCCACTTTTGGGTGATTGATTTTGAGACAGGTCAAGGTCCTGGCCGAAGTGATAGGGGTCGGTAACGGTAAACAGTGGGAGCATCTCCCCCGAAGCCGTTTCGAAAGTGGATTTCTGTTGGACGAATTTGAACCCCGCCCCGGATAGCAGATACTTGACCGTTTGTGTTATTAATATTTGGTTCAGTTTTGCCTTTGTCAAGATTGATTTGACAAAAGCACGGGTTTCACCACTCACGGCATAAGACTCATCCACAGCCACTTCTCTGATGTGAATGCCTACGGCTAGACCTACCTCCATTTGCTGCATTACCTTCATCAAATCCATACTGAAATGCACGGATTTGCTGGGTCCCTCGAAAGTGGTGATCAGCGTGGAGCGGTCATTTTGAATCAATGTACCTTGGTATCGTCCGATTACTTTGGTAATAGCTTCTTTATAGTCGGGATGTAATGGTTGTGGGGATACGATACGCGCTACTACAATGGTCAACAGGCGTCTGTCATAGGTAATGATGGGCTTTTCATTAAGTATAAACGCTCGTATACGACTCAGTATACTCTCCGTATCACCTACCCAAAAGAGATGATCGTTACCTTCCAGTTCGATGAATTCAGCATCCGGTATACGATCGGCGATAAATCTGCCTTCTTCTATTTTCACATCGATATCATGGCTGCGCTGCATGATGAGCGCAGGTACCTTGATAGCACTGAGGATATGGGTGATGTCTACCTGGGTGTTCATTTTTGTCAGCACCATCGCCGCACTGGGACTGGCCCCTGACCTAAAATAATTGGCCAGCCACTCCATAAAGGTCTTATCATGGGCTTTGGAAGGAGCCAGTGACTCTAATCCCATTTCACCTTTTCCCCAATCGTTTTCGATCATATCATAGACCTCTTGCCGCTCCTCATCCGTCGGTGCCCATGGATAATCCTTTGAATACCGACGCTTGGCAAATATGCCAAAGGTAATCAAGGAAACAACACGGTTCGGGTAAGTGGCAGCGAAAAGTGCCGAAGCACATCCTCCTTCCGAATGCCCGAACAGAACGGCTTTCGATGACGCTACGGCATCCATTACCGCTCGGATATCGTCCATACGTTCTTCCAGAGTAGAGAGCTCTACCACGCGGTCCGATAGCCCTGTCCCCCGTTTATCAAAAAGGATGACGCGGCTTATCTTTCCCAGTTCTTGTAAAAAATGGACCAGTTCGGGACTTTCCCACATCCAGTCAATATTGGAGATCCAGCCCGGGATATAGACCAGGTCCACGGGGCCGGAACCGAACACTTGAAAAGCAATGTTGATACTACCGCTCTTGGTGTATTGTGTCTCCGGTTTTTGATATTCGGTCATGGTACTCATGGGTAGGTCTTGGCTATTTGAAGGTATTTGTAATAGTTGCGCACTAAGATACAACTATATGGACTGCATGAAAATAGACGGGACTCCATTCCCTCTTTTCAGCTTATGGCTTATGGTTTAGGTACAATTTATGGGTAAGAAAACCGGGCAGGACATGAGGACGCATTTCGTACGTCGGACATTAAAGGACCCGTATTATTCGAAGATTGTCACGAATAGGATTGATTCAAGAAGTTGCTGTCGATCTCTGACCAGTGGGAGTTCAGGGGTATTGAAATGTTGGATAGCTATCGGTCATCCAATGACAGCGACAAAGAAAAATGCCTTGCTACATCCTGTTTTTCTTATTGGTAAATCCAGGAACTCTCCGGAGGGTCAAAAAAAAGAGGGTGCATAAGGCACCCTCTTCTTTATATCATTCTATAATAATCTCCTATTCTTTGATAAAAGAGCGCTGCATTGGTTGCTCACCTTCTTCTGCGATCAATAGACGGTACAGCCCCACAGGCAGGTGCCGGACATCGATACTCATGGTATGGCTGCTGGTACGATGCATCTTTGCCATCTCCATAGGGTAGGTTCTGCCTATCCTGTCTACGACGGTGACCGCTACGTCCGATATATCGGTACCGGCCTCTATTTGAAGAGTAGTGGCCACTGGATTAGGATATAAAGAAAGCCCCTCTGCCGCTACACTGGACAGGCTTTCTACTTTTCGGCCTCTGCGGTTGAGTTTATAAGTGATACCGACTATATTACTGATCAAAGGAGCGCCACTACCAGGGATGACCACTCTACGAAAGCGCTTGGTTATCGTGCCCCGACCTGACGTAACTACCTCGGGTGTATAGTCCTTCGAAGTGGCATCACTGATTTGCGACCAACGGCCTCTGGATTTTGTCTCCCATCGGTAGGTGAAAGCTCCGATACCGGAAGGGACCACACCGGTAATAGCAGTAGGCTGCTCTCCGTAAGCGACTTCTTGATCACAACAGATGGTATTGTTATCGCTCAGCTCATTGACCTCTACGGTGATAGCATTACTGACGGATACAAGGCCTAGAGACATAGCTATTCTCCGGTAAGAGGTCGTTTCTGTCAGTGCACCCGGGTCGAAACCGGGGTCATTTGTGATACTTCCGGCAAAAGTAAAAGTATTTCCGGTCTTTCTTTGCCACTGAAAAGTGAAATCACCGGGTATCGGAGTATCCCCCCTAGGTACCTGATGTCTGACCCTGCCCGTGACAAACGGGACGGGTACCGTACCTTCTGAAATGGATTGACTACCGGAAATGAAATTGCCCACAATAGGAGCAACAAGTTCAACCATTAACCCTGAGGTGTTTACGGTACGCCCATTGCTTTTAAACTGGCAGTATAGGTAACCTCTGCCGCTATTGGCAAAGAGATCTGCTTTTATTGTAGCCTCCATCCTTCTATAAAAATCGATAGGGCCGTTACAATGGCCGCCGATGTAAGTAGTAGCACCTTCTATCGCTACGGGCGCGCTTGAGCCTTCTCTGGCAAATAGCTGGAATTTACCATCGCTACAATCATAATTATCAGGAAACAAGATATGGTACCGAAGTACAATCTTGATTTCTCCTTCTTTGGCAATACCGATTTTGTTCACTCCGCTCAAAGGGGCATAATTCTTATAGAAGGGTAGAAAACCCCCTCCATCCAAAGCATGAGAGCCAGAGAATAACTTCAAAGTAGGGGAACCTGACGGCGGCGGCGGCGGGTTATCTCCTGAGTTGACGGTCACACTCCAGTCACTGCTCTTGTACTTTACGCCCGAGCTGCTCTCGAACTCTGCATATAGGACACCGCCTGTAGCATTAAAATTAGAAGCGGGAATAGTGACATCGCCCGAGGTCATGAAAGTGGTATTGTTGTTCCACATGTTATCGTTGATGAACTGATTGACCCCAGTGACCGCAATAGCCGTGAAATCACTAGCATTTCTTTTTGTATAGACACGTAGTGTTCCGTCCACCACTTGCGCTGACGGTTTGCTCAGGTCAATGAGAAACTGCAAACGCACATTACTATTGGGGGCAATCTGTATAGGTCCATTCGCTGGAATGGTCTGCCCGCTGATAGTGGACATGTCCTTGATATTGACGGTCACTTGCCCGAAGGACAGGCTGCCCATCAAGAGCAGGACACAAGTAATTAAAGTGTTTAGTTTTTTCATTTTGGTTATTTAGTTAATGATATAGGGTAAGTCGCCTGTCAACACTTTCTGTGACATAGGTGAGGCAGTTTATTCTCAAAAAAATAATATTTCAAATTGGAGATATTCGAATTGTGCCATGCAAGAGTGGGGTTATGAGTGGGATAAAGGATGCCATTTCATGGAGTCAGATTTAGGGTATAGCTGTATGCCCAAGCATCATTGGTTTTGGGAAAAGGAGATTTCTATTGGGGCAGCTATGATCTTATAAAGAATACCTAATGAACAATATGCTTCGTCGCATCAAGGCTACTCTTTTGGACTATTTCCCAATTCTTTTTTTTGTCGTAAAGGCATAAATAGTACTTCTTTGCCAAGTCCGTATTTTTCTATTTCGCATCTCTTTAGTACCTTCAACCCGGATCATGCGTTGGAACTTCGTAACGAGGGTTTAAATATCAATAAATCAGGGGGTATTGGATTTGGCATAGCACAGCTATGGTGAATTCAAAAAAAAATAGTGTAACGACTGATTTGCAGCTATTTAGATTCGCAGTAGTTTTTTCAATACATGATCTGGGTTCAATTCGGATTCTGCCTTAAAACTTTATAATGGGACTTTGAAAGGGTACTGAATCAGCGGACTTTGTTGGGTCCGACGTAGTGGCACTACGGTTAATTCAAAAAAAATGCCTTTGTTTTACTGATTTGAAACTATCTAAAGTCGGAATAGATTTTCTAATGCAGGATACGGTATCAAAACCATCTTAATTGTAGTAAGCACGCCTATGGATTTCAAATCTCTACTCCGTTTTCTTTCTGAATTAAAAGAGAACAATGCCAAAGAATGGATGGATGCCCACAAAGACCGATATCAAGGACTACGAAAAGAATTCATCTCCTTTACAGGGTCAATGCTGGAGGGCATCGCTAAGTTTGATGAAGGACTTCAGAGTACAGACCCGAAAAAGTGTATATTCCGTATCAATAGGGACGTGCGCTTTAGTCATGATAAAAGCCCCTATAAGACCAATTTTGGTGCTTATATGGTAGAAGGAGGAAAAAAATCGGGCAATGCAGGGTATTACCTCCACATAGCACCCGAAGGAGAGTCGTTCTTGGGAGGAGGGATACATATGCCTCCCGGCAATACACTGACTAAAATCCGACAGGAAATCGACTACAATCCAGAAGCCCTCAAACATATTGTTACCGCAGATGCTTTTTCAGAATACTTCGGGGAGATTCGAGGCGAAAAGCTAAAAACAGCTCCGAAAGGCTACCCTAAGGACCATCCCAATATAGAATTATTGAAATTGAAAGGGTATACCGTCTGGCGGCCACTGAGCGATGAGGATTTGAGGCGAGATGATTTTCTGGACAACTGTCTTTCCGGTTTTAGACTGATGCATCCTTTTATCGAGTACCTGAATGTTGCCATTTCCTGAGGTGGTCACTGAAGACCGAAAACCTATTTTAAGTCCATAGGCCGAATCTTTGATGACTTGAGAGGTGAGAGGGTATGTTTTTTTACCCTTTGTTTTCACCGCGACTTTTCTTGGATTCAGCATAGCACCGCTACGGTCAGTTCAAAAAAAATAGGTGCATTTCACTGATTTGAAGAAGTTTATTCCGAAATAAAAGGGGCAAACCGCAGGTTCGGCGAATACCTATGAAATCGATCGATATATTGGGGCAAATTGAAGGTTCAGGAGTTCCATTGGAAAAACAGACATCAAACGAAAAAGAGCGAAGATTAATAACACTTTGCTTGTACTCTTGTAAGCGTCACCGAACTTAGGTTTGCCGACACTTCATATATTTTTTATTGGAATCAGTAAATTTACATTTATCCCAAAATGATCAATAGCCTTCCTGTCCCGAGCATAAACTGCTTCAAAATCAGTAGTTTTATGCTGTACAGGCTCGTCGCTTTAGTGCTACAAAGGCCTCCTCACCTAAACCGCTGATTTTAGTGTACTTTATGCTCTCATGACGAAATCCTGTTGATCGATTTGGGTTTATCGATGCTCTGATTGATTTTTATCGGGATCAATGAACTTACGTGTCATGAACACACCCTATGCTCCCAGTCCTTCCAAAACAAGAGAAAAAGACCGTTTTGGTGTAAGTTGATCATTATCAGTTTTTTATCTAAAAATGTCTATTATTTTGCCTTGTAGGGGTAAAACAATAGGATAAAATGGTTCAGGCGAATGGTAAAGTGATGCAATAAATATTATCTGAAATAAGTGTTATGTAGTCTATATGTAGGTTGCTTTATCGAAACTCTATGGTCGGTAGTTTTTTTTTTGCTCTACTTTGTCATGACAATTTTTAATAAGCTAGTGATAGCCCAAATTTTTTTGAAAACCTAAAACAAGAACTAACTAACTCTTAACAAAATGTTTAACTGGAAGAAAAAATTACTACTTTCTGCTATACTATGTTCTACATCAGTGGCATACTCGCAGGATGTCAATGTAGATGTAAACCTGAACATCAAACACTCTGTAGGTGATGTGTCCGATTTTGGAAGAAAGAGGCATATTACGTTACATATGTCCCTCAATGAACCTGACTGGAATGGCGAAGAAGACAAGTTGGAGTACCTCATGGACGACCTCGATGTTTATTTCGGTCGCGATAACGGTACATCGACATTTCACTTTAACTATGCGGCTCAGGACCCACTGCGTCCCAACTATGCTGACCTGGACTCTGTAGCCATTCGAGGAGAGTTCTATAAAGGTGAGTACGATAAGTTGGACCGAGTGGAAAAGTATAAAGACCGTATCGGGGAAATGGTATTGGGAACCAATCCCCACCCGCTTTACCCGACCCTCAGTTGGAATTCCGGTGGACTGAATGTCAAAAAATGGCAGCCAAAGGATGTGGACGCTTCCGCCGAATGGGTAGTGGAGTATCTCGATCAGTTCTTCGCCAAATCCGAAGGGGAGTCAGGTCAGCCTATTCCGAAGTACTGGGAGGTAATCAACGAACCTGACATGGAGATGATGACGGGTGCTTTTATGGTGACCTCACAGGAGAAATTATGGGAGTATCATAACCTAGTAGCCAAAGGCCTGAAGGAGCGCCTTGGTGACAAAGCTCCATTGGTCGGTGGTATGACTTGGGGACAGCACGATTTTTATCTACCTGATGGATTGGGAAGGTTTCAGCCCGATTACCTGGACGAGTACCTTACCGATGAGCAAAAGCCTATTTTCGAGAATATGGCCAAAACTTCTATTCCTTACGAATCCCGAGAGAATGATTGGTATCAGTGGGATGTCATCTGGAAGGGCTTTATGAAAGATGCAGGAGAGAATATGGACTTCTATTCTGTGCATATCTATGACTGGCCCTTGTGGGAAGCCGAAGAAAAAGCCAAATCCATCCGTACAGGAGGCCATACTGAGGCTATGCTGGACATGATGGAGTGGTACGACCTCCAGTCAACGGGAAAAAGAAAGCCCATCGTGCTCTCTGAGTACGGTGCGGTGAGTGACTACATAAAAATGCCCGGTCTGGACCCTGACAGAAGAGACTGGGAAAATCTCAAGCCTTTCTCCTCTATGTTGATGCAGTTCTTGGAAAGGCCTGACTACATCGTAAAGACCATGCCTTTTACTCCGCTAAAAGCTTCATGGGGTGACTTGAGAAATGACCAAGGTGAGCTAACGAGCAGGTATCCTTACAAAATGATGGATCGGGATGCCAGTGGTGATTGGCAGTGGACACAGTTCATCAAATGGTACGAACTGTGGGCAGACGTGGAAGGTACGCGAATAGATACAAAAGCCAGTGATAGGGATATCCAAGTGGATGCCTATGTCGACGGTGACGTGACCTACCTGATTCTGAACAATCTGGAAATGAACGAAAAGGACCTTGCCCTGAACTTCTTCGGAGGGGACATCACTGATGTCGAGAGTGTAAGGGTAAAACACCTGTTCCTGAATGGAGATACGCCTACCCTTAGCGATGAGGTATTGGCTACTGCACCTGCTTCTGTGACCCTAGGAGCTGAGGCTACGATGATCTTGGCCTACAAACATACTAAAGCAGTGGATATCGACGAGACCTCGAAAGAGTCCAAATATATGGGTGAGCCTCTGACCGCCAGTGAGCCATATCGAGTGACCGTCAGTGACGGAACCATGACTGCACAGGTCAATGGTGTCAAGGTCCCTCAAAAAGGAGAGGCCATGTTGAGACTGTGTGGAAAGTTTTTCTGGAATCATATCTCCGAACAAGACGATAGAAATGAGGTGACCATCAATGGATTCCCATTGGAAATCGATAACGATTGGAGAGGTGAGTACCGTCCCGAGTCAAAGATAAAAGTAATGTTCGGTGTACTTGAGATTCCCGTACCCATCGAATACTTGAGCGAGAATAATGTCATCACCAGTAAATTCCTTAATAAAAACACTTATACCAATGTCAGCCTTCAGGTATGGGACATGAGTGTGGAGCCGGGAAGGACCGATGGGCCTGCTACTCCAAGCGCTGTAACGGCATCTACTTCGATGAACAGTACGGTCAGTAGAGCGGCCGTATCCACAGAAGTTGTGGAAGAGGTGAAGGTATTCCCTAACCCTGCCAATCAGACGTTACATTTCTTCAAAGCGGATAACTACAATCGTGTACGTTTATACGATATGGTCGGTACTGAAGTACTTTCAAGAGAGTTGGCCGATGGTCAAATAGATGTAAGTGCCCTGAAAGAAGGTATGTACATGTTGAAAATGGAAGGCGAGCAAGGTACTCAAAGAAAAAGAGTATTCATTAAGCATTGATCATGGAGATGATAGGCAAATGGGCCTATAATTCATTTTACTTGTAGTAAACCAAACCATTGGAATAGGAAACTGCCCCAAAATTATTTTTGGGGCAGTTTTTTTTGATTTGAACCTGAGTCATACCGTAAGCCCGGATCATGCGTTGGAACTTCGTAACGAGGGTTTAATACAAATTTGGGTTTTAAATGTCGTATAGGATTGCGCGGGTCATTTTTTTTCAATCAAGGCGAACACCGCAGGGATAGCAGCGCTATCCCGAGGATGGTCAACGCAGAGTGAAACAAAATGAACAGAAAGATAGGCGATTTTAAAAGCTAAATTTGTATAAATACCAATACATCAGGTAGTTTATTGGATTTAGCATAGCACCGCTATGTTGAATTCAAAAAACGTAGTGCAACGACTGATTTGCAGCTATTTAGATCCGCAGTAGATTTTCCAATGCATGATCCGGGATAAGTCCTCCTGTTACGGACTTAAGCTCAGAACATGCCTTTTTTCGCTAATTCCATAAAAGGCAGTGTCCTACATCGGTAATCTGAGGTTTGAGCTTCTGTTACAGCTTTGAAAGCTGAAAATCAATACGTTTTTTGAATTAGTCGTAGCGGTGCTGCGCCGAACTTGATAAAATTCAAGATTTATTGAATTTTAAATCCTCATAACGAAGCTACAGTGTACAATTCGGGATAAACCCAAAATGATCAATAGCCTTCCTATTACGAACATAAATTGCTTCAAAATCAGCGGTTTTACGCTGCGCACGTTCTTCACCTTAACACTACGCTAAGCTTTCTCACCTAAACCACTGATTTTATTGCACTTTATGCCCTCATTACGAAATCCTATTGATCAATTTGGGATAAATGGAATACATAGTGACATTAGGACCAATATTTGGTCTTGGTCAACATCCCGCTCCATATTCTCCGGAGTATAGTCGGAGTACAATCACCTGATTACAGGCTTCCCTTTATTTTTCTTGGTCATGCCCCAAGTATAATTCCGTTTTTACTTGATGAATTCTGATACCGGGATTACATTTGCAATCCTGAATCGGAAGATACGAAGAATTCCGAGCAGTAAAAATATTTTATTGATTACAAGAGAGCATAGCTCAGTTGGTTTAGAGCGCTGCCTTGACAGGGCAGAGGTCGTGGGTTCGAATCCCTCTGTTCTCACTAGTGAATATTGAATATCATTTATGATAAATGAAGCCCTTCTGGATTTTCCTGAAGGGTTTTTTTATGGAATAAAAACGAAAAACCTCCAAGACAGTCAACATTGACTGTCTTGGAGGCCATCATTATGCTGTCCATGGTATAGGCAGTACAGCGGTCCTAGAATTTCAGGATTCGCTTGGAATAAAGGCTGTTCCCATATCGGAGATGGACGATATAGATGCCAAAATTGAGCATAGAAAGGTCCAGCGTGTATTGATTTCTAAAATCGGAAAAGGTCTTTGTCATTACTGTAGTGTTAAAGGCATCGGATACACTGATGGTGATATCAGCGGCCAATATAGTTTTAACAGGATTCGTAATGGTGATACTCCCGAAAGTGGGATTGGGAAAGACGGTCAGTATTTTTTTCGAAGCTCTTTCTACGGAAAATTCAACGGTCTTGGTAATGCCTGCAATTCCCCTCCCGAACTTTTCCGAAAAAGGAGTAGCTGAAAGGCTGTATTTTCCAGAGGATAAAGAGAGCGGAAAGAAGTCTCCGTTCAGTTCGGGACCTGCCGCAAAGGGCGCCCTATTATCAATGTTGAGTAGTTGTCCATTGAGTCGAAAGGCGACACTTTTGGCGGTATTGGGCGCTATTCTGGCCTTGATATTGAAAGGGGCAAAGCGGGAGACGGTATCCCCATCGGATAAAGTATCGCGTAGTTGATGATTATTGGTATCGATCAGTTCGAATGCCTCGATGCTGGCGGTATTGATGATTTCCAGCTGATAGGAGATGGCCTTGCCCTTTATGCCCCTTCCGAATCTTTCTGAATAAGGAGTAGCCGTGACAGTCAGTTTCCCTGCTTTTGGCCTGAATGGTTTGAGAACTCCGAAAAAATCACCGGATATCGCATAAGGTTCGAAATTCTCTATACTGAACCTTTTCCCATTGACCTTAAAAACAACACTTTTCACGGTCCGGTCACCTTCGACTTTGGCCAGTATACTGAAATCATCGACTTGGGCCATATCGATGATTTGACCATTGACTAGAGCACTATTTTCATTATTGTCCAAGTTCATGAGTACAAGCTCACTGACTTGCGCAGGTTCCTGCCGGGCATCCAAACTGACAAATACGGGCAAATGGTCCGAGGTGGTCCTGTCGAAGGTCGGATTGTAGGTATCATAGCGAACGATGGTCGCTTCGGGACGAAGGTTATCCTTTAGCTCATCCGAGACAGTGATATGATCGATCATGTTGGGTCTACTGACAAAAGAACGGAAATCCCGCTCACTTAGGGTTTGGGTAGCCACATGATAATACTGACCATCTCCCGGTTCAGCGATGCTATCATTGACAAAGGGGGCATAACTACTTGCCGGTGTAGGGGCATCATTACCTGCTACGGTTTCATCCACATCATCATTATAGTCTCCTAAAAGAACAATGTTCTCCGAATCAAAATAAGTGTCCAATGAATCCTTGAGTACGGCAACATCATAAGCGCGCCGTGCGTAGGAGCCATTGCCCGTATTGGCCTTGGCATGTATGTTGACAAAGTGGTACTGCTTGGTGTTTCCCTGTAGTGTGACATTGGCCACCATTAGAAAGGGTAGGCGCCCACTTGACCAGAACAGCTCGGGGCGATCTCTCGGGATACCCGGCAGTAGGGAGTCATCCCCACCATTGTAGCGAGGGTGTACTGTTGCCAGTAAGGGGCGGGCCTCCACTGGCTCCACTACGGATTTTTTGTATAGATAGGCTACTTTCTGGGAGCTTCCGGGGGTGTTGGGCGGGCTGGAAACGAAAAAGGAGATGAGTGCTTCATAATCGGAAAGTTCATCGGCCATCTCTTGGAACAGGGCTTCATCGGCTATTTCCTGAAACGCATATACATCCGCATCGATGTCCAGTACCACTTTTTTTACATTTTCTTTCTGTTCTTCTTCGGGTGAAGGCCCATTGCCGGTATTGCCAAACCACTCTACATTCCAAGTGACCACATCCAAGGTGGCATCGCTGGCCATACCGGAGTTCGGTATTTCGAAAGGCTCCGCGCAAGGGATATCCGCTAATTGTCGCGGGAGGATCTGTGGTATGCCTCGAAAATAACCGACCACTCCTGTTACGGTACAAGTATCCGGTTGGGCCTTTCCTACCAAATCGGTCACATCGCTATCGATACGCAGCTGCCCCTCGCCAGAGGCATCGCTCAAAGTGAAATTGGAATTGCCCCAGAGCAGGCCCTGTTCGGGTTGCGGGAAACGGGCACCCGTAATGGAAACCAGTTCACCTCGGTGCGCTGCAAGTTCGCTAAGTGCTATGGGTCCAGGGTTCACTACTTTTGTGCCTATCAACTCGTCCAGTACCAGATCCGCAACCTGTAGCTGTTCGTTTCTATTTCCGCGGATACCGGTAATACGGATGACATCACCGATACTATAATTGGAATCTCCCAAAAAGGTACGGTCAAAAATAGCAATACCGGCACTGGCATCCTGAAGATAGGAAGGACCGCCTAGTTCGCCGACCACAGTAAGGGTGCCTTCCAATGTCACGATGCTGCCCTCGGGCATACTTCTTGCCATGGCTATGGATACCGGGTTGGTTCCAGGTACGGGTGCGCTCTCGTTACGGATCAGAATATCGTCGATTTTCCAGGAGAATCCTGCTGATGTGTCCGATGATTCAAGGTAAAAGGCCAGCGAGGTCGCCGACGATTTGTAGCCCGAAAGGTCGATGGCCATCGTTTCGGCCCAAGTACCGGAGGTATACCGTGCCGCAGAAAAGGGGAGGTCGGTCCAGCTGGCCAGTGTTGGGTCATCCTCTCCCGAGTAGTCAGTGGATACCCTGACCCGAAGTGTGGCCCCACTATCGCTGGCAAACGAAGAGAAAGTCAATGCAGGAAAATCAAAAAAGCGCAAATTGAGCGGTGGCGAAATCAACCAATCACTGTCCTCTCCACGACTACCTGTGATAGCAACAGCTTCACTGCCCTCATTGCCTTCGCTGGTACAAGACCACTGTGTCGGACCACTTTCGTTGATGACTGTCCAGTCCTGTATATCGATGGCACAGGTATCGAAATCTTCGGCAAAAGAGGTGATGGGTTGCGGGTTGCCCGAAAAGGGCTTGCCATCGTTTTGGGTTCCCGGAGAGAAAAGTAGGGCATTGACATCATTATGCTTGACAAAATCACCCCTGACATCAGGGGTCCTGGTCATCGACTGATCGTCTCCACCGAAGCTGCCGGTGTATTCGAAAACCAGTAGCGTATCGCCTTGAGTGGATAGGATACTGACCACGTCCGCTCCATTGTTCAGGCCCAAAGATCCTGTGGAGGCGACCTGTACCACACTGGCTCCGAAAAGACCCGCAGGGCTCCCTCCGCCAAAAACAACTAAGGCTCCTTGAGAGGGGAGGACAGAGTTTTCGGGGAAGGTATGGCGCAGGCCAAATCCGTCGTGGATTTCCAGTCCGGAGACATCCAAGGATAGGGAACCTCCATTGACGATTTCAACGAACTCGTCCTGACTTGAACTTCGGCTGCCATCTCCATTGGCATCGCCCGCATCGCCCGATGCAGGGTCGGCCAGCACCTCATTGATGACCAGTGTTCCCTGTGCATTGGCAAAGAGAGGGCAAGTACAGAGTAGCCCTGATAGTAATAGTTTTGAGAGTAGAGTTTTCAACTTCATGATGATCGAAAGAATTGGTTTATAGTAAAGTACATTCTAAATAAGGAAACTTACACGTTAAATTTTAACTTTTATGAGATATTTTGATGAGATACTACATAACTTGCCGAAACTGCCCCGCAGCCTTATTCTTTTGAGTATCATTGGCTTCGCCAAATCATAACAAGGCCAAGGCAACAGTACCCCCTTTTGTAATAGTACCGACCTTACACAACAATGAGAAAGAGATACGGCCTGCAATCAAGCAAGAGCAAAGGGCCTAGCTCTGATGGGATAAACATGAAGTGCAAAGGTCCTACCTATGGCCAATTTGACTATTCGGTTTTCCAGACTACATGATCATGATTTCCTATGTTACCGGCACACTGGCCTTTCTTTCTACATCAATACCGAACGATGAATCTGTTCTAACGTGATGATAGTTTATCCTTTAACCCAAAATGTTCGTTGGAACTTCGTCATGAGGACTTAAATGGCAATACATCAGTGCGTTTTCTTGGGTTCAG
>CANLOE010000102.1 GCA_947492745.1 uncultured Cyclobacteriaceae bacterium | reverse complement strand
CCACTTTAAGCACATCAGGGCTGTTGGTTACCACCAGGTCACCGGTCGTCTGCCCGCCGAGCACCAGCTTTTCAAACCCGATAGGGCTGCCCACTTGCATATACTGCCCTTCCAATTCGAATTCGGACAATACCGGGTCGGTCAATGTGAGGGTCTGGGTCTTTTCACCGCTATCGTCAACGGTTTGCCCTACCTTTACATGACCGGCCGTGAATAGGGTAGTATCCCTTAAAATGCCACTGGTATTCATCGCAATGCTTTTGGTGCTGATTATAAACCTAGTGCAGCATTGTCCGTATAGCTTAAAGTAGGCACCACCCTCAGCGCTCCCATGGCGGCACCCACTCTTTCGGGGCATTTTTGTCTTTTGCAAAAGGCCAGTTAAAGAATTTAAACCTGTTTAAATCGGGAAAGGCTAAGGCCAAACTCCATAGTCCAAAGAAAAAGACAAGCCATCTGTAAGCGGTTATCCAAAAATAAAAAAAATTAATACTATCGTATATAAAATTTTTTTTATCGTAAAAACCCATAATTATATGAATTACCCATAGTATAAAACAAACTATTAAGAAGAGCGATAAAAATAATAACCTTGAATATATAGAAAACGGAATTTTTAAGATAAAAGATAGTAGGAGAAAAAATATAGGAAAAGCTAGACTTATTACCCATATAATTGAAAGTATATCTCCATCAGTAAGAACTTCAAACAAATTGATGGACCCAGAAAAAGGAATTAATATTATTAAAAAGAAACCTAATGTTAATAATAATATCAATCCAGATTTAATTAAAGTTAACGGGTTCATTATGAGTGTTGAGTTTTAGTAGAGTGGTAATTCGAACAATCACTTCTTATTTTTTAGCTTTAATTATCGATATTTTCAAATTATCAATACTAAAGTTTTGAATTCGGACTTGACTATTTATTTCATGTAGTGGTTCTTTCTTGATCTCTACATTACCAATGGTTATCGCACCTCATGCCATGTTCATGCCATTTTTTTCTACGGCAAAAGCTGGCAGGGCGAGGTTTTTGATAGTGATGATGGGGTGCATTTTCCTTTTCTTGTCCGCTCCTTTTCTTTGGTCAAAACTAACCTCTGCGTTGATTCTATTTATATTTTCTTTGAACATCCCAAACATCCCCTCATTGCCTATGTTTTCTATGGCAATGTGAATCATGGGGTTCATAGGTTCCACTATTAGATATAATTTCGCAAGGTTTTGTAGAGCCCGCCCTCACCGCTTCCTTAGCAAGATCTATTATTTAGGGGCTTCAGGGCTTTCCCGTATTTCAAAGGGCCAATTGAAGTGTTTATATTTTGACAGGGGTGTTACTAAAATCAAGCACCATATTGCAAATAGAACACTTTGTACAATTAAATACCCCATAAATATTGAATAATGAAAATCGTTTTTACTTCTATTCCCTAATGACATACCCAATCCCCCAATCATAAAAACAAAAAGAATTAGTAACCCGATGCCTTCAAGTAGATATATAACCTTGATATAAAGTCTAAACGGAAGCTTCCAGTTATAGCTTTGGACAAAAAATATGGTGGGGAAGTATGAGAATATTATAAAAAATATCGGGGCAAAAAAATCTGACATTATATTCCAAATGTTGCCTGTTATTAATATAGGTGCAGCCATGCAATAGCTGGAAAAGAGTGAAAAGGTGATTAGAAGCAAAGTTCTCATTTTCTTACTTGTCATCAGTTTTTAGCCTGTTTTATTGACCCTTCTTTTTATTTAACGTCATATTAAGATCAGTAGCTTTGATATTTGTTAATTGTATTGTTTTCTTTTTAGCAACAGCTATTTTTGTATTTCCGAAGTCCAATTGTTCGATCTTAATGGACCCACCACCTTCCAGAGGGTAGTTGATTTTTGAAATACAAAACTGTGAGATGTCAATAATAGCCCCTGACTGCAACCCGTTTGTCCTATTAGGGTCCAAACCTATATTTATGTTTAAATTGTTAATTTCATCGGATTCCAATATACTGAGCATACCACGGTCTTGTTTGTCCATTCCTGTCATATCCAAAGAAATGTTCATACTAACCCTAGGGTTCATTGCATTCTCTTCATCATTGATCCAAATATCAAATTGCTCTTCAGTAGCTGCTTTATAGCCACCATCATCTTCCTCTACCGGTGCTTCCTCGCCTTTTTCTTTTAGCTTTTGCAAGTATTCTGCCTTTCTCAATTGCTCAGCTTGTAGGGTTTCTATGATGGCAGTGATGGTAGTGCTGGTTTTATGACTTTACCTTTACCGTTCCCTTGGGGGTATCCATTCTTTCGGGGCGTTTTCATCCCGCTCAAAGGGCCAGTTGAAGAATTTTAACTTACTAAATTTAGGAGAAACTAATGCCAAGTTCCAAAGTCCAAATAAGAGAATAAACCATTGATAAGCAGCAACCCAAGGAAAAAAAGTGTTTGTAAATCTATAAATGGGATGAGAGTATGTATTATACCAACTCATTGTAAATTTTATTAAAAAAAATAGTGTAAATATAAATAAGAATTGAATTAAAAAAAAATCCTTATTTTCTTGGAGAAAGGGTGTTTAATAAAAAAAGACTCTAGTATAAATAGAATAGGAAAAATCAGCCAAGGAACTGACACTAAACTTAAAATACCATGAATTAATATAACAGAAAGACTAACGTTTTTAGAAAATGGAGTAAATATGCATTTTAGTGAAATTAATGATAATATTACTAATATTATTGATTTGATAAAATTAAATGATTTCATAGAAATTGTAAGTAATGGTTATCTATAGTAAAATGCTAACTAATTCTAGTTTGATCATTTTTCACCTGCTTTTTTCTTTATTAACAATCCAAAGCCTTCTACACTAAGATTTTTCACACTTATTTGCTGCCGCTTTTCATATAGTGGCTCTGTCTTGACCTCTACATTACCGTAAGCACACTGATTGCTAAGCTAGCCGGCCAAGTTTTTGAGGAATAGGATTGATTTTATAGTATTTACTTTTCCAATATCCAACCAATGAGCTTAAGTTGTCGAAATTTTGTGCCCAGCAGGATACTCCAAAAACCAACAAGGTACAAACCTGCAAAATACCAATATATATAGGTCATTGCCCATGCTGACTTCGTATCTCTATGAAGCGATAGTTCTACTCCCAGAGTAAAAATCTTTTCTGTAATAAAGGTGACAATAATTGATACAATACCTTGTATGATAATTAGTTTGGTTAGTTTTTTAGAGATATCCAGTTTTAGGAAAAATGATTCAATCAATAAGATGACTGGTAATAAATAATTGATTAAAAATAATTGAGAAATTATGGGTATTCCAGGTGTTATTAAAAATCGATATAGTCTATTGCCAACATTTTTTCCGTAGTCTGCAAATATCAATTTTAGAGCTAATATTAATAAAAGTGTAACTAACAGTACCTTAATTATTCTTTTTACTATGATCATCTTTTGTTTTTTTGATAAAAAAGTAAATGTCTTTTATGCCTATGTCCTTTAATGCTGCGTTTAGGTTCTTTTTACCAAGATCAATGTTCAAAGTGCTTTCCCGTATTACTATCTCTGTTCCACTTAATTGCATATTTTCAGTATTTACGTTAAAACCGGGCAGCATCAAATCATTGGCCCTAATTATTGGGTTCATTTTTCGACCCGCATTTACATATTTCCCGTATCTATTCTTTTCGTATGCTATACTTTGATCAAATGAAACCTCAGCTTTAATAGTATTAATTGAGTCTTCGACAAAATACTTTAAATATCCCCTTTGCTTTTCATCCATACCATTCAAGTCTATCTCTTTTATATCAATTTTTATAACAGGGTTAATAGCATTGGTGCTATTAATCCAAATTTTAAGCTGGTCCGCCAGAGGATTTTCATTTTCTGTATCCTTTTTGGAGTCATCAATAATAGTGTTCATCATAGCTGATATCTTAGCATAATACTTATATTCAGTGTACTTTGATATTATTGGAGGTCCAAATTGTACAGGAACTACTTTTTTCCGTTCGATTTCTTGAATTTTTAAGTTATCTTCTACTTCGAAGTCATTAATTAGGTTAATAGCCACAAGACCAAATTCTGCCCAATGCCCAATACCATAAACTTTTTTATCACTTCCCTCTTCCTTATTATATATGCCGTCCTTCAACCCTTTCAGAGCAATGTAATCATCCCAATATGCTAATCCTGAAGAAGTTTTAGAGGCTAAAAAGTCTGTTAGTTCTTCTAAAAAAGGGGCTAATTCGATATATCCCTTGTCTATAGGTAGCTGAAAATCTTTTTCATCAAATAACCTTATATTTACAGTGCCTCTAATCCCGTCTAAGAAACCGAATTGGTTCTCATTATTTTGATTATCGTTATCTTTGGTCTTTGGATCTGACTCGGCATAAGGCAAAACAACCGTACCTTCCTTCAAGTAGAGCCGGTCTACACCTTCCACTTTGAGCATATCAGGGCTGTTGGTTACCACCAGGTCACCGGTCGTCTGCCCGCCGAGCACCAGCTTTTCAAACTCGATAGGGCTATCCCCTTGCATATACTGCCCTTCCAATTCGAATTCGGACAATACCGGGTCGGTCAATGTGAGGGTCTGGGTCTTTTCACCGCTATCGTCAACAGTTTGCCCTACCTTTACATGACCGGCCGTGAATAGGGTAGTGTCCTTAAAAATGCCACTGGTATTCAGCGCAATGCCCTTGTCCTCATTGATAAAGGATAATGCATCGTCAAACCGTTTTTCTCCATCGCCTAGCCCGGCTTCCGGTGCCGCTATGTTCATCGTAAAGGCCCCGCTACTGTCCCCATCAAAATCAAGCCCCTTCCACTGTAGGTTGGTCGTGGCCTTGAGGTAGTCCGTAGTTTTTTTGCCTATTTCAATATAGGCCCTGTCTATATCTGCTTCGCCGGTAGAGAAAATGCCGGCCACCTTACCTTTGCCCACTTCAAGGCCCCGCATGGTAATACCATTGATATAGCCGCCATGCCCTTTGGGTATTTTGATACTGATGTCATCAAACTGTGCCGCAAGCCCTGAGGCAGTGCTTAACTTGGCGATATGTAGTGTATTGACCAGAATGCCGCCCGATGGGCTGATGGATACATCCAGGGCAGGCTTTTCGATGACCAGGGGCGCACCGTCCATCGTATTGAGGTAGTTGCCCTTGCGGTCGTCATAGTAGATTTTCGGCAGGTGTATCCCGCCTTCCGGCAGGGCAAAAGCAATCCTTACCGACCCGTCATCCTTATATTCGCCATTGATATCAGCTTTGCCTTTCATGGCAGCCTTGACCAGTGTTTTCAGTGGTCCTTCGTTCCCGGGTTGTTCCTGGTACAATGCCTCCTCCATGCCCGCCTCGGAGAGCGAGAAGCTATAGCCATCACCATTGGTGAGGCGGGCAATTCGGGCCTGCCCGGTATGTAGCCCATTGATGCGCGATGTGCCTGCCCATAGTTTGGGAATATCCAGGTTTTGCCAGCTTGCTTCCGGTTGCTCCAGGCCGACGTCGCCCGCCTGCATATCGTAAGTGATACCACTGAGCTGAAAGCCGTTGATATGGGCATCCCCTTTGAGCAGGTATTGCTGCCGGTCGTACACCACCCTCAGGTTGGCCGCCATGATGTGGTCTACATCAAATCGGTTGATATAGACTTTGTTTTCGTCCAGTACCTTCACCGAAGCTGTAATGCCCTCAAGGCTTACGCCCCTGTCTGCGCTTGTCCTGCTCTTTATGGTACGGATGGTGAGGTTATCCTTGCCTTCCTGGCCAAAGTGCAGGTGGGGAACGGTAAAGTGGCTCAGGCTGGCTTTCAAGGTAAGCGCACTGGGGGCATTGGCTATTTCATCCGCTTCACTGCCCCCTTTTTCCATAGCAGGCCGGTAGTCCATGGCCAGTGACTCCAGCCCAAAGCTGCCGATATTGCCCTGGAGGTCAGCTTTGCCTTCGTAGATCTCATTGGGTACCAACTCCATCGCGATGCGCCCAAAGGTAGGGCTTTCCTGCCCCATCATGCTAAGGCTGTCTACCGATAAGCCCTGTAACTTAGGGGCTTTGACAGTACCCAATATTTTGCCCGCTTTCAGGTCCCTCACCAAGAGGTGTCCGAGATGTATGGTGGGTACATGGATTTTGCCTACTTGGGTGTTTTCTACCAAGGCGCGCTCATCATCGCTGATGGTGATATTGGTATTTTGTACTGTGGTGCCAATCAGCTCCGGGGCTATGCCCGATACTTCGTACTCACCATTATGGGTATAGCTGAAGTAGCTGCTTTTCAATGAAGGAAAACTTACTTTGCCCACGGCTATGGTAGTGTTTTTCAGTCCATTGGCGCTGAGGTTGGCCGTAAACTTCACATCATTTGTGCTGATATCGTCAAAGCCTTCCAGTGGGCCGAGTTTCAGTTCGGGCAAATCACCCGCCAGGGTGCTTTCGATGATGCTGACGACCTGGCCGGCCACTAGGGCCGCATTTTTAAAACTAAGGGAGCCTGTACCCAATTCCACCGCATACGTGTTGTTTTCCTCGCCTTGTACCGCTTGCTTCTTGGCATCGAGTTGTTTGGAAAGGGCTTGTATCTCTTCGGTCAGCCTGGCAATCTTCCTTTTATTGCGAATGGTTTTGGCACGTTTTTCCTTTTTATGGTACAGTTTTTCTTCCAGTTCGGCCACTTCGGCTTTGTCTTCCGCCCGTAGGGTTCCGGTGCCTTCATTTTGAGGTTTGATGGACAGGCTTGTCCTGCCCGCCTCCATATCACCAATATGCCCCATTTCGGTACTCACAAAATCTTTGATCGCCAGATTGTCAAAACCAAGGCTTACGGATAGGTTTTCGTACAGCCCGCCCGCCAGTGATGCCCGCAGCCCGGCTTTGGCCTCATCGCCCCCGCTGCCCTGCAACCGGCTTACGGCTACCAGGGCCATATTGCTGGCCAAGGAGCCCAGCCCGCTGAGTATTTCCATCAGGGCAAACATAAAATCACCACCATTCGTGACTTTTTGGGCAGGCAGGTCTACGGTCATGTTGACGGTGGCATTATCAATAACAAGCCGGCCAAGCCCGTAGGTTTCCTTTTCCATGATGATCCGCAATTGGTTCATCTCTACCTCGCCCAGCATGAGGGACAGATTGACTTCGGTAGTGCCTTCTTTTTCCTTCTTGCCGGGGGGTGTCCAGGTAGCTTGAAGGTATACCTTTCGAAAAGCACCGCCCAGCCCACGTACGCTCATGTCGCTGGCTATGTAGTCGATCCTTTCATAGGGTAGGCTGGCAGCCAATAGCTGGGCAGTGCCCTGTCCTAAGTCCGCATGGTAGCTGATTGCGCCCGGCTTGAGGGCATCGGGTTGTTCCAGTGCCAGATCCTCTGCTTTCACGCCCCGTTCGGCAAGCCAATCGGTTACGTTGCCCTCGGCGGCTTTGGTATCATCACCGGTAAATTTCATCCCGGCAACATGCCCGCCCATGGCGTCCTGAAACTTATCCAGCCGTAGCCCCTCGGTAGTCGCTTCCTTGCCACCCAAAAAGTGCTTTACCACCCCTTTGTTTCGCTGTAGTTGCTGCTTGTCGAAGGACCGCTTTCTGAAAAGGAATTGGGCGGCCATCTTCACCATGTATGTTTCCTGGTCGGCACCCGTATCACTTTTGGGCTTGCCCTGGCCGATAAAGCCTTTCCCGGCGAGTATATCATAGTTGGTCCCGGCCTGTCCGGGGCTGCCCCCGGCTTTGGTACCGGTAGGCAATTGGTTGATTGTATTGGCTGCCAGGTGGCCCGTATCCTTATTTTGGGCAAGGATGCTCAAGGTCATTTCCAGCAAGCCTGCATTTTTCCAGGTAGCGGGGTCCTTTAGCAGTGCTAGCATTTTGTCTTGGCCGCTTTCGTCTTCGGCTTCCCCTATCTCGTTGCTAATGCCTTTGGCAAAACCACTTTCCGCATCATCGAGAAATTTTGCGGGCAGGTTGTCCAGCATTTTTCCGAATAGTGAAGGGTATTCTTTTTCAAACCTCGCCAGGTAGCCCTTGCCCGGATTGTCGTTTTCCAGGGCATCCAGGATATGGTAAGCCTCTATGGCTTCGGCAGCTTTTACACTGTTGAACACTACATCTCCACCTTTGAGTAGCCGTTTCAGTTTTGCTACGGTGTTTTCATAATCGCCCGGCGGTGGTGGTTTTTTTTTGTTTTGCCGCCTGTTTTGCCGGTCATGTATTTCCTGTTCATTGTCATACTCCCGGCGGGTCTGTCCGCGGCTGTCTTGCCCCGCCCGGTTAGCGGTGTCTTCTTTCTTGACCTTGGTTTCAAACATATATCTTATTATTGCAGCTTGCCTTTTTTCTTCAATTCAGTCACCATCGCGTTGTTGAATACCTCCGGTGGCACGCCCTTGCCGTCGTTATTCTTGAGCACCCGCATGGCACAGTACCGGAATATATTGTTGATTTCGGCACCCGTAAGCGCATATTTTTTACTACAGGCTTCTTCCAGGCCGGCATCGTCCTGTAGACGGTACTTGTCTTTAAAGGCACTCAGGAACAATTGCCGGCGCATGCCTTCGGTAGGCATGTTGTACTTGACAATATTCTGAAAGCGCCGGGTAAAGGCACTGTCCATATTGCTTTTCAGGTTGCTGCTCAGGATCACCAGCCCATTGAAGTCCTCTATCCGTTGCAATAGGTAGGAGACCTCTTGGTTCGCATACCGGTCATTGGCGGTATTGGTCTGGCTACGCTTGCCGAAAAGGGCATCAGCTTCGTCAAAAAAAAGTATCCAGTCTTTATGCTCGGCTTTCTGAAATATGGCCTCCAGGTTCTTTTCGGTTTCACCGATATACTTGGATACCACGGCGGACAAGTCTACGCGGTATACGGGCAAGCCTGCTTTTTTGCCCACCAGCCCGGCACTCATGGTTTTGCCTGTACCCGAAGGGCCATAGAACAGGGCCCGGTAACCTTTTTTGGACCGTTTGCTGATTTCGACATCATTGTCCATTGCCTCACGTTGTTGTAGCCATAGGTTGATGTCTTCCAGCGCAGTCATGGTATCTTCATGGGCGATGAAATCTTCCCAATCTTCCCGAACTTCCAGCAGTTGAGCAGCAAAGGTATGGCTGAAACCCGGGCGGAAGGGCTCGCCTTCTACCAATAGGCTGTAATATTCCTCGCCAAGGTGTATGGGCGCAGCACTCTTTGGGTCAGGGCTTGGTGGCTTCGGATAGTAAAATACGCCCAATTGTGAAAATACATGGGTAGGTGAAAAGATCTTGAGGGCTTCCTTTCTGGTCGTGATGTCGACCCCGGCAATCAAGAACAGCGCTGATTCTATGGTGGGTATAAAAAGCTTGGTGCGCATGCTGTAGGCAGGGCATATAAGGTTCTCCCAAGGGGCTGCCTTGTCCAGTGCTATCAGGGGCGTTAGCCCATAAGGGTATAAGTGGGGCATCAATCCCATGGCCAGTACCAGCCGCTCGGCAGCATGGTACCACACGGGCTTGCTGTCTGCATTGTGGTCAGCTTGCAACCGCCTTACGAGCTGTGAGTATGGGCAGTGATGCTCGATAGCCGGTGGGGCCATTTCAAGCAAAAAGCTGACGGCCGGCGTGGTGCTATGGAATACTTCACTGCCTTCCAGATAGTCATATTGTTCTGAGATTAATCCGGCTGCCCAACGGAGGTCTCCTTCCAGGGCCAAGGAGTGGCTACTGCCATTTAAGGCAGGAAAAGTTAAGTCCTTTTTACCCATACCATTATGATGCGCACTATCTATATCCATAGTCTAATTCGGTCAGTGATTATAAAAATTAAACCCAGAATGTTCGTTGGAACTTCGTCATGAGGACTTAAATGACAATAAATCAGTGCGTTTTCTTGGGTTCAGCGTAGCACCGCTACGGTGAATTCAAAAAACGCATTCATTTACTGATTTGAAGCCAGTTAAGTCCGGAATAGATTTTCTAATGGACATTTTGGGTTAAAACAGTAAATAACATTTTAGGTATATAAATATATGCATTTTATCCGCATGCCCTAACTGTTTCATCATAAACTAAAAGCAGGTTTTCCGGCTTTTAGTAGGCCAGTGCCTATGCTTATAGGGTATACTGTTCGGTAAGGGCCCGGTAGCTAATTTCCTGTAAGTGCCGGCACGGCCCATGGGTAAACAGGTTATGCTATATTTTTTTAGAATGAACAGTAAAATATACCCCGGCCTTCTTCCCACCCTTGGCCGGAACGCCATCTTTTTTATGGTAATATTATTGTACAGCAGCCCTTTTATACCCAAATGAAATTGTTCCGGGACAGACCGAAAATCATCGCGAGCGCACTGTTCCGCCCTGAACGTCCCCAATGGCCAATCTACCAATTGTTGGAGGATGTGAAGAGTGTCTTATACAAACTTAGCTTTCAAATATCGCATATCTTCCTGTTCATTTTGCTTCACTCTGCGTTGACCATCCTCGGGATAGCGCTGCTATCCCTGCGGTTCCCGCCTTGATTGAAACAAAATGACCCGCGGAATCTTATACGACATTTAAAACCTAAATTTGTATTAGAACTTGGCAAGAATGAAATCTGAGATCATTGAGATGAAAAATAATTCCAGGTGAACAAACCATTGTTTCGTTTATTTCGTTTAATTTGCGTAAAACAATTTTTTTGAACCCAACCAGATTATCATGAAAGCAATCGATAATGAGGACTTACGTATACCTACCAAGGAGGAACAACTGAACTCTATGGAATCTTATGATGCACTTGCTGCCGCATTGGAGTCCTTGAACTCTGACAATCCGGAAATAGAAATTGAGGAAACAGGGGAGAAAATAAAAATACCATTGAATGCGCTAAAGTTTTTGGCCAAAATTTTAAAGGTCACCGGTCAGGGTAAGCCCGTTTCAATCGTACCCATAGCCACGGAGATGACCACACAAGCAGCAGCTGAATTGATTGGGTGTTCGAGACCTCATGTGGTCAAATTGTTGGACTCGGGAGAAATTCCCTCCACAAAAGTGGGTAGGCACCGCAGGGTAAAGTATGAGGATATCCAAGCCTATAGAAAACGAATGAAAAGCGAACAGAAGAAGAGGATCGTTCATATGATGCAGCTGGACGAAGAGGAAGGGCTTTATGATTCATAGTGTCAGATTCACCGGTGTACTGGATACGAATGTGATTTACCCTCTACCTATCAGGGATTTACTTTTATGGTTTGCTCATTTTGATTTGTATACACCCAAATGGAGCAAGCATATATTTGAGGAGTGGGTAAGTGTAATGGAAAGAAAAAATATTTCGGCTGTGGAGATAAAAAAGCGAATTGATAATGTTAATGAAGCCTTTCCGGATGCCATGGTGGAGAACTATGAATCGCTGATTGATTCCTTAACATTGAGAGATGAAAAGGATAGGCATGTGGTGGCGGCGGCCATCAAGACCAATGCCAACCTTATTATAACCCAAAATGATCGATAGCCTTCCTATTCCGAACATAAATTGCTTCAAAATCAGCTGTTTTACGCTACGCAGGTTCGTCACCTTAGTGATACGCTAAGCCTTCTCACCTAAACCGCTGATTTTATTGCATTTTATGCCCTCATCACGAAATCCTATCGATCAATTTGGGTATAACCAATAACCTGAAAGATTTTCCCAATGAGTTCCTAGGTTCTTTTGGATTATGTGCCAAAAGTCCTGACGATTTTATTGTCGATACCATAGACTTGAATCATAAAGTGGCTGTCCATGCCTTTAGGAATCTGGTTTTGAACAAAAAGAATCCGCCTCTGAACGAACTAGAAGTATTGGATAAATATAGGGAAGTAGGCCTTGGGCAGTCTGCGGATTATCTCCATTCGCTCATTTAGCTGCACAGGTAATGATTCCTAAATCAGGTAATTACAGTAGATCTGGTATAAATCTAGTTAGTAGGGCATGGGGTCTGCTGGGCGCATTGTCAAAAAAAGGATTGGTACGCTTCTTCACTAACGTACCAATCTGTAGCTTCAAGCCTTTAACCCAAAATGTCCATTAGAAAATCTATTCCGGACTTAACTGACTTCAAATCAGTAATTGAATGCGTTTTTTGAATTAACCGTAGCGGTGCTACGCTGAACCCAAGAAAACGCACTGATTTATTGTCATTTAAGTCCTCATGACGAAGTTCCAACGAACATTTTGGGTTTAAAAATCACTGGAAAAGCCAGAAAAATTTATTGACAAATAACAAAGGGTCGCTTTTTGGTTTTTCCTATAGCTTTTCCATCGGAGTGCCAATGTGCATCTGTGTACAATACCCTGCGGATTTCGCTACCATCCTTTTCTTTGTACATCAAGATGATATCTTTGCCATTGTTGCTCAAAGTGGGCTGCATATCTGTTTTTGCATTTTTGATCTTGCCATGACGGGTCCAATGTTTCATGTCCTGTGAAGTAGCCAGGTAGAGCTGATCATTTTTGGTGTAGGCAAGGAATACCCTGCCATTGAGATTGGTCATGGCAATATCCCTGTTCTTCTCGGTTTTAATGTCTGTTCTCGGGCCGTCATGCCATTTTTTTCCGTCTTTGCTATAGATGAACCTTACCTTCCGGTTTTTTGAGTAGGCGACGTATAATTTTCTGTTCTTTACTACTGGCACAGGGGACATGGTAGCAAAGTCAATGGATTTGATCTTGACATTTCCATCCCACTCCTTACCATCATCACTATAGCTCTCCCAAATATCTGTCCTACTGCTTTCCCCTTTGTAAAAAGAATAGAGCTTCTTCTTAAAGGGAATCAGGCTCGGGGTGTTCCGTGTCTTGGCACCATTGCCCAGGGCACCTCCGTTTTTCCAGTCAGTACCGTTTTTACTATAAGCATGATAAAGTCTGTTATCGTTCTCGTTTTTGTAAACGATTACAAACTTATCATCGAAATAAGCTGCCGCAGGACTGTAGGTGGTACGGGAACCATTCTCAAGGTCTTTATTCCCGAACCAGGTCTTTCCCCGGTCGGGGCTGAAAGAGTAGTATATCCTGTCGCTACTTTTCCCCTTGTAGAAACACCAAAAGGGTGAGGTACCCGAACGAAGACCGGTGTCCTGTACTTTTTTCAGGGTAGCGTCCGTACCTCCACCGTTTTCTTGGCCGTCCAATGTCACTGGGTCTTGACAACTGTACAAGAGTCCGATCAATAATAATAAGCAATACAAGGAGTAGTGGCTTGTGTTTTTTAGAAGATTCATGATTTTTTAAAATTTAAGATTTAACATGCTGCAAACTCGCCATTCTGATGACTTCAGGTAAGCTGGAAAACCTTGTTTTGGGAAAACAGCGGTATCATGTAGGAAAACACGTTCTTCAATGGCTTGTCAGTCAGAGGCTCACCGATAGCCATTGCTTTTATATTTTACCGATGATAATCGATCATCAGTACCACACGGAAAACCATGGAGATGAAAAACGGTGGAAAACCGTGTGGTGAAGGGGAGGTATCGGGGCTATATTGTCGCAGATTTACATTTAACCAGTAGACTATAATGAAAAAAGCAGTGACCATCACTTTGGCCTTTAGTACTTTCCTATTGTGGCAAGTCTCTTTATCATCAAGGATGAGCAAGGGGACAAAACAAGAAGGGGGAAATCCGTATAGCTTCAAAATAGCTACAGAGGCTTGGAAAGACAGCATCGATCAAGAAATCATCAACCAAGATTGGTACAAAAACCAAGAAGGAGATACCATTAACGGATATCAGTTCGATGTGAAAGACCTTTGGAAGGTGTTAAGTACCGACCCTCCATCGGAGTATCAATACGTACCCTGTAGGGTAGGAGTTTTTTTTGGACTGGAAGAGAAGGAAACGGGTATGGAGTTTACCGTTTTTATGAAGTTTTACCATCTGGTGGTACCCATAAATGGCTATGACCCCAACAATTGTGATTGTAAGGGGGACCACTTCAGAGAAGGAGAGCGTTTTGAGACCTTTATCTTATCCGGAGCTGCTGTCACGAGAAAATTTGTTGTGGCCGACACCCATGACCCTATCGATCCTGGCGTGGACAGCAATTATGTTTGTCCCGACCTGGCAAGGCAGTGGATTGAACAATGGAGCGAAAAAATCAATAATCTGGTGGTGCATGATTTTATGATCAATGGTAAGGCACTTCAGGGCTTTGTTATCGATAGACAAGAAATGAACTATACTCTGGGACGCGATACCTGTGCTGTGGCCAGTGACAATGGCCAGGACATCGTCGATGTCGTCTTCGTCTACCATGACAGGAACAACCCTGACCCAGAGAAGAAATGCCCCGCTCAGGACCATCGGGAGGTCTATACCGATTTTGGTGTTATGTTCGCCGGGAACAGTATCGAAACGAGGAATGCCCAGCTGATAGAAACGGAAGAAGATTTTTCCGCGCCCTGTCCGGATACTTGTGTGGATTGATGTCCTCGGCAAATAGTTGACGCTGACCTTATCAGGGTCAATAGATGTAGGATGGATTGTTTCAACCCAAATCGATCAATAGGATTTCGTAATAGGAAGGTTATTGATTATTTTTGGGTCCAAACTGGGTAGATGAACGATAATAACAATGAATTTTCAAAAAACCGTTATCCTTTGTGCCGCATTGCCCAGCTTGATGGCTTTGATTGTCGGGCTTCGTAATTTCCACAGGTTGAACAAGAGCCAAAAAGCACTGTTGGCCTTGGTGGGGTTTATCGTCAGTATTGAGATTGCCTCTCGGGTCATGTGGTTTTTGAAAGTCAATAATCTCTTTCTCTTGCCTTTTTATACGGTAGTAGAGTTCAGCTTTTTATTGTGGGTATTCAGGACACAGCTCCATCAAAAAAAGGAGCAAAGGATACTTTTATTCTTCTTTCTGGGGTTTTTGCTTTTCTCGTTGATCTATCTTGTTTTTGTCCATGACTTTAGCCTCCATAACAATTATCATAGGATTGTGGAGAGTGTTTTCCTGCTGTTTCTGGCCTTATGGTACTACTTTCGGTCCATCAAATCCCTCAAGGACCGGTTTTTAGAGTATAACCCCATGTTCTGGATAGCGACGGGTATACTCATCTACTTCTCCGGTACTGTGTTCATCTTTCTGTTGAGTAATTACTTACGCAACTATACGGATACTTTAAGGTTAAATGTATGGGCCATTCACGCCTTATTCAACGTGATTTTGTATACCTTGTATGGCATAGCATTATGGATAGACCCCAAGAAACAGAACTTTTCTTCCTGATATTGGTCGGGACTTCGGTCACCTTTGGCCTTGCCCTTGCTGTTGTGTTCTTTTTTATCATATATCAGCGTCGTATTATCAAACAGCAGATACAGTTACAACAGGCCAAAACGGTATACCAGCAAAAATTGTTGCAGGCGACGATTGCCCTTCAGGAAGGGGAGCGGGCCCGCATCGCGAAAGACCTGCATGATGATGTGGGCAGTGCATTGGCTGCTGCTTCTCTTTTTGTACACCAGCTGCTCATGCACGATCAAGCGCCCAAGATAGAAGAAATAGGACAGGAGCTGAAAGAGATTCTTCAAAGTACCATAGAAAACGTTCGGGGGATATCCCATGAGCTACTGCCCGTGGCGCTAGAGAGTTTCGGCCTTCAAGAAGCAGTCGGGGCCATGGCCGATCGCCTACAGCGCGCTTCGGGAGCTCATATGGAGGTGAGGTACGAAGCTGAGGATATCCCTAGGTTATCGACCGACCAAGAAGTGGCCCTGTACCGTATCAGTAATGAACTTATCAACAATGTACTCAAACACGCCGGGGCGAAAAAACTGAGAATACAACTTAAGAACAAAAAGCGGAACATCTCTCTCATTATCGCTGATGATGGTAAAGGGTTTATCATACCGTCCGGGGGACTGATGCGGGAAAGTGCCGGTCTGGGCCTGAACAACATCGCGGCCCGCGCAGAATATATCGGGGCCAGCGTAGATTTCCACTCCGAAGCGGGTCAGGGAACAACGGTGACCGTGAACCTGCCCCTTAGTTGATAGATATCGAACCATAGATGGACTGTAAAGTGAGTACCCAAATGGACCAAGGTATGCTGTGATTCAAAGGTAAGTTCGCAGGTTGCCTTACTTTTGTTAGTGTGCATGCCGACCCTCCCTTCTTGTGCCCATCACAAGGAAGGGGATTTTCCGAACAGTGACTGTATCTTAGGTCCGAAACTTGCAACGGATAAAAACAACGTGTAACTTACCTCTCGAAGCAGTCTCTGAAACCCTACTGACCAGATTGATGGATTCCATAAAGATAGCCATAGCCGATGACCAACAGTTGTTCAGAAAAGGCCTTTCTTCTATTTTGAAAGACTTTTCTCATTTTGAATTGATCATAGAAGCCGAAAATGGAAAAGACCTGCTGAACCGGCTGGATGAAAACATACCCGATGTCATTTTGATGGATCTGAAGATGCCCGTGCTGAACGGCCTGGAAACCAGCAAGCAGGTCATGGTAAAATATCCTCAGGTAAAGATCATTATCCTAAGTACTCATGGTGACGAAGACTTCATCATCCGTACCATGCAAGTAGGTGTCCATGGTTATCTGGTCAAGGATACCGACCCCTTGGAGCTGAAGAAAGCCATTGAAAACGTAGTTACTGATGGTATCTATTTGAACAAGCACGTCTCTACGATTATCTTGCAGCAGTTAAAAACCAAGTCCGCTCAGGGTCAAAAACTCAATGACCGCACCCTTGGCCTGCAACTCACTTCTAGAGAAATGGAAATCTTGACCCTGATCTGCAAGGGTATGACTACCGCCGAAATCGCCGAAAAACTGTTTATCAGTGTCAACACTGTCGAAGGGCATAGAAAAAACCTCTTTGAGAAAACGGGAGCAAGAAATGCGGTGAGCCTAGCGGTCTATTCCCTACAGAACGCATTGGTGGTGTTGGATTGAATTTGAACCCGGATCATGTATTAGAGCTTAGTTATGAGGGTTTAAAAAGCAATACATCAGGGTGTTTTATCGGGTTCAGCGTAGCACCGCTACGGTGAATTCGAAAAACGCATTCAATTTACTGATTTGCAACAAAATTATACAAATTTAGGTTTTAAATGTCGTATAAGATTCCGCTGGTCATTTTGTTTCAATCAAGGCGAGCACCGCAGGAATAGCAGCGCTATCCCGAGGATTGTCAACGCAGAGTGAAGCAAAATGAACAAGAAGATATGCGATATTTGAAAGCTAAGTTTGTATTAAACCCAAATTGACCAATAGGATTTCGTCATGAGAGCATAATTGCAATAAGATCAACGGTTTAGGTGAGGAGACTTTTGTATCACTAAGGTGACGAGCCTGCGCAGCGTAAAGCCGCTGATTTTGAGGCAATTTGTGTTCGGAACAGGAAGGCTATTCATCTTTTTGAGATAATGCTATAGGCGAAAATCGAGAGCTGTATTTGTATTGTACTCAAGGTAAGCTAAGTGTGGTTCATTCAGACTGGAAAAATCAAATTATACTTAAGCGCAATTGCTTAGGGGCAGGGTGTTTTCTTGGATAGAACGCTGTCTTTATGAAGCATTTCCAGTGACCGGTCTATCAATGTACTATGGACGGTTTACTCATTTATACCTAAACGCAATTGATTTGGGACAAGACGATACGGTTTTTTTGCTCGGCCATTGCCGGTAAGGTTTCCCATTTCATTTTTTCTTGAGTATATATCTGAAGTTCCTCCTGATTATTTCTCCTATTCATTTTCTCTTGGGTATGACAAAACTATCATTTCCCGAAAACAGAAAAAGGGGCTGTATCAAAAATCGTTTTGGTACAGCCCCTTTTATAGCGTTACTTAGCGTAGGTTGATCCCAAATCATGCGTTGGAACTTCGTAACGAGGGTTACATCAGGGCGCTTTATTGGATTTGGCATAGCACCGCTATGGTGAATCCAAAAAACGTAGTGCAAGGACCGGTTTGCAGCTATTTAGACCCGCAGTAGATTTTCCAATGCATGATCGGGGTTAATCTAAAGTATAGGTAAATGTTATGGAGTCGGCCGTTCCATTCTCTGTAAAATTGGCCGTTCCTTCTTTTACGGCTGCGTTGCTCAGGGCCTCATATTCCTCATCAGTCAATAGAATACTGATACCGTCGGAGCCGGCAAAGGCAAAGCTCCCATAAGTTTTGTCATTGAGAACAATGCCTTCCAATAGGTCCCTATTGGAAAACCGGATAATGGCCAAAGGTGGGCTGTCAAAAGTTCCCGTTGTTCTGGGTAATATTTTTGCCGAAGTAACCTCAAAAGTCGATGGTAAGGGCTCGGTCTTAAACGTAATCTCTTTTTCCAGAGTAGTGCCATAGGCAGTGCTCCGTGCCACCACTCTGATCGTATACTCCGTATTTGCCGTCAAAAAGGTGAAGGTGTATCCGGAAGCCGTAGATCCTATGGTTTCTTCAGCACCATTGATATAAAGGTCCGCTAAGACCCCTCCTTCACCATCGATGGTCAAAGAAGTCCATCTGACAACTGCACTGGTTGTCTGGATGTTTTCCGTGCTTAACGTAAAATCGTTGGGCTTCGGGGCGGCAGCCGTAGTGACCGGGAGTATCTTGGAGGTACTCGTTCCAAATTCAATGGATTTTGCGGTCACTTTGACTTCGTAGGCCTGTTCTGCCTCCAAATCGGAAAAGGTATAGGTCAGTACTTCCAGGTCTGTAGCCAGTACCGATCCGTCCAAGGACACATCGTATTTCAGGCCTTGGTCTCCATCTACCGTAGCGGCGGTCCAGTCAATCGTAAAACCGGACCTACTGATGTCTTTTGAGCTGATAGCAACTTCGGTAGGGACCGGCTTGGAGGAGGTGGTGAAAGTCTTTTCGACCTCCCTTTGGTTTCCACTTTCGTCTTTAGCGATAACCTTGATGAGGTAGTTCGTACCTGCTTCTAAGTCATTGACCTTATAAGTGGAAGTACTTAGGTTTTCTTTGATCAAGGCACCGTCAACAAACACATCATAGCTGATGTTCTGTTGGTTCGATGCGGTGACATCTTCCCAGTCCAATGTCAGGAAATCCAGACCGGAGGTAGCTGTAATACTGAACGCCGAAAGTGTGACACTCTCTTCCATGGCCTCATCATCGCTGCAATTAAAAAATACCAGTGCAGATGATAAGATTAACAGCGCATTGAACAAAGTGATGCGCTTCGTGATTTGATTTTTCATTGTAATTGATTTTTAATAAAAAATTAGAAGACTGAAAATTGTTAGCTTCGATGGAGTGATGGAAAATGACTGAATGTTTATCAATACTCAAATGTAATATTATTTGATTTTAATTCTTGTTTTTATTTTCAATAAAACAAAATTTTATTCTTTTTCAGTGCTTTGATTATATTTTTTGATTTTTTTTCCGGATATATTTGAGTGATTTTTATGGTTTTTCATTGCATTTAAGTGTAAATAATCATTCTAATACTCCATGTTTGCGCCTCTCTTATGCTCTGACGGATACTCCTTCCTCATCAAAACCCTCATTTTATTTTACTTGAATACAAATACCCATTGAGTTTACCTTAGGGCTTCGCAGTTCGAACCCCTATGATGCGTTTAGTTCACTGTTTGGATTTATTCCAATGATGTTCATCAAATGTAAGTTCATTGATGTCAAAGGCCTTTATCAAACCTCCGGTTTGTCTCCTTTAGTGAATCTGAAAGGGAACTCATCAGTGAAAGAACAAAGGTGGATTTGGTTGTATCAACAGCAAGATGACGTTAGGGACGGAGAAAGTCCCAGTCTATCCAAAAGGCTATAGAAATACCTAGAGCAGGTTACTATAGATACACGGATGGGGCCAGGGAAGAAGAGTTGAAAAGGGAAAAGATCAGTTGAACCCGGATCATGCATTAGCCCTTGGTTATGGGGGGTGAAAAGCAATACATCAGGGTGTTTTATCGGATTAAATCTACTTATTTACAGCTATTTAAAGCCAAATTGACCAATAGGATTGTGTAATGAGCGTATAAAGTACACTAAAATCAGAAGTTTAGGTGAGGAGGCCTAGCGTAGTGTTAGGGTGATGAGCCTGCGCAGCGTAAAGCCGCTGATTTTGAAGTGATTTATGCTCGCAATAGGAAGGCTATTCATCTTTTTGGGTCAAAACCCAAATTTGTATAAAAGCGTTCGATACAGAAACGATTCCGTGCAAAGAAGATGAGAAAAAATCGGGATCAATTAACTCGTAAAAAATTTGCAATACTTGGGGAATTTATTAGCTTTAACCATGTAGAAAATAGTACGTCCTAAAAGTTGAAATTATGCGCGCCTCAGAGGAAAAGAAGCAAAATACCCTTCAAAAACCAACGGTTCAAGCCAAGGCTGCTTCAGGACGTAATCATTCGGCCGACCCTTCCACGCCGCAGGGCATGCTTTCCGAGAAAATCGCATCTGCTGCCCCACAGACACCGCAGGCTCGCTTGATTCGCCTTTTGTCCGGAAAGCCGGATACAGGTCAAGCTGTTCAAAGGCAGGAGGAAAGCTCAACCAGAGAGGAAGAACCGCTACAGAAGCAATCACAGTCCTCTTCCGGCAGCTCAAACCCTGCATCCGGGGCAAGTGGAAGCCCTGAAAAGATGTCAGGGTCATACCGCTCTAAAATGGAAACCGCTTTCGGTGCGGACTTTTCAGGCATCACTATTCATAGAAATGCCCCATCGGCCAAAAGTATGAATGCCCTGGCCTACACTCAAGGAGAGCATATACACTTCGCTCCGGGACAGTATGACCCGGGTAGTAAAGAAGGTCAAACTCTGCTAGGCCATGAACTGACCCATGTGGTACAGCAGAGGCAGGGAAGGGTACAGGCAACGACACAGGCCAAGGGGATGCCCATCAATGATAATCCCGCTTTAGAGAAAGAGGCCGATGATATGGGGGAAAAAGTCGCGCAGGGAAAATTTGATTCTACGGCAGCGCTGCGTCCGGGAGCAAAGGCCGGCACGACTACTTCGATGCCCCTACAACGTAGTGTGACCGATACTCCCACTGACTACAAAGATGCTGCCGCCCTGAAGGGCATGACCTTGTTCGAATTTGATGACTATGCTAAAAAACAGGCTGACTGGCATGCCGGCCCTAAACTGACAGCACCCGATATACAGCTCGTGCGCGAGGTAATGCTCTTTGGGAGAAGTGCGGATTACCTTTCGGCCTGTGGTCTAATGACGATTTCGGACATCAATAAGGAGATAGGAAACCATGGCTTGGCCGGTACCAAACAGTACCTCAAGGTATATGGCAAAGCCGTAAGCAACCAGATACCTTTTCAGTACCAGCCCATGAACGACCCGGCCAAGGCCATCCAGGCAGGCAAGGATATGGATATATTGATGACGGCCTTTCCTCCCTTTATGTTGAAGTCTGCCATGAAACAGTGGATATTCGATCATCTCCAAGGCAATAACTATATCAGTGATCTGGCCAATTATTATACCACCGCTTCACCCAACCCTAACTTCGAAGCCACCAATGGTATGGATTTTGCCTCTTATAATAATATGAAATCGGCAGATAAGGTGGATCCGATTACTTTCCATAATGCGCCATTGAAAGGGAATATCAGAAACTTCCATCGCTTTGAGAAAGCAGCTTTGGACAAGTTGATCGTCAATTTTGGGGATACTTCTAAGGCAAAGCCCCTGACCTTGATACTGCACACGGCCATCGATCATAACGGGGCTTTTCACCGTGACCCGAACCTGACCAAGGTCATTACCAATTGGAACAACCTGACCATCATGATAGAGGGCAAGGAAACCCTTGCCGATGTACAGAGCGAAATAGGCCCCTTGGCCAAAAAATACGGGAGGAATGACCGCATCGATCAGGTCATGATCGCGGGGCATGGCAATGCACGAAGCATCCAACTGGCGGGTAAAGTACAGGATGATGGTAGCGGTAGATTGGAAGAAGTGAATGATGCAGTCGATTTGAAAAAAAATAAGATTGATGCCGATGCCCTGATATTGGAAGTCCTGAAAAATATGGACGATCGCTTAACGGCCAAAAATCTACAACCACACCGGCGCATCATCTTCAACGCCTGCCTGACCAATTCCAATGCTGTCCAAGCAGCCATCACAGCGACCAATTTACCTGCTGCAAAAATAGAGATCAAGAACTATATAAAGAACAATGCCAGTTTGGCTACCTATGTGCAAAGTGTCGCCGATGGCAGAAAGAACAAAGTTACTTCTTTAGGGAGTAATGCTTCTTTTGGTAGTGAAGTAGAGCTGATCGATAAAACTACGGGTAAACTGGACCTGATCAGCAAGGTAAAAGACCCCAAACTGACAGCGCCCAAATTAGAATATGTTGAGTTTGGAACCGAACCCTCGGGGGCGTTGCGGGCCGCCTTGGAATCTTGGGCCAATGATGCCCCCAAGTGTATCACGGCCATGCAAAACAGGGTAGCCAAAAACCCCACCGACTGGGATGGTATACTCATCAAATCGCTGTACAACGAGATTTTGACGAATTACCTGATGGCACCGGAAGGCATCCGGCATTGTAGTATCTCTGCCGATGTGATGGGGGAGCTGAAGAATGAAGCAGAGTGTCGTGTTGCCAATTTTTACGGTATAGAAAAGCACAAACACCTGACCCTGCCCCATTTCAAAATATTGCATACCTCTACCGAATGGACCTCCAGTCCCTATATCCCTTTGGTGATGTACCAAGCTTGGATGACTGCGGACACCGCAGATGCACACCCAAGGACACAGTTCCTGACAACACTACAGGGGCATTTTAACTGTAATACGGCCCGCAAGTATGTGGACATTGCCTATCTGGATACCAATGGCCACTTTGCCGATTTGTTCAAATCTAAAGGAGAAGGACAATTGATATTGGCACTTTTAGGTGTTTTGGATTCCAATCAGGCCGATTGCAAGGCTTATCTGATATCCGAGCTCAATGCGAGTGACCGTTTTGATGCGGCCAAAAAGATTACCGAAAAACTCTCCGGGCTGGCTACCGAAGATGACATCCTGATTACCATTGGTAAGTTGAATCCTCCGGCCATGGGAGGAAGCGGATCGGCGAACAAAGATGCCAATGTGCGCTTAGGAGCCGATACCGAAAATAAAGACTATGTGGAGTCTGTTACCTATATTGGAGAAATCAGTGCTAGCCTGGAAGCAGAAGTATTTGAAAAAGCGGATACTAGCTCCAAAAAGCTCACAGCACTGGCAAAAGCAAGTAGTATAGATATCATCGGAGCCTCCGGGGTATGGTGGGCTATCGCTTACGAAAATGCCGGAAAGCAGGGTACTGCCTTTGTCCGGCAGAGCGATGTGACCCTAAAATAATAAATGGCCTGTTCATGAAATCGCGAAGCTTCACTATTTTTACATTCATTATCATTCTATTTATGGCTAAATCTGAAGTATTCGCTCAGAACCGCCCCTTGAAAGTCCGCAGCCTCAAAGTCTTGGAGAAAGGCTATGGAGAGGAGGTTTACTTTCACCCTGATGGCACTTGCTGGGTGACCAGCACACGTGGCCATTTGCACTATTGGGAAAAATACAAGCTCAAATCCACCATGGACACCGCGCCCATGAGACGCGGTACCGTTCATCTGTGGAAAGATGAGTTGATTATGGGGCATGCACGCTACAATAGCAAAAATGCTGACTTGAAAGACCAGTACCTTGAAGCACTGAAAGTAAAGCTGATCGATCGGGCCTATGCGAACGAAAGTGCTTCGGTGCATGGAGCTTCGCTATCCAGGTATTTTGAAACGGAGCAGGTATTGCTCAACAAGCAGCAGGACCGTATACTTTTGGCACTGAACTTCCGCCCGCCCCGGGACGGTACCACTGTCCCCGACATCATGGGGCAGCACTACTTGGTAGGTCTCTTTGATAACCATACAAGGGAAGTAATCCAAGTACTGTACAAGGGGATGGGGTCGACAGTCAGGTATTGGTCCTTTTCGGGGATGTATCTCTCGGGGATGACACAAAAGCTGGAGCTGTGGCGGGAATCCGATGGGAAGAATGCTGCCCTGGCGCTCGAAGCTTCGGACCTATCGGCCCTCTACTGGTATACCGAAGAAGAACTGTACCTTTGCTTACAAAATGGCGCTGTGAAGAAAATGAATGTGAGCACCGGTGAGCAAGAACTCCTGTTCAAAAGTGCATCTCCCGTACTTCACGCCGTAAAGATAAGGCTACAGGGTAGTACCTACCTAGCTACCCTCCATCAAGATGCCAGCTTGCAGGTATGGTCAAGCGATGGTCATGCAAAAGAACCCTTATGGCAGCAGAGCTTTGGCGGTAAGCTAGAGGGCTTGGCCGTGCACCCTAATTTGCCCCATATCTACCTCAGTCACTATGACCATGACTCGGGACCAAAGCTACATGTACTGGAACTGTCGAAGTTGCGGTAACCCTGACTAAGCTATGTTGGACAGGCACCTTTCAGGCTCCTGTCCAATATAGTGTCCGGCGGCATCAAGTAGATCTATAAACTTACCTATCAAAGGCATTCGCCAAACCTTCGGTTTGTTTCCTTTGGTGAATGTGAAAGGGAAGCGATCAGTGAAAGAACAAAGGCGGATTTGGTTGTAGCAACAGCCAGAGGAGGTTATAAGTAGGAAGAAAATCCAGTCTATCCAAAAGGCTTTGGAAATACCTAGAGCAGCTTACTTTAGATGCATTGATGGGGCTGGGGAAGAAGAGTTGAACCCGGATTATGCATTAGCCCTTAGTTATGAGGGTTAAGCCCAAAATGATTGATTTTTAGCTTATTTGTTCACAGCCTTGACTTTTTTGCTTCGTTTTTGGGTCAAGCCAAAAATGAAAAAGCTGACCTATCTTGATAGGCTTGGCCTGACCATCAAACCAACCTAAAGTAGATAATATCCGGTTTTTAAGAGTAAAGCAAAATTATATATGTAGAAATGAATTAAACCCAAAATGTTCGTTGGAACTTCGTCATGAGGACTTAAATGGCAATAGATCAGTGCGTTTTCTTGGGTTCAG
>CANLOE010000101.1 GCA_947492745.1 uncultured Cyclobacteriaceae bacterium | reverse complement strand
GTTTTCTTCATTCTTTCTGTAAGTTAACCCTATTGAGCTTTTCTTACTGTCCAGTCAAATGTATACACTCCACACTTTACTGATTTGCAGCTATTTAAGGCCGAAATAGAAGGGCTAATGCATGACCCGGGTTTAACGCTCGGTCCTATTCAAAATAAGCGGTAACAAATTCTAAAATAATTTCAAAATAGTCTCTTAATGACAAGTCTACCCGTAACGATTCAACATTATCCGGTTTCCCACCAGGGCCATTACCTGCAAGGTTTCCCATTTCATTTTTTTGAGTATAAGTGTCATAGCCTAGGCTACATCGCCATCGAAAATACAAAATTAGGATGAAACAAGCTGAATTTGCAGTGTTTGGAGCTTTGTGATGGGGCTTAACATGCAATACATGGGTGTATTCATATCCAGCCAAGTACCGCTATCGTCCATTCGAAAAGCATATCCATTTTGCTGATGTAGAGCGGCTTAAGCCGCTAACCGATGAACTATGCATCAACCACTGTATAGTAAAAAGAAAGTATTGATAATGGGTTGAAACATGAAGAATAAAGGAGGCAGTGCCAAGTATCGCCTATCAATTGAGAATAAAGCTTTTGTCACACAAGCAGTGGATTTGAATACTACTATGGATGTCCAACTCAACATATCTTTTGATCCTTGGGTTGGGATACCACAGGGGATGTCGAAAACCGAATAGAGTAGGCTTCATTTCAAAATTGAATACGATGAAAAACAAAAAAATCAAATTGACCCGGTTGACCGTAAATAGTTTTTTGACGGATAGCGTTAAGCCTTTACAAAGGACCGACAGATTCAAGGGAGGTAGCGGATACTTCTCTTGTCACGCGAGTTGTACCGATCATGACCTTCCTTCTACGGAGTTGCTTACTGAACTCAAACTATCTTACAATGTGATGTGCGAGATCTGATCAAGCCCCTTTACCTTCCAAGGTCTTAGATGTTCCATGTAGGGCCATGGAAGGAGATATGAAATCACATCTGGATGTTTGAAGTCATCACCCTCTTCACCTCCAATTGATCGATAGGATTTCGTGATGAGAACATAAAGAGTAATAAAATCAGTGGTTTGGGAGGGGAGGCCTTTGTATCACTAAGGTGACACACCTACGTAGTGTAAAACCGCTGATCTTGAAGTAATTTGTGTTCGGAATAGGAAGGCTATTGATCATTTTGGGGTAAAGACAATCCTTTTGACTTTATGCTTCACTGCTCCAAGCTTAGGTTCTAAATATTGTGTAAGGTTTGTGAATGATTTTGTCCCAATTCAAATCTCATGGTAGCAGCGCTACCATGAGATTTGTCAGTGCAGAGTTATACAAACTTAGCTTTCAACTATCGCATATTTTCCTGTTCATTTTGCTTCACTCTGCGTTGACAATCCTCGGGATAGCGCTGCTATTCCTGCGGTTCTCGCCTTGATTGAAACAAAATGACCAGCGGAATCTTATACGACATTTAAAACCTAAATTTGTATAAGACGAAATGAGCAATACTATAGGCGAAATTTAAGTGCTATTATATAAATAATACGCCCATGGTATTCAGCCCATATCCTGTATCGGGTATGGTTATGAAGATTGATAGCGCTATAAACTTTGGGTTTTATGAAACTCAGCGTAGTACGGCTGCGGTCAATTCAGAAAATACATTTACTATGCTGATTTTGAGCTTTTGAAGCTGTGATGAGAATGTTTGGTGTATGATCTGTGCCAAACCGGTCTCGAAAAAAAGAAGGTGATTCGGAGGAAAAAAATGAAGACGTTAAATCGCTGATTTTGTTGCGTATAATGCTGGTAATTTTAATTTTCTTTTTGATTTTTTTTGTAAGTTCATCTCGATTTAGTAAATTTGAATTCACGAATTTAATTTTTTTATATAAAATAAACCCGTCGGACAATATGGTATAAACCTCTACGTTAACTAAACTATAAACTTAATGGAGAAGTACGTTATAAGTGATAGCAAATTGGTATCACTCTACATTAAAGGTAACGAAGAGGCTTTCGAACAATTGCTCGATAGGCATAAGTCTAAGGTATATACCACAATATACCTCATTGTTAAGGATACTTACATTGCAGAAGATTTATTGCAAGAGACATTTATCAAAGCCATCAAGACAATCAAGGGAGGAAGGTACAATGAAGAAGGTAAGTTTTTGCCTTGGATTGTAAGGATTGCCCATAACCTAGCGATTGACTATTTCAGGAAAGAGAAACGTTATCCAACCATAGTGATGGAGGACGGCAGTGCTGTTTTCAACACACTTGATTTTGCCGAAGATTCATTCGAGTCCAAGCAGATTCAGCAGGATACGCATAACAGATTGAAGGAATTCATACAAGAATTGCCTGATACGCAACGCGAAGTGCTGGTTATGCGTCATTATATGGAGATGAGCTTTCAGGAGATAGCCGAATCTACCGGGGTAAGTATCAACACGGCATTAGGAAGGATGAGGTACGCGTTGATCAACCTTAGGAAAAAAATGAAACAACACAACATTGCATATGACCATAACATTTACCCAAGATGACGTAATTAGGTATATTTATAAAGAGACCACCAGCGCTGAGAGTGTCGCCATTGAAAGGGCACTTATTTGTAACTCAGCTTTGCAGGAAGTCCATACCGAGTTTCTTAGCACAAAGCATGATTTGGAAAAGGTACTCAAGGGACCTTCAGATCATGTTGTAGATCGTATTTTAGGGTATTCAAAGTCCCTAAACCTGCATTCTACTCAGTAGTGCTGGAAAAATCATGTTGAAAAAGGAAAGATTTGCAGCATTTGCTGCTTATCTCGAAGAGGATGAACTGGAGGTCAAGACCGAACTCCGGTATGAGAATCCGTATGAACTTTTAGTTGCGGTTATACTGAGCGCACAATGTACGGATAGGCGTGTCAATAGCATAAGCCCAGCACTCTTTGCGACCTTCCCCTCGGCAGCACATTTGGCTACAGCTCAGTTTGATGAACTGCTTCCCTATGTAAAATCAATATCCTATCCCAACAATAAAACAAAACATCTTTTGGGCATGTCAAAGATGTTGGTAGAAGAGTTCGATTCAATTGTTCCATCAAAAATAGAAGAACTACAGCGCCTGCCGGGTGTAGGTAGGAAGACCGCCAATGTAATCGCCGCTGTGGTATACAATCAACCCACCATAGCCGTGGATACCCATGTCTTCAGAGTATCCAAACGTATCGGTCTTGTTACACAAAATGCAAAGACACCCCTTGAGGTGGAAAAGCAATTGATAAGACATATCCCCGAGAAGCATGTCACAAGAGCACATCACTGGCTGATACTCCACGGAAGGTACGTGTGTTCGTCGAGAAAACCGAAGTGTGCATACTGTAATATCCAATATTTTTGCCGTTATTACGAAAAACTAAACGTTTGATGCCGTCAAGAATATGAAGGTACTGATAATCCACCAATATTTTAAAATACCTACTGATGGCGGGGGCATCCGTTCCTACTATCTGGCCAAAGGTCTGGTCTCCCAAGGACATGAGGTCAGTGTCCTTACGGCACACAACGAAAAGGAGTATTGCTGTAAGAAGTTAGAAGGAATAGAAGTGCATTACCTACCTGTATTTTATAGTAATGAATTGTCGACCCTCCGTAGAATACATGCCTATGGTTTATTTGCATTGAAAGTACTTTTCCTTGCGGGACAGTTTAAGCATTTTGATTTGTGCTATACCATATCAACACCACTCAGTGTCGGCCTGCCCGCATTGTGGATAAAAAAAATCCATAACATACCGTATTTCTTTGAGGTCGGAGACCTGTGGCCCGAGGCACCCATACAAATGGGCATTATCAAAAATAAGTGGCTACAGCGTGTCCTTTACGCTTTTGAGCGTAGAATATACCGTGAATCCAAAAAGGTAATTGCGCTATCCCCCTCTATAGAAAACTACATTCGCGGTCGGGTCCCCACTGTAGACATAGAAACAGTTCCCAATATGTCAGATCTGGAGTTTTTCTATCCCAGGGAAAAACCACCATCGGCTTCACCCCGACAGTTCACGATAGGCTATTTCGGTACCGTCGGTTTGGCCAACCGGCTGGAATACTTACTTGACCTCCAAGTGGCCTGTCTAGCTAAAGGTTTAGATGTCAGAATACTGATTGTAGGCGGTGGGGCCCGCTTCGAACCTGTACGTAAAAAAGCCGAAGCACTGAAATTGCGCAATATATCCTTTCATCCGCATAGTGGAAAAGAGCGTATACAGGAGTTGATGGCTTTTGTGGATGCAGTATATATTTCTTTCCAGCGTAGACCCGTGCTGGAGATGGGTAGCCCCAATAAATTTTTTGATGGCTTGGCAGCAGGTAAAATCATCATCCTTAATTTTAAGGGATGGTTAAAAGAAGTTGTCGAGCGGTCCGAGTGCGGTATCTATATCCATCCGAAAAAGCCCGAAAGCGATATTGGCGCTCTTCGGACTCTAATAGAAGATGAGACCTTGGCGGCCCAATATAAGAAAAATGCCCGATGTCTTGCCCAGCAAGAGTTTTCGAGAAACCGACTGGTCATGGATCTGGTCCACCTGATTGAAGAAGTCGAAGAGAGCAGTTATTCTTTAGCTGCGGTATAATTCAGTGGAACTCGCGTTGGAAAAAACAGTTGCTCACCATTGATAACCTTTACGTCCCGGCCCTGTCCCCAAAGCCGGGACGAAATAAAACTCTTTTGGGGAAAGCCTATCAAATAAACTCTTACTACAAATCCGGGTTCAGTCATCGTATAAGGTCAATGAATCACTTTGTTCCACCTAGGATTGCATGATTATGGTGCTACCCTGAGATCTGCCAATGCAGAGTAGTACGAAATGAACAATGATATAGGCGAAATTCAAGAGCTATATTTTATAACAACCCATTTTCCAATGTGGTTTTGTACTTGAGTGCAGCCATCCGATAATCCATCCGTCACTCCGGTCGATACTTGGATTCCGAGAAGATAAGCTGTGCATTGTCTTTCTGCATCAGCTCGGGCAGCGGAGCATCGTTCTTTTCTTGCATGTACTGCTCTACAATCTGCCAACCTACCCATGTAGCTATTCTCCCGGGACATTTTTCGCCGATTTCATAGGTTTTTGGCCTATCTTCAATATATTTTCTCTTGATAAAATGATCCGTTTTGTATAGGATATCATTCTCTATCAAATGTGCCCATATCGTTTTTTGATTTTCCCTGACCCCGGCTATTTCTTCCGAAGTGTACCATATCAGTAGACTATCGGGTGTACAGGGCATCATACTTTTGGTAAAGTAAAAGGATTTTCCGTAAGTAATGGCATCGGCCAGTATGGTCTTGTCCTTGGGGTCGTTCTTATTGTAACGGGGAGAGATGCCGTAGAGCAACATACAAGAGGGGACGATATATTCCTTTTCGTAGCGTTTCAGGATATAATCGAACAGCCCTCTCGGCCTGTACTTTGCACCTTTGCCCAAATACCAATCCAGCCCAACAATGATCAGCGAATCCGAGATATAAAGGTCATGTTCCAGTCCCGATACAATGGTCTGCACTTTTGGAGCCTCGAAGTCTGGATAGTAATAACGCATATGCTTAAAGGCTTCCGCAAATTCTTTTTCCAGAGCGGCACCATCTCCGAATACGCGCTCCGTTTCCATAAACAGGGTGTCGATATGGGGGTTCTTAAAACGTTGCAGTATTTCCTCGATCCAGAGAGAATCATTGGCCTGCGGGGATTTTTTGAAAAAGAACTCCGAAAGTATCGGGTTACGGGCCATGAAAGCACGAAGTGCAGCAGGCTCTTCGATATTTCGTATCTCTTTCTCCAGTGCCTCAATGGTAATCGATAAAGGGATACCCGAAGTGTCTACCTGCCTTGGACATCCGCTATCCGTATCACAACTGGACAGTATCCAAGGCAAAAAAAAGAGTAATATGGCACTATACTTGATTCTTATTTGATAGAAAAGTCGATTCATTTACCTTAGTTCGTAATTCGTTTGTAAACCAAACGTTAAATAAGCGAAAAATTATCAATTGAATGGGAAAAATAACAATAATATGTATTCTGTTGCTGGTTATGGGTTTAACAGCTTTTGCACAGGCCCCACCGGAAGAGGTCAAACTGAAAATCGGCTTAAGGGCCGGTTTGGCCATAGCGGCCAATCGGGTGAGTTTTGAATCCGATACCCTGACTGCTACCGCCAACGGTGCCGGAGGACGGATGCTCTTCGGTCCGATGTTCGACATCCCTATTGGTAATAACCACAACTATTACCTCAGTACAGGCCTTATTTATGCTTCCAAGAGGGTAGGTATCTCCATTAGTGATAAGGAAACAGGGGCTGTACAGGAAGAGGCCTATTCCATACAGTACCTACAGGTACCGGCCCTGCTCAAACTCTATACGAATGAAGTGAGCTTGGACACCAAAGTCTACTTCCAAGTGGGTACTGCATTGGAACTGAATATCAACGATAAACCGAAAAAAGAGAGCGGTCGATTTATCGAGGATTTCAAGCCGATTGATTTTTCGATACTAATGGGCGCGGGTCTTGAGTTGAGAGCGGGACTGAATACCAGCGTCTTTGCGGGTTTCAGCTATAGTCGTGGCCTGATCAATGCTATTTCAGACCAAATACCTACCGATAATAAATTAGTTGTGAAAAATGACCTCTTCAGTATAGACTTCGGTGTGAAATTTTAGATATTTTTAAGTGATAAAGGGTACAGTGGTGTATCGCGTGGTTTCCTTTTTCTGGATACTGTTTTGAAACTGTTCTGAGATTTGTTATCGCTTAATGAGGGTGCAGAATGAAGTTAGTGCGAACGTGAAGCGACTTTCCTGAGGATTTTTATCGAAGAAAAAAACCGGCCCGTTACCGAATAAATAAGAAGTAGGATAGGCTTACTGACCCTGCCTTGAGTACTTACCCCTAAAGCCAATCGCATTATGACCAAAAAAGTAAAAGTGGGCATCGCCCAGTATGCATCGGTTCACCTGGACCTACAGCAAAGCCTACAAAGGCTGGCCTCGATTGTGGAAGAGGCTTCCGAACACTCGCTGGACCTTCTTGTATTCGGAGAAACTTGGCTCTCCGGCTATCCGGTGTGGCTGGACCACTGTCCCGGGATCGGTTTTTGGGACGATGCCGCGATGAAAACCGTCTATCGTAAATTCCATGAGAGCAGCATCGCCATACCCAGTGAAGAGAGTAGGTATATAGGCTCCTTGGCAAAAAAGAATAACCTGACACTTTGTATCGGAGTCAACGAACGGGTGCCAGCGGGTCCGGGTAATGGTACAGTGTACAATGCCCTACTGACCTTCGGACCCGATGGTGAGCTACTGAACCATCACCGTAAACTGGTGCCGACATTTACCGAAAAGCTGCTGTATGGTCATGGTGATGCCCAAGGCCTTCGCTCTGTACCTTCTAAGGTCGGCCGACTTTCGGGTTTGGTATGTTGGGAGCATTGGATGCCACTCAGCCGGCAGGCACTGCATAATTCGGGAGAAGATGTGCACGTCGCCGTATGGCCTACCGTACATGAAAAACATCAGATTGCCAGCCGTCATTATGCTATCGAAGGTCGCTGCTATGTACTGGCCGCAGGTCAGTTGATGCAGGCCAGGGAAATTCCTACAGAGCTGGAACTGCCCCTGTCATTGAAGGAAAAAGGAGATACTTACCTTTTGAGTGGAGGAAGCTGCATCATCGGGCCGGACGGTGAGTATGTGATTGATCCTGTGTTCGAAGAAGAATGTATCGTGAGCGCTACCATCGACCTCGATAGGGTGGTGGAAGAACAGATGGCCCTGGACACGACAGGACACTACCAAAGGCCCGATGCCTTTCACTTCGAAGTGCATGGAAAGCGCCCCTGATTCCCTTGTTTGCTAAGGAACAAAACCTGACCCACCTATGAGAATAGACCTCTTCAAACCCGTGGACAACAGTCCTTTGGTGCTGTTTCGTATGTTTTTTGGCCTGATACTTACCGTGGAGGCCTGGGGAGCTATCGCTACGGGCTGGGTGCGCAGGGCATTCATCGAGCCAAAGCATACCTTTCACTTTATCGGTTTGGATTGGCTACAGCCACTACCGGGCGATGGGATGTATGCATATTACATTCTCATGGGTATCGCGGGTCTGGGTATTATGCTCGGCTTCTATTACCGATGGGCCATGGGGATTTATGCCCTGATGTGGGCCGGCGTTTATTTCATGCAAAAAACCCACTACAACAATCATTATTATTTAATGGTACTATTATGTGCGGCCATGGCCTTTCTGCCGGCACACCGCTATGCTTCCTATGATGTTCGTCGAAAGCCCGAACTCCATAGCCGGAGCTGTCCCCAGTGGTGTCTATGGGCATTCGTAGTACAGATGTGGATTGTATACACTTATGCCAGTATTGCCAAAATGTACCCGGACTGGTTGGCAGCGATACCCGTGAAGATATGGTTTCAGGGCAAGGCAGATTATCCCGTCATAGGTTCGCTGTTAGCTACGGATTGGATGCCATGGTTGGTTTCCTATGGGGGCATTGCCTTTGACCTCTTGGCAGTACCGGGACTGCTGTGGAAGCCTACTCGTAAGTATACCTTTATTATTGGTATTTTCTTTCATATCTTCAACTCTATCGTATTTCAGGTCGGTGTTTTTCCCTACATGGCTATTTTGCTATGCGTGTTTTTCTTTGAACCCGAGACCATACGTACCTTATTCTTTCAGAAACGGAATTTTAAAATAGCGGGTCGCCTTATTTCCATTCCGGAAAAACAGACATGGCGCCCATTCGACACTAGGGAAGTACACAGGCCACAGTGGATACCATGGCTACTTGGTGCTTACTTTTTGGTTCAGTTACTGCTGCCACTGCGGCATCACCTCTATGAAGGGGACGTGACCTGGGCCGAGGAAGGACATCGGCTCTCTTGGAGGATGATGCTGCGCTCCAAAGGGGGCTATGTGGATTTTGATATCAAGGACGTCCGTACGGGAGCTACTTGGACTGTGGAAAAGGATAGCTTCCTCACGGCGAAGCAGCAGATAGCGGTGGCATCGCGTCCTGATATGTGCTGGCAATTTGTCCAGATACTTAAGAAAGCTTATGCCCAAGAGGGCAGGGACCATCTTGAAATCCACGCAAGGGGCAAAGTATCTCTGAACGGTCGCGGATATTCCCTTTTATATGACCCCAAAAAAGACTTGGCGAAGGTCACTTGGCAGCGTTTTCGTCATTCGGAGTGGTTACTGCCGGAGTAGGAGATCATGCGTTGGAATTTCGTAATGAGGGTTTAAACCCAAAATGATCAATAGAGAACCTATTCCGCGCATAAATAACTTCATATCAGAAGCTTTGCCCACCTGTCTTCATTCACCATAGCGGTGCTATGCCGAACGAACCCAAATGGCCGGTATTTTGCTATTGATACGCTCATCACGATTTCTATCGATCAATTTGGGTTAAGTATCAATAAATCAGTGGGTTGTTTTATTGGATTTAGCATAGCACTGCTATGGTGAATTCAAAAAACGTAGTGCAACGACCCGTTTGCAGCTATTTAGATCTGCAGTGGATTTTCCAACGCATGATCTGGGTTAAAAAGAACCGCTGGCCGAAAGGCTATCCATGGGTTTCAATCCCAATACCTCCTCCGCAAAGGCAAAGGTCTCTTGCCGTACCGATTCCAGGTCCTGTGAGGTATGCTTGGAACTGATGACATGATGGCCCGCATTGGGAAAAGCGACCTTTCTCTTACGATTACCGGGCGTACCCAACTGCTCGTACATCTCCAGCATGCGTGGCACGGAGACGACCTTATCCTGTAGACTATCGTTTTTGTAGTAATAGCCCATAAAAAAGGGTTGCTCTACTTTAGCGAATACTTCGGGGGTCATGGTATGTTGGATCAAGGACTTGAGCCCGACGATGGCTTCGATACGGTACTTACTGGTCCAATAAAGATGGCCATCTCCCGTAGTCTCGAATTGATGGTACTTGCCACCCTCTACCAACTCTAAGATCTCTAGGCCCCAGGGCATGGTCAAGAGTTCCGAGGCACCGTCATAAATATCCACATTGGGCGAGTAGCTTATCATCGAGTGTATTTCGGGATGTTCGCTAGCGAGATATAGGCTCAGCGTACCGCCTGTAGAACAGGACATCAGGATGACACTGTCCCCTAACTGCTGGCCTATGGCAACGGCCTCTTTAGCTGAAGCGGTCAGCTTTTCGGGACTCAGGCCCAGCAAAAGGTCTTTTCCGCTTCGGCCATGCTCTGCTAGGCGCGGAAGGTACAGGTTCATGCCATAGCGCCGGGCAAAATCCCGATGGAGCGGGTCCCCTTCGCCCTGACTTGCGGAAAACCCATGAAGGTATACGAGGCTATAGGGTGTTTTTTCCTTGAGGCTATCCGTGGCCCAGACGATGGTCGAGGTATTATGGGGCTTTATGTCGGGCACTTTGGACTCGGCCATGGCAATCTGCTCTTCCAGGTCCCTTAGATCCGTGCTGACTTCTGGTAATGCAGTATCCAGTTGGGGTTCGGGCGCTTTAGGGCCTAGCATGTAGATGACAATGCAGAGCGATAGAAAAATAGCGAGCATAACGCCTATTATTTTCAATACTTTCATAAGATATACTCAAAACAGATAAGTAGTCAATTGACCTTCTAGCACTCCAGGAACAAAACAGTAATGGCTGTAGCCTTTAACGGTATTCATCAAACCGAAATGATTTGAACCGAAACCCTTTTGGCATAAGGAATTGCCTGTTTTTAAACATAGGCCGCTTTGAAGATAATGAAATTCCATCAATCCAAAACATGGCATATCGAAATAAATCCTTGCGGGCTGAATTGGGTTTTCGCTATTTCTCACAGAAAACACCACGGTTTACGGTCAATTTTTTGATTTTTACCTCCATGAATCCAAATTTTACCGTAGGGTCTTCCAATATCAGGTTACGGTTCAGGTCGCCCTCCAGTACCAATACGCCACCGTCATCATTGGCAAAGATCCCCTCGATGACGACTTGGCTTTCTGCCGCGATTCCCCTAAGGTAGCGGTCATGCTGCTCCATCAGTCTAGGGACTTGCCGGACATTGGATTTGTTGATATAGCTGTTGTATTTAATGAAGTGGTACTTAGCGACCTCGTCGGTAGCGGAGGATAAACAGATGCTTCCCCGCCGTAGAATCCAAGGGTAGACTTCTGTGCGATAATGTCCTTCTTTTATCAAGGAGCTTTCACTGAGCCAGGCACGCACCTCGTTGGAAGAGGTCGATTGAAATACTAATAGCCCTCCACCTTTTTCGAAAGACCCGAAAACGGATAACTTGCCTTCCTCTTCCCATACGGCCATGTTTTCAAAGAGGTTTTTTTCCATCGCTTCTGCCTTGAACCTATCGAGCAGAGGGGCATTGTCACGGGCGCGCAGAAAAACGATGACCTGTTGAAGCTCGTTTTTTTGTGCTTTCATCGGTGGCGATAGGGCGAATAGGCATAAGTAGATGCCCATACTTAGAAGTCCTTGGCCAACAAAATAATGGCTAAACCTTTTCATGTACTCGGATAGGTTCGGGTTGATGTGGCACCTGTAGCTGAAACACGTCAGGGCGGGCATAATGCCCTACGACATCAAAGTCCATTTTGCTTTTTGCCACTGCTCTAAGGTCGATATCGGCAAAGAGTATCCCTTCTTCTCCGAACAATGGTCCTGCCATCACCTCACCCAAAGGGGAGATGATGGTACTTCCTCCTCGGGTAATGATTTCGGGCAGCTGCTTTCCCTCTTCCGTATTTCGGAGTTCTTCAGGGTACATCTCTTTGGTGACGAACTGATTACAGGACAGTACATAACAGCGCCCTTCACAGGCGATGTGCTGAACGGTGGCCTGCCAAGTGTCGCGATGGTCGGCGGTAGGGGCGAGGTATACCTCTACGCCTTGTCGGTACATTGCCATTCGGGCCAGTGGCATATAATTCTCCCAACAGATAAGGCCTCCTATTTTCCCGATGTCCGTATCCAAACTGGTCAGGGTACTGCCATCGCCTTCCCCCCAAAGGATGCGCTCGGCAGCGGTAGGCTTAAGTTTGCGGTGTTTGCCCAGTAGGCTACCGTCCGGGCCAAAGTAGAGCAGTGTGCAGTATAGAGACCCTCCAATAGCCTCTCTCTCGATAACACCGATAGCAAGATAGGCCTTGGCTTTTTTGGCCATCTTGCCCAGCCGAGAGCAATGTTCACTGGATACTTCTAGCGCATTTTCCCAGTACTTTAGCCAGAGGTCCCTACCTTTCGGACTGCGGCTGCCCACGACCGTGCCGAAACTCAGCCCCCTCGGATAAGCAGGGATATAGGCTTCCGGGAAGAGGATGAGTTTTGCTCCTTGGGCAGAAGCTTTCTCCACCCACTTTTCGGTCATGTCGAGTGTGGCATCGATATCGAAGAGCTTGGGAGCTGCCTGTACAACAGCTACGGTATATTTCTGCATAGTTCCGATGGGGTTTGTGATAATCAACAGTAAGATACTACTTTGTTTTGTTTTCATCCAACGATTTGATGTAGGGGAAGCTTTCGTTGCGATGGACGGTTTTACGATTGCTTTCGAACGCGCGAGGCTTAGACTTTTTGTTTGGTACCGATAATTTTTGGCTTTTGTACACTGATGAAGGCTTTTTTTCGGTGCATAGCCAAAGCTACGAAACTTAAAAAAGACAACTATTAAGGGGGCTGAATGTGAAATTTGCAGTTAAAAGAAAAAGTCTAAATCGCTTCCACTAATGGGAGAGATTGGTTTGTAGTAGAAAAGGTTTGAAATCTGTTATTATACAAATTTGGGTTTTAAATGTCGTATAAGATTGCGCGGGTCATTTTGGTTTCAATCAAGGCGATAACCGCAGGGATAGCAGCGCTATCGCGAGGATTGTCAACGCAGAGTGAAGCAAAATGAACAGGAAGATAGGCGATATTTAAAAGCTAAGTTTGTATTACTTATTCTGAGCAGGACCGAGCGTTAAGAAAATCTAGCCAGCGAAGGGGCCAGCCAGCCGCGTGAGAATCAATGGACATAGATAGCAGCACTACCTGAGGAGCTTTTAACCCAAAACGATCAATAGAGAACCTATTCCGTGCATAAATAGCTTCATACCGGAAGCTTTGCCCACCGGCCTTCATTCACCATAGCGGTGCTATGCCGAACGAATACAAATGGCCGGTATTTTGCTATTTATACGCTCATCACGATTTCTATCGATCAATTTGGGTTTAACGGATTTTGTGTGTCAAAAGAAGTGCACATGAAAATTAAAGATACATTTCAAAACAGTCTCTTAGAGTTTTCACTTATATTTACGGCCTCTACAAAAACCACTATAACATCATGAGATCAAAAATAGTAGCGGGCAATTGGAAAATGAACAAAAACCTCGATGAAGGTCTGGCGCTGACTTCCGAAATCGTCAATATGTTCAAAGATGAGGTCAATAGTGATGCATTGGCCATCATTGCAGCACCTTTTCCCTTATTATCGGGAGTAAATGGACTCATCAAAGATACCGATAACGTATTTCTGGCGGCACAGACCTGTAGCGAGTATGCTTCCGGTGCCTACACCGGTGAAGTTTCTACGTCGATGCTCAGTTCGGTGGGTGTAGCGTATGTGATACTGGGGCATAGTGAGCGTCGTGGATACTTTCACGAAAGTGATGAGATTTTGGCTAAGAAAACCGATACGGTACTACAAGCGGGCATGAAGCCTATTTTCTGTTGTGGTGAATCACTGGAGACCCGTGAGTCGGGTGACCATTTCAAATTCGTCTGTGATCAACTGACCGCTGGGCTCTTTCACCTCGATGCTGATGCTTTTTCGAAGGTGGTCATCGCTTATGAACCTATCTGGGCCATTGGCACGGGGAAAACGGCTTCTGCCGAGCAAGCGCAGGAGATGCATGAAAAGCTGAGAGCACACGTCGCCGAAAAATATGGTAAAGATATCGCTGACGATACGTCCATACTTTATGGAGGTAGCTGTAAGCCCGGTAACGCTGCTGAGATTTTCGCGGGAAAGGACGTTGACGGCGGTCTTATCGGAGGTGCTTCCCTAAAGTCCAGGGACTTTGTGGACATCATCAAGGCATTCTGATTTTACTCGATTTAATCTGAGTGATGCATTAGATCAAATTGTGTTTTCTCTGATATCCAAGAGAAAATGACATAAGGAGATAGCCCGGAGGACCTCCAGACGTAAATGAAGCATATCGTCCATTGTACATCGGTGAATGAGTCACTGGAAATGATTTATATGGACATAGTTCTAGTAAAAAAACTGTTCCCAAACCAATTAGGCCTGAGTATAAGTATTTTGTGAATACACTGTTTTTAGAGCTTGGTCACAAAGACTTACCCTACAATAAATCAGTGGGTTTTCTTGTATTCAGTACAGCACGACTGCGGTCAATTGGGGAAACGGGCATTTCACTGATTTTCATAAGCTTATTTCGTGATAGGTTCATGCATCATTCGGGTTCAAAACCGAACATTGCTAGACAAAAATAAATCGGGAAACGATTCAAGGGGAAAACCCCAATAAAAAGTATTTTACACAGGCCCATTTGTGGATAGGGCGTTGGGAGTTGTACGAAGGGCATGGGTTTTTCCAAAAAGAATTCGCACTATCCCCAAAACCGCTGTATTTGGACATGGTCCTAAGCGTCGAGCCTGCTTTACTGCACTGATTGTAGCCGTGGCGGCTAGGTGGATATTGAGGAGCCTTTAGGATACAGTCAAAACCCCTCAAAAGAAAGAGGCTTTTGCATCAAAGTAATATCAGGGAGATGTCCAATATTCTGATGCGTTCATCGTTTTACCCTATTGAAGGTAAGTATCCTTCATGAAATCGATATTTTATTTTATTCAGGACAGCACATGGCCCATCTTGCTTTCATTTCATTTTTAGTTCTATTGAACACCGCCTTGTCCTTCGGGACAGAACCGATACCCACAGAGGGTATACCGTCTCTTACCGAGAGAAACAGGTACTGTAATCTATACGGGGTAGTCTATATAGAGGAGTCTCCCGGTCTGGCAGATTTCAGGGTCTATGAAGAAGAAACAGAGGCTTTTTCCACTTTGTTGGTCTATGAAGAGGACAATCGCCTGTATGCTGACCGCGAAGGTATCTGGTGTTTTACCGATGATAGGAACCTTGCCGACTTCACTGTATATTTTTCGGAGCGGCGTAAGGGTACGCAGTTTTCCGTTTATTTCATCGATACCGAATCCTTTGCCGGGTGCAATCAGTGATTTGCTATCGACCTCTCGCTGCTTTTCATCATCCCACAAACTATAAGAACCCAGATGTCCTATAAAGAACTTCAGATTACCTGCGGCGAAGAAGCGACCGAAATCCTGATTGCCGAATTAGGCCTATTGGGCTATGACTCTATGTTGGAGAACACTAAGGGCTTCCATGCCTATATTCCCTCAGAGCAGTTCGAAGGCGCGGCCATCGAGGCATTGAGTAAAAGGTATAGTGCTGAGCTGTCCTTTGATTTTCAGATAAAGGACATCGCCAAGGAAAACTGGAACGAGACCTGGGAGAAAAACTATGACCCTATCCTTGTAGATGACCGGTGCATTGTCAAGGCCTCCTTTCACCGGATAGAAGAACACTACCCTTACGAAATTATCATCAACCCAAAGATGTCCTTTGGTACAGGTCACCATGAAACGACACACCTCATGCTCAGCCGGCAAATGGAACTGGACCATGAAGGAAAAAAAATCATGGATGCGGGCTGTGGTACAGGGATTCTGGCCATCATGGCTGCAAAACGTGGCGCTAAATCCGTAGAAGCCTTTGATATCGATCCGTGGTGCGTAGAGAACGGCGCCGAAAACATTCTCCTGAACGGTGTCGATACCGTTCATTTGCAACTGGGCAAAATAGAAGAATTGTCCTTTGAAGGAAAGTTCGATATCATCTTGGCCAATATCAATAAAAACGTATTGCTGAACGAGATGCACCGGTATCAAAAATACCTTGCGAAAGATGGGCTTCTTCTGATCAGTGGGTTTTATGAAGAGGATGTGGAAGATCTGGTAGCTGCTGCTGACCCATTGGGACTCAAACCGGGCCAACAAAGTACCAGAAATGGGTGGACTTCACTTTCTTTCACAAATTAATCGTTCTACAAAGAAATTTTTTGTGACATTTGTTCGTTTTTTAATTTTGGGATAGGGTCTTTTTAAGCCCAATTTCAGTAAAGCACTTTTATGGACAAGGTCTATATTGTTTTGAACCTAGAGTTTTCTCAGAACAGTTACAGCACGGCCAAGGTCAATCAGGGAGCATGCCTGACGATTGATTTATAGGTGTTTTTAAAGTTGTAATAGGTTTTTAGGTCTATAATGTGGACAAAAACATTCGACATTTGCCTGTAGAAAAAAGGCTTTTGGATTATTGCTCAGAATTTCGGAATTTCAATAATTACATGATTTTTATGAAAAAAATTTGGGGTCTATGTTTATTGTTTTTTGTGATGCATGCCAGTGTAGCACAATCACTACGTGATACCATACCTAATGATCCTACCGAATTTCGGCAACTCATGGAAAAAAAACTCCGCGAGACCAAAAGCCAGCGATCGATAACACTGGCAGATAATTTTGATGTGGCTTGGGTTTCCTTGGACCTTGCTGTGCAGAAAACCATCATCGCACAGACCCAAGAGATGTTGGATAAAAACTACAGAGTACTCCCTTACCTGGAATCCTATTTCCAATCCATCGCCAATGCCATCAATACGGAGCATATAGAGATGGGAGGCCTTCGGGAGTACCTGGAAGTGGCCGGAAAGACCATCCGTAACGACAAATCTAAGGTATTGCTCAATTTTTTGAATTACAGCGCGATTTTTTTTGAACATCGAGCCATACAATATCATAAATCTGGCAAAGTCTATGTGAGAGACGGTAGCTATTCTTTTGTATACGAGGCGCCGACGAATGAGGTGCTTACTGACAATACGGAAGACGATGCGGAAGAGGACAATCAGGACAACTGGGACAGTGACTACGATGACTATAATAGTAATGAAGATGATAGTAACTGGGAGGAAGAGGATTGGCAGGAAGACAATACCGATAATGCCAATCTGGGTGTAGTATTGGAGGCTGCTCCACCACCTGAGGTGATAGGGCCAGCCATTCGTTTTGAAAATATCGACCTGAATATTGTTACCTTATACGATTCCGTATTCATCACTAATACCAAAGGAGCTTTTGTGATCAACGATCGGGTATTTGTCGGCAATCAGGGTAAAGTCAATTGGGAGTCGGCAGGATTAGGGGCCGATTCGGTGTATTGTGACCTTGCCGTATATCATTTTCCTGTAAAAAAGCCCCGTATCTTCTCGGAAAAAGCTACACTGACCTATACCACCCGCCTGTACCAGCCTATTCAAGGGGTGTTCGAGTTCAAGAGCGTTCCGCATGATACGACCGGTGTAGTCAGGTATCCTAAGTTTACCTCTTATGAGAGTACTATTAAGGTGAAGAACATTGGCAACGAAAACCTGCATTATTCCGGCGGTTTTTGTCTCAAGGGAACACAGATCAGCAGTGCTTCCATTTACGGAAACCCCTCTACGATATGGGTAACTCGGGAGGATCGCAGAAAATTTTTGACCCAGTCCACACTTTTTGAGTTCAATGACTCGACCGTCGTTTCGCCCAATGCCAGCATTGTTGCCTATCATGGCCGTGATTCCATTACACATCCTTCCGTACGCCTGAAATTCGATACCAAAAACGAAAAACTCATTTTGCTCAAGAGCAAAGGGAGCTCTGGAAGCTCCCCCTTTACCTCATCCCGCTTTGACATGTTCATCAAGGCTACGAAGCTCGACTGGGGCATGGCTGCGGACAGTTTGGATATCTCTATTTTATCGGGGCGATCGGTAGTACCCGTTTATTTGGAGTCCATCGATCATTTTGAGGAAAAAGACCTTCAGGACCTGAGGGGTAATTTCAAGTTCAATCCTTTGAGCTTGGTAATCAACTATTCCAGAAACCACCGCTCGGGGTTTTACTATAATGAACTGGCGGAAAAGCATCAAATCAAGGATAAAGTCATGCTCAATGCGATGGTGTACCTAGCGGAGAAAGACTTTATCGATTTCAATAAAAAGTCAGGCCTCGTCACTCTTCGCCGAAAAGCGGTGCATTATAGCGCTTCGAAGAAGGGCAATAAGGATTTTGATCATATCATCGTAGAGTCAAAAATAGACTCCCTGCCCAATGCGACCCTATACCTGACCGACCATAGTATGAAAGTGAGAGGGGTCAAGAAATTCGATATCAGTAAAAGTCTGGAAGTATATATCGTACCCGACAGTAGTGAAATCACCCTGATGAACGGCAGGGACTTTAAATTCAATGGCAAGATATTTTCAGGAAACTTCGAATACATTGGCAAAAAACACACGTTCAACTACGATAGCTTTCTTATCAATATGAGTTCTATAGACTCCATCCGTTTTTATATCAAGGATGAAAACAGTCGCGGAGGGACACGCTCCCAAGTAGAGAATACGGTAGTGGGCGGCGGTGAAAATGGCTCTCAAGGAGTATTGTACATTGATAAGCCCAACAACAAATCGGGCAAGGAAAAGTATCCCAATTATCCACACTTTGATTCGGAATCGGAATCCGTAGTCTATTTTGACCGAGAGGAGATGTTCGATGGAGCTTATGACAAGTCCATATCCTTCGAAGTACCTCCTTTCAAAATGGACAGTCTCAGTAACAGTGACCCTTCTACCATTGGGTTCAAGGGGACCTTTAAGACCAGTGGTATTATCCCCGATATCGACGAATCCCTCCATGTGATGCCCGATAAATCCCTTGGCTTTGAGCATGAGGTCCCCGAGGAGGGCTATCAGCTGTATGAAGGGCATGGTAAGCTCTATGGTGATGTCAGCTTGGACAAGAGGGGACTTCGCTCCAGTGGAAAAATCGACTTCCTATCCACTACCGTAGAATCCGATGACTTTATCTATTACCCGGATTCTGTACTGGCCCGCGGTCAAAACGCAGAGATAAGGCAAGAAGAGCATGGAGGTATGGTATTCCCGCAGGCGACGCTGAAAGATTTTTCGATGCGATGGGAGCCCAAAAAAGATAGCCTATACATCAAAAACGAAGGTGATCCCTTTCAGTTCTATAACAATACAGCTACCATGGACGGTACGGCGGTCATTTCCAATAATGGAGTATTTGGAGCGGGAGAACTTGCTACCAGAGGCTCGGAACTGAGCTCTAATGCTATTACCTTCGAACATGATCGCTTCTCTGCCAGAAATGCTCAGTTCGAAGTGGAGAGTGATGACCCTAAAAAACCGGCACTCACGGGGGACAATGTCAAACTCGGCTTCAATCTGAGTGAGAACTATGCTGATATCAGTCCCGAGGTAGAAGGGGAGGCTGCTATCGAGTTTCCCTATGCAAAATTTAAGACCTCGATTACCGATGCGCGCTGGGATTTGGCCTCACAAAAGATTACCATGACCAAGCCTGAGAATGTGCCGATAGAAAATTCTTATTTTTATACTACGCGGAAAGACTTGGATTCCCTTCGTTTCAATGCTACAGCAGCAGAGTACGATATCAAAACACAGGATCTCCGGATTACGGGTATTCCCTACATCATTGTAGCAGATGCCAAGATCACACCGGAAAACGGAGAAGTGACCATCCATGAGAACTCCCGACTGCGTGTACTGAAGAACACAAAAATAGAAATGGATACCGTCAATGGTTATCATCACCTCTATGATGGCAAAGTGAACATTTTCTCCAGAAACTCCTTCGCGGCAGTGGCCACCTATGAGTATGTCAACTCGGTCTATGATACCTTTGCGATACAGATGGAGAACTTCCACCTGGAAGCTATGGATAGCGTCCAAGGTAAGAATGTCAAAGGAAGAAGAAAAGCGAGACAGGGACCCATCCGAGAGTTTCAGACCGTGGCTACGGGTGCGGTTGTTCAGGATGATGGTATCATCGTATCGCCCAAGATGTTCTACAAAGGAGATATGAAGCTCTACGCTTCCCAGCCGGCCATGGAGCTCAACGGTTATGTCAAGATCGATTTCGAAAAGGAAGAAGACTACGACACCTGGATAAAATACCAAAGTTCCGCCGAACAACAGAAAGTGTATATCAACTTCAATGAGACGATTACCGAAAATGGTAAAAAGCTCGAAGCAGGCCTTCTCTTTGACGAAAGTAACAGCATCTATCATGTATTCATTTCCGATAAACTGAATCCGCAGGATGAGTGGTTCTTCAAACCCGAAGGCTTTCTTTCCTATGATGAAAAAAAACAAGAGTTCGTTATAGAGAACCCCGACAAGACCAAAGGGGAATCCCTACAGGGAAAAGTGTTCGGTTATAAAGAAGGCACGGGGGACATTCGTTTTGAAGGTGAGGTATTGTTTCTGGAGGAAGTCAAGGGTGCCGAAATCAAGGCAGTAGCGCTAGGCAGTGGCAACTTGGAAAAGAAGTCCTATGCCATGAACAGCATGATGACCATTGATTTTGATCTTCCTTCTACAGCTTATGATAAGATGGGGGAAAATATAGCTGCGGTCGTGACGGAGTTCGGGGTACCCGAGGCCTCTACCGATCCTACCAATTTCCTGTTCAAAATAGCCGAGTTCGTCGGAGATGCCAAAGCCAAAAATTATGAAAAGCTTAGCGAAGAAGAGTATGTAGCACTACCCGATCTGTCCAAAGAATTCATAAAGCCCTTGACCTTTTCAAATATCAATGTAAAGTGGTCCGAGGAAGAGAGGGCCTTTTATAGTGAAGGCAAACTGGGGCTATCGAATATCAACCGAACGGATATCAATGGGGCAATGGACGGTTTTCTGGAAATCAAAAAGACCGAAGATGGAGGTACCAATGTGAACCTCTTCTTTAAGGCCTCTGCTACTTCATGGTACTATTTTAGCTATGAAAACAACCGTCTGATGGTCCACAGCTCCAATAATGAAGTCAATCAGATTATCTCCTCCAAGTCAAATGCCAGTAAGGCAAAAGTCGGTGAAATGGTCTTTTTTCCCGGAGATAACGAAGAGACTTTGGCATTTATACAACGTTTTCGAAAAGTGTATTTCGATATCGATGATGATTATATACTGGATGCCGGTCCCGAAGATGAAGCTATCGACGATAGTGATGGATTCGGAGGAACGCAGTCAGAAAGTGGGGAGAGTAGCGAAGAAGATGATGACGACGGCTTTTGATACTTACCTCTGGGGGCTTTAAGCGGGAGTGGTCTTTTCGATGCTTCGAAAACGTTCATACCATACTCAAGTTCAATGGGCTAGGTACAAGCTGACTTTTTCAGGAAAAATCCCGATGACCAATGCAAAAAAGGCATCATTAATCCCAGAATGTTCGTTAGAACTTCGTTATGAGAACTTAAATGGCAATACGTCAGTGCGTTTTCTTGGGTTCAGCGTAGCACCGCTACGGTTAATTCAAAAAACGCATTCATTTACTGATCTTGAAGTCAGTTAAGTGCGGAATAGATTTTCTAATGGACATTTTGGGTTTAACCCAAAATGATCAATAACCTTCCTATTCCGAACATAAATTGCTTCAAGATCAGCAGTTTTACGCTGCGCAGGTTTTACACCTTAACGATACAAAAGCCTCCTCACCTAAACCACTTATTTTATTGTACTTTTTCATGTCCTCATGACGAAATCCTATTTATCAATTTGGGTTAAATTCTTGTAATATAGTATATTACTTTGGGTTATTCTACTATTCGAAGATTAGCTTCTTGAAAAGAGGCAAATGAGGTATATTTATGATTAATACTGTCCGCCATTGTTACTTGGCTTTATAGTATCATGGCGGTAGTTCAGGACAGTATTTTGTTTTCGGAAGACTGATGTTATACAAATTTGGATTTTAAATGTCGTATAGGATTGCGCGGGTCATTTTTTTTCAATCAAGGCGAACACCACAGGGATAGCAGCGCTATCCCGAGGATGGTCAACGCAGAGTGAAGCAAAATGAACAGGAAGATATGCGATTTTAAAAGCTAAGTTTGTATAAAATAAACGTTAAACCCAAAATGATCAATAGAGAACCTATTCCGCGCATAAATAGCTTCATATCAGAAGCTTTGCCTACCTGTCTTCATTCACCATAGTGGTGCTATGCCGAACGAATCCAAATGGCTGATATTTTGCTATTTATACGCTCATCACGATTTCTATCAATCAATTTGGGTTAATAAAACAGAACCTACCTCAATTTTTAGAGAGCTCAATTAATTACTATAGGCCTTCGCCTTTACCCGAAATAAAAAATCATGGAATTAAAAACTTATATAGAAACACATCGAGAGCGTTTTATCAACGAACTGCTTGAGCTATTGAAAATCCCTTCGGTCAGTGCCGATCGTAAATTTGAAGCTGATGTCCTCAAAACAGCCCAGTACCTCCATGATAGTTTGGAAAAAGCAGGTGTTGACCAAGTGGAAATCTGCCCTACGGCAGGTTATCCCATTATCTACGCGCAAAAGATCATCGATGATTCGCTGCCTACCGTACTGGTCTACGGACACTATGATGTACAGCCGGCCGACCCTTATGAGCTCTGGGATTCGCCTCCTTTTGAGCCTGTCATCAAAGATGAAAAGATCTATGCCCGTGGTGCCTGTGATGACAAAGGCCAGATGTACATGCATATCAAAGCTTTCGAGGCGATGGTCGCTACCGATAGTCTCTACTGTAATGTCAAGTTCATGATAGAGGGCGAAGAGGAAGTCGGCTCCAATAACCTGGACACTTTTGTAAAGGCAAATAAAGAGCGCTTGGGGGCCGATGTGATCCTGATTTCGGATACGAGCATGATATCCTTGGATACACCTTCCATCACGGTCGGCCTGAGAGGCTTGAGTTATGTACAGGTAGAGGTAACAGGACCCAACAGAGACCTACATTCGGGAGTATACGGAGGAGCTGTTGCCAATCCCATCAATACCCTCTGTGCGATGATAGCATCACTCCACGATGACAAAGGGGCCATCACGGTTCCCGGATTCTACGATAATGTGGCCGAACTGAGTGCGGAAGAGCGAGAGGCACTGAACAGGGCCCCCTTTGACATCGATGAATACAAAAAAGACCTGGATATCGACGATGTGAGCGGAGAAGAGGGCTATACTACTGTAGAAAGAACAGGCATCCGGCCTACCCTTGATGTCAATGGTATCTGGGGAGGCTACACGGGTGAAGGGGCGAAGACCGTCCTACCCTCAAAGGCTTATGCCAAGATATCCATGCGATTGGTCCCGAATCAGAACAGCGATAGGATAACGGACTTGTTCCAGAAGCATTTCGAGGCTATTGCTCCCAAGTCGGTAAAGGTCAAAGTGATGCCCTTTCACGGAGGAGAAGCGGCGGTCACTCCGACCACATCGACGGCCTATGCAGCAGCGAGTGCGGCTTTCGAGGAGGCATGGGGTGTTCTTCCCATACCTACACGGGATGGTGGAAGTATACCTATAGTGGCCCTGTTCAAAGAAGAACTGGGATTGGATACTTTGCTGATGGGGTTTGGACTTGACTCGGATGCCATTCATTCGCCCAATGAACACTATGGCATCTTTAACTATATGAAGGGCATCGAGACCATCACCCTTTTCCATAAGCACTACAAGTCACAGATGTAATCGGGTACAAGCAGTCAGGATATACCCTTTGGGCTGTCCGTTGTGGGCAGGCTAAAGGGTGAAAATAGGTCGTAGAAAATCTTCAAAACGGTCTATTGGAGGCTCGAATAGATGGTCTTCCCAAGGAGAAAAACGATACTTATGAGGATCCTTTGTACGACTATTTTCTTACTGTCCATAGCTTGTTCTTCACCTAAACGGCAAGAAAGGGTGGAAAACTACCCTGAGGGAGATTCTGGGACTGCTGAAAGAGAAAAGGTGTACCCAGCAGGGGAAAGCAAGCGACATGAAGTTGAAAAGAGGGCAGTGAACATTGACGCTGTTGTGCTGCATGATTCTACACTGGTCGATATTTCTTCCCTCTCAAAGGATTTCGTAATCGACATGCGCTACGCCACTGTGGACAATTTCCTAGGGGAAAAAGTGTACGATTGTGCTCAGTGCTGGGTACGCTATGAAGTGGCCAAGTCACTGTTGCGGGTCAGCGCGTCGCTAAAGCGCCGAGGCCTGCGTCTTACGCTGTACGATTGTTACCGGCCCCTTAAGGTACAGCGGAAAATGTGGGCCATTATGCCCCGTCCGGGCTATGTGGCCAATCCTTATACCTCCGGGTCCATCCATAACCGAGGAGCTGCCGTGGACGTCAGCCTGACCGATAGGGAAGGTAATGCCTTGAAAATGGGGACGGATTTCGACCATTTTGGTAAGGAGGCCCGTCATAGCTATCAAGATCTGCCTCCGAAGATGCTACAAAACCGTAAACTACTAAAAGCGACCATGGAAAGTTTTGGTTTTAAGGCCATTCGCTCGGAGTGGTGGCACTACATCTATGGGGAGAAATACAAATACACTATTGCCGACCATTCTTTGTGTACGGAGTAGTTATGTGTTGAGGGGGGTCCGTTCTTAGCTTTTGGGGGATGAGCCTGCATCACAAATGCTACAATAAGTGAATACGCCTTGCAAAAGTAAGCTATTGAAACTTGTAGCTAGCTTCACCCAATCCAAATCACACATAAGAACTTCATTATGAGAGCTAAAATGCAATGATTCCCGGGCTTTCTTGAATTCAATAGGGTACTGCTACGGGTAATCTTCAGAAAACACGTACATGTCACTGATTGGAAGAGGCTAAAGCTGTAATAAAAGGAGCAAATGCATGATTGAGGTTCGTAGTTTCCAATTTGGTCGGCCGAGCCTATAATACAGATTTACATTTTTAATGTCGCATTGAAACATTTCATATAATGGTGGTTTGATGTGATTTCCATTATGG
>CANLOE010000100.1 GCA_947492745.1 uncultured Cyclobacteriaceae bacterium | reverse complement strand
ATGGGGAACTGTACACGGTCATTACCAACAAGGCGGCCAAAGGAAGGAAGGGGTGTTTGGTCGCGATGATAAAAGGTGTCGACAGTGAAAAGGTCAACCGTATACTCAAGGGCATACCGGAAAACCTCAGGCGCATCGTAAAAGAAGTGACACTGGACATGGCAGCCTCCATGCAGAAGATCGTCAGGCGGAGCTTCCCGAAAGCACAACAGGTCACCGACCGCTTCCATGTACAGCAACTTGCCTCTGAGGCGGTCCAGCAGATGAGGATAGAATACCGTTGGGAAGCCATAGAACAAGAAAGCAGGGAAATGGAGTTGGCCAAGGAACTCAACAGGGGATACAATCCCGGAAAACTGCCCAATGGGGACACGTTAAAACAATTATTGGCCAAGAGCAGGTACCTACCTGTTCAAAAGCCAAGATAATTGGACGGTATCCCAGGCCTACCGTGCAGAACTGCTCTTTGAAAGATACCCAAAGCTTGAACAGGCCTATAAATTATCCAGAGGACTGGCGCATATATACCATAAAACCAAAAACAAAGGCGTTGCCTTCACCCGTTTGGCACAGTGGTACGATAAAGTGGAAAAGGCAGGGTTCAAGTCTTTCAACACTGTGGCCAGGACAATTCGCAACCATTATCAAACGATATTGAACTTCTTCGAAAGGAGAAGTACCAATGCTTCGGCAGAATCTTTCAATGCAAAAATCAAGGCTTTCAGAAATCAGTTCAGAGGCGTCAGAAACGTTAAATTCTTCCTGTACAGATTATCCAAAATCTATGCTTGATTTTTTAAATCCCCCAACTTTTCGGCTTGATCCATTATTTTGGGCAAACGACACACCTCTAACGACAATAGTAATTCAGGGGAAATTTAGGGTCAACGCTGATAAACAATGAGAATAGAATATAGTCCTGAAACTTATTTTTAGATTAAAGCTAGGATTTAAGTAAAGAGAGTATGCTAAGGTAGGGAAAGTGATTCGGCTGGGGCTCGAACCCAGGACCCTCTCCTTAAAAGGGAGATGCTCTACCAACTGAGCTACCGAATCAACACATTGTTCAAAGTACAAATTACTTTAGAAAAATCAACAGGGACCGTTTGGTTTATCGAAATCTGATATATTAAAACAAAAACCGTATATTAAAATGGTTTTTGTAGTTGTGATTCGGCTGGGGCTCGAACCCAGGACCCTCTCCTTAAAAGGGAGATGCTCTACCAACTGAGCTACCGAATCTGAACTTTTTTAAGAGATTTTTTATTAATTTTGCTCTCGCATTCTCTTAAGGAGATGCAAATGTAAAGGTATAATTATTAAATGCAAACATTGATGCTTAAAATAATCAAAAGTTTTTTGATATTCACTGTATTGACCATAGGTAGTATACAGGGACAAGACATAAATGAGGATCTGCGTATTGCAGACTCCCTTTTTCAACAAAAAAAATATACGGAATCCTTCAAGATATACGATGCTATATTGTCAACAGGTACAATGGCGTCGAATAGGATGCTGTTAAAAATGGCCTATATCAAAGAGGGGCTAGGTGAGGACAATGATGCGCTCTACTACCTCAACCTTTACTACTTGTCTTCCCAAGATGAGACCGTACTACCGAAAATGGAGGAAATGGCTATCAAAAATGGGCTTGAAGGCTATAGCTACGATGATACCAACGCCCTTGATAGTCTATATCGGAAACATTACCTTGATATGGCATCTGTTCTAGCGGGCCTAGCTTTAGTCTTGTTCATCCTGGTCATTGTTTTTAGGATCAAGGGTAAAAACCCCACATCGCCTGCTTTGTTTCTCTCTTTTCTATTGATAGGCTTTTTCCTATTGGTCAACTGGGGCAGCCCACAAGATAGAGCTATCATCAATGATCAAAGAGCTTATATCATGAAAGGCCCCTCCCCTGGCTCAGGCATTGTCGAGGTAGTTAAAAAAGGACATCGCGTGGATGTACTGGATAAGAATGATGTCTGGACCACTATTCTCTGGGAAGGGCAACGGGCCTATATTTTGGAAAACAGTCTGCAACCACTGGACATCTGATACAGATTTGGGTTTCAAATGTCGTATAAGATTCCGCTGGTCATTTTGCTTCAATCAAGGCGAGAACCGCAGGGATAGCAGCGCTATCCCGAGGATTGTCAACGCAGAGTGAAGCAAAATGAACAAGAAGATATGCGATATTTAAAAGCTAAGTTTGTATGATACCCGAAATGCTTTATATGCCATAACAGTCCACAATAATCATGACGACCCCCTATCGTATCCCAAGTACTACAAAACACTACCTGCTTAGCGTCACGTGGCCTCTGAAGCTCTTTTTATTTGTGAACTGAATATAGTAAAAGTAAACTCCCGTAGGATAGCCCTCTCCAAACCACCTAAAATTACGGTCCCTACTGAAAAACACTTGCTTTCCCCAGCGATTCATAATCGCTATATGTTCAAATCGATAAGCGCAATTGTCCTTAGGGAGGTTGTTTCTGACTGTCAGCGCATCTCCCTCATTCACTTGTACCTCTGCAGCGAAGTAAGGATTATAGGCATCGCCATTAGGTGAAAAGAAGTTCGGAGGAAGAAATTCATCTTCTTGGCTATCGACATCATTTATTTCAACATCAATTGTCAGCAACTCTTCTTCAAAATCAAAGCAGGGTTCATCACTGAGCCTGAACTTCAGTTGGTATTCTGCTAGTGGTGATAAATCTGTGAATACTTCGCAATCGGGTGTCCATAGGAAGTCTGAACTGACCGTACCTCGCCCCATTTTATTTTCAAAGGAAAAATCGGTAGGTAGAGGACTACCCACGACTTCAGAAAGCTCCAGTTTTATGGGGTCATTATCGATATCTACCCCCGTCAGGCGAAGGTGGATACCTGCCCCTCGGGTGACCGTGACTTTGTTGCCAACGGTACTCTGTCCTGGACCTATAGTCGAGAACGATAGCCGCGGTGCTGTATTGGTCCTCGGTCTGACAATGACATCCATGGTGAGTGTATCCCTATTGGTTATCTGACAACGATCGATATCCTCTGCAAAAAAATATACCCTGAAAGAATCCTGTTCGACAAGATTTAGAAACTCGCAGCCTAAATTCCAATCAAATACGGAACTGACTCCAGGCACTCCCTTTCCTCTTACCGAAGAAAAGGTCGCACCCAGTGCTTCCATATCAAAATTTGCACCTATAGCTTCTAATACGATACTATCCGCATCGGCATCCCTCGCCTTGATTTCGATACTTATAGGACGGTTTACCAAGCTTTCCACCCTAAAGTCTGTAGCATTTTCTGCTATACCAAGTACTCGTAGTACTTCAGGTTGTTCGTTTGGTGGTAAAATCAAGGTCAGGTCCATGGTCAGGGTGTCCGGTCCGGCAAATAGGCAGTTATCTATATCATCAGCTATCAATTGCACCTTGAATTCTGTCCTATCATTAAAATCGATATCACGACAATCAAATCCCCACGAAAAGCGTGTCACCAACTCTCCCGACTCATCTTTGATAGTTTCGAAGTTCATACCAAAGTCACTTAAGAGAAAGTCTTCCGGAAGTATTTTCAGTTCAATCCGGTCGCCATCGACATCTCTCACCGTAAAGTCCCTTGTATAGAAACCGTCATCGATTTCATTTCGTGTCAGCGCGAACAGGTCTCCGTCTTCAAAGAAAACCCCTGCATTGGGGGCTTGGCTTATCGTTACGGTAACCACTAATGTATCCGAAAGAGGAAGTGCGCATGCATCATCTTCTATGATGATGCCTATCTCATAAGGCTCATCTTGCAGGTAAGGGCATTTGGGAAAGCATACATCAAATGTCGCTGTAGTATTGATTCTGTTCAGGGTTTTTGACCTTTCACTGGGAAGCAACTCACTGAGATCATCCGTCTCAAAATTTAAAGGGATGGCACGAATACGCAGGATCTCACCATCAGGCCCCATGAGATCATCGAGTGCATCAGGATCGGATACCTCTACCTGTATACAACGCTCGTCATCGGGGGTGTCGGCATCAAAGGTAATCGCCATATTGTCCACAAAGGTGAAATCAGTATCCGTGATTCTCTTACCTTTGATTACCGGAGGGTCTTCGGATGCGCAATTAGAGACAACGACAAATTGAAAATCCCTCCTGACCTCTCCGATTTTCTCCCCGCTCCTATATTCTTCGCACTTAACGGCAAATACAAATAATCCTGCGACTGTAGGAGTCACCGTCAAAAAGCCGTCATTGGAAATAGAAAGCCGAGGACTACCTTTCATGACATTGTCCAATCCAAAACCCAGGTCATCGCGCCAACGGATATCGGTATGTGGGCGAGATGAAGGAGTTGGAATCGGTTCCCTATCGGAAGAATTCAATGGTGCAACCAGAGAGTAGACCAAAGAATCGCCATCTTCATCGGTACCTGCAAAATCAGCGTAGTAAGGAAGAAAAGGGCAACCGAAGTCACTCAAGGGAGGAAATAGCTTGGGAGATGAGTTGATGAAAGGCATACCGTCTTTCACTACCGGGGGGAATTCCAAATAATAGGTCTGTCCAGCGTAGATAGCACCTAAGTCCGGACTGCTTGAAGGTCCCGGGTTTTCGCTGTAGGCATTGGTAATGGTATAATTCCGACAGCAACGCTCCCAAACGACATAATACCCTTCGGGATCGGAATATCGACTTTCGTTCAGCCTCAGGGGAGCGCTGTACAATAGCCTATCGGTATTGACCTCATGCGTATCCCTACAACTGGGATTGGTATATTGCACAGTCTCCTCACTCCTCAGTGTCAATGTGACATTATCGACCAGCAGGTTGTCCCTTTTTCGAAATATGGCCGCTATTATATTGTTGTCCTTTGCATCGGGAATCCCTTCGTCCTTATCGAAATATAAGATGAGGTTTAGACGGTAGTCAAACCCCGTTTGATGTAACAGCTCAAATTCTCCTCCTACAATATGTGATGCTTTTGCCCCGGATAAGAGTGTAAAAACAAGAAAGAATACCGTATATATTTTTGTCATAATTTACCAGTGTAATTAAATATAGGGATAGTCAATCAAATAAAGAACGATAAAATCCCTAAATTTGTCCTCAATGAGGTCAAAGAATAAAATAATCGAAAAAGTCACTATAGAAAGTGTGGCTGCGGAAGGTAAATGCGTGGCCAGGATTGACGAAAAGGTAGTTTTCGTAGAAGGTGTAGCCCCTGGAGATATAGTGGATATCAAAGTCTTACGGAAGAAAAAAAGTTTTTTGGAAGCAGCTCCTACTGTATTTCATACTTTCTCTTCTGAGCGCACAACACCCTTTTGCAGTCACTTCGGTACCTGTGGTGGGTGTAAGTGGCAGCACATGGATTATGCGGCCCAGCTGATCTATAAACGACAACAGGTCATCGATAATCTAGAGCGTATCGCCAAGGTGAACTTGCCAAAGGTCCCTCCCACCCTGGCCTCTTCAGCTACTCGGTATTACCGTAACAAGCTCGAATTTACTTTCTCTAACAAGCGCTGGCTAACATACGAAGAGATAGAAAAAGAGGGTACTCTGGAGCGGAATGCACTCGGTTTTCATATTCCTCGACGCTTCGATAAGATATTGGATATTGACCACTGTTACTTACAGGCCGACCCGTCCAATGCTATTCGACTTGCGGTCAAGGAATTTGCCCTACAGGAAGGTTTGACGTTTTTTGACCTTAGGGAGCAGGTAGGCTTACTCAGAAACTTGATTATCCGTACCACGGACAGTGGCGAGACCATGGTCATCGTACAGGTAGCAGCCCCTGATATGGATAAGATAACACTGCTCATGGAACACCTCAAAGAGCGTTTTCCCACTATCAACTCTCTGAACTATATCATCAACACGAAAAAGAACGAGACCTTTCAGGACCAAGAAGTCATCAACTATGACGGGCTGCCCTATATTACGGAATGCATGCCCGTAAATGATGACCGCCAACGGGAACTGAAGTTCCGCATCGGTCCAAAGTCCTTCTACCAGACCAATTCGCAGCAGGCTTACCAACTTTACAAAATCGCAAGGGATTTTGCAGATCTGAAAGGGGATGAAACCGTTTATGACCTGTATACTGGCACAGGTACCATCGCCAATTTTATAGCAGGGAGTGCCGCGAGAGTCATCGGGCTGGAATATGTACCGGAGGCTATAGAAGATGCCAAGACCAACTCTTCCATCAATGATATCGATAATACCGATTTTTATGCGGGAGACATCAAGGACTTGCTGAACGATGCTTTTTTGGATAAGCATGGCCGTCCCGATGCCATCATCACGGACCCTCCCCGTGCGGGTATGCATGCCGACGTTGTGGCCATGCTCAATACCTCGGGTGCCGAGAAAATCATCTATATCAGTTGCAACCCTGCCACGCAGGCCCGAGACCTGGCCCTGCTGGATGAGCAGTATGCAGTAGTGGCCATTCAGCCTGTGGACATGTTTCCGCACACACATCATGTGGAAAATGTAGTTTTACTTCACAAAAGACCTTAATTCGGGCAATATCATTTTCAAAATGAACAACGATCCAGAACTTGACGGAAAGTACCTAGGGACTATCTCTAAAGATTTTATCATTGTAGCGGAGACATTAAAGGAGACCGCTTACCAAATCAAGAAAAGGGGATTCTCGGAATACCCTATTTTTCCGCTGGCAAAAATACCGCTCCCTATAGGCCAATTGCTCATCGGCAGGGAAGAACTCGCTACAGCCTGGAACTATAATGCCTCTTACTTAGATGAGTTCGTCCAAAGGGGTATCATCTCTCAAGAGAAAGAGGAAGAGTTCAAAAAAAACTACAAGGATTCCGATGAGTTCTGTTGCTTATTTGTAGTGGATGATAAGTTCACCAAATTTCTATACATCCCTTATCCGGAAGAATGAGTCAGATACAGTCCTTTCCGATTTGGCGCCGACAGGTACTCATCGAGAGAAGACCGGCTTCGCTTTTATCCGTCACGGAATTGGTATTTCTTACCCTTGCGATAGAGCCGAGCCTTGCAGCGCTGGGGCACAAGCGGACGCTTGCGCCAGTTTGGTGGATATTTAAAATCTCGTTACAAAGTTCCAACGCATGACCTGGGCAATGTCGTTTAGTTATAAGGGTTTAAAAGCAATACATCAGGGTGTTTTATCGGATTCAGCGTAGCATCGCTACAGTGAACTCAAAAAACGCGTTCACTTTATTGATTTGCAGCTACTTAAGGACGAAATAGAAGGGCTAGTTCATGATGCGGATTTAAGTGTCACTATTTTCCAAAGCCTCTAATGACAAGTCTACCCGTAACGGTTCTATACTATATGGATTTTTCTCTTTGGCCATTGCCGATAAAGTTTTTTATTTTCCCTGAGTATAAATCCTTCGGCGAAAGGCTCTGGAAACGACCATTACCATGGGCGCCATAACTTTTAGATAATGCCTGCGCTTCTTCTCTTGAGCAGAAAAGTACTATTCCGATTCCGTATCGCCCTGTTGCCAGTGGTTCCAGCCCTGTGCGGTTATGGGGACGACATTGCCCTGTTTGGTAATCAAATGGCTCGGTTCGATATTCTTCTTTACATAGCCTATGAAATGGATGTCGGGATGGTTTTTCAAACTTTCATAATCCTCCTGACCAATTGTAAATAATAGTTCGTAGTCTTCTCCTCCATTGAGCGCACAGGTGATCGGGTCTATATTAAAACTTATGGCGGTATCATAGGTCATTTTGTCAATAGGCAACTTGTCTTCATAGATACACATCGTAACATCCGAAGCGCGGGCCAAGTGGAGTAGCTCCGAAGCCAGCCCATCAGAAATGTCGATCATGGAAGTGGGGACTAAGTTCTGCTCCTTCAGTTCGTGAATGATATCCATTCGTGCGGAAGGTTTGAGCTGCCGCTTGACAATATAATCATACTCTTCCAGCTGGGGTTGCATGTCCGGATTGGCCATGAATACCTGCTTCTCTCTTTCCAGTATCTGGAGTCCTACATAGGCCCCACCAAGATCTCCAGTGGCACAAATGATGTCTCCCTCCTTGGCACCAGAACGTAGCGTTATCTTTTCAGGTTCTACCTCTCCGACGGCTGTCACTGATATCAATAGGCCTGAGGTGGAAGAGGAGGTGTCTCCCCCTACAAGGTCCACTTTGTAGTCCTGACAGGCAGCCCTGACCCCTTGATAAAAAGCATCTATAGCTTCTGCCGAAAATCGGTTGCTCAGCGCTAGGCTCACTGTCACCTGCTTGGGCAGTGCGTTCATGGCCGCGATATCGGATACGTTGACAGCTATGGCCTTATAGCCCAAATGCTGTACGGGGACATATGACAAATCGAAGTGCACCCCCTCGACCAGTAGGTCCGTGGAAACAACCGTTCTAGAAGAATGTGGTGCCAAGACCGCTGCATCATCGCCGATGCCAACCTTTGTCTCTGGATTGTGGGTAGCAAATTTGGATTTTATCCTATCAATAAGGCCAAACTCTCCAATTTTGTTCAGCTCCGTGCGTTCTCCAGTAGTACTCATCTTGTATGGATCAATTGATTGTTTGTGGAAATATCATGATTCTCAGTTTCAAAGGTAAGTCTATCTTTGTGGATAAAAGGAATAGTAGAAGCAAAAAATCAACGATTCGCTATATTTACAGTATGAAATGGTTTGAATTTTTTCTCTCGGCTGCAAATTCATGTTGTTTAACCCTGATTTTGACTTTTTAAGCGTGACGCAGCATGAGCTATGCCACTCAAAGAAGGCTTCACTGGAAAAAAGAGTTTTAGTTCTCACCATAGAACAAAAAGTTCAAATCACTTCTAAGCAAGGTTATGGAAAGACCTAATTATTTGGGATTTTCTCAATATTGGAATTTCCCCAAAAAGAAATCAATCTGCTCTATCTAGGGCGATACTTTTGAATCTAATTAATAGAACAGTCTCTTGGCTTGTTTTTTGTCATTCGAAAAATAGTTATCATGAAAAGAATATTCAGCTTGTGCATACTCCTTTGTTTGATCTTAGGTGCTTGTTCCAAAAAACCTCAATACAAAACACGTCAGGGCAAAAAAAAACTCAAGCACTACAACTCTATACAGTACAATAAGCACTAAGTCGTAGTAATGGCCCTTGCTTAAGGGCCTAAACCTCACTCTTAACTTTTCCACTATTATTGTCTAGAGGAGTTTGACGTGAAATCGGTCATTCTTTTTCTTTTATCTCTTGACAGAGCTCTACCAATATACCATTAGTGCTTTTGGGGTGAAGAAAACAGATCAGTTTATTATCTGCTCCTTTTTTGGGTGTTTTGTGAATCAGATCGAAACCTTCACCCACAAGTCGCTTCATCTCCACCTCGATATCACTTACTTCAAAAGCAATATGATGAACTCCTTCACCACGCTTTTCGATAAATTTGGCGATGGCCGAATCGGGTGAAGTCGCTTCCAATAGTTCGATTTTAGTATCTCCAACCTTGAAGAAAGAAGTACTCACCCCTTCGTCCTGCACTACTTCCGTTTTATAGGCCCCTTTTCCCATTAGCCTGCCTATCAGTGCACCGGACTGATTCAGATTTTTTACCGCGATGCCTATATGTTCTACTTTTAACATGCTTATCAATAATTTTTCTAAATAATTGCTAGTTTTACACCAATGAAGAAACTTTTCTTTGTATTGGAAAGTTTTTATTGAAATTTATTTGAACACTAACTGAAAAATTTTGAGTGGTGAAGGGATTCGCTTTGTACTCAGAATGTAAATAATATACCTCATTATGATCAATGTTACGGAAAAAGCCAAGGAAAGAATTGTCGCACTGAGAACAGCGGAAGGAAAAAACGATGCTCACAATATCCGCGTAGCTGTAGAGGGTGGAGGTTGTTCCGGGTTGATGTACGAACTCAAATTTGATACCTCGCTATCGGATTCTGATGAAATTTTTGAAGATAAGGGCATAAAAATCATGGTAGACAAGAAAAGTCTGCTCTACTTGCTAGGGACCACACTTGATTTTTCGGATGGTCTTAACGGAAAAGGTTTTCAGTTCATCAACCCCAATGCCAGTCGCACTTGTGGCTGTGGTGAAAGTTTCGCCGTATAAACATTATTATCGATTTATTTCTCTCTTTGAAAATCAAGGCCTCCATTCACAATCGATAGGCGCTATTTAGAGGCTACTCCAACAGGTATCCGGTATTTTCTCCCGTAAAAGGTCGTTTGTCTTTTTATGGTCGGAAGGAACTTTCAAACTCTTTCTCCTGTGCTGTAGCGACATGGATACATGAGGGTTTCCTGTAGAATGGTTGATTTTCAATGGGCGCATGGAATTCGCACAAGTAGCATCCATGGCCAGCTTTTACTTCCTCAATCCTGCTTATTGCTATAGGCACTTCTTTTCGTTCATAATTTCACGACGGCTTACAGTCGTTCAAAAAAAAAGAACCCCGATCGATGATCGGGGTTCTTTTTTTATGCTTATGTTTTTCAAGCCATATTATGTATAATACAAACTTAGCTTTTAAATATCGCCTATCTTCCTGTTCATTTTGCTTCACTCTGCGTTGACAATCCTCGCGATAGCGCTGCTATCCCTGCGGTTATCGCCTTGATTGAAACCAAAATGACCCGCGGAATCTTATACGACATTTAAAACCCTAATTTGTATAAAACGATTATAGTCACAAATCAGTAAGATGAATGCATTTTTCAAACCAACTGAAGTCCTACTAAGCTAATCACCACAAAAACAAATACTTATGACTATTTATATCCAAATGAAATTGTTTTGGGACATACTGAAATGATCAAGAAAACACTGTTCTGCTAGGAACGGTCCTAATGACCGATCAACTAATGACCAGTCAACAAATACAGGATTTGTCCAAGACCTATGGAACTTCAGATTTCCTATTTCATTTTTTCTTGAGTATAAGTATTCCTTACAAAGTTCTAAAGCCGTAATTCGGATTTGATATCAGGTCAACGGGAGGGGGTTATTTCCCTAAGGCTTTTACCATGGTTTCGCCTATATCCGCTGGAGAGGCCACTACATGAAGACCGCAGTCTTCCATGATTTTCATTTTGGCGGCGGCAGTGTCATCCGCTCCTCCGATAATAGCCCCTGCATGCCCCATTCTCCTACCCGCAGGAGCCGTCTGACCTGCGATAAACCCTACAACAGGTTTAGTACCGTGTTCTTTCACCCAATGGGCTGCATCGGCTTCCATACTTCCTCCGATTTCGCCTATCATGATGATGCCCTCTGTCTCGCTGTCTTCCATTAACAACTGTACCGCTTCTTTGGTCGTAGTACCGATTATGGGATCACCACCGATACCGATACAAGTAGACTGTCCCAGTCCTGCTTTGGTAATTTGGTCCACCGCTTCATAGGTCAGTGTACCTGAGCGGGATACAATACCGATAGTCCCTTTTTTATGGATGAACCCGGGCATAATGCCTACCTTGGCCTCTCCTGGCGTAATGACACCTGGACAGTTCGGTCCCACCAATACCAAGTCCCTATCCTTAACGTACTCTTTGGCCTTGATCATGTCCTGAGTAGGGATACCCTCAGTAATGGTAATAACTACTTTTATACCGGCATCGGCTGCTTCCATAATCGCATCTGCGGCAAAAGCCGGAGGAACAAAAATAACCGATACATCGGCACCCGCTTTTTCTACGGCTTCCCTGACGGTATTGAACACTGGTCTGTCGAGATGGGTCTGCCCTCCTTTTCCAGGGGTGACGCCTCCGACAACATTAGTACCATATTCAATCATTTGCCCTGCGTGAAAAGTCCCTTCTGAACCGGTGAAACCTTGCACAATGACCTTAGAGTCTTTATTGACGAGTACGCTCATTATATAGTTGGATTAGATTTTACTGAGTATAAATTTTGCACAAAAATATAATATTTACCGGCTTTAGCAAAGCCATGTGACCGACAGAAAAAAACTAATGGGTTCTTGGCCACTGTTTTGGAAATACATCTTTTACTATCCGGTATATTTAATTGATTCCCAACGGACACATGGACTTCACAAGAGAGCGATACTCATCTTAAACTTAGTGTTTTCTCGATCATGCCCATTCACATGTGTTTCTTTTGGCACAGAATTTCACTGAAATTCTCACAGATAGCGATGTTACCCTTTCTCACGTAGCAGGTCGAGCTTTCCACTAAAATGACCCAATACTATTTTTTAACGTTCGGTCCCGTTCTTCACTCAGAATAAGTGACCATAAAATTTAATTTTAACTTCAAAACGACCTCTTGGACCAAGAAATAAAAAGCTATGCCCTATTCTTTAATAGGAACGAAAATCATTTTTGAGTTACCCACTACTTAGACAAAGAACCTTCTTATCTGACAATACATTGATTCACTTTTATTTACCACCTTGGTTCCATGCAATTATGCCCTCTTGACAAAAGCTAGAAGGGCCTTCTTCGAAAGAAAATGACCAAACAGCGCTATTCAAATTAAAAAAATCAGTTAATTTAAAGTAAACATTTTGCAAATAAAACAGACTGTTTATTGCAATAACCGCGACCAAGCCGAAAAGCTTTCTTTCAAAAATCTAATAGCCCCGTTAGGCAAAAGGACATTTATATATACCATAGGTATTAGCAGACCCAATATTCCATTAGGAAAAAGAACTTAATGCTGCCAAGGATAAAATATACCATTTTCAAATGTCGTACATGTGACATTTTTTTGCATGTACGTAAAATGCTGATTTCCTAACGACTATACAACTAGAGTCCCTATCTCGTACGATTTAGCAGCCGCAATCTATCCGTTGTAATTTATTGCAGAATATTGAAATATTCATAAAAAAGAACAAAGACAAGAAGTTCATTTTTCGCAGTTCAATCTTAGATCACTGATTGTTAAGTCTGTAGCCTTTTTAGGCGAAAAATCAAAAAAAATCACGATTTTTATTGCACAAAACCAATATTTATTGAAATAAATCAAGAAAAATGAAAAATAAATCGTTTCCAATAAAACAAAATGCTAAAATTTGAGTATAATACATATGATTTGCTACAAGTTATCATAACAAGTAGTAGGTTTATGGTTTAAGGTTGAAAAGGGAAAGGTGGTTCTTTCCCTTTTTTTTTATGCATGTACTATTTTTCAACTTCGGTCATTCATTAGACTTTCGATTTCTTCGGCATCCAAGGGTATGTTTCCCATAAGGTCCAATACTCCGTCCTTTTGTACAACGACATTGTTTTCCAATCTTATCCCCAAGCTTTCTTCCCTGATATAAATTCCGGGTTCAACCGTAAACACCATTCTTTCTTCCATCGATCTATAGACATTGCCCACATCATGCACATCCAGCCCGAGATGATGAGAAGTACCGTGCATAAAGTATTTTCGGTAGGCAGGTTGTTGAGGATCCTGGTTCTTGATATCCGTTTTGTCCAGAAGGCGCAGTGCGACCAATTCAGCTTCCATCACCTTGCCGACTTCTTTATGATACTTTGAGATGACATTACCGGGACTTAACATGGCAGTAGCCTCCTTCTGAACGTTCCGTACGGCATTGTATACTTCCTTTTGTCTTTTGGTAAACCGGCCACTGACGGGAATACTCCTGGTCATATCTGCATTATAATTAGCATACTCTGCCCCGACGTCCATAAGCAGCACATCACCAGCTTTGCACTCTTGTGAATTGTCGATATAGTGAAGTACGCAGGCATTGGCCCCTGAGGCTATAATGGGTGTATAGGCAAAGCCCCGCGACCTGTTCCTGACAAACTCATGGACATACTCGGCCTCTATCTCGTACTCCTTCACCCCGGGCCTTACAAATTTCAGTACTCTTCTAAACCCCTTTTCGGTAATATCACAAGCTTCCTGTAGCGCTGCGATTTCTTCTTTGGACTTAATAGCCCTAAGCGCATGCATTTTCGGCGCTGCCCGTTCATAATCATGAAGAGGGTACCTTTCTCGACACCATTTAATGAACCGCGCATCACGTGTCTGTACTTCGCTACCGGCACGGATATGTTCATTGGTATTGAGGTAAATGCATTTGGCCTCCGCCATTAGGGTATTGAATACCTTTTTAAAATCCGATAACCAGTAAATGGTTTCTATGCCCGAAGCAGCACGCGCCTCTTCTTTGGTATATTTATGCCCTTCCCATATAGCAATCTCTTCATTGGTCTCTTTTAGGAAAAGGATTTCGCGCTGACTTTCGTCGTGAAAGTCAGGATAGAGCAGTAGAATGGTCTCCTCCTGATCGATACCACTCAGATAGAGCAGGTCATTGTTCTGTCGGAAAGGTAGCGTACCATCTGCGTTCGTTGGCATAATGTCATTGGCATTGAACAAAGCCATGGCATCGTTCTTCAATAAAGCGGAAAAACGCTCGCGATTGGCTTCGTATAAACGTTTATCCAAAGGGTCGTACTTCATAACAATAAGAATAGGGTTTAGTAAATGAATGTAAATAGCTCTGATAATGAAGCGATTATCAATATCGCAGGTCGAAATCACGGAAAAGACTCCGTGTTTTCAAAAAATCAGAATAAGTGGTACAATACTACATGAAAAAAATCGGATTGAATATACTATGCTACTTGGGAGAAAATAGGAGACAGAATTTGGGCCAAGCGCTACTGGGATTGGACTTCCAATAAAAAACGTGACAATTCGTTAAGCGTATTTTGGATACTTGGATTTCCCCATATTCACTGGGCGTTCCATATCCCTGATATGCATGTTTTCTTTTCCAAATTGTACGGGATTTCGATGAATTCAAAGATTCGTGCTAGCGATTGTCATGAGTATCAATCAGTATAGTTCCTGTCGATTTGCCTCTTCCTTGAGCGCCTCAAACTCTTCATTCGTGATTACTTCGATATCTTTCAGCCAGTTGAAGTTGCCAATCTGAACATCATGGTTCAGGTCTTTGTCAATTCTTGCATATTTATTTCGAAGAAATTGCTTAGTCCGTTCCACTAATTCATCTACGAACTGGTCTACTGTTTTCTCGTCTGGCTTGTTACGAAAAAAGGATAGGTCTTGAGTTCCACCATATAAATAAATCTCATTTTTTGTCGGGATGAGAAAAAAGAAAGCCCCTAAAAAGCCCCAAATTACAATGTTGAGGTACAGAGTTCGTTGGTCGATTTGTTCAGGAGCAAAAATATAAGTCAGGAAAGACGCTAGCACTATTGTCAAGCATACAGCAATTGCTATGTTGAGAATTATTCTTGGCTGCTTCTTGTATAGTTTTTTAAGACCTAGCTCTTCTAGTGAGCAAGTCCATTCGTTATGTTCTTGAGTTGATTTGATGTTCACATACAACTTACCATCAAGAATTTTGTAGTGTTTTCTTTGTAGTCCTTTTTTCTGAATGAGTTCGTTCATCGGAGTGGTTTGTTACGCATAATACCAAGCTAAAACCCGTAGGCCAACCGCTTGATCAATTGATTAAAAGTATCTGATTTAAACCCAAAATGATCAATAGTCTTCCTATTACTAGTGGGTTAAATTATCTTTGCAAACAGCTTGTTAGCCTATGGATTTTTAGTATTTGATATTTACATTTTTTTTTAATTCTTCAATTGCCCTACTTAATACCATATCTGTACCTACCTCAATATCGTTTTTAATGATAATATCAGGTTCAATTCCCACTCCTTCGTAATTTACCATGTCAGCAGAATAGGCAATCTGATTTGACAAAGTAACTTTCCATCCATTACTCAATTTAATTGATTTCATATGAGACGTAGCTCCATTGGTACCCCCGCCTATTGTTCTTACATATTCGAGTTCTTTCATTACTAAGACGAATATCTCGGCTGCACTTGCCGTAAAGTCACTTGTCAGAATTACGATGGGATTCTTATACTGGTATTTACCATAAGGCTTTAGGTACCAAGTCTTCGCTTTACTCAGCTTATTAGTTCCTTTCAACCTATTTCTTTTGTAATGACCTACCCTTTTCTTATCTGCAAATCTACCCGCAATTTGATAGAGATAATGGTCGGTACCTCCTGGGTTTAATCTTATATCAAGTATTATACAAACTTAGCTTTCAAATATCGCATATCTTCCTGTTCATTTTGCTTCACTCTGCGTTGACAATCCTCGGGATAGCGCTGCTATTCCTGCGGTTCTCGCCTTGATTGAAACAAAATGACCCGCGGAATCTTATACGACATTGAAAACCTAAATTTGTATTACTCCTTTAGTATCCTTCAATTCATCGAGAGCCTTACTCAATTCTTCTGAATTTTCAGCCATTCTGGAGATTCTAATGTACCCAAGGTCATCTGATTTAGAGTACCCGATAACTTGTGATGTTTTTAATGGGGCAAAACCTTTTCCGATTAGACTGCTATCGACAATATCGTGAAATTCTTGTTCTGAGAATCTGCTAAGAATACTTGTGGACTTCGGGAAATTATCCGAATTACAACGTCTTATATGCTCACCACTTTCGTCAATCAAATTAACGTGTGCATCTTGAAGTTCATGAAGTAACTCACAACATACTTCAAAAAGTTGTTTTTGATCGGTATGTTTGTCGATTTGTAATCTGTATTTATCAAAAAGTTTTTCCCAATCTATATCCCTTAATTCAAAACCTGCATATTGCTGTTCAAATTCTGACCATAGCTCTTTAAAAATAGCCACTGACTTACCTTGCCCATGAAGATTAAAAGATATAAATACACAACAAATAAGAGTAGTAATTTTATTCTTCATTCTACTAATTACAGATAACATCCTTATAACAGGAACTGTTCCTGTTATATGCCTTTTAAATTTACTTGAAAATGTCTGTATTTTATGCGTAAATTGCTATTTTAATGATATTCGAAGAGCATGCATGGGTATAGATTTCTGTGGTTTTTTGTGGAATTACGCCCTAGTACTACTTGGACATACCGCAGGTTCACGCCATTTTCCAATAAATGCATGGCGAATGAATGCCTAAACGTATGCACGGTTGCTTTTTTCTGATACCGGGTCTTAACAATGCCCGTTTAACCCAAATTCATCAATAGAGAACCTATTCCGCGCATAAATAGCTTCATAACGGAAGCTTTGCCCGCCGGTCTTCATTCACTATGGCCGTGCTATGCCGAACGCATACAGGGTATAAAGATTGCTTTGTGCTTGATATTCGGAATTACGACAAACATTTCTTTTACTTCTTTCTGGCGGAGTATCACGAACATCCAGCACTCTTTTCTATTTGAGCAGGCCTAATGTGTCCGGAAATATTTAGGGGGTATTTTAGCAACAACAAAGATCATCTGCCCATGGAAGAGTAGAATGACAGCCCATACGTTTAGCCCTCTATCTCGGAAAGCTCCAACCATCGCAGTTCTTTCGCCTCGATTTCCACGTCGAGTTCTTTGAGTTCGCGTCCCCACGTCATTAGCTCATCATGGCTACCGGAGCCGATGTTCATTTGTTCCACAATACGTTCTTTCTTTTGCTCCAGGTCAGAAATTTCTTTTTCCAGTCCTTCGAACTCTTGCCTTTCTTTAAAGGATAATTTTCGCTTTTGGACCGTCTTGGTCTTTTCGGACTTAGGTTCTGTTTTTGCCTTGAGGTCTTGTGTACTTTCCTTGGACTGTTCTTCTGCAAGTTTGGCTTCTCGGTACTGCGTATAATTGCCGGGAAAATCTTTGATGGGCTTTTCTTTCTCCAGAACAAAGATATGGTCGACAAGACGGTCCATAAAATAACGGTCATGCGAAACCAGTAGGATGCAGCCTTGGAAGTGTTGCAGGAAATCCTCCAGAATGCCCAGTGTTGTTAGGTCCAGGTCATTGGTGGGCTCATCCAGTATCAAAAAATTGGGGTTTCCAATGAGAACACGTAATAATTGCAGTCGACGTTTCTCCCCTCCGCTGAGTTTTTCGACAAAGTCATGTTGCTTTTTGGGTGGAAACTGGAAATGTTGCAAAAATTGAGAGGCGGATACTTGCTGTCCTTTGCCCATAGTCACAACATCCGCTATTTCCTTTACGATATCAATGACCTTTTGCCCTGGCTTGAAATCCAGTTCATCCTGTGTGTAATACCCAAACTCAATGGTACCTCCCTTTTCTACTTTGCCTGTATCCGAAGACAAACTGCCTGTCAAGAGGTTCAAAAAGGTAGATTTGCCTACTCCGTTCTTTCCTACAATACCGATACGCTCTCCACGTTTGAAAATATACGAAAAATCCTGTATGACCTGTAGGTCACCGTAAGATTTGCTGATATGGTCCAGCTCCAGTATCTTTCCTCCTAATCGACGGCCGTTGACTTCCAGTTTCATCTGAGACTTATCGACCTTTTTGTGGGCCTTTTCTTTGGTGGCCTCGAAGGCATCGATGCGGTATTTGGCTTTGGTGCCCCGTGCTTTGGGTTGCCTTCGGATCCAGTCCAGCTCTTTCTTCATCAGGCTCCTTGCTTTGCCTATCTCTACTTCTTCCTGTAGTTCTCTCTCCGCTTTTTTCTCCAAAAAATAGCTGTAGTTTCCTTTGTAGGAATGCAGTGCTTCTCCGGACAGTTCTTTGATTTCATTGGTTACACGCTCTAAAAAATAACGGTCATGGGTTACCAAAAGTAGACTCATGTTTTGTGTGGAAAGGTATTGTTCCAGCCATTCTATGGTCTCTAGGTCCAAGTGATTGGTGGGTTCATCCAACACTAGAAAATCAGGCTTTTGTATCAAGACCTTTGCCAGTCCCACTCTCTTTTTCTGCCCACCGGACAAACTCTCTATGATACGGTCCGTATCGTGTATGCCCAGTTGGCCCATGACCTGTTTCACATAGCTTTCAAAATCCCACAGTTGAGCCGCATCCATCTGACCGATCAACTCCATGAGTTTTTCCTGAGATTCCGGATGTTGCTCAGAGCGGTGCAAGTGATACTCGTACTCGCGAATGATCGCCAGCTCTTTATTATCCCCATCAAAGATGGCATCGAGAATACTATGGTTGGGCATAAAGTCGGGGTTTTGCCCTAAAAAGGCGACCCTTATGTCCTTACGAAAGGAAACCTCACCTTCGTCGGCCTCTATCTGTCCCATAATGATTTTCAACAAAGTGGATTTCCCGGAACCATTGATCCCCAGTAAGGCCACTTTCTGCCCCTGACTGATACCGAACGAGATTTCACGAAAGAGATGACGTTCCCCGAACTGCTTACTGAGTTTTTCTATGGATAGGTAATTCATAATCATTTGCCGTTTTTAGAGGCACTCATCGAGGAAGTATTCCTGATAAATGGCCTTTTTCACCTCCATAAAGCTAGGGTATTCTTCCCTGCTTAAGAAAATCCCCCTCGGAAATTCCAAATATTTCATCAAATTGATATCAAATCAACCTAATTATGCTAATGAAAACTTTAAAAATCATAGGGTTCGCAGTACTTGGGCTTATAACCACCGCACTGATATGGACGATGACCTTGCCCTCAGAAGGTTCCTTTGCAAGGTCTACCACTATCAAAGCTCCTCCGGAAACTGTATTTGCAGAATTGAACTCCTTCCAACGCTTCAATCAATGGTCACCTTGGTTCAAAATCGACTCGAATACCCAGTACAAGTATTAGGATTTTAATAGTGGCATATCGTAAAATATGAGATGGGTCAGTGACCATCAGGAAGTAGGGAACGGTGCGCAGTGGATCGTAGAAAGCGAATCTGATAAGATGGTAAAAAGTGAGATGAAATTTGGTGACCTGGAAGGCCATTATTATGCTACATTTGCTCTAAACCCCGTAACAAAAGGCTCAAAAGTGACCTAAGGATATGACGCTGAGCAGATGGGTTTTGCGGAGAAGATATTCGGTTTTTTTACAGAAGGTATATCGAGTCCTAGCTTATGAAGAAGGACCGAACAATCTAAAACGATGATAGAAAACTCCCCCGCCCCTGTTGCCATGGAAACAGTAACAACGGAGGATATCGAGGATGCCGATAGTATGTCGGCCGAAGACAGTACCGCCCAAGGGATAGAAGAGTGATTTTAGACATTATACTCATCACTTGTCCTCATCAAACAGGAGTTACTGCCGCCAATAACAAGGCGAATAGTGGCCAGTGACCTTTTTAGTGGAGAAAAATCTTGAGCATTTTGTCTTTTCGGATATGGCTCTTCTTCACAAAACAAAGGCTCAAAGAACAGGCTCCATTAGCTCATATCGTGTCACGAACAGCTGCAAAATACTCTGTTTCAAGGGTGATTTTCTCGTATGGACCTGTGTTTTCAGTATATCAAGGCACGGTCAATACCAAAGCTTGATAAATACAGCAGTTTTTTGTAAACTAATGCATTGATTTTATCAGGCCTTAAAAGCTTCTTAGAGACTGCCCCGACCGTGTCTCTTCTATTTTCATTTGTCGGTATTGATTATCAATCATCGCATGGAATTCGCATGAACAACATTCATTACGAAAAAGGCTTTTTTTCCGTTGTATAGCCGAAGCTACGGAACTTAAAAAAGACAAAAGCTAGGGTACTACATGTAAAATTCGCAGATAAAAGAAAAAGTATTAGAGACTGTTTTGAAGATATTATTTTAGAATTTATGATCACTCCTTTTGGATAGGACCGAGCGTTAAAATAATGCCGCGAGGGCATTATCAGTGAAGGGACCGGTCTGCCGCGTGAGCCATTGACAAAGATAGCCTGTCGCGCTAGCTAGCGGAAATTTCAACGAAATCAGGCACCAAAAGAAGTACATAAGAAAGAAAAAGATACAGTTTAAAACAGTCTCTAAATCACGTCAACGCATCATCGATGCTTTGCCTATTTCATTAAAGAAAATCGGCTCATAAAACTATAGGTAATCTATTATCTACACTCAGAGTAAATTTATTATGTGGATTGACAGCAACACGCCCCTCGGACCAGTATCATCCAAGGTTTTGAAAATGAGTCATTCGGACTTTTTTTTCACAAAAAACAGGTTCCCACCATTTGATTTTTAGGTGGTTAAGCATATATCAAAGACATAACAATATATAAAGTCTTAAAAGCCAACAACATAATAATGAAAATAGATATAGGTCAGGCAACCCTTTCCGTATAAGGTCCGTAGGGGGAGCATAGATTTATCTATTCAGGGTCAATCGCAAAAAAAAGCAAGCATTGGAGTTAAGCCATCTTATAAAAGGGTGTTTGAAGAACGAACGCAATAGCCAGCAATTGCTATACAAAGCATACTATGGCTATGCAATGAGTATTTGCCTGCGCTACACCAGCTCTTATGAGGATGCCGTAGAAGTACTCAATGATAGCTTTATGAAAATATTTCAAAAAATAGAGCAGTACGATACCAGCAAGTCTTTTAAAGGATGGTTGCGGAAAACGATGATCAATACTTCCATCGACCACTTCCGGAAAAATGCCAAACACAGGAGTAATGATGAACTGGAAGTTGCTCATTGTATGTCCACATCGGATGATGCCATCGGCAATCTTTCCCATGAGGAAATTATAGGTCTGGTAAGTGATCTGCCCAAAGCCTATAGGACTGTTTTCAACCTATATGCTATCGATGGCTTCAAGCATCACGAAATAGCTGATATGTTGAACATTAGTATAGGGACATCCAAATCCAACCTATCCAAGGCCAGGGCCAAGCTACAAAAGCGATTGAAAGAGTTACACAAGGTGAATTTGCAAAACTATGTCTGAGAAAGAAATCGATGAACTCTTCAGAAAGGCTGCCAGCAGTAATCAACCTGATTTTGACCCTGTGGCATGGAAAAAAATGGCTGATGCGCTGGACAGAAGTGAGCAAGGTCCAAATGGCCCTCCTTTGAAAGGCTTTTTTTTGGGAAGTTTTGTGGCGCTTCTGGCCTTATTGCTCGGTCTTCTGGTAATTTACCCAGATAGACTGCCCAAAGCGCAGGAGCAGGTCCTTACCAATAGTATTTCCAACACCCTAGAGTATCCTAAAGATCAACAAAGTGAAATCATTGAAAACGCGCCGATTGAAACCACTGTAGAACTTGCCCCAGCAGGTACACTCTCCATACAAGGAACAGCGCCTGTGGTCACTACTCTTTCCGAACTCAAATCCAAAAGTAATCCTAAAAGCAAAACAGGTGCAGCTCTACATCAAAACAGGAACTTTACTACTTCCAATGACCCCATATCACCGAATGAAAAGGGTACGAAAAAAAAGCAATCCGGGAGCCATCATGAGAAAAACGAGAAGGAAAAAAGTACGCTGTCCGGAAAAGCGGCACCTGCGGCCAGGTCCATAAGCGGTGCATCCATTTCCACCATCCATGATACGCAGGACAAGCGAACAGCAACTGTTGCCACAGAAACAATAAAAGACAAAGAAAACAGTCCTGCACCCATGGGCATTATGAGCCAGACCGACTCTAGCAAAGCAGAATGGGGCGGGCGGGGTAAAATCGCGGGCGGCATGTTGAAAGAAAGCCCGGTGTCCCCCAAAGGTTCTGCTATAGAAAAGGGGATTGCGAGAAAGTCCAAGACATCCGAACATGGGGTCTCTGATGAACTTTTGGAAGATGATGCGTCGATTGCCTATATATTAGAGAGAACCGACACTCCAGAAACTCCATCAAAGGCCCTTTCAACACCTGCGCAGGTTACCATAAGAGTGTATAGAATGGAGCAAGACACCACTGATTCAAGCGTATTTACTCCAGTAGACTTTAATGGAGCAAACAGAAGCTTCGAAAAGAAGGGAAGCCGCTCCCTTGAGGCAAAGCCCGATATTATCAAGAGCTCCGGCAACAAGGAAAGCGCCGCCACTATCGACTATAATGAGTGGCATAAAAAGTCAGTGAATGTAGTTCCCGTAGAGGTTAACCCTGTCACTAATGCTACAATAGCTCGGAGTTCCAAGGAAAAATCCAAGCATGAGGTTCACGAGCAAAAAGGACATCAGTCCACAAGAAACGATAGTATCCCTGTCTTGGAAACAACAGATCCAGAAACCCCGGGTAAAGTAGCACAAGGCAATACTGTTCTACCTCAGATCGAAACCACTATTGTACATCGTCATGATAGCACTGAGAAAGGTAATCATGTAAACGAACATGAAAACATAACCATAGAAGCACCGGAAAAAGGGAGTAATGAGCTGCTGGAAGAAAGGGAGAAAGAGGTGTCGGAAGAAAATGGGGAAAAAACATTGGAAGAAGAAAAAGAAGACCGCGGCTCACATTGGAGCCTTCTGCTTCGCTGGTCTCCTGATGCCAGTACAGTAGCTTCAAGGGGTTTTGGTAAACTGGGCAACAATCTAGGTACACTATTAGAATATCGATGGTCAAAAAAATGGAGTGTGAGCACAGGATTTGCCTGGTCATCGAAAAAGTATGGTGCAGATGGGAGTGACTATACTCCGCCATCGGGTACATGGTACAGGGAAATAGCCCCCGATGAAATCGATGGAAAGTGTACCGTTCTGGACATACCTATTGATATCCGTTATTATTTCCTGTCCAAGGGGAAAGCCGAACTATCGGTATCCACAGGCCTTTCCAGCTACTTAATGCTCACTGAGAGATACGATTATCGCTATACGGAAGAATGCACCAGTATCTACTGCCTGGACCGGCCCAATTTCTGGGAGGGTAACAATGAGAACAAACACCTGTTCGGTGTATATAATCTTTCACTGGCCTATAAGCATCGCTTAACAGAACGCCTCTCTTTTCAAGTGGAGCCTTTCTTGAAGGCTCCACTGAGCGGCATTGGCTATGGGAGTGTCAATTTATGGACAACGGGTGCTTATATAGGAGTAAAATACAACTTTCAGAAATAAAACAAATCCACAAGCAATTTCATGACAGTCTCTAACTTGGGTTATCTTTTTTTATGGATACTATCAATCATATATAATAACTAATCAACGGTATAATGAAAACAATAAGCAAATCACCTACTTTTCTATGGAGGAACCTACCTCTGTTCGTTTTGTCTCTATTTACAGCCTTTGCCTGTGGTGACGATGATAGTACCCCGAACAATCCCAGTACACCCGATACGGGAGCGGCCAATGTTAGAATAGTCAGCGTAGACCCCACTGAGGACAGTTTCACATTTAAAAATTTCGGAGAAAGTGAAGTAGATATCACCTCATACCGGCTCTGTTCTAAATTTGTCTATACGGAAAGTGCATTGAGTAACCTAACGCTAACGAGTGGTAGTCTGAAACTCGCTGCCGGAGCCAGCGTGACCTTATCGGGCTGGCCTGTAGATGATACTTCGGCGGACCTGGCCTTGTACTTGGCCGAGGGCAGTTTCAGCGATGCCGATGCACTGGTCGACTTTGTACAATGGGGAAGCGCCGGTAACGGTAGGGAATCCTTGGCTGCTTCTAAAGGAATATGGACTGCGGGGGACTTTATCACTGGAGTTGCCCCTTTTAGCTATACGGGTAACGGTAACCAAACCGGTGTGTCTTTTTGGGCCTCCGGTGATATCGTTGTCGATCCGGACCCCACTAGGGACATACGCATCGTCAGAGTAGATCCCAAGAAAGATATCTATGAATTTCAAAATTTTGGTGATGGAGGTGTTGACATCTCCAAGTACAGATTATGCACGAAAAAAACCTATGCTGGGGGAGTATTGGATCAGCTCACTATTGAATTGGGAGGAGACCTGACCTTGGACCCAGGAGAAAAAGTGACCTTGTCCGGATGGCCCATAAACGATGAGGCCGCCGACCTAGCGCTTTACTTCGAAGTGGGTAGTTTTGGAGACCCCGATGCCATGGTCGATTTCGTACAATGGGGCAGCGCCGGAAATGGTCGTGAAACTGAGGCTGAAACCGCAGGGATATGGACCATAGGGGATTTTGTCGATAATAAGGGGGCCAGCTTTGTATATGAAGGTGATGGAACCGAAAATGGGGTGTCCTTTTGGAAAATCGAGACGGATGTAGACCCCGGTCTAGCCCGCCCCGTACGTATAATAGCAGTGAATCCTGCAAGTGATTCCTATACTTTTAAGAATTTTGGTGAATCGACCATTGACATCTCCGGTTATAGATTATGTACCAAAATAACTTATAGTGGAGGTACTCTGAGCAACATATTGGCAGATAAGGAAAGCCTATCGCTTGCTCCCGGAGCTACTGTAACACTTAGCGGCTGGCCCATCGATGACACTGCTGCTGACTTGGCCCTGTACAAGGCTACGGGTAGTTTCGGTGACTTCACTGCCATGGCCGATTTTGTTCAGTGGGGCAGCGCCGGTAACGGTAGGGAATCTGAGGCTGACCAAGCTGGGATATGGACCAAGGGAGACTTTGTAGACCATGAAGGAAAGAGTTTTGTCTATGAGGGTGATGGAACGGAAGGCGGATTGTCTTTTTGGAAAGTAGAGGACTGATCATTGGCCTGAAACAGGAGTATGAGCTACTCATTATCAAGCCTAGGTTCTACTTTAGGGGATTTATCACGGTCTTAAGTTGAAGTAGTTCAGACTTAATCTGACAGTTAGGATTAAATTTAAATGTCCAGTTTAAAGTTTAACCCTAATTACTGT
>CANLOE010000099.1 GCA_947492745.1 uncultured Cyclobacteriaceae bacterium | reverse complement strand
CTTCGAAGTGTACTTTCTTTCCCATCTTGGAAATTAATCAATATATACGACATTAAAAATATTAATCTGTATTAAATATCGCCTATCTTCCTGTTCATCATGCTTCACTCTGCGTGGACAATCCTCGGGATAGCGCTGCTATCCCTGCGGTGCTCGCCTTGATTGAAACCAAAATGACCCAAGGAATCTTATACGACAGTTGAACCCAAATTTGCATTAATGATAGTAATTCATATGGGGAAGCTTAGCGGTATTGGGCGTTTGAAAAAGAGGTCTTTCCAGTCTAGCCTGAAAAACTGTAATCGATTCTTTGGTATATCGAATAGTATGTACGGTAGTTTTTCTCGCTTTACAATTAGAACATTCATGATGTTTGAGCAGCTCACCTTTCGAAAAAGCAGTGGTCGGTGATATAATCTCTTCCTGAAAGACCTTGGAGGTCTGCATTGAGCATTTTTCGCAGATGGAAGCTTCCACGAATCCGGAATATTTCTCAATACAGATCTTGCCCGTTTCGTCCTCCATCCATACATCATGATCTACCGAAAAAGTGTTCTCTCCGTCCCATGCTTCTTTATCAAGATAAACATCTTCTTCGACCTCACTCAATAAGCGCATGATATTTCCCGTAATGGGACATATCCTTGGACGGTACCTCCAGTATATCAACTGCCTTTGTTGATAAAGGGGATAGTAATAATTCAATATTGAATAAGCCGCGAATACCAGTATCGAAGCAAGCAATGAGGCAACACAAAAACGGAGGAAGAAAAAGGAAAGCCCCTGTAACACCCATCCTTCTGCCAGAGTATTGCTAAAAAAAAACAAGGCCATACCCCAACTGAGAATAAAGCGGTGGTGGATTTTCAACTCCTTTTGAGCAATATAATCGTAAACGTTCTTGAATTTTTGAGGACGATCAAGTTTCCATCGGTGGTAAACAAACAGACCTATCCCTATAATGACCGAAGTCAATGACAGATAAGACATAACAATGTTCCATTTCTCAAGGAAATTGATTAGAGCCAACTGATTTCCCATAATGCCAAGCGTGAGTAATTCTTTTTTTGTTAGTAGTGGTTAACGAAACTGTAGTGGTTAACTTATTGAACAGCAATTAAGTACATTTCAAAAGTAAATAAAATGGTTGAAACAAAAAAACATTTTAATAAAATAGTCATAACACTACTCTGTAAAAATCAATTCCGGTACTCCACCAGCATGATGTAATGTTTAATCCAAAAAATCAACTTATTGAACCTATGACACTTACACCTCATTACCGTAGGCATTGATTGAAGCTCAATGCTAAATCATTTATTTTATAAAAAATAAAAATATAATTTCATTTTACCCGTAAACAAGGAATTGCCTCTACTATTACCACTTATCTATAGCGTATATGTTTTTCATTGGCTACTTTGGGGGAAGTTGTTATCGTGGTGTATCTCCCATTAACCTGGATCATGCGCTGGAACTTCGTGACGAGGGCTTACATATCCATAAACAAGAGGGTTTTATTGGATCTGGCATAGCACCGCTATGGTGAATTCAAAAAACGTAGTGCAAGGACCGGTTTGCAGCTATTTAGATCCGCAGTAGATTTTTCAATGCATGGTCCGGGTTTAAAATTAATCGAATCGTATTATGGAATGGCTCAGTAGTAGCGTAGATGTTCTTTGGATATTTTTAGGGGTATTGTTTGCCTTGGCGGGCGTCATTGGTTGTTTTCTGCCAGTAGTACCGGGGCCGCCGCTAAGCTACGCAGGCTTATTGTTGATGCAGCTTACGGAGCGCTCGCCCTTCAGCGCTAAGTTTTTGTGGTTATGGCTGGCCATTACCTTATTGGTCACTGTTTTGGACTATATCATCCCTATTTACAGTACCAAAAAGACCGGCGGAAGCAAATTCGGAGTCTGGGGCAGTATGATCGGCTTGATAGTGGGGCTATTTTTGGGTCCGATCGGTATTATACTCGGACCCATGGTGGGGGCCATTCTCGGAGAACTGCTCAGTGGCAAAGCCTATAAGGAGGCCATGAAGTCGGGCATGGGTTCTTTTCTTGGCTTTCTTGTCGGTACCTTGCTGAAACTGGTGGTATGCTGCATCATGGTCTCCTACCTGATGGCCGAAGTCTTCGGGATGCTGGCAGGGTAAAGTAGCCGACTACCGTACTACCAAGACATCAGCGCAGCCCTCGCTCGTAAGGAAAACCTTGTTTTTGCCCCTGGACAACAGGATTGTTATCAGTATGTCATCTCCTCTCCCGGCCCTATTCAGAACAAGTGATGACAGCCCCTAAAACAATCCCTTTCAATACAGTCCCTAGGGCTATTTCTTGGAGCAAATATACACTACCGGAGCACACCTGATTACCGATCTTCCGTGAGTATCTTGTTCAGGATCTTGGTAGTGATAAGATAGGTTGGTTTTACACCATCCACTCCCAAACTCCCCGAAGCCAGGGTATTGCCCGTGACCAAAGGATTATCCGATGCATAATAGGCATAACGAAGTACAATATCCTCAGCGATGCTCTTTCGTATTTTTGAACCGGCCTGTATTGCCTTTTGATAATGGACACCTTCCATCTCCAGACCGATAGCGTTCCAGGAGGACTCCGAAAAATACTTCAATATATCTTTGTTCTGTAGCGAAGTACCCAGCACCGTTACCATGGGGCCTTCGAAGACCTCTAGCCCCTGACCCTCAAAGTCTTCTTTCGTAAATTCATTGTTGAAAGGATAGTTGTCGGTCGTCCCTTCGAATATATGCGCCGTAGCGATCATGATATCTCCTTTTTTTCCTTTTAGAATACCCGCTTTTCCCATGATGGAGACAGAAGAGACGGATAAGGATTGCTGTTTGTCTTTGGACTCATAAGGTTTGAACAGTTCATCCATGGTCTCGAAGGCCTGCTCTCCAAAAGCATAATCCATCACTAGGACAACGGGTCTGCTCTCTGTAACCGTACTGTCCTTTGGTAGGATGTCCTCCGGCAATTTGCTCAGCTCCAACTTATCGGTATCGATGATCTGTACGGTAAGATTGGTCCCCGAAGTATCCTCTATCTCGTACATACCGTTTTTAAAGGCGTGTCGTTTTACCTTATCCCTCAGATGTCCATTTTCAGGTTGGCTGAGCCGCTCCATCAACACATCAAATTCTCGATCCTTTGCTTTGGGCAGTTCCTTACTCAGTGCCTGTTGTGCATAGATAGCATTCATGACACTGTGCAGATTGGCACTGACAATGTGCAGAGGTCGGTCCACAAGACCTTTTTTTTCGATAAAATGCTTCAAGGTATCGGCCCATCGTTCTCCATGGACGTGATGCCCTACGCGCTCCCTCAGTGTTGAAGAAAAGCTGATTTCCCTATCCTTTCCCTCATTGGCCTCATCGATGGCCAGCTTGCCCAGCCAGTAAATAACGTGGTAAAGGCTATTTCTATTGGAATCAGCGGCAAATTTATCGAATGCCCTTTCGGTTTCATCATAAGTTCTTCCCAGAATGGTACTGAGATAAGTAAACGCTATACTCTGGTCTATAGGCTCGCCTTTACTTTCTTTCTGCACGATCTCTTCCAGCTTTTCCCAGGCTCGAAGTGGCTTACTCCTATGGTCCAAGCTATGGTTTTTGATCTTGTTGGCCTCGATATATAAAAAGGTAAGGTGAGTAAGGATATCATAGATATCGCTCCTCCCTCGGGTCAGCTCTATGTACATCTGCTCTTCGTCGATACGGTAACAGTTGCGACGGCGCTTGCTGGGTATGATAACTTTAAAGTCGGACTTATTATAGCCCTCAGTGGATATAAGCTTGATAAAACGACAAGCTTCTATGCCCTGCGGAAGTCTATCGATGACATAGAGCAGTCCATTGATCTCCACATGCTCGGGATCAGCGATGTCTCCATAGATTTCGGGGCGAAGGGTCAGCAGGGATTGCATGATGGACTCCCCGGAAACACCAAAGGGCTTATAGCTGCCTCGGATGAAGAGATGTCTCATATTGATGTAAAGCCGCTCTATGGCCGCTCTTGACTCATGTTCCCGAAATCTTTTTTTGTTGCTCTTGTTCATGGTTACAATATTACTAAGATATGGAGACTGTACAGGAATATAAGTTCAATATTTACCAAAATATGCTCCCATAAAGTAAAATAAGAATAGGATCAGGAAAAAGGCACCAAGGAGCTTCGGATGTAAATGAGGCCCATTGTTCATTATTCATTGCCCATTGTTATACTCAAGAAAAAATGAAAAGGGAAATTCAGGGTCCTGCAAAAAGGGGAAAATCCTGCACTGGTGAAATTTCATTAGTGGATTGGTCATTAGGGCCGTTCCGGCCGGAAATTGCTTTCGCAATGATTTTCAGTCTATCCCGGAACAATTGCATTTGGAATTGCTAATTGTTCATTGCTAATTGTTCATTGCTAATTGTTCATTGCTAATTGTTAATTGCTAATTGTTAATTGCTAATTGTTAATTTGAGGCTACGCTATCCATCGCAGGTATAATACAAATTTAGGTTTTAAATGTCGTATAAGATTCCGCTGGTCATTTTGTTTCAATCAAGGCGAGAACCGCAGGAATAGCAGCGCTATCCCGAGGATGGTCAACGCAGAGTGAAGCAAAATGAACAGGAAGATAGGCGATAGTTGAAAGCTAAGTTTGTATAAAACGCGAAGTGGCGAAGGAGCAGGGGCAAAGAGTACTGTCCGGCACAATCACCTTTACCTAAAAAAGAATATTTCATGGACATTCATAAAAAATTGTTCGCACCCCAACTGACGGCAAACAGGACGGCCATTGTTGAGTACATCGGTAGGGACCCCAAACGATTTGCCGTCCTCATGGAGGCATTTTTTACCGATGACCCTTTGTTGAGCCAAAGGGCTGCTTTTTCTTTTGGTTTTATCGCCAAGTTGCACCCTGACCTGCTCTACCCCTATCTTGAGCGATTGATTTCCAATCTGAAAAACCCTGTCCATGATGCCATCAAAAGAAATACAGTCAATGCATTGCAGCAAGTGTCCATTCCCGAGCCGCTATGGGGAGAAGCATTCGACAACTGCTATCAGCTGTTGACCGCTGCACAGGAACCTATAGCGATAAAGGTGTTTTCCATGACGGTACTGCTGCATATCGTACAACAAGTGCCCGAACTCAAAGACGAACTGCGTATCGCCATCGAAGACCAGTGGCCCTATGGCTCGTCCGGCTTTCGCAACAGAGGAGCGAAGGTACTTCGGGCCTTGGACAAACTATAGTGGCAAAAGCCTATCTACTTCCCCTTATCTACTCCAAGATTCTCTAATGTCCGCAGGAGCTGCTCCAAACGACAAATGTCAGAGGGTGGCTCACCTGCCCGAAAAATAGGATATCAAACTGATGATGATCAGTCCGGCAAGTATCGCCAGTAGTATCTTGCCCGTACTGTAGGGCCTATCTCCGACGATGTCCCCCGTTCTACCATTGATCAAAAAACGGTAGACCTTACCATTATAGCGATAGGCACTTATCCAGAGGGGCATCAGTATCTGTTTGAAAGTAGCATCACTGTATTGGGTATTCATCTGATGTATCCGCTGCCGGTGGCCTCCGATATCGTTGGATACGGTATTCTCGATAACACTCTTCATGTGCTTCTTGGCAGAGGCATAACCGTCCTCTATCTTCACCTGATAGGTCTCGGTCTTGAAGCCACTGAGGTATCGATCATCATAAGGCACTAGGTTTTTAAGGTCCCACATCCTGAGCTTTGCCATCTTCTCCTGCGGTATGGACTTACTGGCGAGGATGAGGATATCATCGAAAAAATTGGTGACACTTCCAGAGCGATGACTCCAATTGGTCTTGACGATATCGCGCGACTTTTGTACCTGTCGGCTGTTTTCCGATACAAAATAGTACTCCTGCTCGGTATAGTCATCGCCCCTTTCTCCCGTATAGGTCGTCGTGGTATGGCAGTCATAGGTCCAGTGAGGGATATAGATGCCCGTAAAGTGTTCTGTGGAGTCGGCATAGTGCTTTAGGTCTTTGGGCGCGAACCACAAGTTACTGAGCCAATTTCTATAGGTATCCAGTGCTTTTTTCTCATCCAGATTAAAGGGGAGAATATACTTGGGCTTATAGACGATGGACCTCGTCCCCTCTTTGATGACGAGGGGATTATCACAAAAAGGGCAAAAATCAGAGGTAATATTAGGCTCCAAGGTGGTCTCTCCTCCGCAACTGTTGCAGACAATAGTGGAAATCTCCATGGTTTCTTCCTTGCCCAAATTGGCCAAGAGGTATTCTTCCAGATTGGTTTCTTCGATGACAATAGGCCCCTCCTCAGTTCGGATATTGTTTTCGGCACCGCAGTATTCGCAACTCAGGTGTGTCGTACCCGGTTTGAACTTCAGCATAGCTCCGCAGCCTTTGCATTCCAGCTCTTGACTGAGTCCCGGGTTCGATGACCGCTCGTTCTTATCCATGTAAGCTTAGTAAATTGTGTAGATGTAAAGTTTGGAAGTATCGGTCTATGGAAATATCACTGCCCCGGTGGCAATGGCGGCGGTGTATTCTCATCGAACAGCGCACTTAGATTGGGAACTTCCTTAGCCGGCGACCAATCGGACATCCCTTTTTTCCAGACCAAAGTATCCTTATCTATCCTGTTTTCATCGATCATGGACAGGATAGTATCCATTTTGAAAGGCCCCGCTTGCTCACCGTCGATGGCCACGAACATGGATACGCTACCGGGGATGGGCGGTGGTACATTTTCCTGAGCGGCCGGAGCCGGGGCAGCGGCCTGAGGCTGGGTATACATTTTTCCCATCTGATTGGCCATGGCAAAGCCCATGCCCATACCGATACCCGCACCGGCATCTCCTCCCGGGTTCTTGGCGGCGGCCTCCATGGCATTGGCCGCTTGGAACTGCGCATATTGATTCAGGTCACCGAGTATGCCCATGCTGCTCTTCTTATCAATGGCCTCCTTGATGGCCTCGGGAAAGGAGATATTCTTAATGAAAAACTTGGTCACTTCCAGACCATAGCTCAAAAACTCCGGGTTCATCTTTGCCTTGACGAACTGCCCCAGTTCGTCAAAATTACCCAAAAGGTCCAGAACGGGGATGTTACTGGAACCCAAGGCATCACCAAAACCCGCCACGATCATATCACGAAGTTGGTGGGACACCTCATCTACGGTAAAATGGCCATCCGTACCCGATACCTCTTTGATGAACTTACCCGGATCCGTGACCCTAAAAGTATAATTGCCATGTCCCTTAAGACGGATCATACCGAACTCCTTATCCCTGATGGGCGGAAACGAATCTGTCGTACCCCATTTGCAATCGATGAAATTCTTGGTATTGACAAAGTAGACCTCCGCTTTGAAAGGGCTGTTAAAGCCATATTTCCATCCTTTGAGCGTGGTCAGAATGGGCATGTTCTGTGTGGTCAGCGTATACATGCCCGGTTCGAAAACATCGGCTACCTGTCCCTCATTGATAAAAACGGCCATCTGAGATTCCCGTACGGTGAGTTGGGCACCGTACTTGATCTCGTTCTGATGGCGGGGAAAGCGCCAGACAATGGTATCCTGACTACCGTCCGTCCAGTCGATGATGTCTACAAATTCATTTTTCAGTTTGTCCCAGAGTGCCATAGTTATTACATTTCGAAATACAAAAAATCCCCAATTTCAGTCAGCCGCTCCGCCTTATGCCTACCGAACAAATGTGGCCTTATGGACATTATGGATAGGTACAGCTTTCTTATGGGTTTAAGATAGAGAAAGAATTGCCTTCCTCAAAAAAATAGGCCAATATTCAATCCAGATCATGCCCATCGCCATAAAAGAAAGACTTTTTAAACTATTTACAACAAAATATACCTTTAAAATAACATTATTTTAGGAACATTTAGTAGTTTGCAGCGCAATCCGACTGGAATTGCATCAACCGTACTGTGCGTAGGAACTTTGCGATGAAGGTACAAATGGCAATAAACACATTCATTTTACTGATTTGTGGCAAGTTGAGACCGTAATAGATTTTCTTATGCAGCATACGGGTCCAATCCTTAAAAAAAAACGAATACCTCATGATCTTGATTGCAGTTTTAATCCCTTGGCTATCCTTTTTCCTTAGAGGCAAAATTTTCTCCGGCATTCTATGTCTCCTATTACAGATCACCTTGATCGGTTGGATTCCGGCAGCGATATGGGCCGTCATGTCACGTGTGGATGGCAAAAACAAAAAGCGCATGAAGGATATGGAAAAAAGGATCGTCGCATCCCAAAACAAGGCCTCATAGAACATGATTCGTAAAGAACTACCTATCTTACCCCTACAAGGACATCCTTTTCAGAACACATTTTCGCGAAGCTATACGCTTTGAAGTCAATCGAAAAATGAGGGCAAAAAAAAACAATAAGTGGCCATATCTATTCTGTCCCTACGGTTTTTTTTCAGTAAATTACTGCCTATCAAAGCCATAAACGATTCCACCCCTATTCCTAGCCCCTCGCCTAACCTCATGACCCGATGAAGCCACTGATAAAGCCGATGACGATACTTCTTTTGCTTATTCCGCTATGGAGCAATGCCCAACACGCATTGAAAGGGCTATCCTTGTCGGTTCACCCTGCACAATGGTTCGACCAACAATTGGGAAAGGACAAAAGTGAGTTGTACGCGGGGGTCTATGAACCGCTCATAAGAGCCTCGGCAGAGAACCATCCCTATTTCATCAATGCCAACTGGTATCCCAGTAGTATTGGCTACCGAGACCAGTCCTTTGAGAAGATAGAACTCCTCTATGATGTATTCCGTGACCTGATCATCATGCATCATCACAACTCTGATTTCGCTCCCTTTCCCGTTCTGTTACATCAGGATCAAGTGCAGTGGTTTACCGTTCGTGAGCATTTGTTTGTCAACTACCTCGACCCTGCTCCGCGCCGTCCTTCAGGTTTTTATGATCAGATCTTCAGCGGTGAGAAAGTAGTATTTCTTGCCAAGCGAGTTAAAATCGACAGGGTAGACGATGGGCAGATCGAGATAATAGCGAAGGACCGCTATCTTATAGCGCTCGAAGGGGATTTTCAGGGAGTCGCTTCCGGAAAAGCCCTCCTAAAACTGATGAAACCTTATAAGGCGGCGCTAAAACCCTATATCAGAAAATATAAAATCCGAAAATTCAAAGCTATGGACTATCAGGTATTACAGGCCTTGGGTAAGTTTTGTGATCATTTAATCACTGAGCCATGAAATGGACCTTACTAGTGATAGGGCTGTTATACAGTATAGGAGCCTATTCGCAAGATTTGCCCCATGTCTCCTATCAATATGAGCGTACTCCGGCCATCGAGGTAATGGCGGACCTGAGCGACCGCTCCGGTTTTGTGTTCTATTACGCTCCGGAGTGGGTAGATAGCCTATCGATTACGGCAAGCATGGACGATGCACCACTCGATGAAGCACTGCTCCGGATTGTCGAACCTCTGGGAATCCATTTTTTCATCGGTCAAGGAGAGGTGATCTTGACCAAAGGAGTCAAAATCATAGATAATCCCCAACTGTTGGAGTCCTTGTACGAGGACAGAGATTCCCTATCCGCAACCCGAGAGTCGGACAGAAAAAAAACAATGGAGCTGCAAAAGGGGCTTATCTTTTCCCGTGATTTTTCCGGCGCGGGGAAAAATAGCAAAGGCATCGAGCATAAAGTGGTAGAGATAGGGCTACGGGACAAGTTCAGTAAGGACAAAAAGTCGACCATCGTGGGCTATGTGAGAGAAGAAGGCTCCGGGGAGCCTATTGTCGGAGGGGCGGTCTACTCGAAGAAGCCCGCTGTCAATGCCGCTACGGACGGGCGCGGTTTTTTTTCCATCGCCCTGCCCAATGGTAAAAGGACCCTTCACTTTCAACATATGGGCATGAAGCCGACCAAAAGAGAAATCGTACTGTTTTCCGATGGAAAACTCAATGTCCCGATGAAGGAAGACATCATCACCCTTTCCGGCCTGACCGTAGCCGCCGATAGGGATGCCAATGTACGGGAGGTGAAGATGGGTGTGACCAATATCAGCGCTAAAGAGACGAAGAATGTCCCGATTGTATTTGGAGAAAAGGACATCATGAAGATCGCTACCACCATGGCGGGCGTGCAGACCAGTGGTGAAGGGGCTTCCGGCTTTCATGTCAGAGGGGGAAAATCAGACCAGAACCTGATCTTGCTGAACGGAGCTACCATTTACAATGCCAACCATTTCTTCGGGTTTTTCTCCGTGTTCAACTCAGAGGCCATACAAGGCATGGAGCTGTACAAAAGCAGCATCCCCGCGCGATTCGGGGGCCGTTTGTCAGCGGTATTCGACATCGAGAGCAAACGTCCCAACAAAGAAAAGTTCAGGGGCAGTGCCGCGCTTTCACCGATTACCTCCAAGTTGACCTTGGAAGTGCCCATCATCAAAGAGAAGGCGGCACTGATGGTCGCCGGGAGGGCCACGTATTCAAACTGGATACTGAAACGTCTGGACAATGCCAATTTCAATCGAAACCGCGCCTCTTTTTCCGATCTTATCCTCCGGTACGACCATAAAATCGATGCAAAGAACGAGCTGGTCCTTTCCGGTTACCTGAGCAAGGATAAATTTACGCTGACCTCTGATTCGCTCTTTTCTTTTTCCGATTTCAGCTATGCCAATGCCAATGCTGCCCTAAAGTGGAATAAGAGATTCAACGCACACCTTGAGGGCAGTCTCAGTACTTACCATACTTCCTACGGTTATGACCTGAGCTTCGATGAGTCTGCGGCCAATGCCTTTACCCAAGACTTTGGGATTAGGGAAACGGGCATGAAAGCAGACCTGAACTATTATAAAATGGAAGCTCATGAAATCTCGATGGGGCTTGGCACCAATTTTTTCACGGTCAATCCGGGCACACAGCTCCCTTTCGGTCCCAAATCCTTGGTAGCGCCCTTGGAAATACAGAAAACCAATGGCCTCGAATCTTCCCTCTACATTGAAGACCAGTATGCCATCAATAGTGCCCTAGGTATCGCTGCCGGACTCCGGTATTCTTTTTTTCAGGCACTGGGTGAAAGGGAAGTATTCGAGTATGCCCCCGGTATCCCCAAAAGCGAGGATAGCCGTATCGGGAGTACATTTTTTGATGCCGGAGAGACCATAGAGCTCTATCATGGACCCGAGTACCGGTTTTCCATGCGCTATGCCTTCAACCAGAGCGAGTCCATCAAAGTGGGGATCAACCGCAACCGGCAATACCTGCATACCCTGTCCAACAGTGCCTCGCTCTCCCCTACCGATACCTGGGCGCTTTCGGGAGCTCATCTAAAACCGCAAATCGCCGATCAGGTCTCACTGGGGTATTATAAAAATCTGCTGGACGCACATATCGAGCTGAGCTGGGAAGCCTATTATAAAAAACTGCAAAACTTGGTAGACTTCAAAGTAGGGGCCGACTTCCTGCTCAACGAAAGGATCGAAGCCGTCGCATTACAGGGAAAAGGTAAGTCCTATGGACTTGAGTTCTCCCTCAAGAAGTCGGGAGACCTCAACGGATGGCTGAACTATACCTATGCCCGGACCTTTATCCGATTGGACGGAGCTTTTCCGGAAGAGACCATCAATGGAGGTGCTTTTTACCCCACGAACTACGACAGGCCCCACACGATCAATCTAGTGACCAATTATAAATTCACGAAAAGAATCAGCCTTTCTTCCAATGTCCAGTACAGTACGGGGAGACCCGTGACCTATCCCGTAGGGGCCTATAACTTCAAAGGGGCACAAGTGATCCATTATGGTGATCGTAACTCGTTCCGGATACCCGATTACTTTAGACTGGATCTCGGGTTCAGTCTGGAGGAAGGACACAGAACGGAGAAATTCACACATTCCTATTGGTCCCTCTCTATTTATAACCTGATAGGTAGGGATAATCCCTTCTCCATATTCTTTGATGCCAGTAGTGGTGAAGTCGAAGGCTTTAAACTGGTCATTTTCGGGACCCCCATCCCCACATTGTCCTTTAACTTTAGATTTTAACGATGAAGTATATCTGTAGCCTCCTGTTCCTATTTTCCATATCGGCCTGTATCGAACCCTTCGACTATGAGGTGGAAAACTATCAGCGGGTTCTGGTCGTCGATGCCGTCATCACGGATGCAGCAAATGCCGATACTGTAAAAATCAGTTATACGGTACCTATAGACGGGAGCAGCCCCGAACCCGCAGAAAATGCGACCGTTTATATCAGGACCGGTGCCGATCTGCGGATCGACTTCAAAGAACTGGAACAGGGCATCTATACCTCTCCCGAAGGTTTTCGGGCCTTGCCGGGCGAAGTGTACCGCTTGTTCATCACTACCGAAGAGGGCGATACCTACCGATCCGATGCAGAAAAGCTCGTCCCCTCCCCGCCCATTGACAGTATCTATGGGAGGTACGAAGAAGTCCTATCCCAAGACAATAAGGTGATACAAGGGATTCAATTCTTTCTGGATACGGGAGTAGAAACCGGCGAAGCCGCCTTTTTTCGTTACGAATGGGAAGAAACCTATAGGGTAATCACCCCCTTACGCTCGTTCCTTACCTTCAATGCCTCCAACAAAACCTTTGAGGAAAGAACAGAAAACATCAGTACCTGTTATGCCACGAACACCTCCAGAGAGTTACTTCTGGCCACCTCCGTACTGAACCGGGACCAGCGCTTATCAGAGTCGCCCATTCGCTTCGTAAATCAAGAGCCCGATATACTACGCAGCCGATATGCGCTGCTTGTGCGCCAATACGCCATCAGTCAAAAAGCCTATGACTATTACAAAAAACTACAAGAGAGCATCCGTACGGGAGGTTCTCTATTTGACCAACAGCAAGGTGCCATTATAGGGAATATCAGGTCAGTGAGCAATCCTGCACAACCTGCGCTGGGCTACTTCGAAGTGGCCGGTATATCGGAGAAGCGTACTTTCTTTAATCCACGTAACTTCGAACCGCCTTTTGTGCGCCCCGACTTTCGATTTGATTGTAGAAGCGGCCCCAGAGCTTTGGAGCTGAGCGACATCGACCTGATTGCCGAGACCCTGGCCCGAGGAGGGCTGAATGTCGTCACTATCGATACCATGACGGGCATGGTCTTCATCATATCAGAATCCTGTACCGACTGTACAGGCTATGCCTCAAATAAGAAACCTGACTTTTGGATCGACTAATGGGAAAGAAAATTATAGTGGCCCTGGCCCTTTGGACGCTCTTCCGGAACCTGTCCCTAGCGCAGCCGCCGAGTGATATACGAGAACGTTTGTTTGTACAGGTCAATAGCCCGACCCTACTGGCGGGCGATAAGCTCTATTTTTCGGCATTCAACGTTAGCGACAGAACAGGAAAGCTACATGAGCTGAGCAAGTTTCTCTATGTGGAACTCATCGGTAGCAATGGCAGGGTTTTTCAGCAGCAGGTGCCACTGAAAAAAGGGATGGGACATGGAGCCTTTTTCATCCATTCACTACTATCAACGGGGAGGTACCAATTGGTGGCCTATACCCGATGGATGAAGAATTTTGGCGATGTTTTTCAGTTGCCGATAACCATTGTGAACCCTTTTGAGGAGTATAAGTCTGTGGACGCTCAGCAGAAACCACAGATCAGCTGGTATATCCCCGATACTACTTTGGTCGCAGGTGTGGAAAACAGAATCGGCCTGAGTGTCCTGGATGTGAAGGGACTGCCTTTTGATTTTACGGCCAAGGTCATCGATGGCGACGGTCAGTTCGTAAGTGATTTTCCATCAGGAAAAAACGGAAGCAGCACCTTGCTCTTTACGCCGAAAGCCGACACCGATTACCGTATCCTCATAGAGGATGACAAAGAAGAATTCTACTTCCTCGACCTTCCCCGACCCGTGGCTACAGGCTATACCCTGAGGGTATCAGAAGAAAGTGAGCACTATCAAGTGGCCATCAAGGGAAACGTGAAAAACAATGCCCCCCTTGACCTTCGCCTCTTCTCCATGCAAGATGAGGTCCTGAGTCAACAGGTAAGGCAAAATACTACCATACTCGTCCCCAAGGATACGCTTCCCTATGGTCCTTGCCATCTCAAACTTTATGCGGGCGATGTGCCTATGGCCAGCGCAGTGCTACTGCACCGAAGAAGCCGTATAAGTACTATGGGCAAAGAGCAGAAAGCCTACTCCAAAAGAAGCCCCGTACGTATGGAAGTCTCCATGCCCAAAGGCCACTATAGCATCTCTGTGCGCAAATCCCGCGCTCATCTGAAGGAGCCACAGCACCATGCCGTGGACAATGACATCTATTTTAACCTAGTGCCTCCCTATACTGCTGGGGCCAAGGCACTATACCTGGAGACGGAAGGGTCTCCGGGTGACCTCAATAACTTCAAAAAACCACGCTTGCTGGGTACATCGGTGCCCTACCTGCCCGAATACCGGGGAGCACTCCTGAGCGGTACGGCATGGACACCCGAGGGAGCACCCTGGGCGAAACAGTGGGTTGCTTTCGCGATACCGGGCAAAGTGTTTCAGGTCAGGGCCGTTCGGACCGATGAAAAAGGCCGGTTTTTGTACCATTACCTCCCGCCCATGGGTCCAACAAAGGCCTATATGACCGCTGTAGATACGCAACAACAGCTGCACTTTGAGCTGGAAGATGCGTTTTTGGAAAAAGCACCCGCTTTCGACTATACAGCACCTACTTTTGATAGTCTACAAATCCAAGAGCTAGTGGCTATCAGTATTCGAAATCAAATCGAGAACGCCTATTTTCGGGCACCCGTACAGGATTCGCTGGATGCCGCTTACTATCATGACTGGTCCCCTCAGTTCCCTAATTTTGATTATGAATACCACTTGGACGACTATACCCGCTTTCCGACCTTTGCCGAGTCCATTGTGGAGTACATGCAGGGCCTGAGGGTCAAAAAAGGGGAAGCCACCGTCATCATGAGTACAAAACCCGCACTGACTCGACCGCAATTGATTTTGCTCGATGGTGTGCCGGTGGATGCGGAGCGTATTCTATCCTATAATCCCTTAAAGATCAAAAGCGCCGGGATTACCGTCAATAGGGTCTTCTTGGGGCCCGCTGTTTTTGATGGCCTCCTGTCCCTACAGACCTATGAGGGCCAACTGGAGGGCTACTCTACACCCAATGCTACCGTTTTTGATATGGATGGGGCCAGTAAAGGGGAAGCCGCCCCCTCCAACACGGGCCGGTCCGCCGAGGACAGCCGCCCCGACAAAAGGGAGCAGCTCTACTGGGAGCCTTCTCGCCGTAGTCAAGGAGACCCTTTGACCATAGACTTTAGCACATCGGATGTGAGGGGTCGCTTTCTCCTGTGCATCGAAGGTTTTACGGATAAGGGAGAAGCCGTCACGGTAAAAAGGGAGTTTATAGTGGAGTAGCAGTACACGTTTACACTTATACTACCGCATACAATGGTACCTTCTCCTTTATCTCCAATCAATTGTATTCCAAAAAAACGATAACCTTTCTATTCCAAGCAGAAGTCACTTCAACCCAAATTGATCGATAGAAATCGTGATGAACGTATAAACCCAAAATATCCATTAGAAAATCTATTCCGGACTTAATACAAACTTAGCTTTCAAATATCGCCTATCTTCCTGTTCATTTAGTTCACTATTGTGTTTGATTCCAGTGGTGTTCATGAACCTTCGGTTTTGCTTCACTCTGCGTTGACAATCCTCGGGATAGCGCTGCTATTCCTGCGGTTCTCGCCTTGATTGAAACAAAATGACCCGCGGAATCTTATACGACATTTAAAATCTAAATTTGTATAACTGACTTCAAATCAGTAAATGAATGCGTTTTTTGAATTCACCGTAGCGGTGCTACGCTGAATCCAAGAAAACGCACTGATGTATTGCCATTTAAGTCCTCATGACGAAGTTCCAACGAACATTCTGGGATAAATAGCAAAATACCGGCCATTTGGATTCGTTCGGCATAGCACCGCTATGGTGAATGAAGACAGGTGGGCAAAGCTTCCGGTATAAAGCTATTTATGCGCGGAATAGGTTCTCTATCGATCATTTTGGTTTTAAATCCGAAGTAGGTTTTCCAATGCATGATACGGGTTTATACTCAAATGAAATTGCTTTGGTACATACTGAAATGATCAAGAAAGCACTGTTCTGCCCGGAACGGTCCTAATGATCAATCAACGAATGACCGGTCAACAAATGCAGGATTTGTCCAAGACCTACGGAAGTTCAAATTTCCCATTTCATTTTTCCTTGAGTTTAATACCCATTGCAGCTTGAAAACCCTATCACTATTCATTGCAGTAAAGCAACAATAAAAAAATAAATTAATTATAAACAAAAACATCAATAACTTTATTTTCGCAAAATTTAGTTTAATATTGCAATAACAAAATACAAAACATTTATACTATCCATGAAGTGATTTAGACTTTTGTTTTGAAGCGAAAATAAAGGATTTTTTGCCCCGGTGAAGCCTTTTTTGAGTGGCGTAGCCAAGGTTACGTCAGGAGAAAAAGTCAAGATCACTTCTATACCATCAAAAACCAATTTCATGAAAACCATCATTTATCTATAGTATTCCATACCGAACATTGTTTTATGATCATTCATAGCACCTGATACGGTATTCCGGGCAACTCTCTATCTGAAATGCTGGGCAATATGCGGATGATCAATCGACCGATGACCTGATATTTTATCAGTAAGTTCACTGTGTCCAAATTTCACCCCGGATCATGCATAAGCTCATCGTTGTGCCTGTTTCAGTGGTTTCATAACTACGCTGTTTTGGGACTTCATCATGAGGGTCCAAAACAGAATACATTAGCGGATTTTCCTGGATTCGGTGTAGTACCGCTGCGTTCAGTTCAAAAACGAATACCTATAGCCATCAATAGCACATACACTCGATCAAGAATACAGGTCTATAGACTCAGCATGGAAAAGCATCCAAATTTATGGTGAAAGCATCGATTTCCAGCTGATTTTTCTTCCCCTAATAAGGGAGTATACGCCCAAAAACAGAAGACCCATGCCACGTTACAAAGAAAGAAAACACTATCCATATCATTTTCACTCCTATCTACATATGAAATACTGCCACCTATTATTACCTGTCCTGTTGCTCTGTCACTGGCAGGTGAGCGCACAGGGCGACCTGTTCGATTTTCCGGCCCAACCGACCTCAGAAGGGCTGATAGAGTACGGTAAGGTACCTGTCAACCTCTATCAGGGGGCCGCCGACATCAATATCCCTATTTTCGAACTCAGAGGGAGGAAGCTTTCGGTCCCCATCTCGCTGGCCTATAACTCCGGCGGGGTAAAGGTAGAGCAGATTGCCTCATTCTGCGGAATGAACTGGAACCTGAAAGCGGGCGGACTCATCACCAGAACCGTCCGGGGTCTGCCCGATGAGAGCAAGCTCTACGACGGCTATATCAAAGGTGGCGGGGACGAAGTACTCCGTGTACCGACCAAAAATGCTGAGCAGCTGTTGTTCTACCGACAGCGGGTGAACAATGGAGGCTCCGATTCCGAACCCGATCTGTTCAGCTTCAATTTTATGGGGCTCAGTGGCCAGTTCTTCTTCGACCATACGGGAAAGGTCCATACCCTCCCCCATGATAAGCTCAAGATCACCTGGACCGAAAACGATAGCGAAAACGCCATCACCTCCTTTACCATCATCGATGATATGGGCACTACTTACCTGTTTTCGGCCATTGAGAGCATGCGCAACGGCCTAAGCAACTGCGAACGCAACTGGCGTACCCGGCCCGTGGACCACCCCAGTTACCGATACAACTCCGCTTGGTACCTGACCGAAATCCGGTCCGCTGAGGGAGAGGACAATATCCGCTTTACCTATACCGATGAAACACTCGAATACGACCGTCGCATCTCCCAGACCTACAGAGAGTGTGCAGAAGAAAACGATCAGATATCTACCTGCTCCTCCGAAGTGAAGGCCTTTGCCAAAAGGCTATCTACCATAGAAAGTGCGCTGGGCAAGGTGGTCTTTGCATCCGAAACCCCTAGGACCGACCTGAAGGGGGGACATCGCTTGGACAAAATACTGATCTATAATCATGAAGAGCGCAGGCCCATTAGGGAGTTCAAACTGAGCTATGAATATGCCGTGGCCCAGCCCGTCTCCCCGGACCGTACTGCACGCTTCCGGCGCCTCTTTCTGAAACGCATCAAAGAAGGGACCATGGGAGGCTGCCATGACAGAACACACCTGTTCTCCTACCATGACATCCATCGGCTACCGCCCAGGGACTCCTATGCGCAGGATTTCTGGGGCTTCTATAACGGTGCCGACGACAATACTACCCTACTGCCCAAACTGACCGTGCTCGAGGAGATCAATGGGAACCCTAACATCATCAACATCTCTTCCAAGCTATTGACGGCCGACCGCGAACCCAATATCGATTATTCGCGTCTGGGTACCCTACGGAAAATCGTCTACCCTACGGGTGGGCATACCCTATTGGAATACGAGCATCACCACTCCAAAGGATTGCTACTGCCCAACCCCATCAGTCTTACGACAAGTGCCGGGGATACCCGAAAGATCGATTTTTTTCACACGCTCCGTACCATCGCCCGTTTTTCTTCGGTGGAAATCGGTGGGCTGAGACTCCTACGGACAGTGACCCGAGACGGTAGCTCCCATGATAACGATATCATCAGCAACTACCGCTATACCATCATCGAAGGGGATAAGCTCAAGAGCAGTGGCATTTTCGGCCCTAGGCCCACTTTTGCTTCCTTGGATTTTTATGCGGGCTGCGATGCTCCTTCCATAAGCGTCAGTTCCAGCGGCACTACATTATCAGGACATCATGGAGGCTATAAGCGGGTCTCCATCTCCACGAAAGACAATGGACGGGAAATCCATGAGTTCTATACCCTAGAGGATTTCCCCGAGATCATCCGGGCCATCCGAAAGAACAACAGGCCTCCCTATGCCTATGTACCCAACATCGACTGGGCCACGGGCCTGACCAAGCGCATCAGCTATTTCAAAATAGGATACAACGCCCCTGTCCGTCGTATCGACCGCGAGTACAGTTTTGAAAGCGGCCCTGAGGTACCCGGCCTAAAGATAAACGGGCCCTACAGCGTGGACAATGGCGAGTACCTACAGCGTACCGCATGGGTCAAAACAGTAAAAGTCACCGAATCCGAGGTGGGCACGAGGGGTGTGGACAAATCGGTGACGGATACCTACGGTGCCTATAACGGTCACCTACAGATCAAGCAGCGGGAAGAAAGCACGGGAGATGGAGGCCTATTGCGGACCTATTATAGTTATCCCCTCGACCTGAGCGATAAGGGCAATGTGGCCGAAGCGATGGTCGAGAGGCACATGCATGCCAAGGTACTCGAAACCAAGACCCACCGAATACTGCCCGATGGCCAGGAAGTCAGTGCCGAGGGCAACAGGACGGACTATAAACGATGGAGCAACGGCTACCTGCTTCCTTTCCGTTTTTCCCAACTGGTGAGCAATGATGCCATCTCCAACAGGTTTTATCCCACGGCCACCATCACCTCCTACGATAAACACGGCAACGTGACCTCCTACAGAAAACGGGACGGTATCGCGGTAGCCATGGAATGGGGGCATGACGATGCCCTATTGACGAAAAAAACGGAAAACACCGATGCCCCACCGGACCGACAACAGAGCACCATCTATGACTACCGACCGCTGGTCGGCCCCATATCCGTTACGGACATGAACGGTATCTCCCAATACTTCTCCTATACTGCCAATGGAGAACTCTTTGAAATCAGGGACAATGACCGGAAACTATTGGAAGCCCATGAGTACTGTTATACGAAAGCCCCCCTGCCATTGAGCATCAGTACATCGGGCCCCACGAGCGGTATCACGGGTACAGTGGTCAATCTCAGTGCCAATGCCCGTGGGGGCTATCCGCCCTATACCTTCGAGTGGTACTATCGGAAAGGCCCCAGTGGGACTTTCCAAGGCCCTGGTCTCTCCCCCACCGTTCGGACCGGAGGTACGGAAGTATTCTGCCGTGTATCGGACAGCCAAGGGTTTACGACCACGGCCTATCATAAAATCACGGCCATGCCCTCCCCCGATTTCCTGAGGGTCTTTGCCCCGAGCAGCGGCACCAAGGTCGAACAGGGCAAGGCCGTCGATATCGCCTGGGATGCCCATGGCACAGGCAAGGTAAAAATCGAACTGTTTCAAAACGGTGCACTACAGACCGTCATCGCCAACAATATAGCGTTGAACATAGGGCTGTACCGCTGGTCGACCGTAGGGTATACGGGGACGGGATATAGTATCAAGGTCACGGGCATACAGATAGGCCTATCCGATTTCAGTGGAGGGTTCAGTATCGAGACCTGTGCTCCCGAGCATCACCGGGGCTGCCACAATGGTGATGTATACTGGTTCGACAGCTGTGGCAACCCCAGTAACCGCTATCAGGACTGTCAGGGCTGGGGCTGCAATGGCAGCACCTGCAATCCCTTCGAATGCCAGCGGGATGGAACTCTTACGGTGCGAAGGAGCGACTGCTGCTCCGATACCATGATAGGGGTGCGCGGTGACTGCGGTACCAATGTCCTCTCCTCCGGAACACAGCTATGTCCTCCCGGGGTCAACTGTTTCTGTGGTAGCTCTCGGCCCTGTACCGATTAAAAAACGTAGTGCAAGGACCGGTTTACAGCTATTTATACAAATTTAGGTTTTAAATGTCGTATAAGATTCCGCTGGTCATTTTGTTTCAATCAAGGCGAGAACCGCAGGAATAGCAGCGCTATCCCGAGGATTGTCAACGCAGAGTGAAGCAAAATGAACAGGAAGATATGCGATATTTGAAAGCTAAGTTTGTATTAGATCCGTAGTAGATTTTCCAATGCATGATACGGGTTGAATCATCATCATAAAAAAACATCTATTTATAGAACACCAATCATGAACATACGCTCAACAACAGAATATCTCGGTCTGGGGGCCTTTCTTCTCCTGATGCTCTGTCGGCTCAGCCCGACCTACGGCCAGAAAGAAAATACGGTCAGGTCCTACAGGCCACTGGTACCCGTCAACTCCTTCGGAAGCATCAAGGGCCAACGGCCCTCCGACGGAAAGCTACAGGTCCAATGGCAGTACCATGACGGCCTCGGACGGCCCATACAGACCATAGCCATGGGAGCTTCCCCCCAAGGGAAGGACATCATCAACTTCACCGAGTACGACCATCACGGCCGCAGCCGTTTCCGGTACCTCCCCTACACCTCTGATATGGAAAGCGGTGCCTTTCGGCCCGATTACCAGAACGAACAGCGCTCCTTTTATCAGGGCACGGAGGCAGTGGCCCAAGATGATAGGCCCTATGCCGTCAGTATGTACGAAAGAGTACCCTTCGAGCGGATAGTGGAACAAGGGGCCGAGGGAAAGCAGTGGCATCCCAGAGGGGCTTCGGGGAAAACCCTCAAGTTCGCCTATGGCACCAATTTCACTACCGATAAGGTCGACCTATGGACCCTCAGTGAGGGACTGCCCCGCGCAGAGGGCACCTATACCAATCGCAGCCTCGTCAAACAAAGTACGAGGGACGAACAGGACCGGGAGACTATAGAGTTTTTGGACAAACAGGGGCGGTTGGTATTGCGAAAAGTACAATCGGGTGCCAGCAGTTTTGCGCTGACCTATTACATCCGGGACGCCCATAACAATCTTCGTTTCGTACTGCCGCCCCTGCTGGTACAGCAGCTGATCTCGGAGGGGCACCGGGCCCCCGACCGGGCCCTACTGGACCGCTGGGCCTACGAATACCGCTATGATCACCGCAACAGGATGATCTATAAGAAACTGCCCGGCAGCAGCGGCCCCATACTGATGGTCTATGATGACCGGGACCGCCCCGTACTGACCCAAGATGGTGAACAGCGGAAAAAAAAGCAGTGGACCTTTACAAAATACGACATCCTCAACCGTCCGATAGCAACAGGTCTCTACAGGAGTGAACAGAATACAAGGCTGGCACTGCAAATGGAAGTGGACCGGTTCTATGAAGGAGAGGCTCCGAGTTCGGTCAAATGGTACGAAACACGAGCGGCTACGGCCATCGGCTATACCTTGCGCTCCTTTCCACCACGGAACAAAGAAGCGGACCTCCTCACCCTCACCTATTACGATGACTATGACTTTCCCCATGCCGCTGAGCGGCCTTTCCTTCCCGAACTGGGACATACCGCCTACCATACGCCCGTGAAGTCGCTCCTCACAGGCACTAGGGAAAGGTTGCTGGACGGTAGCGGCACCTGGCTATCTACCGCCCTGTACTACGACGACCGCTACCGCCTCATACAGACCGTGGGCGAAATGGCCCGAAAAGGACTGTACCGAAGGAGCGAAAGCTATAGCTTCAAGGGACTGCCCACGGCACGGAAGGAATCCTATATCACCGAAGAAGAGACCCTGAGCCAGCAGCAGCAGTACCGCTACGACCACGCACAGCGCCTCAGGGCCGTGGAACACCGAGTGAACGGTGCCAATACGGTGACCCTGTTCGAAAACAACTACAATGAACTGGGACAGCTCATGGAAAAGAACCTATACTCCGAGGACAGAGGGGCGCATTTCAGCCAGTCCCTCGACTACCGCTATACTATCCGCGGATGGCTCAAGAGCATCAATACGGCCTCCCTACGGCACCATCCCGACAAAAACCCCGATACAGGGCAGGAAAAAGACCTATGGGGCATGGAACTGCTCTATAACGAAGAGGACCGTGGACTGGGAAACGTGGCACAGTACAATGGCAACATCTCGGGCATGCGCTGGTCCAAGGGAGCGGGCGGAAAAATCGAGGGCTATACCTATACCTACGATATCATGGACCGCCTCCGAGGGGCCGACTACAGCACCCGACTGCCCGGAGCGGACTGGGACCGAAGCATCAAATCCTTTGATGTCAACAACCTGCGCTATGACCTACAGGGCAATATCAAAGGGATGACCCGCTTCAATGCCACGGGCGGGGTCCTCGATAGGCTCGTCTATACCTATGAGGGCCATGAACTGAAAAAAGTCGAGGATGGGGGAGCCGGACAACAGGGCTTCATCGATGGGGCCGCTCTCGCGGAGGAGTACCGCTACGATGCCAATGGGAACATGGTCTCCGATGCGAACAAGGGCATCAGCGAAATCCGATACAACTATCTGAACCTGCCCCAGCGGGTGGAAAAGGAAGGCGAGGGCCATATCCGGTACCTCTATGGAGCATCGGGTGCCAAATATGCGCAGGTAGTCCATGGTCCCGATGGTGAGGTCCGGACCAGAACGGACTATATCGGTCCCATGATCTATGAAAATGGAAAGCCCGCCCTCATCCAGCATGAGGAAGGGCGCATACTGATGGACGGGGACCGGCCCGAGTACCAGTACCACCTTAAGGACCACCTGGGCAATGTACGCCTGACCTTTATCACCACAAGCACTGCAAGGGCCTATAGTGCGGGTATGGAAGAAGAGCGCGCGGTAGAGGAAGAGCGGCTCTTTGAGCATGTAGAGGATACCCGTGCGCATCGGGTCCTTCCCGGACATGAGGGCAGGTCCGTGGCCGCACTGGACAGTCGGCACCCCATAGGCCCGACAAAAACACTGGCCGTAGGTCCCGGAGATGTAGTGGACATCCGTGCCTGGGCCTATCATGAAGGAGCTTCTTCCAGTGAAGGCAGTCTGGACAGGGCGGCCCTCGTGGCAGCCATCGTGCAGGGCCTTGCGGGAATCGCCGAGGCCGGTGCCGAGCTGCAACAGCACCTCAGCGATGTCCTCTCCCAGGCCCCGGCGCTTTTGGTCGCGGAGAACGAGGAAAAGAACGCGCCCCACGCCTATCTGAACTATATCCTACTGGACGACTCCCTGCACGTCAGGGACATGGGACACCGCTCAGTCGCAGGGACCGAAGCCTTCAAGGGGGGCGAACTCTTTTTCGAACCATTGGTGGTAAAGGAAACCGGTTATCTCTATATTTATACCAGCTTTGAGGAAAAGTCCTCAAAAGAAAGGGTCTTCTTCGATGACCTGGAAATCAGGCACAGCGATGGACCGGTGGTACAGAGCGATGACTATTATCCCTTCGGGATGACCTTTAACTCTTATAGGAGGGCGAAATCAACGGGGAACCGGTTTTTATACAATGGGAAGGAGTTGCAGGAGGAAACGGGGTGGTACGACTATGGGGCGAGAAACTATGATCCGACTATCGCCAGATTTATTCAGGTTGACCCAATGGCTGAAATACTTCAGGAAGCTTGGACTCCTTATCACTATGTGAAGAATAACCCGATTAAATATATTGATCCAACAGGTATGATCTGGAAAGATCAAAAAGAAGCTGATGAGCTTAAAAACAAGGTTCAAGACCGAATTAAAAATCTTGGAAATCAAAAATCGAAATTGCAAGCTAAACTTGGAGAAGAAGGAATATCAGATAAGAAAAAAGCCAGGCTTGAGAATAGAATTAATGACATTGATTCAAGAACTGAAAGTTTGAACGGAACAGTTGCAGCTATTGATGAAATAGGTGCTCATGAAAAGACATTTGATTTAGTAAGCAATAGTGGAGAGACAAATCATGTAAAGGAAGGCAGTGATGGAGTCATTAACATCCAGGGAGGTAATGATGCGCTTCATGTTCATGAAATAGAGCATGTATCCTTATCTATAAACTCTGAAAAGGGTTTAGAATTTACCAGTGGCGGCTATCTCAAGCCAACTACTTCAAGTGGATTAAAAGATGAAGTAGCAGGCTATAGGGCACAGTACGGTTATGATCCTTCATCCTTGCCTGGTTCTCCTGGTTCCAGTCGGGGAATTGATTTAGGATATATAACAAACCTGAAAAAGAGTGATGGAACTCCTGTTTATCCAGCATTACATCAAAGGTGGCAAAATCAACAAAAGCAGAACAGGATTAATAAGAAGTTACAAAAACAGTGGCAGAATGATGGGAATTAAATCGAAATGCTTGTGTGTAGCGGTGGCTTTTTTGAGTTCCTGCGCCTCATTTAAGTATGTGTCTGATAATTTTGAAGGCACATACTTACAACAGGGAAATGCGAATGTAAAGCTTGTGTTTAATCAAGGAACGTTCTTACATATTGATACTTACCAGCAAACTCATATGCCCCCTTATGATTGCTGTGATACAATATCCTACGGGTATTGGGAATTAGAAAAACCAGGGGTGTTGAAATTATTCAGTGATCCTAAATTATACTTACCTATTGATTTAGTAGTAAAGGAAAGTAGTACAGACGATGACTCAGTACATTTTATTATTACCAATCCTATTGAAGATATGTACGAAGAAGGTAAAAGACCGGACATACTGTATAGTTTAGATATAGACTCTGATGCACGAGCTTTGAGATATAGTTTTACGAACTATCGAGATACGAATAAAATTACATTAGGTAATCCACAGGCTGGAAAGGTGCGGGCATTTAGTATTAGTATCTATCCCAAACACACATTTAGAGGTCGAAATATTGGTACAAGAGAAGCTACGACTATTGAGTATAGTGTGAAGAATACTTCTTCAAATGTTTTTGAAATACGAATACCCGATCTGGATAATGGTTATTTGACATACAAGAGATTAAATGATGATTATGTCAAAATAGTTAGTACGAATAAGCTTATGTGGGATGGTCAAGAATATGTAAAATCAAAGTAGTGAAGTCTCACTGATGAATTGAATTAATGAGCCTGTCCAGTAATGGTCGGGCTTTTTTACTTTAAGAACCCCCACTGGTCCTCGTTTAGCGATAGCGCAACGAGGACCGAACGAGTTTCAGAATACGAAAAGTCAGCGTTTGCAA
>CANLOE010000098.1 GCA_947492745.1 uncultured Cyclobacteriaceae bacterium | reverse complement strand
TACTTCGAAGTGTACTTTCTTTCCCATCTTGGAAATTAATCAATATATACGACATTAAAAATATTAATCTGTATAAATACCAATAAACTTAGTGCAACGACTGATTTGCAGCTATTTAGATCCGCAGTAGATTTTTCAATGCATGATCCGGGTTCAACATTTTAGCCAATGGATATCACCAATAGGCTGTTTTCAATGAAATGCTGAAAGCTAGAGCTGAGTTCAAAAATACATCCATTTCACTGTTTTGGAGCTTTTAAAGTCGTAACAGAAGGGTAAGTACATGAGCTGAGTTCAATCTGGGATTGTCATCAGCATCTCCTCATGAAAGTGGCATCGCCATATATCGTATGGAATACTATGGTTTCAGGTGAGCGTTAAGGTAATCGGTATACTGTTGGTACAAGAGTACTTGGCTCACGCCGCTATAAGCTACCCTGTGGTTCCCAGGAGGATAAATTCTAAGGTCATGGTCTTTTCCATTGTCAATGAGTGCCTTGACCAGTTGTAGGGTATTCTGGAGATGTACGTTTTCGTCCATAGCCGAGTGAGCTATGAACATCTTCCCTTCCAGTCTGGCTGCATAGGAAGAAGAAGCACTTTTAATATAACCTTTTTTATTATCGGAGAGCAGTCCCATATACCTTTCCGTGTAAATACTGTCGTACAGCCTCCAATCCGTAACGGGTGCCCCTACTAAAGCCACCTTGAACACCCCTGGATAGTTCAGCATGGTAAAAGTAGCCATAAAACCACCGTAGCTATGCCCTCTAATGGCCATATGGTCGCCATCTATCCAAGGTTTCTCTGCCAAAAAACGTGCCGTGGCCACAAAATCACTTGACTCGTTAAAGCCTAACTGACGGTACACCACTTTCTCAAATTGACTGCCATAACCTCCTGAACCTCGGTTGTTGACACTGGCTACGACATAGCCTTGCTGTACAAGGTATTGCTCCCAAGCATTATTGGCAAAGGAATTGTATACGGACTGAGCGCCCGGACCTCCGTAAATATTGAGTACCAGCGGGTATTGTTTGTTCTCGTCAAAATGTGGTGGTTTGATCAGATATCCATCCAGCGACTGGCCTTCTTCCGTAGTGAAGCGAAACAATTCTTTTTTGGAATAGGTACGCTTTCGGACAAATTGTTGAACACCTTTATTTTCTTCCAAGAGGCGGAGTTGCTTTTTATTGCCCGTGTAAAGTGACACTTGGGTAGGGGTCTCTATATTGGAATAGCTATCGATGAAGTACTGCCCTCCAGGTGAGCAATTTATCAAATGTAGACCTGCGCCTTCCGTCAGTTGTTTTTTCCCCTTGCCATTATAATTCACCGTATACAGATGCCGTTCCAGTGGGGACGATTCTGTCGAGGAGTAGAAGATTTTCTTCTTGGAGGTATCTATAGCTTCTATGCGGGTAACTTCCCATGCTCCTTTGGTCACTTGTCCCATAAGCTTTCCCTGATAATCATAGCGGTAGATATGGCTCCATCCGTCCCTATCCGATATCCAAAAAAAGGTCTCTTCGTTCTCTGGAAAGTTGAATAGGTGTAGGATGGGGGCAAAAAAATCAAATATATCTATCCATGATTCGGACTTTTCCTCTAAAATAACTTTTCCTTCTCCCGTTTGGGCATTGCAGAAGTATAGGCTCAAGTGGTTCTGTGCCCGATTCAGATGAACAACGGCCAATTGACCTGTTCGTGCGGTCCAGTATATCCTAGGGATATAACCTTTATCCAATGGGACTTTCATCCATTGCTGTTGATTCCCCTCCAGTGTGACCACTCCTATTCTGGCCTGCGGATTCCTATCCCCCACTTTAGGATAGGGTATATGGATATACTCCGGGTGTTGGTCGGCATAGTCGGTCATTTGAAATACAGGTACTTTTCGCTCATCGATCTGCCAGTAAGCGATGTATTTACTATCCGGAGACCATGTCCATGCCTGTGCCAATCCGAACTCCTCTTCATAGGCCCAGCCAAAGTGTCCATTGTAGACTTGAGGCTTCGCATCATGGGTAAGTTGCATTTCCTTTTTATCGACCAGATTGAGGACAAACAGTTCTCCTTCGCGCTCATAGCCCACATAATTTCCATCGGGCGATAGCTCTGCCGAGCGGGCATCCTTGGCCACAAGTTTCATCTCACGTGTGTTAAGGTCAAAATAATAATAATCGGAGATACCCGATCGCCTCCATATGGCCCGAAAATTACTCTGGAAAAGTAGAAACTTGGAGTCCTTTGACCACTGAAAGGTAAGGTAGCTGAAAGGTGTCTTTGTTCCCGGAAAATAGAGTCCCTTTGCATTGAATATCAATTCCTCCTCACCACTTTCAGGGTTGAGCGACCGTATCTCCCTACCTGTCGATGTTGTCCTGCTATAGGAGAAACGCTTGCCCCTATCAATCCATTTGACATTCTCGGGGCCTTGGCTTCCATTGAGCATCGCTTGCGTCATCATTGCTTCCCGAAGGTCGGCATACGCCTCTTGAGCATGGGCAGGCCTTAAGAAGACGATCAAACTGGGCAATAGAAGAAGAAAGAAAGAGGAGAAGGTTTTGTTTCGGTGCATCGTGTATGGGTTGTTCTCGTTTATCAGTACTTGTTGTATCAAAGGGCTATATATGAGTGCGCTCTGTTCCTCTTAGGGCCTTGGCCTTGTCCAAAGCCTAGAGAATGATGTTGAGGCTATCATCAAATATACTAAAAATAGTGTTCATCGATAATTTTTGTAGTGAAGGCCCTTCTTCTCTATGCTGTTCATTATTCCGCACCGACCACTCCTTTGAACCCGGGTCATGCGTTGGAACTTCGTAACGAGGGTTTACCGCAAAATGATCAATAGAGAACCTATTCCGCGCATAAATAGCTTCCTACCGGAAGCTTTGCCCACCGGTCTTCATTCACCATAGCGGTGCTATGCCGAACGAATACAAATGGCCGGTATTTTGCTATTGATACGCTCATCACGATTTCTATCGATCAATTTGGGTTAAAGGCAAAGCGCAGGTATTTGATGTCCTCACCCTTTGCACTGAACTTCTCCTCAAAACGGGTTTTGATACCATGGCACTCTTCTTCAAGCTCCGACCCGTATAAATCAAAGGTGGACTGAAAATCCTCGATATCCTCCCTTTCTTTCAAGGTATCCAGTGTATACTGAAACAAATCGGTATTATCGGTCTTTAGCCTTAACCAGCCACCTTTGGATATGAGTTTCTTGTATATCTCCATAAAACGGGGACTGGTCAATCTTCGTTTGATATCCCTGTCTTTTGGGCGTGGGTCGGGAAAAGTAATCCATATCTCGGAAATCTCGCCATTCGCAAAAAACTTATCCAGTAGTTGGATTTCCGTTCTCAGAAAAGCAATGTTTCCCAGACCTTCTTCGAGCGCTATACCGCTTCCTTTCCATATCCTATCGCCTTTGATATCAACACCGATAAAGTTCTTTTCGGGAAACAACTTGGCCAGACCTACCGTGTATTCTCCCCTGCCACAGGCCAGCTCTACGACAATAGGGGCACTATTGTGAAAATAGTCGCGATGCCAACTACCTTGTATCTGCTCATATAGTGTCTTACCGGGTTCGAGTACGTTCTCTCTCAAGGCATTATCCCTGAACCTTTCCAATTTTCTTCTCATTAATTACAATTTGCTACTTAGGTCTAAAATCCCATCGTTCTTCCTATTCAGGATCAAATCGACTTCGGACCTCATTCTTGAAATTTCTTTACATCAATGACTACACCCAGTATATTTTAGAGGCCCATGATTTCCGCGACGACAAAGGTACTTCCTCCTACGAAAATAATATCGTCCGGTCCGGCTTTATCTTTTGCCACAGCGATAGCCTCATTGACATCGGTACATTGTTCGCCCTGAAGACCTAAACTATGGGCATAACGTAGCAGCGTAGCTACGGGCATCGCTCGGGCCAATGATGCTTGGCAGAAAAAATAGTCTGCATCCTTAGGTAAAAGGTTCAAAATCCTTTCGGGGTCTTTATCGCTAACCATGCCCCATATGATGTAGAGATGTCCCTTGTTCATTGTAACCAGTTGCTCAACGACGTGCGCCACTCCACTCTCATTATGAGCCGTATCGCATACCAGTAATGGACGCTGCTCCAGTACTTGCCAGCGTCCCTTAAAATCTGTCAGAGCGATGACTTCCCCCAAGCCCTCTCTGACTGCACTTTTGGATATAGGATAACCCATGACGTTCAGTTGCTCTACTGCCATCAGCACCCCGACATAATTCTTGGATTGGTAATTGCCCCTAAGTGCGGGGGTCAGTCCTTCCAGAAAAAGTTGGTCGGCACGGTAGATATCCACTTGGCCACTGGGGAGTAGAGTACAATGATATAGCTTATCCGCGAAACTTAAGGGGGCATTCAACTTTCGGGCTACCTCCACGAAAAGTTCATCAATACAATCTTGTCTTTCGCTGATGATAACAGGGGTGTGTTTTTTGATAATACCTGCTTTCTCCATAGCAATCTCTTCGATACTATCTCCCAATATGGCTTGGTGGTCCAGTCCGATATGAGTGATAATGGCCAATTCGGGCGATAGTATATTGGTCGAGTCAAGCCTACCCCCCAAGCCTGTTTCCACCACAGCGATGTCTACTTTTCTTTCAGCAAAATAGGCAAAGGACATGGCTACGGTAATCTCAAAAAAAGAAGGTTGGAGTTCATGGATTACAGGTTTTAGCTGTGTTATAAAATCAGCTACCCAATCCATGGAAACCTGTTCTCCGTTGACTTTTATTCTTTCGGTGAAGTGGCGGAGGTGCGGTGAAGTATACAGACCCGTACGGTATCCAGCACTTTGAAGTATGGCGCTCAGACAATGTGCCGTACTTCCCTTGCCATTGGTACCCGCGATATGTATCGATTTGAACTTTTCTTGTGGCTTACCTAGCGCCTCACAAAGTTTAGAGATATTTCCAAGGTCTTTCTTATAAGCACTTTGACCTTGACGTTGGAACATAGGTAGCTGCTCGTACAGATAATCCAGTACTTCCTGATGGGTCATTCAAATGAGATTGATATTATTTTGAGCGAATGTTAAAAGTGACATATCCTACCGATGTGGCCGGGGCCGACCCACTACCTGATTTCCGTATGAAACTCAGACGGTATACTTCTGCCCGGTATATCTTTGTTACTGCTGAGCTGAAGGGGTTCTTGACCGTAGTCACACTGACGATATCACCTTGGTCATCGATAACTACCTTGAATACCAAAGTACCCGTCTCGCTGGAGTTATCTTTTGGACTCATCTTACCGACCACATTCCAGCCGTCCATACTGATGGAAGACCCTGTACCGCCGCCACCGCCCGATTTGCCTTTATCATAGTTCAGTCCCTCTTTGCCATTGGTCTGTCCTTTATCTCCCACTCCTTTGGCATCATTCCCTTCACTACCGGCTTTGTCTCCTTTCTTGGCATTGAATTTAAGCCCTTCTTTCTTGGGCTTTTCGGGAGCCGGTTTCTCGACGGGCCTTTTTTTTGGCTCCGGTTTCTTTTCGGGCTTCTTTTCAGGTGCTGGTTTTTTCTTGGGTTTCTCTTTGGGCTTGGGCTTTTCCTCTTTCTTTTCTTCTACTACAGGGCTTTCCAGTTGATTATCGATAGGAGCGGATACTTCCTCGACGACCTCTTCTACGACTTCTTCCACAACATCATCGGCGGTCTCTTCTACAGGTGGGGTAACTTCCTCTTCAATAGGTTCCTGACTTTCGGGGGGGGTATCTCCACTGGCTTCCATCACCGTACCGAAATTGATTTCAATGCCATATTCGGGCAAGGGCGGATCTGGCGGGGTCCATATGGTATAAAACCAGAACACTAATAATAAAAGCCCCATAATAAGCCCTGTAATCAAGGCGCTTTTGCGTTGAGTATTTCTTGCTTCACTTATTTCCTGATCAATAGTAGCCATAGGTATTCATTTCCGCAGTACTGTTACACTCTAGTTTGGCTTTGTGGCCAAGGATACACTCACCTCCAGCGAAGCCGCGATACCTGCTGCATAGGCAAACTCTTTCGTGGGGACGGATTCATCGACATGCATCACCACCGCACCTTTGCTTCTTCCCTGTAGCTTGGACCTCAACTCAGCTTCTAAGCTGGATTTGCTGACCGGCTTGTCATTGACATAATAGTTGAGATCTTCCGTAATGGTAATGGAAATCTTCTGCATCTCCATCTTCGCGGCCTTACTGCTCGGTAAGTTAACGGGTAGCCCAGAGGGTGTAATAAAGGAAGAAGTCAACATGAAAAAGACCAGTAACAGGAAAACGATATCTGTCATGGAGGACATACTGAATCCTGGATCTACGTTATGTTTTGATTTCAGTCCCATGTGTTTCTTTATTTTATACGTTGATTAACTTTATCGGGGTTCTTGTAGTAAGTCGATGAAATCAATGGAAGTATACTCCATTTTATGGACTACTTTTTGTACCTGTGATACCAAGTAGTTATATCCCAGATAAGCAATAATACCTACAAACAATCCTGCCGCTGTAGTGACCATTGCCGTATAGATACCCTCAGAAAGTAGTTTGGGACTTACCGAACCTTCCTCTTGGGCGATAGCGATAAAGGCCTGTATCATACCTATCACTGTACCCAGAAAGCCGAGCATGGGTGCAGCTCCTGCGATGGTCGCTAGGAGCGATAGGTTCTTTTCCAACTTGAATATCTCTATTTTCCCCACATTCTCAATCGAGACTTCTATGTTTTTCAAGGGGCTGCCAATACGACTTATCCCTTTTTCTATCATTTTGGAAATAGGGGTCGTACTTTGAGCGCATAACATACGCGCCTCGCTGATATCCCCTTTCTGCACCATTTCCTTGATATTGTCCATGAACTGTCCCGGCACTTGAGATGCTTTTTTCAAGGTAAAGAAGCGTTCAAAAAAAATATAGATGGACGCAACAGCGAGAAGTGCTATGGGTACCATCATAAAGCCTCCGTCAAACAGGAGGCTGATCAGTTTTACGGGTTCATCGCCCCCGTCAGCTGTGCTGAGAGAATCGGTCGCAGCAGTAGTGATTTGTGTTAGAATCATATATCTATCGGACTGTAGTATCGGGTTATCTAGTATTTGGTTACCCAAGTATCACCACCAAACTCCTCTTTCAACTCAATGGAGTGGGCCTCCGCAGCCATTAGGTCATCAAAACTAGCTACCGCGACCCGGAAAAATTTCTTTTTACCATAAGGTTGCAGTACTTTGACGCTTTTCCCTTCCTTGGCCAGTTTATCGGCATAATCATTGGCCAGGTCACCATCAAAAGAGCTGGCAATAACAACATGATAACGACCTGTACGGTCTGAAACTGTCTCTACCGTACCCGCTTCCTGTGCTATGGGTTCTGATGTATTCGACTCTGGCATGTTTTCAGCATTTTGTATGGTTTCTTGCTCCAGAGCTGCTTCGGCGGCCTTTTGCTCGGCCAAGGCACCTGACTTTGCTTTGGTCATCAAAGGCCCCAAGCTGCTGAGTTCGGTATCACTGACATTTTCGAGCTTTTTAGCCTCTTCAAACTTGGTGATGGCCTCTTCCCATTTGTTTTTCTCTAACAATGCTACTCCTTCTTTTTTCAGCGCCATGAACTCTTCCGAGTTACCCTGCATGGGCTTCCACCAGAAGAGATAGCCCAGAATACCTCCACCCAAAAGAAAAACCAGTACCAATACGATAATCATTGGGGTTTTTGAGTCCTGACGTTCTGTCTCTTCTTCATAAGCATTGCCTGCCATCGAATCGTCTTCATACCCGGTGCTGTAGGTATTTTCGTCATATCCATCGCCTTCCTGAGTATCGTATTCGCTGGCATAACCAGCGTTCGTCTCTATACCTGTCTCCTGACCGTACTGGTTTTCGGAGTCGTCCAAGGGTTGATATTCTACATCGGGCAAACCAAAACTATCATCATCTTCATTCAAACCGTCACTATTCTCCGGATTGATATAGTCTTCATTCTCCAAGTCATCAATTGCCATAATCTCTTCATTTAAGTATCCCAAAAAGCAAAAACCTTTTTTACTGTTTGTTTTGGATTTGTTTCAATTTTTTCGCTCTCCAAATTAACGAAAAATACTACTAACCATTAAGTATAATCTATTTTTTTCTGTTAAACACTGATAAACAGGGTATTATCAAAAAATATAGGTAAACCCTAGCATTGCCTGAAATCCTTTTACCTCGTAATTGTTCAACAATTCATAGTTACTGGAAAGTATATTTTTGAATGCCAAGAAGGTAGAGACCTGATCTGAAATCAGGTACTCCGCTTTCACATTGATATCTGCTGCTGCGGGTAGCTTTCTTTGCTCATTTTCGGTAACATTCAATGCTTCTATCCCCCCTATTAAATAGATATCACCGCTCAGTAGAATCTTATCAAAGACATTGGAAGAGGCCAGTAGTGCCAATTTGTAGGATGGCTTATGCCAAGCCTCTATCAAATTGGCCGTATTATAACCATAAAAGTCACCACGAACCGTAAAATTAAGTTGATTTCCTTCACTGATGATGGCCTCTGCAAAATAATTGAAAAGTGCAGTATTGCCTGTTTCATAAACAATATCGAACTTCGAGGTATTCTCCGTACTGTTGATATAAAAATACATGTTTTTATAATTCGATGCGGAAAAACCAGTGTTATAGGCCAGTTTTTCCGTTAACTTGCCCTGTATCCCGCCAAAGAAGCTAAACGTTTTATTACTGTGAAAGACGGGAACGTCCGGTTGCAGGAAAGGGTTTTCCATACTGAGATTGTTCAGGGTACGCTTGTCGATATCCCCTTCAATACCCGCGTATACCGTCAGTGCACTCGCTACTGGATAACTGGCCTGTGCCACAGGATACAGGTGCAGCTTTCCCGCCTTGCCCAAAGTATCATTTTCAAACACTGCATTGATACCTGCCCTCAACTCAAAACCTTCGTAGGTAAAACCAACGCTGGGCTTAAGCTTGAACAGTGTCCTATTATTATCGATCAGAACGTCCTTACGTGTAATCAGTGCCACTTCACTCTCCAGTCGGGCATCGGTGCTTTCTCCCAGTTCATAGGAGGCTTCGAAAGCTGCACTGAACTCATTTTCCCTAGCTTCGAATGTATCGCTCAGAAAATCGAGCCCTGCTCGAAGATGGTATTTTAAACGTGCATCGTCCTTATTGCCCGTCATGGTGCCACGTACCTGAAATCGTCCAAAGGACTGCTCTATCGTATCCTTCTCTACGGTCAGTCCCTCAGGGTAACCGTAGAAGTTAACGTTTCTTTTGTCGTATTGCAAGGTACCCCCAACAATAGCATTGGGAGTAAATGCCTTGGCAAAAACGCTGACATTGGTCTCACCTGTAGATGAGTTTTTTCCATCTACAGGTCCTCTGGCTGAGGAGAGATGCTTGAAATGTGCTCCATAGCTATACTCTTTACTGCGCTTATTGTTGACAAATGCTTCTAGATAGGGCGTAAGGAAATTACCGAAACCTGCCTTGACCAGGTTACCATAGGTCTTCGAAAGTTTATCCTCTTTCAGCCGTAGTGGTCTCAAGCGCAGCTGAGGATCTTTACCATTATAGGTGAAGTTTTTGAATTTGAAAGAAAGATTCTTCTCAGGCGGCTCCACTGGATTTGGTGGCACTTTCTCAAAGTTCCTGATTGCTCTGGGAAGTGTTATCTCGCGCTCTTTGATAATCTCTATCTCCACATCCTCTATTTCTCCTTCTTGACCTTGGGCCTGGACCTTTCCGTACGGAAGCATTGTGGTCAACAGGCCAATTATTGACCATAGACAAAATCTATAAACCATATTTAAAATCATGAATTTCAGTTACTTAATTATTATTTAAAGTATCGGATTCGATTTTACTTTCCAATTTTTCCAATACTTTCAGCTTTTGTCTTGCTTCTTCCCTGATATGTTCCAGTGGAAAATCTTCTACTATGGAATTCAAGGTGCCTTTTGCCTGATAATATTCTTCCATGGCGATATAATTATCCACAATGAGAAGAAAACCCTGTCCTAACCATTCTTCATAGACATGAAAGCTGTTGTTAAGCTCTATCAGCGCATCAATAGATTGCTGATAAGCTTCGTTTTCATAAAATATCTTTGCCAATAGGTATTGTGCTTCGGCACCGTACACATCTTTGGCCGTATTGAGTGTATTGATAAATTCATCCTTGGCCGTATCGAAATCCCCCTTGCTGAAAGCCGCTTTACCTAAGTAGAGATTGGCCCGGTTTTGTGCGCTGGCATTGACTGCTGCCTTATCCAGTATTTCCATTGCATAATAACTCACAGAATCATAGACTTCCAGTTCGTGATAGGATAGCATCAAGCCTGACCATGCATTATATTCTTCTTTTTTGTTGGTGGCCAGTGCGGACATTTGACCATAGTAGTTGACAGCCTCCCTGAAATTGCCCTGCTTGAAATTGATTTCCGCTATCCTATAGGTAGCGCGGTTGACGAACAGTGCCGTGTTGGCTTGAAGTACTTCCCGGTAGTGCGGCAGTGCCTCTTTATAACGCTCCAAACGGTAATTGGACTCTCCCATATAATACCTTGCTTCAAAGGCCTTAGCACTTTCGGGGTAGCTGTTCAGGAACTTCTCGAATTCCGCGATGGCCTTTTTATAATTTTGAGCAAAATAGACGGTCTTTGCAGACTCGAACTCTAAATTTTCCAGACCTTTATCGTCGGGATTGGACTTCTTGAAATTGGCCAGATAGGTATCGAATTCTCCTCCTCTACCTTGAGCTGTCAGGGCTTCTTGGAGTGGTATCAATGCCTCTTTGGCCCTCGGGTCCGTTGGGAACCGCTCCAGAACGGTCGCATAATCCTTGATGGTCCTATCGTACTGCTGTAGGTTGTAATAGGCGGCGCCTCTTCTAAGATAGGCCGTAGGAACAAACTTGCTTTTTGGTTTTTTCTCGATCAGGACACTGAACTCCTGTGCGGCTGTTTTGTAATTTCCTTTTTCAAAGTTCAGCTGTGCCTTTTGAAACAGTGCATCGTCCAGGTATCTTGACTTAGCATAGTTTTTTTCGACTTTCGCTAAGTTGGCCCTTGCCCCTTTCATATCTCCTTGTATCCCTTTGACCACTCCTATTTGCAGATAAGCATAATCATTGTCGATTTTGGAGAACTCCAGCGATTTGTTGTAAAATAGGATAGCTTCCTTATAGCGCTTGGCGACATAGTAGCAATCGGCCAATCGGATGAGCGCATCATCATAATAGGATTTGTCGTCTTTGTTCTCGGTATTATCGACATAGGCTTTAAAGTGTATCAAAGCTTTATCATAGGCCTTTTCATTAAAATGGGCATAACCCAGCCCATAACGTGCTTTGGAACGATAGTTACCTTCTGCCGCTGCGGGGTTGCCCAGCACTTTCAGATACAGGTCTTGAGCCGGTCCATACTCTTTTTTGATAGAATGGATCTCTGCTGACCAGTAGCTGGCCAGTACTACGTAGTTATCCTCCTGCGGATAACGGAGCGACTTATCAAAATAGCTCAAGGCCTCTGTATACTCCGTTTTATTGAACAGCTCCGAACCTTTGAGGTAGGTGGCTTTTTGATAAGCTGCTTCTACTTTCCGTGATTTGGAAGGCATGCTTTCTATGTGCTGTATCGCCTTATCATAATCGTTGGATTTGAGGTAAGCTTGTGACAGTAGGTCATTGATTTCCCGAGTATGGCTACTGTTCGGATATTCTTCCAGGAATTTGTGAAAAGCACCAATAGCTTCATAATCACGCCCTACAGCATAAACCAGTTTAGCATATTGATAGGCTCCTTCTTCTTTGAGCCCTTCGTCAAAGGTATTTTTACTCACATCATCGAATGCCGTCAGCGCATAGTTTTTATTGTCTTCCTTGAGATAGACCACTCCTAAGTAGTAGGCAGCATATACACCAAGGGTATCGCTCTTTGAGGCTACTTTTTTGAAATTGGCAATCGCTTCCTTGGTCTGTCCCCCGAGGTAGTGGGCATAGCCCATTCGGTACAGTACATCTGTGGACGGTCGCGTCCCCTGTCCTTCTACATAGCTTTTGTAATAGATACCTGCTTGAGCATAATCGCCTTTTTTGAAATAGGCCTCCCCTAACAGCAATTGGATATCTGCTTTGTCCTTGATATCATTGTCCCTCTTCACCAGAGGTTCGGCATACCGAATGAGTTCATCGTAATTGCCCTGTCGAAAGTACACATTGGCAATCATGTAAGGGACAATCGGACGGTAGGCTGTTGTATTTTCGGCTCTTCTGAAGTCCACCAGCGCCTGTTCGTAATCGTTGTCCTGAAAAGCGATGTATCCCGCATAATAGGCCGAAGCAGCTGCATACTCGCTTTTTCCTACTTTGAGTTTATCAAAACGCTCTTTCGCCGGTTCAAAATCCTTTTTGGTGAAATAACTGTATCCCAACTTGAAATCGACTTCTTTTTGCTGCTCTTTGTTCAGATCCTTGACAGAGACTTTGGAAAAGTAAGTAATGGCTTTACGGTACTTCTTATCCTTGTAGTAGAACCTGCCCAGCTCATAATAGGCCTGTAGTGCTTTGGGATGGTCCGGGTACTTACGGATGAAGGTATTTATTTTCATCTCACCATCACCGTGATAGAGGCTCAAAGCATTAAAGGCAGCATAATATTCTGCACTGGCTTTTTTGAAGCTATCCTCCGAAAGTGCTGCATAGCGTTCAAAGGACTGCCTAGCGGCAGCATAGTTTGATTTTTCCATCAGCTCCAGCCCCGTACGATAATGTACATCGACATCGGTATCTACGGCGGTGTGTTGTGCTATGGTAAACAGTGGAGTTACATAAACTATAATGTAAATGATAAGGTTTTTCTGCATGGATTATCAACCGAGTTTGTTGTAAGACTAACATGAATTGTCCTCATTTATTGTGTCATTGTGCCGTTAACACATCCTGATTACGAGGAGGATATCGAAATCCGTACCCATTTGATGGGTTTAAACGATATCGCTTGCTCATGAGTCTCAAAAATGAGTATATTTTTTGAAAAGATCAGTCGAGTTTCTCCCTAAAAACCATAAGCAGCCTTTTTCCTTGTGCTTTATGTATTTCTCTCAGGTAAAGTTCTACGGATATCACCTCGCCTTTAGCGGTTTTGACTTGTGCCGGACTTTCCTTTTCTCCTACCTTTGCTTGTAGAGTTTCTATATCTATATCTACGAATACCTCTTCGATGGACTTTCCGAGCATATCCTCTTGTTGGACTCCGAGAAATTCTCTTGCAGACTTGTTCACATCTTCTATGCCCGTAACCATATCCATAACTATGATTCCATAAGGTAAGCCATTAAGTATGGCCCTGACATTGGTCTGCCATAGTGTCATCTCCTCCAGTGTCTTCTCTGTATCTTTACCTTTTCTGCTCAATTCCTCTTGCGTGGCCTGTAGCTCTTCCATGTTCTGTCGCATTTCTTCTTCTTGCGCACGAAGTTCTTCTGCCTGCTCTCTGGATTGTACCAACAGCAGCTTGGTTTTCTGTGTTATCTTGACCGATGAAATGCTGGCGGCTACGTTTTCTGCCAGTTTCTCCATAAAATCTATCCTGTACTGCTCAAAAGAATGAAAAGAGGCAATCTCTATAGCCCCAAAAACTTCTTCGTTGACCATAAGCGGCACGATCAAAAGACAGCTGGGATTGGATTTGCCCAAACCTGAGGTGATGTTCAGATAGTCTTGTGGTATGTCCAAAAGGTAAACAGGAGCTTTTTCCAGTACACACTGCCCTACAAGCCCTTCCTTCAGGTATATTTTCTTCTGGTTATACTTACGCCTATCGTAAGCATAGGAACCGCTCAGCTCCAAGTACACCTCTTCCCCTTCCTCTTCATCATTGAGCAGAAATACACCTGCTTGAGCTGCATCGACATATTTGACGAGCTCGCTGGCGATAGTGGCACAGTATTCTTGGATGTTTTCCCCTCCTAATTGAGTCAGGTCGGCAAATTTTGTCAATCCTTCGCTGGCCCACCTTCGCTGCCTGGCAGCTTCTTCATTTTTCTTGAGACTGGTCTGCATGTCCAGTAAGGATTTGCCCAGAATATCACCTTCATGTTTTAACTCAAAAGGAACATCCAAGTGCCCTTGACCAATTTCTTCGGAAAATTTGGCCTTTTCATTCAGACCTTCGAGCAAGGCATTGACCGATACGGCCATTTTGCCAAGCTCTGAGGTGTTTTCCATTAACTTGTTTTGTAGGTCTATCCTACCCTTGGACAGGTCCTCTAATACATCCCTCATCTTAAACAATCTTGAAATGATATCGTCTATAGCCCTCCAAAACAAGAAAGAGAGTAAGGTGATGGCAAGGATACTAATGCCCAATACACTTAAAAAAATAGAGTAAAAAGATTTTGTTAACTCTTTGTGAGGAATAACAAAGCCTACAGTCCAAGGTGTTGAGAAACGGCCTAATCGCATCGGTGCGAAGGAGAGGTATAGCTTTTTCTTATTACCCAACTCATAGGTGTTTTTCTTATAGTTATCGCCTTCCATAATGTTCATAAACAATTCAAACTTGGTCCCATTGCGTAAATCAAGAGAATCCATATTCTTATTGATCAGTGATGGGGAGGAGTGGTAGGCAATCGTTCCATCATTGGAGGCCACCACTGCATAACCCTCCTTCACTGTTTTCATATCCCCTGTACTCATCCAGTCTTCAAATCGTTTTATGGACATATCCGCGCCGACCACCCCTAGGAAACCTCCATTATGGACCAAGGGAACGCGGATGGAGATGCCAAGTAAGGGTAGGGAATCCCCTTCATCGGTGCGGAAATTATTGTAATAGGTGGGTTTTGATAGTTCTTCGTTGCCCTCTACCTTTAACCTATAATAAAACCCGTCCTTATCATCACCATTGAGATTGAGTTCTTCTCTTTTCTCTCTTATTAGACCATTTTTATTATAAAAGGTGACTTTCTTCCGTCCGAAAGGGTTGGGCCAGTCTTTACGGATGGCCTGCAATTCCCAACTGACCCATACCGCGTCGAACTGGGGGTTTTCGGCCAGTATTTTTTTCAACACCATGTCGGATTGTTCGATACGCTCCGACTCCGAGGATGCAGAGGAAACCGCCAATGATTGAGCTACCGTTCTGGTGATGCCCATATCCCGATCTATCTCTTTAGCTATTTGATAGGTTTTATTCAACACATGGATATCAATGCATTCCTGGGTTTCCCGAACACTTTTATGATAGAAACCCATGCCCATCCCAACTAGTACCACAATATATACAAGAAGGCTGCCACCTATAATAAACAGTATCGCTTTTTCCTTTAAACTCAACTTTTCCAACATACTCATCGGATTATGGGATAAAAAATGCTCTTAACAATTGTTGAAACTATCAGCTCCCTGTTTTCATGAAAACCTTACTCAAAAAAACAATACGAGCTCTCTAAAGAATACTCCGGTATCGAAAATCAATTATAGGTTCGTTCATTAAAGACAGACCCTCACTAGCAAAAACTTCACCTATCCGTTAATAATATGTGTCCATTACCAACACATTTTTCATCGAATAAAATAAGAAAAGGTAAGGGTAAAACGATACTGCCGAGTTCCAATCGATACAAAACAAGCTGGAAGATAAACAACATTCATTTATATTTTAAAGAAAACGACTAAAAATGATAAAAACCCTGCACATGATAAATGAAGCTGTAGAAGACACTCCCAAATCGGAAAATATGGATAGCATATGGAGCGAAATCGACAATTATTTTTTTAACTTTTTAGCAATGTAGTTAAACTAATGGTTTTTTGAAAAATTATCTCAAACTGTAATTATTTCACATCCCGGCATTGTTCTTTGCTCATGAGCTAATGCATTAACTTAAACACTAGTTCTCTAAGTATTTGCCCTTCCGTGGCCGACGCATTTCCCACCCCCTTGGATTTAAGATCGGCTTCTCGGAGGTGGCGAATATTATCAACCACCTTTATCAGAGGATAATGTCGTAAGGCAATAATATAATCCTTAGCAAAGTAGGGGTTTACTTTGAGGACACTGGCAAGCGCCCTCTCGGATTTGTCCTTACTATGATGTGCCACGAGTAATTTGCTATAAAAAGAGAACAATACTGCTATCACTGGGATAATCGGATTCCGTTTGGAATTGGATTCGAAGTAATTGACAATCCTGTTGGCTTTCATGATATCCATGACCTGAAGTGCTTTTTGTAACTCGAATACATTAAAATCCTTACTGATACCTACGTATTTTTGTACCATGGCCTCATCGATTTCTACTTTTTCAGCAAAATTGATGAGGATCTTATCGATTTCATTAGCCAATCGCTCTAGATTGTTACCTATAAAATCGGCGAGCATTTGTGTCGCCTTCGGCTTTATTTTATGCTGTTTTCCACTGACATAGGTTCCTATCCATGCGGGCACTTGGTTATCGTACAGTTTCTTCGTGCTAACAAATACAGTATACTTATCCAAGGCTTTACCTAGGGCCTTTCGCTTGTCGATACTTTTATATTTATGGCCGAATACCAGTATCGTGGAAGCCAAAGGATTTTTAATATAATCCAATAATAGTTTTTGTCCCGCCTCCTTGTTCAGGTCGGATAGGTCCTGTGCTTCTTTCACGATGACTACTTGCCGCTGCGACATCATCGGAAAACGCTTGGCATTGGTAATAACCTGACTTACCTGATGATCTTTACCATAAATTATCGTTTGATTAAAGCCCTTGTCTCCTTCCGTCAGTGCATTTTCCTCAATATAATCCGAAATCAAATCAATATAGTATGCCTCATCTCCTTGTAGAAAATATACAGGAGCGTAATTACCTTTTTTTAATTCAGCGATAACACTTTCAGGAGTCTGTACCATGATTGCGAAGATAGGATAATCCTAGTAAAATATTCAACAAGTGACCCTAAGTTGTTATCTATCCCGGCTATGTTTTCGTTGGTTTTCTTTGCTCATTTCCACTATTGCCTGTAAGAATTCAAAATTCTGTCTTTGAAGGTTCTATTTGTATCCGGAATCTTTATATTGCTATACAAATCATTTTTTTTAATGGTTTTAAGGCCATACAATGGATTTTATCCGTTTTAGACCACCTACTCAATCAATATATGAACTATTCCGGGTACCCATTCTTAGCGGCTGTTTTGACAGCTATTATTTGGGAAATCTGTTATCGCTTATTTGGGAGAGGACTGAGCCTGAAAATAATGTCTTGAGGATTTAGCCGGTGAAGGGGCCTGCCTGTCGCGTGAGAAATCATACATCAAAAATAAACACATATAGCCATGGGCATGACAGGGAAAAACAAAAGCTTAAGGTGGGAGTCGTTTATGTGAATTCCATATACCCATTGTAAATGAATACGCAAAAGACACATTTCAAAACTGCACCTAAGTACCTGATCGGTGGTCTTACATCAAAATTTCACTGAAAGTGATGATTTGACCCTGAAATGCTATGTTTATCGAATAAGGGTATCGGTTGACAGTATTCTACTCAAGTAAATTATAATGGAAAACCGGTCGGAGAAATGAGGTGGACAAAATCAGTTTATGAGACAGTCGCCATTGGTATATCGGTCCGTAGGAAAGTCATCGGGCTTATGGTTGACCCAAAAGAATTTTCCTGTACTCAAAACCATTTGCATTTGGCCCTCAATTTATCGTCTCTATCCTTCAGAAGGTAGGATAGTATAGCGCAGGTATTGGGCCAAAGGTCATGGGTCGATTTTACCATGGCCGAAGATTCGTGGAATCTATGTCACGACATCACAATCTGTAAAGAATAAGATAATTATTATAACGGTAAGGAATGGCACCGTACTTGCTGTGACCATTTTGTCCATAACAGAAGAGACTCTTTTTATTTTGATTTAACCCAGATCATGCGTTGGAACTTCATAACGAGGGTTTAAATATCCATAAATCAAGGAGTTGTATTGGATTTAGTATAGCACCGCTATGATGAATTCAAAAAACTTAGTGCAACGACTGATTTGCAGCTATTTAGATCCGTAGTGGATTTTTCAATGCATGCCCCGGATTTAACCCTGAAGTGCATTATTATGAGTAGACTATTACCATTTTTTTTATTCGCAGTTCTGCTGATGTGCGAGGCATGCGGCCCTCGCAAAGATTTTGATCGAGGAAACTACTATGAATCGGTAATGAAAGCGGTCAATAAGCTTAGAAAAAATCCGAGAAACAAGAAATCCACTGCTGTTCTCCGGCAGGCTTATCCCTATGCTTTAGAAAAGTTGGAAGAAGATGCCCGACACCAACTCGCTTCGAATGCACCCTTCAAATGGAATCGGGTAATCGTCTCCTATGAAAGGATAAACAAAATGTATGAGGCCATCAAAAGGTCTCCCGGAGCCCGTACTATTATCAGAAAACCTAAAAATTACTACGACGAGATGGCGGAGGTCAAAGAGAAAGCCGCTAAAGAGAGCTATGATGCGGGTGTCGCCGCTATGCTCAAAAATACACGAAAAGATGCCAAAACCGCTTACTTTCATTTTAAAGATGCCGACCGTAGGGTCTCTGGCTATAAGGAAGTAAATGATATGATCAAAGAATCCAAGTTCATGGCTACATTGAAAGTGGTGGTACAACAGATGCCCGTACCTACTCGGTATCGGTTGAGCAGTGAATTTTTTCAAGACAAGGTTGAAGAATATGTCAATAGTAATCTAAGAAAAGAATTTGTAAGGTTCTATACTCCCCGTGAAGTAAAAAGCGAGAGGCTACCATATGTCGACCAATATCTCAGAATTGAATTCGACGATTTCGTAGTGGGGCAGACTCATACTGTGGAAAGGACGGAAACACTGAGCAAGGATAGTGTGGTAGTTGGGCAGGTGACATTGGAAGATGGAACAAAAGTAGATGCCTATAATACCGTAAAAGCAAAAATGACTACCTTCACGAAAAAAGTGATTTCCAATGGACGTGTAAGCATGAAAGTGCTTGATGCCAAGGGTAATGCAGTATTGACACATAAAAAATTTAATGGAGAACATGTATGGCTATCGACGTGGGGCCGGTTCAACGGTGACGAACGAGCACTAAGTGATAAAGACAAGACCATTTGCAAAAGAAAAGAGCGCAGACCGCCGCCGCCGCAGGATCTTTTCATCGAATTCACTAGACCCATCTACACTGACCTGACGAAGTCCATACGTTCTTTTTACAACCGGTATTGACAATGGAGGAAATGACAGCGATTTTTGACAGTTTGGTCGAATTCAGAAGCAGTAATGACAAAAATCTCAGGAAAAATTACAAAAAAGCATTCAAAAAGGCACACTTGTTTCTGGTAAAGCGCAACGAAGGGCAAAAGCGAGAGTTTATTCCCTTTGATCTTGCCGGGCAGTTTGCCGGAGAGAATAAGAAAAAGCTCAAGAGTACTTTCAAGAAAGAGTATGGTAAACCGATAAGAGACAAACAATTACTATCCGAATTACTGGCCTTTTGCCGTCGACACGGGTTGCCGAAAGAACAATTTCAATCCTCAAATGCGGACGATATACTCTTTTTTATAGAACATAAAGAGAAAGAAAAGAAAGCTAAGGTTATCCCTATATCCAAGGCAGAGCCGTTCGAAAGAGAACACTTCCCTCCTTTTTTCGATGTGCGGGAAATGCGATTGTACACGGGCCATGCGGGTAACAGATACCAAGCTGCTGATGCTCATCTCCGTAAGATAGGCTCCGGAATAAGTCAAAGTATTGTCGCTCCTACGAACCACTGGCTTCAACTGACCTGTCCTGCGGGGTTTGTTACCGAACGTGAACGTTACTGGCAGGTAGCCGGTGTATTCAAAGATTTTTCTTGGGGAAAAATCCTCAAACCCGGTAACAGGGACAAGAGGGTGTTTTTCTCTTTGGGGGTAGATTTCAAAAGTGAAAGTCTATTCTACAGATTGGATTGCCTGCGCTCCGGCTCTGCCAAACTTCCCGAGGACAAAATTCATAAGTTCGATTATTTCACCAAGGGACTTCCTCTGGATTTCCGTATCCCTTTTGATCAAATGGCCCACTTGAGCTGGCCCATGCTCGTGCGGCAAGCTCGACAATTTATACTGGAACAGGAAAAAGTGTATGATCATGTCATCGATTTTATATGGGGGGGGCATGTCAGTAAATCTCAGAACAACAAGTTACTGGAGGTTGGCCCTGATACGATAACTGCGAACCCGAGTCCTTGGCTGAGCAGACCAAAAGATATGAAGGCGGGTATAGCTTTGGTCATAACTCATGAGAAAGATATGTTGACACTCGCAGGTAAGCCGCACTTGGCTCAACAAGTTACTCGCAAAGAAAACTCAGGCACTACAAACGCGTACTATGATATAAATTCTTTTCACAGCGACGGTTCGTCAAAACCTATCATCGTCAAGGTAAATAGAGCTGATAACTCCACTGGGTTTATCATCCGTGAAGAAGAAGTACGCCAGAGCCAAGGGGAAAGATCCCGTACACATCTATATATCGTACATGATTTCGATAAAAAGAACAATAGCGCCAAAGTGCTGAAAGTAAAAGGCGATTTCAGAAAGGTATTATCCCTTAATCCTATAAGTTATCAGGCAGGTATAAAATAACAAAGATATCCAGCAGTAGGGTTTTGTTATCTATGAATAGTAAGTGAGGTTAGATCTTCGTGTACTCAATAATCTCTTAGAAAGGGGATCATTGACCCGTATACTACTACTCTGGCCTTTGCCAGCATATCCCCTAGGTCAGTTTTCTCTTATTATTACTATTCTCTGAATCCTGTCTTGCTTTATATACTAACGCTTTCTTCTCTTTGAAGGCTTTCGACCGTTTCCGCCCCCACTCGGTTTTCGCTTACCTTTTTTAGGAGCATAAACGGGACCTTCGCCAAGATGTTCGGGGATTTTACCTTTTACGATTTCTTTCTCCAGTAAAAGTTCGATATTATGGAACTTATGTTGATCTTTTGGATTGATATAAGTAAAGGCAATACCTTTTGACGCAGCTCTAGCAGTACGCCCTATTCTGTGGATATAATCTTCTCCATCATTGGGTACATCATAGTTAATGACTAGATCGATACCATCAATATCAATACCCCTGGATAGGATATCGGTGGCCACTACAATCTTTACTTCTCTGTTCTTAAAAGCCCGCAATACCTCTTCCCTTTCCTGTTGTTCCAAATCGGAATGAATGGCTTCGCAGGAAAGCCCCAATTTCTGAAGGGATTTGTTCAGGGATTTGACATTGCTCTTCGTAGAACTGAATATGATGATGCTCTGTAAGGGCTGGGCTTTCAAAAGGTGCGCCGTTAGCCCTTCTTTTTGATTATCGTATACCGAGAATGCTGCTTGAAAGATGCCGGCAGCAGGTTTGGATATAGCGATATTGACCTCTTCGTGCTCTTTCAGTGTGTTTTTGGCAAGTTCTCTGATCTTAGGCGGCATGGTTGCCGAAAACATCAGGGTCTGCCGTTCCTCGGAAAGGAAGGATACTATTTTCATCAAGTCTTCGCTAAACCCCATATCCAGCATACGATCTGCTTCATCCAGCACCAGATGCTTGAGCGTTGACACCTTTACATAGCCTAAGTTGAGGTGGGATATCAATCTACCGGGAGTACCCACGATAATATCCGCCCCTTCGGAAAGGGCACGTTTCTCTTTATCGAAAGAAGCACCGTCCCCTCCACCATAGATTGCCAAAGAACTGACCCCAGTAAAATAAGCCAAACCTTCCAATTGCTGGTCGATTTGCACGGCCAGCTCTCTTGTGGGGGTTATGATCAACGTATTGACACCCTCTTTTTGGTTATCGGTCATCGCTTTGTGGATGATGGGAAGTAGAAAAGCTGCCGTCTTTCCAGTGCCTGTCTGCGCGCAGGCAATAATGTCTTTTCCGTCAAGTATAATCGGAATAGATTGCTCTTGTATCGGCGTCGGGGTGGAGAAGCCCATAGCTTCTAGCCCTTCTATCAAGAGATCGTTAAGGTTGAGGTCTTTAAAAGTCAAATTATGTCGGTATCAAGTTATGATAATTCTTATGTGCTATTCTACTGATCAGCTGTTGCTCGTTTCTGTTTCTTTTTATCAATGAACCCCTTAACATAAATCGCCATGGCAACAAAGGACGATAATGCAATTGTCAAAAATATTATCGAGACCCTATTTGATGCCAATCCATTTTTAAACAGTACATAGGTAATCATACCTCCCCATAATAAGGTCAGCACCACGATGAGATGAGCTATCAGCTTATTGTCATTTTTGATACCACCCGTCATGCTCAATAACAACAAGCCCAGCGCTGATGGAATCAAAGCGGTATACTGGAAATCTCCGCGTTCCATATACCTTCCCAAGAAACCAAACAAACCCAGACCAATATGTAATAAGGAGTAACAGATATTTACTATATGCGGTGGCATAAAATTAAAGATATATTAAGGTTTGTCTTCAAGGAGTGCAATGACAATTGTCAAAAATAGTATAAAATTGACAAAAGCACGCATACAAGGACTATCTTTTGCTAATTATAGCGTTTGAGGCACTGTAAGCAGAACCTCTTGCTATAAGTACAGGAAAACCTAGTCAGTGGAGCAAGTTCTTCATCAAAACAGTTCTTTATGCACTCTTCCAGTAAGAGAAGTTGGAGATGTATCCTTTATTTTCACGTAGAATTGTTGATTTTAATGGTCACATGAAATTAGCTTACTTAACATTTATCACGATCTTTTACCTTGCCTTCCACACCCATTGCTGTATGTAATCTTTTGGCATCTCCTTCGGTTGAATTTTTTGCAAATAGCGATCTATCTTTGTCAATAGATGCTGTATGTAAAATAAGTGAGTATAAATTCTTGAAATAACCTTAAAAATTCTCTCAATTAATCCAAAATAAACACTATTCGGGATAGGTACCTTTTCCATTCCTGTAGTTCGTACTGCTTTCATAACAAGTTATTAACATGAACATCTAGGAAAGTAAAGAATTTAGTAGCCATCTTTGAGCCATGATAGAATGCATTATTTTTGATTGTGATGGTGTGTTGGTAGATACAGAAAAAGTTTCTGCCCAGCTCATGGTAGGGACCTTGAACGGTTATGGTATCGATATAGAGATATCAGCTTATATAGAACGGTGGTCGGGTAAGGTATTTCGTGATATTTTTCAACATTATCTCGATTCGGGTCAGTTGCCCCGCTCATTTTCCAAATATGAAGTTATCCGCGATTTGGAAAATCAAATAAATGATATAGCCCAGCCTATCGAAAATGCCGATAGTACGGTCAATTGGGTAGCTGAAAAAGGGTTGACCACTGCCGTTGTCTCCAATAGCCGTTTGGAACAGGTAAAACATGCCTTGGCAGTTGTGGGTATAGCCTCCTGTTTTGGGAAAAACATATTCTCTTCAGAGATGGTGGCGGAGCCGAAACCAAGTCCAATGGTCTATCTGCATGCCATGGAAATGCTAGGTGTACCCCCTGGAAAATGCCTCGTTATCGAGGATAGCTATAGTGGTGCTTCAGCAGCATTATCCGCTGGAGCCCTTGTCATTGGGTTTACAGGAGCAGGGCATATCCAATCCGGACATGGGCAACGATTACTTGATTTAGGGGTTAGTGAAATCTGTTCGGATATGAAAATCCTACCCCAGAGTATCGAGGCGTTACTCTAGATGGGAGCAGCAGGGGATTTAAGGTTCTCCTATCACTAAGCCATTGTTGACCGGCTTCAGGAATATCCGAGAGTATCGATACTTTCCGATGGTCGGTTTTCCATTCCATCTGCTTGAGTAACATCAGTACGTCCAAAAACAGACTGATCAAGACAAAATCTTTTTATTGGCAGAAAGTTACATATGAATCATTAATAACCAAAAAGGGTTTTATAAAGTAAAAGTCTATAAATCACTTATTTATCATCAATAGTAATAGCAATTCCGCGAAAAATACCATACTTTGTATTATTGTCTATTGATTTGTATTATTAATAGCTTATTTTTGATATAGAAAAACCCATAAAAACTTTGCAGTCAAACGATATTTCATCGAAAAGAGTTGAATTTGCAATAAATCGTCAAAAAATAACGAACACAACCCTAAAGTTCATTTTGGTAGGATTACTATTATTGTTTTCCATCTCTATAGCTGTTCATTTTATTTTTGAGATTTATGAGATATGGTATTTAGCGGCTATAGTGTCCTCCCTGTTCGTTATCCTTTGTTATTATAATGATAGGCACGTATCACTGAGCTGGACAATACTCGCCAGTGGTATTGTTTTCTTTCTGGACGGATACATCGGAGAGGGGGCTGGCATTCATTTGTATTACTTTCCTATAATATTAATGACCTCTGTTCTTGGAAAACAACAGAACGGGTTGATACTGGTCCTTAATATGTCCATTCCGATTATATGTTTTGCGGCCTCACTTATTACCCGCCATAGCTTATTTTTAAACCCTTCTATGGCCGAACGGATCAATATATTGTATTTATACTATACTAACATTGTTGTTAATGTGTTGACCCTAGAGGCCTTTGTTTTATTTGTTCTGTTCAAAAACTACCATTCCAGGAAACTTAAACGAGGCTCCGATGCAAAAGTAAAGGCACTATTGGATACCAATGATGGTGCTATCTGTATTATCAATAGAAATTATGAAATCGTCGATTTCAACAAATGCTTTGCCTCCTTCTATCAGGAAAGGGAATGTCAGACCTGCGCTATCCACGAGAATGTCTTTACCCTATTTGGGAAAAATAAAACACTGACATGGGTAAAACGATTTCATAAAGCCATGAGGGGCTACAATGAGCATTATATCGAATGTGATTATCTCAATGGTCAGGAAATTTATCTTGACATCAATATTTCTCCGATTTTTGAAGGTAAAGCCATCACTGCTATAGCGATATTTACCAAGGACATCACCTTACAAAGGGTACATGAGGAGCGATTGAAAAAGCAAAGTCTTGAGTTAAAGAAGCTCAACAAGGCGCTGGATAGATTTGTCTACAGTGCCTCCCATGACCTAAGGTCACCCATCGCCTCGATGTTGGGCCTTATCAATATCGCAAAAAGGGAAAATGAGCTGGAGAAAATCCGCGAATGCCTACAGATGAAAGAAAAGACCCTAAAGCGGTTAGATGGTTTTATCCAAGACATCGTCAACTACTCGACCAATGCCCGACTGGTCATACAGCGTGAGAAAATAAACTTTAACGAAATGATCGTAGAGATTTTCGAACAGCATTATTTCGATGAAGCTCCTGACAGAGAACTGCGACCCAACATTACCATAGTTGGAGAGATTCCTTTCTTTACTGATAAAAAAAGACTATCTGTCATTTTGGGCAACCTTATCTCCAACGCCATACGCTACAGCGACGACAGTAAGGCTGTCCCCACAATCAAGATATCCGTCTGTGTCAATGGGGACTTTGCCCAAATATTTGTGGAAGATAATGGTCTGGGCATCGAAGAAGAACACATCGACCGTATTTATGACATGTTCTATCAGGCACATACACACAATCACGGTTCAGGATTGGGACTTTATGTCGTTAAAGAAACACTGGAAAAGCTCGATGGTCATATAAAAGTATCGTCTACCCTTGCTGTGGGAACCAGCTTCGAGGTTACGTTGCCTAACTTAGGTCCCGACATATCCTCTGTGCTTACAAAGGGAAGTAAGTTGACGGACTTCACCTTTAGCTCCAATTGATTTTAACCCCTATCATGCATTGAAAAATCTACTGCGGACCTAGATAGCTGCAAATCGGTCGTTGCACTAAGCTTTTTGGATTCACCCTAGCAGTGCTATACCAAACCCAACAAAACCTCCTGATTTATTGACAGTTATACAAATTAGGATTTCAACTGTCGTATAAGATTCCGCGGGTCATTTTAGTATCAATCAAGGCGAGAACCGCAGGGATAGCAGCGCTATCCCGAGGATTGTCAACGCAGAGTGAAGTAAAATGAACAGGAAGATAGGCGATTTTAAAAGCTAAGTTGGTATTATACAGATTTACATTTTTAATGTCGCATTGAAACATTTCATATAATGATGGTTTGATGTGATTTCCATTATGGTT
>CANLOE010000097.1 GCA_947492745.1 uncultured Cyclobacteriaceae bacterium | reverse complement strand
ACAATGAACAATTGGCAGGGGCTGTGCAATGTGGATGGGAGGGCTTTTCGGAGAGGACGGTTGCGGTCATCGGATATGCTTTTCCGGTTTTGGGTTCAATGAATTTGATTTCTCCAACTTTAAATCATGTCATATTTAGTTCATTAGTATTTTTGGTTTTGTCATGCAAGAAATATAAGTAAAAGCTTCGTTCGAAATGTTCTGATTTTCTATATCTTCCGTTGCCATGTTTTCTAATGGCTCTGAAATCAACTTTCTGTAGGAAAAGGGTTCGTGAACCAAATACTGTTGCAGTTTAGGTAATTTGCATTGATTTGGCTTATAGCATATTGCATTTCATTGTTTTTGCCAACAATGAAATGCTTTGGGTGTCTTGCGCGGCAATCAAGCGTTCCTTAAACCCAAAATGTCCTTTAGAAAATCTATTCAGGACTTAACTGGCTTCAAATCAGTAAATGAATGCGTTTTTTGAATTCACCGTAGCGGTGCTACGCTGAATCCAAGAAAACACCCTGATGTATTGCCATTTAAGTCCTCATGACGAAGTTCCAACGAACATTCTGGGTTAAAAAGATTTGAGGTACCTTGCGGACAGGGGAAAGACGTTCGAAACAAAAAGCCCAAGTCATTTCTATTCCTCTTTTTTGTCTTCTTTTTCCTTGATGGCATCTCCGTCTTTCAGGCGTTTGGAAATGGCCAAAAAGGGTCCGGATACTACTTCTTCATTCTCTTTTATTCCAGATAGGATTTCGATATGGTCAAAATCACTGATACCTGTTTTGACCTCTACCATTTTCACTTTTCCTTCCTTGTTGACAAAGACCACTTCTTTTTCCTCTTCTTCTCTTTCACCACTGTCATTTTCGCTGTCTGTTTCGGATTTTTCTTCGCCACTTTTTTCATCGTTCGGATTGCGCGTGGTTACCGAGGACAAGGGCACGGATAATATACCTTGCTTCCTGTTCGTAATGATGTCGACACTGGCTGTCATCCCAGGTCGGAAAGGAAACCGTTTTCCTTCTTTGATCAGGTCGGCATAGGAATCATTGAGTATTCTCACCCGGACTTCGAACTCTGTGACGGCATCGGCGGATACCTTGTCATTGGCGGTATTGGCGATGGCCGTGACGATTCCTCTGAATTCTTTTTCCAGATAAGTGTAGGCATCCACGTCTATGGTGGCCGTATCTCCTATGGATACCCGGATGATATCGTTCTCATTGACATCGACACGGACCTCCATCTTGTTCAGGTCGGCAATACGGAGCATCTCCGTCCCTGCCATCTGCTGGGTACCCACGACCCGTTCGCCCTGCTCGACGATAAGTTTGGAGATGATTCCACTGGCAGGAGCGATGACATTGGTCAGTCTTACATTTTCCTGCGCCTCTTTGACCGAAGCTATACTGCTCTTTACAATATACTCTGCTGCCTTTACGGACTGCTCGGCGGATTTGAGTTCGTTTTGGGCCACTTTATAGTTCTGCTCTGCCAGTTCCCAGTCCGCCTGAGAGATGACCTGTTCTTCTTTTAGTTTCTTTTGGCGTGCATAATCAGCTTTGGCCCTATCATAAGAGGCCTTTGTCCTTGAAAGGTTGGCCTTCGAAGAGGAGAGATTGGCTTTCTGCTGACTCAGAGAGGCCTCGGCTCTTTCCAAGGCAGTGATCCAGTTATCGGGTCTGATTTTTACCAATAGGTCTCCCGCTGTCACCGAATCCCCCTCTTCGACTTTCAATTGGATGATCTCCCCTGCCACATCAGGGCTAAGTTTTATTTCTTTCACTGGCTGGACCATACCTGAGGCACTTACCTTCTCTATGATTTCTGTTTTCTGGGCCTTGGCCAGTTCTACAACAATCTCATTGGTCCTATTGGAACTGACCACTACAGCTACAATCAGTAATACTACGATCAGTCCTAATATGATGTAGACTATCTTGTTGGAACGTTTCTTTTTCTTCGCCATTTTACTTTAGGGATCTAAGAGACTGTTATGAAGTTGTATCTTTTAATTTTCTTACGTATTTATTTTGGCACTATAATTTTGCTGAATCTCTGCAAAAAGTGCTGTTACCTTCGTTGATTTTACTGTATTTCGGACAACGAAGGACAATTTCTAAAATAATAGCTACCAGAACTGTTTCTAAAATTCAAGAGGTTTGTTTTGGTAAAAATCCAATACTTTCTGTTTGAAGATATAATCGTACTTTGCCCGTATCAAGTCGGACTTGGAGCGAAAGAAGTCGTTTTCAGCTACTTTGAAATCCACGAAATTGATGGCATTGAGTTCATAGCGTTTTTGGGTGATACGAAAAGACTCCTCTTGCGCCTCCACCTGCCGCTGCGAAGCAGTATAGGTCTGAAAGGCTGCCACCACGTCAGTATAGGCGCTTTCTATGGTCTGTCGTAGATTGTTTTCTGCTTCTTGATAGGTTATCTCGGCCCGCTGTTGGCTGATAGTGGCCCGCTGTACCGAGGCCCGGGCAGAAAAGCCGTTGAGAATGGGTATGTTCAATGAAAGCCCTACGAAATAGCGAAGGTTTTCATCCAACTGTGTGCTGAATTTCCGAGTCTCAAAGCTCCCTCCGAAGCTCCCCTGTATGGATTCTATCCTAGGTGAGACAATGGGTGTGCCGTCAGCTGCCGTAGCAAAACCAAAACTTTCGAACACTGTCAATTGTTGGTCAGGGTTCTCTGGATTGGGAATGGTCCTAGGTACAAAGGTACCATCGGATATAAAATCCGTACTTGCACTGGAATAATTCGTATTCAGTCCCGCATTCAGTGATAATGTGGGATAAAGAGTACCTCTAGCCGATGCCAGTCCGTAACGAGTACTCTGCTGAAACAACTCCGCTGATTTTATCATCGGCATATGCTGCTTGGCTATAGTGTATATGTTTTCTGCGTCCTGTTCCATGGCCGTAGGTTCCACCTCCAGTTCGGGAACTACAATATCAAAGTCCTCTTCAGCGGGCAGTTGCAATGCCTGTTTCAATTGTAACCGTGATAAGTTCAGCGCATTTTGTTGATTAACGACATTGACCTCATTACTGGCTTTCTGAGAAAGGATATCCAAAAGGTTTGCCTTTGGCAATGCTCCCACGTCGACTTGCTTTCGGGTCATATCGGCCATATTTTCCGAGGAACTCAGCTGTAACTTTGCATTTTCATAAAGCTCTTGGTTGAAAATCACATTGGTATAAAAGGTAATGATATTCAGAATGACCGTATTTTCCTGATCTTTTTGATTTTCTATACTTGCTTGTGTACTCAACTGGTTTTGCTTGATGGTATTGCGTATCCGAAAACCATTGAACAGGGGCACACTACTGTTCAGTCCAAGACCTACAGTATTGATCCTTTGGTTTTCTATAAACCGGTTGGTTGTAGGATCAATGGAACGTCCCCAACTATAATTGTTCGAGGCGGAGCCATTTAGAGTCGGAACACGACTCATTTTGGATTGAATTAAACTTACTCGGCTATCTTCTACATCGAGATGACTCCTTTTTAGGCTGAGGTTATGCTCCTTGGCATGCTCGATACACCGCTGCAGGTCCCACACAGCTGCATCCTGCTGCAGCTCCTGAGCATTGACCTCGGCTGCACCTATTGCCCATACCACCAGGAACGATAGCAGTACCGGTACAAGTATACGGTTATCTTTTCTTTTCATTTTTCAGTTGATAAATTTCGGAATGCTCTAAGCTACAAATCGATATCGGGTATATAGATGACTTCTTTGACCCACTTCAGGCTTCGCAGGTAGCTGAGTGTGATTTCGTTCAACTTGGAGTCCATTTCGATGACCTGGCATGCCATATCATTTTTCCCTTTTCTGGAAACGGACATCGTTGCGATGTTGCAATCGTCATGGGCCAGTACACTGGCGACGAAGGCAATGTTGCCTTTGGTATCATCGGTACTGATGATCAGCGTATGCAGTGCGGCAGAAAAGCCCGCCTGAAATCCATTGTACTCTTCGATATGGATGATACCGCCCCCCCTACTCTCTCCTACAACGCTACACTCCCTATCTCCCTTCTTCAGGACCAGTTTTATGGTATTTGGATGCAAAGTGGAGGCATTGGCCACAGATTTGAACGTATATTCCAGTCCTTGTTTTTCAGCATGCTCAAATGCTGTCCTGATATTGATATCGTCCGTATGAAAATCCAATAGACCGGCGATGACGGCCTTATCGCTACCATGCCCTTCATAGGTCTTGGCAAATGAGTTGTAGAAAGTGATTTCCGCTTTTTCGGGACGGCTGCCGAGTATCCTAATGGCTACCCTAGCGATACGGACCACCCCCGCCGTATGGGAGCTTGAGGGACCGATCATCACGGGACCGATCATATCGAAAACACTGCTTTTCTCAGCCATAAGTATGAACTAGACGAATTCAATATTAACGATAATTTTATTGTGATGACCACAATTTTGACAAAAGGTGATATAGTTGTTTGAAATCCCTACTCTATGGTTTTTTGGCATAACTTCTATTTCATGAGAAAATACATCCAATAATAGCATGCTGCTCTGCTATACAAGCCCGAGCCAATACCAGTGATATCCCCTTCTTCACCGATTCAAATTAATTGCTATATATATCATAGAATAATTGCTTTCGTGCTGTACACCCCTTTATTACACTAAAAACACCTCACTTATACATACTGTTCGTAATGAAGTGATTATCCTCAAAAGATTTGAAATCCCTATCGGGTCTTTTGTTGATTTGCCTGTGATAATTATCCAACAAATAAAGACACATTGACCACCAAAGTAAAACTGTTGATCGATTATTTTCACATCTGGCTGAATTGGGTTCGAAATTCCATACAATACAAACTTAGCTTTTATACCCAAATGCAATTGAAATGGGACATTTGTCCCTATACAGGTTTTCTGCCTTTTTGGATAGAGAAGCCTCTAATGACTATGCTACCAGTGACTTACCTTATACATTTGATGGAAGCTATTTCGTCATGGCACAACCATATTTTGCCAAGATATTTTTTCTTGAGTATAAAATCGCCTATCTCCCTGTTCATTTTGCTTCACTCTGCGTTGACAATCCTCGGGATAGCGCTGCTATCCCTGCGGTTCTCGCCTTGATTGAAACAAAATGACCAGCGGAATCTTATACGACAGTTGAATCCCAAATTTGCATAAAACCAGATATATCTTATTCAAAAAAAACTATTGATCGGTAGAACCTTTGACTTCGTTCATCGATAACATAACACAAACGGGTTTATCGCTTTCTTGGAGGCACACTACGGTTCTTTTCCCTAAGGGGAACAAACTTCTCTTCATCTACAGGTTGATAGACCTTATCTTCTCTTACAGGAAATTTAGCCAGTTGCTCATGAGGTCTAGTAGGTCTTTTTTCGAAGCCACCGCCACAGTTGGGGCATACATTGAACAATATATTATCAACGCAACTCCTACAGAAAGTGCATTCATAACTGCAAATCATGGCCTCATCGCTATTGTTCGGCAATACACGTTGACAGTTCTCACAGGTTGTTCGGATTTCGAGCATTTTTTTGGGGATCGGAAAAAAACAATCATCATTCTAAGTCCGTAATCTAAGCAAAGATAATATCAATTGAAATTCGTGGACGCTATAAAATAAAAGGAAGGGATTATGGCTATCAATCCTGATGTACCCCCATGGGATTTTGGGTTCAATGGCTTGTATGTGCCAACAGAGTTCTTTCCGACTTTGCACTGGGGGCTATTGTGCTTCGCATTGTCCTGTTCAAGCTTGGGTGATGTTCTGAAAGTAGTCGGACATATGCAGGTTCAGGATAATTCTTCTTATACTTTTCAATCATTGATCTTATCCCTAATTTTACCAAAAATCAACGCTGTACGACAAACCCACAGGGCTCATGTATTATAACTCCATAATAGAAACTATCGGCAACACACCTCTGGTAAAGCTGAACAATGTCAATAGAGGCATAAAAGGAACCATTTTGGTCAAAGTGGAATACTTCAATCCTGGCAATTCCATGAAAGATAGAATGGCCCTGAAAATGGTGGAGGATGCTGAGGCCGCCGGTGTTCTCAAACCTGGGGGGACTATCATAGAAGGTACTTCGGGCAATACGGGCATGGGCCTGGCTCTTGCGGGCATCGCCAAGGGATACAAATGTATCTTCACCCTCGCGGACAAACAGTCCCAAGAGAAAATCGATATCCTAAGAGCCGTGGGTGCAGAGGTCATTGTCTGCCCTACCAACGTCACCCCCGACGACCCTAGATCCTATTATTCAGTCGCCAAAAAGCTGAATAAGGACATTCCAAATTCTTTTTACCCCAATCAATACGATAACCTGTCGAATACCAAGGCACATTATGAAACAACCGGCCCTGAGATATGGGAACAGACCGAAGGGAAAATCACGCATTATGCCGCAGGTGTAGGTACGGGTGGTTCCATGTGCGGTACGACCAAATACCTCAAAGAACAGAATGATGCCGTAGTCAGTGTAGGCATCGATACCTATGGCTCGGTATTCAAGAAATATAAGGAAACGGGAGAATTTGACGAAAATGAAGTCTATCCCTATCTTACAGAAGGTATCGGGGAGGATATACTCCCCAAAAATGTTGATTTCAGTCTTATCGATCATTTTGTGAAGGTGACCGACAAGGATGGAGCTATCATGACACGCCGGCTGGCTCGGGAAGAAGGTCTGTTTGTGGGATGGTCCTGTGGGTCAGCCGTATTCGGTGCACTGGAGTATGCCCGTGAAAATCTAAAAGAAGAGGATGTAATGGTCATTATCCTACCTGATCATGGAACGCGCTATTTAGGTAAAATCTATAATGATAACTGGATGAAGGACCATGGCTTTATCGAATCTAGGGAATTTGCAACCGCAAAAGATATTATCGCCCATAAAAAAGCCAATGGCCAACTGTTTACCGTGAAAAAAGACCTAAAAGTGGGGGCAGTTGCCAAACTGCTCAATGAAGAGGGTATCGATCAGATTCCTATTGTAGATGGAGACCAGTTCGTAGGGAGTATTACGGCCACTCACTTACTACAAGTACTTATAGAATCACCTGATGTCAAAGAAAAGGAAATCGGAGAAATCATGGACAAGCCCATGCAGTTCGTGGCTATGGACAATACCTTGGATGTGCTTTCTTCTATTCTTGATAAGGACAATAAAGCCGTTCTGGTCAGAGATGAGACACATCAGGTACACATTATCACCCAGCACGATCTCCTGATGGCCATGGCCAACTGATCGTGTATCCATGTCATGACCAGCAAAGGAGAAATGGAAAAAGGTAAGCGAATAACATTGAGAGATTGTTTCAAAAGACAATCTCTCAATGCATAAATCGTTGAAAACCTCTTAGAGACTGTTTTAAAATGTATCTTTTTCTTTCTTATGTTCTTCTTGATTTCGTTGAGATTTTCGCTAGCTAGCGCGACAGGCTATCTTTGTCAATGGCTCACGCAACAGACCGCCCCCTTCACTAAATAATGCCCTCGCGGCATTATTTTAACCCATAATGTTCGTTGGAACTTCGTCATGAGGAATTATACAAACTTAGCTTTCAACTATCGCCTATCTTCCTGTCCATTTTGCTTCACTCTGCGTTGACAATCCTCGGGATAGCGCTGCTATTCCTGCGGTTCTCGCCTTGATTGAAACAAAATGACCCGCGGAATCTTATACGACATTTAAAACCTAAATTTGTATTACTTAAACCCAAAATGTTCGTTGGAACTTCGTCATGAGGACTTAAATGGCAATACATCAGGGCGTTTTCTTGGGTTCAGCGTAGCACCGCTACGGTGAATTCAAAAAACGCATTCATTTACTGATTTGAAGCCAGTTAAGTCCGGAATAGGTTCTCTATTGATCATTTTGGGTTAAACTGGGATCATGCATTAGCCCTTCTATTGCGGCCTTAACCCCTCATAACTAAGCTATAATACATAATTCGAGGGAAATGTGAGCGGACAACCTCAGAAAAAGACTAAATTATTGGCACAATACTTGTAATATATAATTTGGTTGATAACATGTTAAATGTAAGTAAGTTTTGAGATAAGCCGCCCATTAGTGGACGGCTTTTTCATCTTATCTACTGTTTAGCTGCATCCCATATTCCTGACTCATATTCACACAAAAGAAATAAAAGTAAATAGAGTATCAATATGGGTGTTGATAAATTTTGTATATTGTAAAAAAGCTTTTCTTTTTTAGAGGCATTTCTTCTTTTGGGAAAATCGCCTAGCTGATGAATAGAGCTACCAATTACAAATGTATTGGGACAACTCATTTTTTATGCAATTACTATGAGAGGTAAATCGATGATGCCGATATGGTGTCTTGCATTCTGCATGTATACTACTATTTCGGCTACGGCCAATACCCGAATTGATAGTTTGAATAATTTGCTGGCTCAGCAACAAGAAAATACCATAAAGGTACAACTTTTCAACGCTCTTGCTTACGAATACCTGCTGTCCAACCCTGCTGAAACAAGGAGGACAGCCGGTAAGGCTAGGGATTTGGCCAAAAGCTTAGAAGACGAAAAAGGTCTGGCCAGGTCTTTGAGCCTTTTGGGCAGCTCCTATTGGGCACAAGGTATCTACGACAAATCCCTAGCCTATTATTTCAAGGCATTGGACAAATATGAAACGATAGCGTTTCAGGAAGGAATAGCTTATACGCTGAATAATATCGGAGAAGTGTACAAAAAACAGAACAATCTAGGAGTAGCCCTGAAATACCAGCTGAGGGCCATGGATATACTGGAAAACCAAAAACATAGTACTGTACCTGCCCTAACCTATAACAACCTTGCAGAGATTTACTTCCAGACCGAAAAGTATATTAAGGCACTGGAATACTATAGCAAAGCACTGGAGATAGCCAAATCGAAAAACAATGAGCTGGTAATGGCTTATGCTTATCAGGGTATGGGGACCATCCACTACTATGAGGCTGAGATGATACAGGCTATCGATTTCCATACTAAAGCACTGAAGATCCGGGAAAAACACGATGACCTCAGAGGAGTAGCCTCTTCCTGCAATCTATTGGCTAACATACATTTAGATCTGGCACATAAAGAAGAGGCCAAGGTCTATTTGGACAAGTCCCACAGAGCTATACTCAAGTCAGGGTCAAAAGACCTGAAAGCCACTAATTATAAAATACTGTCGAGATACCATGCCCTAACACAAGACTACAAATTATCACTGCACTTTCTGAAAAAACATAACCACCTGAAAGACAGTATTTTAAATAAAAAGAAAGCACTACAGCTAGCCAGTATTCGTACAGGGTATGAAGCCTCTGCCAGTGAAAAGGAAAACCAATTATTGCTCATAGACCGCGAAATGAAGGAGGCCAAAATAAGAATGCAGACCATGACCATTATAGCCATTGTCTCTGCGCTTTTCTTTGTGATAGTCGTCGCGGTACTTATCTACTATAAGCGCATGGAATGGAAGAGGAAACGTGTACTACTACGCTCTAAAAACGAAGAAATACAGAACAGAAATCACAAACTTGCTACTCAGGCCAAAGAATTACATACCCTGAACGAAGCACTGGCAGAAATCAATCAGACCATAATGCCCGAACCGAAACTAAGGCATAGCCACACCGGTCGTAATAAGCCTCCGGTAATCATTAGCGAAAATGAGGCGCAGCGACTGCATCAGCCCATCGCCACCATCAAGGGGCTGTTAAACTTGATAGAATACTCAAGGCCACCAAAGAGTAATACCAAAATAGTGTCCTACCTGAAAGAATCCACCCATGAGCTGGATGAACTTATCGCGGCGATGAAAAAGAAGGATGGGAATGACGAAGGATGAACTCTGAAAATTCCAATACGATAATTACGCACTTAGATACCCTATGCCCCCTAGAGGTTATTCAGGAATTATAGTTGAAATTTGTTATCGCTTGTTCCTGAACCGGCATCAAAAGGCAAGTACAATCAGGCCGTAGTTGGATTTTAAACCCGGATCATGCATTGAAAAATCTACTGCAGATCTAAATAGCAGCAAACCGGTCGTTGCACTAAAGTTTTTTGAATTCACCATAGCGGTGCTACGCTAAATCCAATAATACTCCCTGATCTATGGATATGTAAACCCTCGTTACGAAGTTCCAACGCATGATCCGGGTTTAATGAAATTATACAAATTTAGGTTTTAAATGTCGTAATAAGATTCCGCGGGTCATTTTGTTTCAATCAAGGCGAGAACCGCAGGAATAGCAGCGCTATCCCGAGGATTGTCAACGCAGAGTGAAGCAAAATGAACAGGAAGATAGGCGATAGTTGAAAGCTAAGTTTGTATTACATCTCAAAAGAAGAAATGAGCATGAAGAGGAAAGTATCCAACTGGAGATAGCCGTACCTGCGAATTCCACGGATGTTGAAAATCATTGGATACCGTTTATACTCAAGAAAAAATGAAATGGGAAACCATTACGGGTAATGGCCATGAGGAAAAATCGAGATAGTGTTGAATCGTTACGGGTAGACTTATCATTAGGGCTTTTAGAAAATAGTGACACCTAAGATACTGTTTTAAAATGTATCTTTTTCTTTCTTATGTACTTCTTTTGGCACCTAATTTCGTTGAAATTTCCGCTAGCTAGCGCGACATGCTATCTTGTCCCTAATCAATTGTGTTTAGGTACAAAACTGTATATCAATAAACAGTCTTTTTATGTAAGGGGAAAATTTCAAATCTATCAAATCTTCCCCAATAGGCATAGTAAGTACCTAAATCCCTATATTGTGTAAGCCTTTTCTTTAGCCGGGTATATTCATCAGTAAAAAAAAGCACGAAATTAATGGCTACTGATTTTCAATCCCTCTATTTATCCATAAATTGCGATGCTTCTGCTGTATTGCTATTACCACACTATCAAATGCGTTAAATTTTATGGATCAAAAATTAAAAAAAATTGATAAACTACTGGTAGCCAATCGAGGGGAGATTGCTATACGTATTCTTAGGGCTGCCTCAGAACTAAAAATCAAAACGGTAGCTATTTATACCTACGAAGACCGGTATTCCCTACATCGTTATAAGGCCGATGAAGCCTACCAGATAGGAAATGATAACGATCCATTGAAACCTTATCTGGATATCGAGGAAATCATCGCTCTGGCCAAGCGTCACGGTGTTGATGCGATACATCCCGGTTACGGTTTTCTTTCGGAAAATGTGAATTTTGCTAGAAAGTGCCGAGAGGAGGAGGTCATTTTTGTAGGCCCCGAGCCGGAAGTAATGGAGCAATTGGGAGATAAGGTACAGGCAAAAGAAGTTGCTCTGGCGGCGCAGGTTCCCATCATCCAGGACAATGAGCGCACTTTGAGCGATTTCGGTATCGCCAAAGAAGAGGCACATAGCATCGGATACCCTATTATGGTCAAAGCCGCTGCGGGTGGCGGTGGACGGGGTATGCGTATTGTCCGTAGTGATGAGGAATTGGAAAGAGCCTATGGAGAAGCCAAGAAAGAAGCCGCCAATGCCTTTGGAGACGATACCATATTCTTGGAGAAGTATATCGATAACCCTAAGCATATCGAAGTACAGATCATGGGGGATAACTACGGCAACCTAGTCCACCTCTTCGAAAGAGACTGTTCCGTTCAGCGTCGTTTCCAGAAAGTAGTCGAGGTAGCGCCGAGTATAGGCCTCAAGGAGGAAACGCGAAACAAGCTGTACGAGTATGCATTATCCATCACCAAGCAGGTCAACTATAACAATGTCGGTACGGTAGAATTTTTGGTAGACCAAGAGGAGAACATTTACTTCATCGAAGTCAACCCAAGAGTACAGGTAGAGCATACCATCACAGAAGAAATAACGGGCATCGACATCGTCCGGTCACAGATACTGATAGCCAAAGGGCATTCTCTAGAAGATCCACGCATCTATCTTAGAAGTCAAGAGGATGTGAAATGCAATGGTTACGCCATACAATGCCGTATCACTACCGAAAACCCAGAAGAAAATTTCAAACCTGACTACGGGACCATTATCGCCTATCGTAGTGCCAGTGGTTTTGGCATACGCTTAGATGCGGGCAATTGTTATGCGGGTGTGAAAATCTCTCCTTTCTTTGATTCCCTACTGGTAAAAGTCTCCGCATCGGGCAGAACACTGAAAGGTGCTGCCCAGCGTCTACTTCGTGCACTGAGCGAGTTCAGGATACGTGGAGTGGATACCAATATCGGTTTTCTATCCAATGTACTGTCCAATGAGACCTTTTATACGGGCAAGGCCACGGTCAAGTTTATAGAGACGCATCCCGAACTGTTGAAAATGCCGCGATACCTCGATAGAGGAACCAAGTTATTGAATTACTTAGCGGATGTGGCCGTCAACGGGAATAAGGATGTGAAAAAAAGTGATCCTTCCGTCACGTTCAGAGAGGCCAAGGTACCCGACTTCGATCGCTTTGGCAAGTACCCGGAAGGGACCAAGGACAAGTTAAAAGCACTTGGCAGGGAAGGTTTCGTGGACTGGCTCAAAAATGAAAAACAGATTCAGTTTACCGATACCACTTTCCGTGATGCTCATCAGTCCCTGTTGGCAACACGTGTCCGAACCATAGATATGCTCAAGGTCGCCGAGGGTTTTGCCAAAAATCACTCCAATATTTTTTCCATGGAGGTCTGGGGAGGCGCCACCTTTGATGTCTGTATGCGCTTTCTTCATGAAAACCCTTGGGACAGGTTGAGACTTCTCAGGGAGGCAATGCCGAATATATTACTTCAGATGCTATTGCGGGGTTCGAATGGAGTCGGTTACAAGGCCTACCCCGACAATCTGATCGAAAATTTTATCGAGAAGAGCGCAACTACAGGTATCGACGTGTTTCGGGTATTCGATTCCCTGAACTGGGTAGAGGCCATGAAAACCAGCATCCGTGCTATACGTGAACGTACCGAGAGCTTGGCAGAAGCTTGTATCTGTTATACGGGTGATGTAATCAAAGGTGATTCCAAGTACACCCTACAGTATTATCTCGATCTGGCCCGCCAGCTGGAGGATGAGGGGGCTCACATTCTCGCTATCAAGGATATGGCAGGATTACTAAAGCCCGCCAGTGCCAAGCTACTGGTCGGAGAACTGAAAAAGGCAGTGGACCTGCCCATCCATCTGCATACGCACGATACTTCTTCGATACAGGCAGTGTCCTACTTTGAGGCCATCGATGCTGGGGTAGATGTGGTCGATGTGGCATTGAGTTCTATGTCGGGACTGACCTCACAGCCCAATTTCAATTCGCTGGTCAGCGCACTGGAAGGCCATGAGCGACACCATGCTTTCGACCTCAAGTCATTGAACGATTACTCCAATTATTGGGAGGCTGTCCGAGAGTATTACTACCCATTCGAGTCGGGTCTGAAAGCAGGTACGGCCGAAGTATATGAGCATGAGATTCCCGGAGGACAGTACTCTAACTTACGGCCTCAAGCGACGGCTCTGGGTCTCGAAGATAAGTTCGAGAAGGTAAAGGAAAACTATGCAGTGGTCAATAAGCTATTTGGAAACCTGGTCAAAGTGACCCCATCATCCAAAGTAGTCGGTGATATGGCCATCTATATGACGTCCAATGACCTCACTGCCGAAGATATTATTGAGAGAGGTCAGAACCTTTCTTTTCCCGAATCCGTGGTCAGCCTGTTCAAAGGAGAACTCGGACAACCGTTTGGAGGATTTCCCGAAGAGGTCAGCAAGCAGGTATTGAAAGGGGAAAAGCCTTTCACGGAAAGACCCAATGCCCATCTGGAACCGATTGACTTTGAAAAAGAGTTCGTAGCATTCCAGAAAGAATTTGATGAGTATTGTGATGAGCTGGACTTCCTCTCTTACAAGCTTTATCCCAGAGTATTCAAAGATTTTTATAAGCACTGGACAGAAAAAGGCGATATGAGGCATTTGCCCACACCCGCGTTCTTTTATGGGTTGAAAAACAATGAGGAGATATTCGTTCAGATAGGCCAGGGCAAGGCCATCATCATCAAAAAGATGTACCATACCGAGCCGGACGAGTCGGGTATCTGTAATGTGTTCTTCGCGCTCAATGGGCAGACACGGGTGATAGAGGTACTGGATACTTCTTTCAAGGCCACCAAGCTGACCAATGTGAAGGCCCGTGGAGAAAAGGAAATCGGCGCGCCCTTGCAGGGACGTCTGGCCGAAGTAAAGGTCTCCAAAGGACAGGAAGTAACCGAAAATCAAGCGCTGTTCGTTATCGAAGCCATGAAAATGGAATCTACCATCAGCGCACCCATGGCAGGTACGGTCAAAAAAGTGTATCTCAGTACGGGGGACATGGTTTCTCAAGATGACATGGTCGTCGAAATGGAGTAATCCGATCCGTATTCCGAACGCTATGGAAAGCGGTTTTTATTTCTATATAAAGTAAACGATCCATGAAGGAGACACTACTTCCTTTGGGCTTGGGGACGGCCGCCATTGGCCGCCCACAGTATATCAATATCAGGCAAGAGGCGCATGCGCCCTTGCCTTTTTCTGATTTTGAACAACAGGGCCGGGAGGTACTGGACGAAGCTTACCGTCTGGGCATCCGATATTTCGATACCGCACCGGGCTATGGCATGGCAGAAAAGCTCTTGCTTCGATGGCTAGAACAGCAACAAGATCCTGAAATAGTGGTAGCCACTAAATGGGGCTATACTTATGTGGCCGATTTTGACCCAAGAGCCACCCAACATGAGGTAAAAGAGCATAGTCTAAAGAAACTGAAAGAGCAATGGGCCTATTCGCGACAATTGAAACCTTGGCTAAAGGTATACCAAATACACTCCGCTACTTTTGCATCGGGTGTTCTGGACAATAAAGAAGTACTGGAACACCTAGCGCACTTGAAAAAAGAACATGACCTACTTATCGGCCTTACCACCTCTGGAGCAGACCAAGCGGAACTTATCAAACACGCCGTGGAAATACATGCGGATGGACAACCACTCTTTGACTTGGTCCAAGTAACCTATAACCTTCTTGACCAGAGTGTAAAGGATGTCTTATCCTTGCTGGAAGGTAGGAGAATCGTCATCAAGGAAGCTTTGGCCAATGGGCGGCTTTTACCCCAAGAAAAGTACCCGCACTACAGAGAATGCTACGCCTATATGACAGACTTATCCGGAAAATACGGTACGGGTGTAGATGCCATTGCCCTTCGCTTTGTACTGGACAGCATCCGCCCCTACCAAGTGCTGAGTGGGGCCGGTCTACCTGTACATGTGGCCAGTAATGCAAAAGCGCTGGGCTTCCAATTGACAACAGAAGAGCTGGACCGCTTGCATTCCTTTAAAATAGAACCCAGTGCCTACTGGTCAGAGCGGAAACAATTGGGCTGGAATTGATTTATACTCCTCAAAAGGTAAATCGGCAAATAGTCCAAAGTAGCCACCAGATGCAGTGAAGCCTACCGCCTATTGATCATGAATGAGGTGGTTACCAAAGGCAGTTCATGATATGCGGCTCTATCGAAAAAATTCATATCTCCGATTATTTGCGATTGAGTCTACTTCCTATTTCAAACGTGAATCATGAATCAGACCTAAGACTTATATACTTAGTTATACTACTGATTTTAACCCGGATCATGCACTGAAAAATCTACTGCGGATCTAAATAGCTGCAAACCGGTCGTTGCACTACGTTTTTTTGAAGTCGCCATAGCGGTGCTATGCTAAATCCAATAATACTCCCTGATTTATTGACATTTAATACAAACTTAGCTTTTAACCCAAAATGATCAATAGAGAACCTATTCCGCGCATAAATAGCTTCATATCAGAAGCTTTGCCCACCTGTCTTCATTCACCATAGCGGTGCTATGCCGAACGAATCCAAATGGCTGATATTTTGCTATTTATACGCTCATCACGATTTCTATCGATCAATTTGGGTTTAAATATCGCATATCTTCTTGTTCATTTTGCTTCACTCTGCGTTGACAATCCTCGCGATAGCGCTGCTATCCCTGCGGTTATCGCCTTGATTGAAAAAAAATGACCCGCGGAATCTTATACGACATTTAAAACCTAAATTTGTATAAACCCTCGTCACGAAGTTCCAACGCATGATTCGGGTTTAACAGTCGGCCAACCTATACCCCGTTTTTGAGGAAAGTATTTTGGAAGTGGTGCCTTTTCATCGTTCAAATCGTAATCAACATGTTCTCTATTCGCCCTGAACTCCGTTTTCGCCTAAAGCCGTGGGCTCTTACTCCTGCGCAGCAGACCGGTCCCTTCGCTGAAAGGGTTTTCCGAGCCCTTTCCTTACGCTCGGTCCTATCGATAAAAATTAAGCAGGACGAAACCCATAGGGATTTCGGGCCAGCCTGCGGGATGCGGAAAATTTTGAAAACGCTGCACCCGGACAGAAAAATTTTCAAATGAACTACCGGAATTCGGATTGTGTTCGACGATGTACCGGAGTCAATGAGGTGAATGAAACACAGTCAACATAACTAAGTATATAAGTCTATCAGACCTTGCAGAAGAAAATATTCAAATCAGTAAGATGAACGCGTTCTTTGAACCCTCGTAATGAAGTACCTACGCTTTATTCGGGTTATACCCAAAATGCTATAGAGAGCGTTTTAAAATGTATGTATTGATTTTTAAGGGTCAACTACAATTCATAAGAACAACATCTATGCCCACACATTATCTTTTATAACAATATCCCATTCTTTGGGGCGATAGTGGCCGGAAGATCGGTCTCGCCCAACATCTCTTTCAGATCGATTTCTATAGTTCTGCAAAGGGAGAGCATAGGGATGTCATTGCCCAGACCTTCGAAAGGGTTTTCAGAATAATCACCGACCAGCTCCATCATGATGTATACCCAGCCGACCACGACAGTAAAGGGTATCGATAGCCAAACACCTAGATCCCCCAGTTTTGCAAATTCGGATACCATACCCATCGGTAACAAAAATATAAATAGAATAACCAAGACAAAACTAGTGCTTCCGTACTGTCTGGGCAGTGGGAATTTTTTAATGCGCTCACATTTGCCTTGATAGGTATAAAATTCGTTCAATAGTTTTTGGAGTTCCATATGCCGAAAGTCGTCGATACTATCCTCGGAGCGCAACATGGCCAAGTCTTGTGATTGTTTGTCGATGATATGTGTTGCGGTATTCTTACGGTGAATCAGATACTCCAATTCGTCGGAGGGGAGAAACTCTTTTAGCTCCCTTTCGGTCAGCTCATCATTGTAGAGATCAATACCGAACTGCTTTCTGTTTTTTTCGGTATGTTTTCTCATCAGTTTACCTTGACTGATATGTTCCCAAGAAGTAGGAATCAATAATTGACTCCTAAGCGTGTATAACCAAGCAATATGGCGGTAAATAAGTTTTTGATGGTACTGCTTCAGTTCTGTTTCGGAAAGCGGTTTTTTCCTGAACTGATTGCCTACGTATGCCTTTATATTCGTACCCCAACTACGGCTTGCATTGACAATCCCTCCCCATATCTTACGGGCTTCCCAAGTACGATCGTAAGCGCTATTGTTCTTAAAGCCAATATAAAAGGCTACTGCTGTACCGATGAGCGATAAGGGCAGCCAAGGTATCGTGAGCCAGTCCAAGTGCAAAAACCGATAGGCCACAGTGAACGCAATGGACCAGAGGCTCAACCACATGAGATGGTTTCCTGTGAACTTAAGAATGGCAGATAAGCTAAAATTCTTTTTGATGTACATAGTGATGGATAATATTACTTATGCTTAATGATACACAAATAATTGCTAACAACAATAAAATACTCACAGCTATATACAATCGTATATGGTTCGAGACAGGTTCAACCCAAATTGATCGATAGCCTTCCTATTGCGAGCATAAACCACTTCAAAATCAGCTGTTTTACGCTGCGCAGGCTCGTCACCTTAATGATACAAAAACCTCCTCACCTAAACCGCTGATTTTATTGCAATTATACTCTCATAACGAAATCCTATTGATCATTTTGGGTTGAATTTGAATTCTGTACCAGAAAACTTATCACATACCTCGATAGGCGTATATCATAAATTTGAATGTGCTTTTTTGAACTTGCCGTAGTGGTTTTATGCTGAATCCTAAAAAATCCAAAGTATATGTCTATTTATACTCAAGAGAAAATATTTTGGGAAAATATTGTCTATAGACAAAAGGATGACCATTACCCAGTTTGATGGATAAGTCATTAGTAGAATGGTCATTAGGGTTTATGCCTCGATAATTCTTGGAATTTTCATGTATCAATCGGTCCCAAATCAATTGCGTTTGGGTATAACCTTCCACCATACTGTCCCAATGCCTTATACAGGTTAATATCTCTTTGAAGGGATTTTGTTTTCCCTCATTACAGCTCCAAAAAATCTATAATAAACTCTAAATCAATATTTTACAATCGGCATCTTTAAGTACAAAAATATTTCAACCTACCTTCTACTTTACTTCCTCTATGCCCAATCGGGCCACCCCCGCTTCCCAGTATAGCTGTGCGATACTTTTTTGATAGCTGGAGCGCAACTTGAAGAGTTTAGAACGTGCCTTAATGAGCTTTTCTATCTGTATATTGATTTTGAAGAGGTCACTTTCTCCATTTTGCAGGTTCAACCTCTCGGCATCGAGCAGGTTCTCGTAGGCGTCGACCATGCTTTGTTGTTGTGATAAGATCGTACCTGTGTTGATCAGATTGACATATTCCGCATTGATAGCGTTGACGATTTTCCTTTCGGTATATTCCTGTTTGAACTGGTTTGCATCTATTTTCAAACTGTTCTTACGGAGCTTCGCCCTTTCTTTACGCAGGAAAATAGGAAAAGAGAAGTCCACACCTATTTTGTAGTTATCCTGAAAAGTAACCTCATTGGTCTCATTCTGCGGAGCAAGGGGCTGGTCCAGTAGGTAATAGCCTACGTCCAGTTGCGGTTTCAACATCTCTTTGGCCAGACTGCGTTCTATCTGCAAGGAATTGTTCTTCAGCCTTAATTTCTGGATTTCCGGATGATTCTCCCGAGCCATGGTTACCAGTTGTTCAGCGGCCATGGCATTGAAATCACTCAAAGGTACGTTCTGTGGTCTTAGGTTCTCCGCTAACTCCAGTGGGGCACCATCGGTATTCCACAAATGGTTGGATAAAGTCAGTGCGGCCTTGGCCCTATCGATATTTGCCTGTTGCATGTCCGTAATTCTCGTCAGCAGGGTGATTTTTGCCTGCACGGTATCCATAGCAGCAACTTCTCCATACTCAAAACCCATCTTGGTACGGTCGAAGATGTCCTGTGCCAGTACAATACTTTGCTCCATAAGGACAAAATTGTTATAGGCCAAGTACCACTCCCAATAATCCTTTACTGCCTTTAGTAAGATTTTGTTGATGACTTTCACCTGTTCGGCTTCGGCCATTTCCTGCATGACCAGTGCCTGCCGTACTGTAGCTCTTCTCTTATCGATAAAGAGCCCTTTCCCTATAGGTATGGATACGCCGGCATAGATCTGTTGGTTATCGGTCTTATCGGAAATAAAGTTTTCCTGATTCAGATAAGTCCCTGTATTTCTTTCAAAACCTATCTTGGGATCTATAGGAAACCAAAGAGGGACTTTTAAAGACACGTCCAGTAAGTTGAAGTACTCCGTTTCATTGAAATCCTTGAAGTCCCAAGCACCTTCAAGCTTTGGGTCGAAGGCCCCTCTGGCCAAGCGGAGATCTTGCGCTGCTTGTTGTGGCAAGAGGTCCGCTTGTTGTACTATCGGGTGGTATTGAAGCACCATCGCATAAAAGGCATCAAAAGAAAATACCTGGATACTATCCATTTCCTTATCAGGTGACTGTGTTTGACCATGGGTACTGATACTTATGATAGCTAAAAGAAATAAAAACAATGGCTTCATTTTTTTGCTGCTGCTTTAAGGGCTTTTGGTACTTTTTCTTTTTTTGCTTTATATTTTCCATCTTTTCCGAACCTGGAATAAAGACTGGGAGGAAACCCATTGAGCTGTCGCCATATCTCATACCATACGGGTACATTGTCCAACATGACCCAGCCTTTAGTCCCTGACCCCAAGCGCAATTGCTCGGGCCAAGGCTCATCCTCAGGGTCGGGAGTCACCAATATCCTGAACTCACCGCCATCACTATTGACATAGTCGATGACCGAAACAACACCACCAAAGGTACCTACGGCCACATTGGGCCAACCGGAGAACTGTAATGCCGGCCAGCCGTCAAATTCAATCCTGACCTTACGCCCTTTTTTCAAAAGGGGTACATCCATAGCCTTTACATACATGGCTACGGCCATGTCCGGGTTGGAGGGCATTACCGTAACTACCGCTTCGCCTTCTTTGATGGTTTCGCCTATACCCGCTTGTAGGGCTTGGACAACGTATCCTGCCTGGGGAGCTACTACCTGATACTGTGTGTTTCGGATGCGCAGATTAGCAAATTCATTCTGTAACTTGGACAAGGAAGCTTCACTGTCATAGAGATCCGCAAAAGTAGCACTCAAATTGGACTCTGCTTTGCTGATTTTATCCTGATATTCAGCTCTTACTCCCGCGATATCCACTCGGGCATTGATCAGGGCTGCTTTGGTCTGAAAGAACTTGTTCTCCGAAGACACTACTTTCATACGGGCCGATTGAAACTTTGATTCTATGTCCTGAAATTTGGTCAGGGCGATGTTGCCCGCTTCATAAAGTACTTTGTTCCTCTCATACTGATTTTCGAAGTTTTTGAACCTTATTTTTTCGGAGACCATATCAACGCTATCACTGGTCAGCTTCAGTTTGGTCTGTACCAGTTTGTTCTGTGTCTGTTGGTGTTTGATAGCAGCGACTTCATTCAGTGCCTTGATCTGCGATTGCAGGGCTTCTATCTTCTTTTGTTTGGAATCGATACCACTTTCCTTAGCGGTAACCTGCTCTTGCACTCTTACCAATAGTGCAGGATCAAAATATTTGTCCTTGACTTCTGTTAGGGTCAATAGGGTATCTCCTTCTTCTACAAATTGTCCTTCCCTGATTTTCCAACCCGATATACGGCCGGCAATGGTAGACTCCACGGATTGGGGTCGATTACTTGGGGTAAAAGCCGTTACCTCTCCTGCTCCATTGATGTTTTGCTGCCAAGGTAAGAACAGCATCAGAAAGAATACGATACTGATACCGACCAACCAACGCGCTAGAACTCGACCGGCACGTGGTGTATTCAGGGTCTTTAACGTATATAACTGGGTATCCAGCAGTTTTTGTTTATTTTTCATGGGTCTATTGTTGATATGGCAAGTCATATGGACATTACCGAAACAATGGTTTTATTATCTAAATTCATATTACTTGGAATTAAAGCACTATTCCGTTCAAATCGGTACCATCAGTCTATAATCTCTTTTAACCCACCTGACTTGACAACTTCATCAAAGGTACCGATTTGCTGGATATTTCCGTTCTCTATCAGTACTGTACGGTCACAGGCGGACATGATCAACGGGTCGTTGGAGACAACGATCATCGTCCAAGGGTGTTCGGGGGAAGTCAGCATTTGAATCAGTTCCAAGCGCTCTGATCGATAGAAGTGATTCAGCAAATCATTAATTATCAATAGGTTTGGTTTTTTGGCTAAACAACGCGCCAGTATAATTTTATTGACCAGACTGTTCGATAGCCCCTTACCCCCACTGACAATAGGGGTATCCAGTCCATCTTTCATATAATTGATTTCATCGGAAATATTGACTTTATCAATGGCCCATAGGGCATCTGCGGGTACTGCATTGGGCTTGGATAACAATATGTTTTCCATGATACTTCCTTCAAAGATGTCTTCCTGAGATACGTTTTTGCCGATTTTGTCCCTTAGGTTCATCAAATCTAGGTCTTTCAGCGAAAACCCGTCCATAGTGATGATGCCTTCATATTGATTGTTCAGTCCCGCTATTGTATTGGTAAGTACGGTCTTGCCCGAAGCTCCCTTACCCGTAATGCAGATATTTTCACCACTCTTTATCTCCAAGTCGATGCCTCGAAGTGCATAGTCACTGCTCTTGGAGAACTTATATTTCAGACCTTTGATTTTGATTTCAAAGCCTTTTTGCACCCTATTCTTAGGGATATCCAGACCTCCACTGCGCTCTAAGGGCAGATCCGTTACCTGAGCAATTTTATCTACGGCCGTCAGCATATCATAGACCACGTCCATGTACATGATGATTTTCTCTACTGAACTCAGTATGAGAATAATGATTACCTCTGAAGCCACAAACTGCCCTAAGGTTATTTCCCTTTGCACGACGAGTACCGTACCCATAATAAGTAGTCCTCCCGTAACCAGTGCCTTGAACAATAGTATAAAGGAGTACTGGCTGATCAGTACGCCGAAGTGAGCTTTTCGGTTCTTCAGGTAATTATTGACATTATAGTCTGTTTTCTTGATGGGAAGGCTTGTATTGCCGGAAAGTTTGAAAGAGCTGATGGTCCTGGCCAGTTCTTCCAACCAGTAAACAACTTTATACTTGTACTTGGACTCTTTTATGGACGACTGCAATCCTTTAGGCCCCGAAACATAAAAGATAAGCCCTAGCATAACGACAAGGATAAGGCTAAAAAAAACAAAAAAGGGGTGGTAAAAAGAGAGCAACAAGAGTCCAAATATAATCTGGATAGCTCCGGAAGACAGATCGATCAATAATTTGGGTAGTCCCTTCTGTATGGTCAGCACATCGAAGAAGCGGTTCATCAGCTCAGGTGCATGGTATTGTAGAAGTGCCTCCGACTTGATACGAGGTACTCTGAAGGCAAACTCGAAAGCGGCCTTTGTAAATACTCTTCGCTGGAGGTATTCCACTAAAGTCATCTGCATGACCTGAAGTCCTCCCGTAGCCAGCACGCCTATGATGACCAGTCCTATCAGGACGTAGACAGAACTGAAAACCACGCCCCCTGAAATCAATGATACAGTGGCCTGTATACCCAAGGGCAACGTGAGACTGATCAGCCCAATCAATACGGCGTAGATATATACATAAAAGATATCCCTTTTCTCCTCCGAGAGTAGGCGTAGCAGGCGCTGGACAGGGCTTAGTTTTCTACGCTGTTCGCCTTCTTCAGGGTCATCACTGACCATACTTTTATAAGAGAACACACCAAGAAAAGCAACTTTGTCCGACTCTTGGTACAGCTCACTTATTTTCAGGTCATTGATATTATAAATAGAGGAACCCTCTGGTCCAAACTCCATCACCACTGTTTTTTTTGATTCCCTGAAAAACAATATAGGACTCAAATCGTCACCTGTTTTCTTAAAAGCGACAATAGGGATTTCCATTTCTTCTAGAAACATACCGAAATCCACGACCTCCAAACCGTTTTCGAGATAGATAATACGCTGTTTATTGGCCGCATCCGTTAGGTCTCTCTTGAATTCGGCCCATTCGTCCAAATCATAACTGCGGGGAGAAGCATCTATCTCACTGAGTACCAAACCATCAAAGTCCTGAGAAAGAATACGCGCCGATTCGCGGATGATTTCTATAATCTGATTACTGTTCATGTAATTAAGGATAACTTATGCACTTATCATATTGAAAACCAATTCTTTGAGGAAATCCTCATTATCATCATGCCACTGAGCGGGATTTCTGCTGGTAGAGAAATCACTAAGGGCGGGGAGGTGTTTTGCGAAGAAAAGCTGTTGATGGCCCGCTTCCAAAACGGTACTGATCAAAGAGTGTGGGTATTTGAACTCAGGGTTGATCTCCTTAATGAAGGATGCTATCTTTTTACACAGAGATTTGAAGCCTCTGAAAAGCCCCTCTTTATTATCCTCATCTACCTGTTTGGTCAAGTAGGTCTTATCCGATTCCGCTATGACGATCCTGTACAATGCCTCCTCATCAATCTGAGGGAAAAAGGGGTCTTTCACCTTCTTTTCGGCAATGATACCCAGTGCTATCTCCAGCTTCTTTTGTGGCTCCTGAACGTTCTGCGTACCAAAATCTATTTTGTACTCCAGCCAGTTCCAATACCAAGCAATCAGGTATACCAGTAGCTTGTGCTTATTTTCAAAATACCTGTATATGGAAGCCTCAGTAGAGTTGATTCGCTCGGCCAATTTCTTAAAAGTGAATTTTTCAAAGCCCAATTCATCGATAAGAGCAATAGTATCTTCGATGATTTTTCTTCCCAAGTTGGTCTCTTGTGGATCCCTCAAGAATAGGTTGTGATTCATGATGAGGCGTAAAGTTGCCATAGTTATTGTGATTTGATTAATTACTTCTCAAAAAGATAGTAATACTATTGTTTGTGATACTAAACTAAACGGAGTCTTCGATGAAATGTTCATAGAATCGAAAAAATTGTAGAAAAAGAATGACTTGGAAAAGACTGTTCATTGACCGAAGGCCTGTTTTGAAAGCTATTATTTTAGAGTTTGTTATCGCTTGTTTTGAGTAGAAACGAGCGTTAGGAAAATGTCTTTTAGGGCATTATCAGCAAAAGGGCAGCCTGCCACGTAAGCATCATTAACAAAGATAATAGTGTTATCTGCGGAAATTTCAACCGAAATCCTGCACCAAAAGAGTACCTATAGCAATAATGATGGTATAGAAAGGCTAGGCTCAATACAGAGATTATTCATGCGAATTGCATGTAAGCGTTGCCGATCAATAAATATACTTGAAAATAAGCATGTTCTTGAAAATAGTTTTCTCTGTTTCGGTATGAAACACTTGTTGAGCCACAGGAACTCATGTACAGTTCACTACCGACCAATACAAAACCGATAGAGTTCTTCTCTTTACTTGTTTCTCAAAGCTATTAGGTTGTCACCTTGAATATACTACGGTACCTGTAGCTGAGGCTATGCACTTTCCCGAATATATGATTTATTACAACTATATTCTATATCCATAAAACCCAAACGATGATTATGGGTTAACTTCATACAAACTGAACAAACTGATGTACAATGAGCTCATCTGATTTATTAAGTATGGCCCAAAAGGAACTATCCGAGGCTAAGGATGATGGCAAACATCCCTTCCGCACCTTTGGTCTGGCAACGCAGGGAGCTTCTTATCCCGAACTGCGTACCGTTGTCCTTCGCGATGTCGGTGCGAACCTTCATATTATATTCTTTACAGATAGTCGTAGTCCTAAAGTAGGGGAAATCATGGAAAACCCACAGGTATCTGCGTTATTCTATAACCCTGAAACACGGTTACAATTAAGGATTAAGGGTAAAACACGCATTATTGAGAAAAAAAGCGAGCTTCACACCGAATACCTCCACCAGCTGAAGGACAGTGCTCTGGAGGACTATCGCACACCCTTACCTCCAAGTAGTATTTTCAGTCAAGCAAGCACTGCTGACCAATCGGACAGTATCCATTTCTCGGCTATTGAAATTATACCTCTGGAGCTGGACATGCTTTTATTGGGAAGAGATGAACATGTACGCTATCGGTACCATCCGAAAAATGGCAACTGGAATACCGTGAGATTGATGCCGTAGAGCACCCCCAAGTATTGAATAATGCACAAGTAATGAACTGTGAATCACACCTATTGTCAAATAGGAAAACAGAGAGGCATTTCAAATGCCGATCTATATTAATTCTGGTGATTTTCTAAATCCAAGAGATCGTACCCAAAAGCATATTCGTAGTCATGAGGCATACCTTCCATGTGCATATGGCTAACATAGGCAAATGTAGCTATGAAATTCAGCTTTTCGGACCAAGTAAGACTCATGTAATTGTTTAGTCCATACACTTTTTGTACTAGTCGACCGTAGCCTTCATCTACTGAGATTTTTCGTTTACCTACAGGTATGATAATATTTTCGTGAATATCCCGAATAAGGCGGCCGCATACTTCTTTATAGTCGTCTTTCAACACATAATAATTTGATACACTACAAATTAACTAAAAATATAGTGCTCTCTAGGGAATTTTTCGATTAGTACGCGAGTTTGCCGGAGCAGTAAATGTTCCTGTGGGTTGAGTGTCTGTGTGCAAAAGTGGAGTGTATACATTTGACTGGACAGTAAGAAAAGTGGAGTGTATACATTTGACTGGACAGTAAGAAAAGCTCAATAGGGTTAACTTACAGAAAGAATGAAGAAAA
>CANLOE010000096.1 GCA_947492745.1 uncultured Cyclobacteriaceae bacterium | reverse complement strand
GATAGCCTTCCTATTGCGAGCATAAATCACTTCAAAATCAGCGGTTTTACGCTGCGCAGGCTCGTCACCTTAGTGATGCAAAAGCCTCCTCACCTAAACCGCTGATTTTATTGCACTTTATACGCTCATCACGCAATCCTATTGATCAATTTGGGTTGAATTTAGCATAGCACTGCTATGGTGAATTCAAAAAATACGTCCATTTCACTGAGTTGAAGGAATTTGTTCCGCATGCCGATGCTTTGTCCTTTTCATCAGATGCATGATACAGCTTGAAATTACCGTAAAGAGGTATCGGTTATCGTTAGGTTTTCCGGATTTAGAATCTGTTGCCTACCGACGTGCAAAAAAATGTACTTTCTGTACACTGCGGAAATAATGGTACACTCTATACCACTTTCATTTTGAATTTTTTCTTGAGTTCTTCTATAGAAGATTTAAAGGTGCTATTGGTATCCATAAGGTCATTGACTGATTGTACAGCGTGAATGACCGTACTATGGTCGCGACCCCCAAAGTGATAACCGATGGATTTGAGGGAGTGATTGGTGTATTCTTTGGAAAAATACATGGCGACTTGCCTAGCGATGACGATTTCCTTCTTTCTACCTTTGGCTTTCATATCTTCTAAGCGCACATGGAAAAATTCGGCAACCATCTTCTGGATATAATCGATGCCCACCTCTGTTTCGATATCATGGACGATATTCTTCAAGGTCTGTTTGGCAAGTTCCAGATTGATATCCGCACGGTTCAGGGAGGCATGTGCGATCAATGAAATCAGCACGCCTTCCAGTTCTCGAATATTGGTATCCACACTGTAGGCAAGGTACTCGACCACATCATCAGGGATATAAATACCATCAGCCTGTATCTTTCGCTGTATGATAGCCATTCTGGTCTCCAGATCTGGCTGTTGTAGGTCAGCGGTCAGTCCCCATTTGAATCGGGACAATAAGCGCTCCTGTAAACCTTTCAGGTCGCGTGGAGGACAATCACTGGTCATAATAATCTGCCTTCCGAACTGATGTAAGTGATTGAAGATATGGAAGAATATTTCTTGGGTTTTCTCCTTACCCGCTAGAAACTGCACATCATCGATGATGAGGACATCCACCTGTAGATAAAAATTCTGGAACTCTTGTATATTATTGTTCTTTACCGCCTCCATGAACTGATTGGTAAACTTTTCGGAGGATACGTAGAGAACGAACTTATCCTGTAGATTCTGCTTTATTTCGTTGCCTACTGCTTGGACCAAATGCGTTTTACCTAACCCTACCCCTCCATATAACATCAATGGGTTGAAAGAAGTCACACCGGGCTTTTTGGCTACGGCATAACCCGCCGAACGGGCCAGTCGGTTACAGTCCCCTTCGATATAGCTCTCAAAAGTATAGGCCTGATTTAGCTGTGATTCCTGATAAAAGGAGTCTACACTTCGCAGTTGAAAAGGGCTTTTATAGTCCTTGCGCTGATTTTTCGCCGAACCAAAATCGCCTTTACCATTACTGCTTCTATTCCCGCTGTTTCTATTGGGTAGATTGATGGTGTAGGGAGAATTCTGCGGGCTGCCCTTATCGACAATAACAGAGTATTCCAGTTTGGCATCCGTCCCTAGGACTGTATTGATGGCCTTCTTCAGCACATGTACATAATGCTCCTCCAGATACTCGTAAAAGAACTGACTGGGTACCTGTATCGTCAAGACACTGGCCATACACTTTACTGGCTTAATGGGTTCAAACCAAGTGTGATAGCTCTTCTTGGCTATATCGCTCCGTATGATTTGGAGGCAATCGTTCCATACCCTAACACATTCTTCTTGCATTCAATTATTGACGAAATGGGTGAGTTTAATTTTACAACCTTTTGGAGAAAGGGTAACAAATTTGAGAAATTTTTTAATAACAAAAAAGTGCACCTCGACTTGACTTTTAAGAAACTTGAAATGCAACAATATATGGTATTTTTTGATGTGCATTTTCTTTAAAAATTATAATAGAATCCGCCATGACTGCTAACAGGTTTTCTTGTTAAAGCAAGGTCACGAACCTTTTGGTTGTCAGAATACCTCGCTATCGTGTTTATTTGTTCTAAAGTCTTAAATTTACAGCTCAGTCAAAAAAACTAGCTTATGGAAAAAGTAAACATAGAAACCCATCATTTGTTCGATGATTTTCCGAAAATAACCAAACAACAATGGTTGGAAAAAGCTGTTAAAGATCTGAAAGGAGAAGACCCTTTTGAGAAATTTGCCTGGCAGCAAGGGGAAAGTATGGAGCTGGGTCCTTATTATGATGGAGGTGATGTTTCTGACCTTCAATACCTTCAGGATTTTCATCACCGGATGTACGACCAAGATAGTGCTACCGGTGAGTATAGGGACTGGAGTAATCTACAGATAGTGCCCATGCAGGATGAACGTGTAGCGAATGCTGTAGCACTGGACGCATTGAACAATGGAGCCGATGGTATCTGTTTCGACATAGCGAAAGCGGATGTAGACTTATCCATATTGTTGAAAGATATTTTGTTACAGCACTGTTATGTTGCCTTTCGGCCAGCTAAAAATCCGAGCGATTGGTTGAAAGAGTATTTGCAGTTTACGCAACAACTAGGTGTAGCCCCTCAGACCTTAAGGGGACACCTTCATTATGAGCCTATCGATACTGAAGGTTTGGCTACGCTCATGGAACTTGTAAAAGACTACTCCGGTTTCAGGGTTTTGGAAGTAGTTCAGTCACAGAAAAGCCATGCTTTGTCACCCGATAAACTACTTTCACTTTTACTTACCCGTATTGTGACTGTGCTGGACAAATTGACGGAAGTAGGATTTCCAGCAGAAAAAGTGCTTAAATCCTGTTTTTTAAGCGTTTATCTGGGCACAGATTACTTTTTGGATATGTGTATGCTGAAGGCCTTGAGGGTGCTGCTCTTTCAAATAGGGAAAGCTTACGGGACTACGCTTCTTCCTGAAGATTTTTTCCTCTACGCCTTAGCCAGGCCGTGGGACGACGAACATTATCAACCGCATGAGGAAATACTCAAGGGTACCTCTGCCGCCATGGCCGCTATCATCGGCGGATGCAGTGGATTGAGTATCTTGCCCAAAGAAAATTCCCCTATGGAGACACGTATCTGTAGGAACATCAGCACTATCCTCAAAGAGGAAGCCTACCTGAGCAAAATGGTCGACCCCATGGCCGGAGCCTACTACTTGGACTATTTGACCGATAAGCTGGTGAAGTCAGGATGGGAAGTTTTCCTGAAAATGGAGCAAGAACAGACTGTTTCCTGATTTGCCCATAGCCGTAACCTTATTTTTTAGTATAATCTTTAGTGAACCCCGATTTATGAGACCCGACTTTTCAACGATAGACTTGACGAACAATGCCCTGCCTCCCAAAAGTAATAGTGCGGGTTCAGTATGGGAAACAGCGGAGAAGATAGACCTGAAACCCTATTATACCCAAGAAGACATCAAGGGTCTACATCAATTGCACTTTGCCGCTGGACTACCGCCCTACCTTAGGGGGCCTTATTCTACTATGTACGCTTCACGACCATGGACCATCCGTCAGTACGCTGGGTTTTCCACAGCAAAGGCCTCTAATGAGTTTTACCGTAAGAACTTGGCCGCCGGTCAGAAAGGACTTTCCGTGGCCTTCGATTTGGCTACCCATCGTGGTTATGATTCCGATCATCCTCGGGTAAAAGGCGATGTGGGTAAAGCCGGTGTGGCCATCGACTCTGTACTGGATATGAAAGTGCTCTTTGACCATATTCCACTGGACAAAATGTCCGTGTCCATGACCATGAACGGGGCTGTTCTTCCCATCATGGCATTTTACATCGTAGCGGCACAGGAACAGGGCGTGGATACCGAGCAGTTGAGCGGTACTATACAGAACGACATCCTCAAAGAGTTCATGGTCAGGAACACTTATATTTATCCACCGGCACCTTCGATGAAGGTTATCGCTGATATATTCAGATATACCTCGCAACATATGCCCAAGTTCAACTCTATCAGTATCAGTGGCTATCATATGCAGGAAGCGGGTGCTACGGCCGATATAGAACTGGCCTATACGCTGGCCGATGGACTCGAATACCTGAAAACGGGAATCGAAGCAGGGCTGGACATCGATACTTTTGCTCCGAGACTCTCTTTCTTCTGGGCCGTGGGGATGAACCACTTTATGGAAATCGCCAAAATGCGGGCCGGCAGGATGCTCTGGGCCAAGATCGTACAGCGATTTTCCCCCAAGAATCCTAAATCCATGGCATTGAGGACCCACAGTCAGACTTCGGGATGGAGCCTGACCGAACAGGACCCTTATAATAATGTTACCCGTACCTGCGTGGAGGCTATGGGGGCAGTACTGGGACATACACAATCACTCCATACCAATGCGCTGGACGAAGCCATAGCACTGCCTACGGACTTTTCGGCAAGGATAGCGAGGAACACTCAACTCTACTTGCAGAAAGAAACCAATATCACTAAGGTCGTGGACCCCTGGGGAGGTTCCTACTATGTGGAAAAACTGACCCATGAACTCGCACAACGGGCCTGGGAACTGATTGAGGAAATCGAATCCTTAGGAGGTATGGCAAAAGCTATTGAAACAGGTCTGCCCAAGATGCGGATAGAGGAAGCCGCTGCCAGAAAGCAGGCGCGCATCGATTCGGGGAAAGATGTTATTGTAGGGGTAAATCGCTATAAGACCGATGAAAAGACGGAGATAGAACTGCTGGAAGTGGACAATACAGCCGTGCGCAATGAACAACTGGTACAACTGGCACAATTACGCGCTACACGGGACAACGACAAAGTGAAGAAAAGACTGGAGGCACTCACTCAGTGCGCGAAGTCAGGAGAAGGCAATTTATTGGCCCTTTCCGTGGAAGCGGCCAGGGAAAGGGCCACATTAGGGGAGATTTCCTCGGCGCTAGAGCAGGTGTTCGGTCGGCATAAGGCCACCGTACGCGCCATATCGGGAATCTATTCGGGAGAGGTGAAAATGGATGAAAACTTTATGGCTGCAAAGGCTCTCTCCGATAAGTTTGCGGTATTGGAAGGCCGGAGGCCCCGAATAATGGTCGCCAAGATGGGGCAGGACGGCCATGACCGTGGCGCAAAGGTCATTGCCACCAGCTTTGCGGATCTGGGGTTTGATGTGGATATCGGGCCTTTGTTTCAGACCCCTGAGGAAGTAGCCCAACAAGCCGCTGAAAACGATGTCCATATAGTAGGAGCTTCCAGTCTTGCAGCAGGACATAAAACGCTGGTCCCACAGCTGATAGCTTCACTGAAACAATTGGGCAGGGAGGACATCATGGTTATTGCGGGTGGTGTCATACCGCCGAACGATTATCCTTTCCTTTATGGTGCTGGCGTTGCGGGTATATTTGGCCCAGGTACGGTCATTGCCGAAGCAGCCAAGGATATTTTGAACAAACTTTTAGATGATTGAAAGAACGGTTATCCCGACGAAACCGCTGTAGAGGCGCTGCGCTTTCGTCATTTCGATGATCATTTTACGGGGCCCATCGTTTGTGCCTTGTTGTATGTACGGCCCGAGGCCACAACCAAGACCTTTGGATTACAGCTGGTCCACAATGGCCGTGAGTTGGAGGGACGTTATTTCAAGTATTACAGAAACGGTATCCTGTTCGGGGTAGGTGACCATCATTCCTATGCGCAGTGCTGTAAGCCGGTAGACAGCATCGTAGGTACTCATGGCACTGTTTCCTTTCGGTGGGCGGAGTCTTATAACCAGATCAACTTGGAAACAATCCCCACTATCGGGCCGGACTATGTTATCGACGTGGCCAATGTGGTGCTGGTCAGTAATGTAAAAGACATTTACCTAAAGGCTGGGCTATTGATGACTGTACCTCCGGTAATGGCGGTGAGGAACAGGTTATACAAACTTGGGTTTCAAATGTCGAATAAAATTCCGTGGGTCATTTTTTTTCAATCAAGGCGATAACTGTAGGGATAGCAGCGCTATCTCAAGGATTGTCAACGCAGAGTGAAGCAAAATGAACAGGAGATAGGCGATGCTTAAAAGCTAAGCTTTTATAAAACAGCTGGATAACCCACAGGCATTCCATGTGGCCACACACGGTTTTTTTTACCAAATGAGAGGTCCGCAACGAATGGCATACCGGGCTCCCTTGTCATGATAGGACTGGATTGGTCCAAAATCAATTTTTCAAAACAGGGCCACAAAATCATCCGCGTTGATTTTTACAACTGCCTTGGCCCTGAATACCCTGCTTCAAGGTAGACATGGAAGATTCGTATTAAACCCGTATCATGCATTGAAAAATCTACCGTGGACCTAAATAGCTGCAAACCGGTCGTTGCACTACATTTTTTGAATTCACCACAGAGGTGCTATGCCAAATCCAATGAAACTACCTGATTTATTGACATTTAAACCTTAGTTACGAAGTCCCAGCGCATGATCTGGGTTGAACACTCACGGTACACCGGTTCTTCAAAAGTGGCCAAACAGCAACCGTAAATAAAAAAGTCTGACCAGTACAGTGCTCAGGTAATGTCATGATTGCCAATGGGGTCGCCGCTTAATGTTTCTGCCCGAAAAATAGTATTGGACTGTAACTCCTTATCAGACAATAAATTATAACTTTTTTGCAAATAATTATGATTATAATATTTTTATAAATACTATTGTATTTGAATATTACATTAAGAAAAGTCGGTTGGCCATGAATAAAATAGATTGAACCTAACAGGCATAACTTTTTGTGAATCCACCTGTAGCGATTCAGCTCCATGTATTATTTAATCATAAACCATTTTATCATGAAAAATTACCGTAAACTTTTTTCTCTCGTTTTAACCTCTGCTGTTTGTTCATTGGGTTCTTTCGCTTGGGCTCAAGGACCTGTAAACGATAATGGTTCTCTTTTCGAAGGGCAGGGTATGACCAAGCCGGCCCTGGCTCCTGCACTTCAACTTAAGGTGGGGCCTAACCCTGCATCAACATTCACCAACGCTACTGTTACAAATACAGGTTCCAAAGACTTCATTGGGTGGATCACTATCTCGGTACACGCAGGCCGTTATCAAGGTGTTGTCATGAGTATAGAGAATGCGAAAGTCCCCGCAGGAGAGACGAAGAGTTTTCTTTTGGACTTTTCGGATTACAGAAACAGTGATGAGTTTGCCCATCTTACTTCTTTTTTTAATCTTTATCCTTTTACAGTATCCGTATATAACAGTGAATTATCAGCAAGTGAATACTTGATAATCCAATAGACAGAACCTGATTCTAAGTCTAAGATTAGATAACTTTTTAGTGTTATGAAGTAATCTGTACTTTTCTTTTTGTGAATCCACCTGTAGCGATTCAGCTCCATGTATTATTTAATCATAAACCATTTTATCATGAAAAATTACCGTAAACTTTTTTCTCTTGTTTTAACCTCTGCTGTTTGTTCATTGGGTTCTTTCGCTTGGGCTCAAGGACCTGTAAACGATAATGGTTCTCTTTTCGAAGAGCGGGGTGTAACCAAGCCGGCCTCGGCTCCTGTAATTCAACTTAAGGTGGGGCCTAACCCTGCATCAACATTCACTAACGCTACTGTTACAAATACAGGTTCCAAAGACTTCATTGGGTCGGTCTATATCTCGGTACGCTCAGGCCGTTACTTAGGTGATGTCATGAGTTTAGACAATGTGAAAGTCCCCGTAGGAGCGACGAAGAGTTTTCTTTTGGACTTTACGGATTACAAAAACAGTGATGAGTATGCCCGAATTTCTTCTTATTTGAATACTTTTATAGTAGGTGTAAGAGACAATGAAACATTAGCTGGAACAGGTAAACTCTTGATAATCCAATAGACAGAACCTGATTCTGAATCTAAGATTAGATAACTTTTTAGTGTTATGAAGTAATCTGTACTTTTTATTTTGCCCCCTAATGATCGATGGGCTTTTGTGATGAGGGTGTAATTGCAGTGAAATCAGCGGTTTAAACGAGGTTTAGTGCAATATTGAGGTGCAAAACCTGCGCAGTGTGAAACAGCTGCTTCTGAAGCAATTTATGTTCGGAATAGAGCTTGTCGATTGTTTCGGGTTGAAGCGAAAGTAACGTGTTTTCAACCCTGATGCCTTTTTGATAGGCATGGCCAAAGTTATGTTAGGGGAGAAAGTCAAAATCAGGGTAAAACAAGACTTATCCGCAGTCAGAAGAAAAATGCTAGATTGCTTCTGTATAAGGTACGTTCTCTGGAGCTTCTGATCATGAAAGTGCGGTGTCGGTCATTTTGTATTTATCCCACATTGATCGATAGAAATCGTGATGAGCGTATCAATAGCAAAATACCGGCCATTTGTATTCGTTCGGCATAGCACCGCTATGGTGAATGAAGACCGGTGGGCAAAGCTTCCGATATGAAGCTATTTATGCGCGGAATAGGTTCTCTATTGATCATTTTGGGTTTATCCCAATTTTGACCCATCTAGGACGAAACGTGTACTAGAAGAATATTCAGAATGACCGGTCTGAGTCCTCACACGGTTATTTTGGAAGTGGGTATTGCCGATGGAAAAGTAGCATTAATAAATACCTGTTAAGTTAAGTATAAGGTGATTTGACAATAGCGTATCCAAGCAATTGCTTTTGAGGCAAGTGATGTTACAACTGGTAAGGCTGCTGATTGTCAAGGGTAATCTACTCAGTCCTACATTGATGTGGGCCTTGCCACTGGCCGGCCTATATGGTCGTACAGGGTGATGTGGGATATGCATTCCCAATAAAAAATGCACTAGCATACTACCTCAAGACGATTGTCGATTTTGTTTTTTCAAAAACTATAATATCGATACCCTATAGGTATGCGTTCTAGGGCTGGGAATTGTTTTTGAGCTTTTTCCTGCAAGATTGGATTACTTCGGTTATCCCCGTACGGCGATTGTTCTTCACTGCTGTTTAGGCTATACTATTTACTTGGGTGATTGATTCCCATGTGTTCTGACCCTTTTCATATACATCCAAACACAATTTGAAAAGTAACGGGATTGATTCATGGCAATAGTCAAATTGCCACCTTAGAATTCCCAAATGACTTCTCTGTCGATGACTTATCACTACTCTCGATCATTGGTGCGGGATTATTTATCATAACGAAGTCCTCCGAGTACCCCAGCCTGGGTACAAAACCCGAATTAGAGGTTCTGAGCCACATAATCCTCAATCATCAAGACGGGGAATGGTAGTGGGGAAACATTACATATCTATCCACGAGCAATCTCTTCAAAATTGAGGTCTTTTTCAAAAGGCACTTGATAGGACGCGTACTTTCTGGGTTCTTCACCTATATCCAAGGCTACTTCTTCTATTTTTTTTCGGTACTCCTGTTGTTTTTGTAGATAGTACTCGTGCTTATTGCCATAACTTCCTTTATAGTAGGGTTTCCAAGGAGACTCATAGCAGTTCAGACAGGATTCGCCATAGCCACTATCGAGAACTGATTTGTACCCACATACACCGCATCTTTTCAAGGAAGCAAAAAGTTCTTCGATAAATGCTCCATCCAATGCTTTGGCCACATAGGGAGGCATTTTTTTGATAAAAGCAAAATAATACTCGTCATCGATATCGAAGGCATATTGAAAACCGTTGGGCAATCGAAAGAGAAGATGAAGGTAATCATCACTGTGTTTGATTTCTTTTATTTCGCCCCATTTGGCCTTAACATCCTGTTCATCGGCATTACTATCCGTAAAATCGCTGATTTCGAGTCCTTGATCGTCTACTGCTATGACGTAAAAAGAAGTTCTGGTCTCCCCATCACTTACTGCCGTTTCGGGAGGAAGGCCTGAGGGTTCTGCCGTAGAAAATTGGGCAGACTCCTCCTGTTTTTTTGTTTTGGTAAAAAAGCTCATAACTATAGATTTTATATTATGGTGCAATATAACTATTAATTTGTTATAATAGAGCATGGGTCTGTCCTAAAATAGGATGTATCTTACTTGAGTTTTATTCTTTTTGGTTTCTTTCTTATTTTTAAGGTTTTCCATTTGATAATAGACCCTACATGTTCAAACCTATCCTCAAGACCGTATCGATACTACTAGTGAGCGTCTTGGTTATTTGCACGGCATTCCTGATCCTTTTTCTACAATTACAGAAACCCCAGTACGATGGGGAACAGGCCCTTCACGGCTTGCGGGAAGAAGTCAAGATTATATTTGATGATTACGGTGTGCCTCATATCTATGCCTCCAATGAAGAGGATGCCTATTTTGCGCTGGGCTATGCCCATGCGCAGGACCGTCTGTTCCAAATGGAAATGATCAAACGCTTGGCCTCCGGTAGACTAGCGGAGGTTCTGGGAGATGACTTTCTGGATACGGATAAGTTTTTCAGGACCTTGGGCCTACATGAACAGGCCGAGCGCTCTAAGGAAAAGTATTTCAATGAGACCAAAACACCCTATCAAAAAGCAGCATTGGCCTATCTCACTGGTGTCAATCGTTTTGTGCAGTTCGGAAGTACTCCCTTGGAATTTCATGTTATGGGCATTCCCAAGTCCGCTTTCCAGCCCGAAGATGTCTATTTGATCACGGGCTATATGGCATTTGGTTTTGCCAATGGGTTCAAGATAGACCCCATACTGGAAGATATCAGGCAACGTCTGGGAACGGATTACCTGAATAGCCTAAAGATACACCCCGACTCGGGTTCCTTGTTGGTTTCCGATAGTGTTTCGCCCATAGCACCATTATCACAAAATGACAGTTCTTCCCTACAGGCACTTATAGCGGACATCAGCACGGCGCTGGACCATATACCGACTCCTTTATGGGAAGGCAGCAATGGCTGGGTCATTGGGAAGGACAAGAGCGAAAGCGGTCAGGTACTGTTGGCCAATGATACCCACATGGATTTTGGCCAGCCGGCCATATGGTACGAAGCGCACCTCCATTATCCAGGGCAAAATTTTTATGGCAATTTCATTGCGGGTTTTCCATTTGCCGTATTGGGACACAATGAGCATAGTGGATGGGGACTGACTATTTTCGCCAATGATGATGTGGATTTCTTCAGGGAAAAACTGAATCCCGGAAATGCCGATGAGGTGATGTACCGCGGACAATGGGAACCATTGGAGCAGCGAAAGGAAATTTTTTCTATTAAAGGCGCTCCTGACCAGACCATGACTGTCAAGAGCAGTCGCCATGGCCCACTGATGCATACGGCTATGGAAGCACTGAAATCAGAAGCGCAAGAAGCCATCAGTGTTAGTTGGACCTTTCTAAAGCAGCCTTCCCGTCTATTGGAGGTCACCTATCAGTTAAGTCATAGCCAAACGATGGCCTCCACCAAGGCAGCGGCCTCCAAAATCAATGCGCCAGGGCTAAATATACTCTATGGAGATAAAAAGGGCGATATCGCCTGGTGGGCCGCAGCGCAGCTGATACGCAGACCGGCCCATGTCGACTCCAAGTTCTTTTTGAACGGTCACAGTGGAGAGGACGAGTATTTGGGTTATTATGATTTCAGTCGCAATCCGCATTCCGAGAATCCCGAAGAAGGCTATATCTTTTCCGCCAATAACCCACCGCAAAGTACGGGAGGCCCGGTCTATCCCGGTTATTATCGCCCGGAGGACCGTGCACGGCGGATTTTGGATTTTCTGGAGGGAAATAGGCAATGGTCGCTGGAGGCCATGAAGACAATCACTCTTGATGTCACCTCACCATCTTCTGCCGCTATGGCCCATACCATGGTAGCCGCTATCCGCGAACATATGAGAAAGCAGGAGGCTACTGAAGAAGGCTTTGAAAAAGGAGAAAACCTCATGACAGGTCTCGACCTCTTGGAGCAATGGGAAGGAAAACAGGAGATGGAAGACATTGCACCAAGCCTTTATTACAACCTGCTGTCCTGGGCAGTAAAGTACTGCGTGTCCGATGAGCTGGGCGACCGAGCCATGAAAAACTTTCCGCAGAGCAGTCTGTTCCAGCGGAGCTGGCCACAACTATTACAAAGCGATACTGCGGTCTGGTGGGATGACCTCCGTACCAAGAGGAAAGAGCGTAGGGGAGAGGTACTGCTAAAGGCCTATAAAAAAGCACTGCTGACCTTATCTTCCCGATTAGGACAGGATATGGAAGATTGGCAGTGGCAGAAAATCCATCAGCTAACACATCACCACCCCTTGGGCAAGGTCGGATTATTACGCCCTTGGTTCGATGTCGGGCCTTTCCCCGTTCCCGGTGGACGCGAAGTGCTGAACAATATGAAGTTCGATGTAGACACTACTTCTGATTTCAGTGTGAGTGGTGGTGCTGCGGTCCGTAGGCTCATCGATTTCAATGATGTCACCCATACGCAGAGCATTATCCCTACAGGACAGTCGGGCAATGTGATGAGCCCACACTACGATGATCAGGCACTGCTTTTTGCGCAGGGAGAGTTTAGGACATTGTGGATGGAAGAAAAAGAGGTGCTTTCACGACGAAAGGGGATGCTACTATTGAAACCAAAGGATTGGAGTGATTGAAATTGAACCCAAATTGCTCCATAGGATTTCGTGATGAGGATATAAAGTACAATAAGATCAGCGGTTTAGGTGAGGAGGCTTAATGGAGTATTAAGATGATGAATCTGCGCAGCGCAAAACCGCTGGTCTTGAAGCAATTTATGCTCGTAATAGGAGGGTTATTGATCATTTTGGGTTTAACCCGGATTGTGCATCGGAAAATCTACTGCGAATCTAAATAGCTGCAAACCGGTCGTTGCACTACGTTTTTTGAATTCACCATAGCGGTGCCCTGCCAAATCCAATAAAACTCCCTGATGTATTGGTATTTATACAAATTTGGGTTTTAAATGTCGTATAAGATTGCGCGGGTCATTTTGGTTTCAATCAAGGCGATAACCGCAGGGATAGCAGCGCTATCGCGAGGATTGTCAACGCGGAGTGAAGCAAAATGAACAGGAAGATAGGCGATATTTAAAAGCTAAGTTTGTATTAAACCCTCGTTACGAAGTTTCAGCGCATGACCCGGGTCTAGGGATAGGGTGCTTTTCAGTAGTATCCAAAAAGTACGGATGATCGCCGGTCGTTTCGTTTGCTCGGTCTTGTTCGTTAGTAGCGAGCAAATCAAAATCAAAGGGATTCAGGTTTCGGATAAGGTATGAAATGGCATAGCTCCTTTTGGTCAGGGAAGTACTTTGGTAGGATGAAACAGGGGTACTGCTGAGCTATCTATCCTTGATCGCAGATAGGTCGAGGACTCTGAGAAGCATTTCTTTCCAAATACGTCTATATTCCTTACCTTTGGCCGATTCTACAAAAAAATCCATTAGAAGAAAAGTCAGACCCCTAAGTATGGAAGAAAACCTAAAAAAAGTCACTCTCCATGATGTACATGAGCATCTGGGGGCCAAAATGGTGCCCTTTGCGGGCTATGCCATGCCCGTTCGTTACAGTTCGGATAAGGAAGAGCACCTTGCGGTGAGGAACGGTGTTGGTATCTTTGACGTGTCCCATATGGGGGAGTTCCTGCTCAAAGGCCCGAAAGCACTGGACCTGATACAAAAAGTATGCAGTAATGACGCTGCCAAGCTGAGCGATGGTCAGGCGCAGTATTCCTACCTGCCCAATGAGCAAGGAGGCATTATCGATGACCTGCTGGTCTATCGCATAGGGGAGGAAGAGTATCTTCTCGTAGTCAATGCCTCCAATATCGAAAAAGACTGGAACTGGATCAGCTCACACAATGTCGACGGAGTTCTTATGGAAAATATCTCCGATGATATTTCCCTTTTCGCAGTACAGGGTCCCAAGGCTATGGAGGCTTTACAGGCATTGACCGATATCGATTTGAATTCCATCAAGTTCTACACCTTCAAAATAGGTGAGTTTGCGGGCGCAGAGGAGGTGATCGTCTCAGCAACGGGATACACGGGAGCGGGTGGTTTTGAGCTGTACGTAAAGAATGGGGATGCCATCGCCGTATGGAAAAAAATCATGACAGCGGGAGCAGCGCAGGGCATACAACCTATCGGTTTGGGTGCCAGGGATACGCTGAGAATGGAGATGGGTTACTGCCTCTATGGCAATGATATCGATGATACGACCTCTCCCTTAGAGGCCGGTCTAGGCTGGGTGACCAAGTTTTCCAAAAAATTCATCAATGCAGAGGCATTGAAAACCCAGAAAGATAGCGGTATCATCAAAAAACTGGTCGGTTTCAAGATGATCGACAAGGGCATACCCCGACAGGGCTATGACATTCTGGACGAGAAAGGGCAGCCCGTCGGGCGTGTTACCTCTGGGACACTCTCACCCGTTTTGAATATTGGTATAGGGATGGGCTATGTGCCGCTGGCACTGGCGAAGCCCGGTACGGAAGTCCGGATAGCCATTCGCAACAAACAGCTGAGGGCCGTTGTTCAAAAACTCCCCTTAGTCTAATCCATATCCATTTTTCAGCAGAACTTCCCTATGAACAAAACCATCGATGTCTGTTTGAGTCCTGAACTGAGCCATCAGTATGCCATACAGGACAGTATTGTAGTTGTTGTCGATATACTTCGTGCCACTTCCTGTATGGTTTCGGGCATTGCCCATGGCATTGATCATATCATACCCTTTGCCGATAAGGAAGCCTGTCTGGCCATGCGATCAGAAGGCTATACGATAGCCGGAGAGCGCAATGGAGAGAAAATCGAAGGTTTTGATATCGGTAACTCGCCTTTTAGCTATGCGGAAGCTTCCATGAAGGGTAAAAAGGTCGCTGTCACCACTACAAACGGTACTCTCGCTATCGAAAAAGCCAAAGAGGCCCGGCAAGTCATTATTGGAAGTTTTCTAAACCTGCAAGCAGTGGCCGATTACCTGAAGACACAGGAGTATCCCGTACTCATCCTCTGTGCAGGCTGGAAAGGTCGGGTCAATCTAGAGGACTCCCTTTTTGCAGGTGCGCTCGTTCATCATCTCCGTGATGAATATACCTATGCCTGTGATGTGCCTATCGCTGTCGAAGCCATGTATGCCCAAGCCGATTCGGACCTTATCGGCTTTATGATCAATTCCTCTCATGTACAACGTCTGAAAAGGTTGAATATCGGTAAGGACATAGAACAATGCCTGACACTCGACCTGTACGATGCCATCCCCGTATTGGAGAAGGGAAGACTGGTGAAAATGGCCCTCTAAATCAAGTCCCAAGAAAGCAAGGTCCATATATACTGAAAAACGACACTGTTTTTCCGATACATCCCGATAGCTAAAGGCAGTCTCGAATTTTAAGCATGGAAAATACCATGTCTATTTGAGTCTATCTTAAAGTACCTTAACTTTGTGAACAGGTATGTAGAATCACTTCTAAGTTAAAAATGCCATAGTAATAGTAGAGATACCTTTCTATGGAAAGTCGCCGTCAAGAAAGAACGGAAGCCATAAACAATGGATACCGGTGGTACTCCCTTAGAAGTATAGGTTAGACCTATAGAACTGAACCGTATAGGATGAAACTCGATATAAAAGCATCAATAGAAGCTTACAGGCAAAGAAGACCTCAGGCAAAGTCGAATAACGATATTGGCCATGGCATTTCCGCTCTTACACATTACCTGCACCATCATAAGAACGGTATATCCGAAAATTATAGATCGGAAGCCCTTCATTTTGTGCAACAGGCCCTGACTTATCACTATCCCGATAAGGACATCAGTCCTGAACTCGCAGCGCAGCAGATGAAGGTATTGCTCAAAGAGGGAGTGGATACGGTACCTTTCCCACCATCGCCAAAGCCCCGGTTTCAATTTATAGACCTGTTTGCCGGCATTGGAGGTTTTCGTATGGCACTACAGAACCTGGGAGGAGAATGCGTTTTTACCAGCGAGTGGGACAAGTACTCGCAGAAGACCTATGCCACCAATTTCGGAGAGGTTCCTTTTGGGGATATCACCTTACAAGAGACAAAAGCATTTATTCCGGACGGTTTTGATGTACTCTGTGCCGGTTTCCCCTGTCAGGCATTTTCCATCGCAGGGAAGCGGGGCGGATTTGAGGATACACGGGGCACCTTGTTCTTTGATGTGGCCGAAATCATCAAGAAGAAGCGACCTAAAGCATTTTTTCTTGAAAACGTCAAAGGATTGAGAAATCATGATAAAGGGAAAACACTGGCTACGATACTCCATACATTAAGGGAAGACCTCGGTTACTACGTCCCCGAACCGAAAATCATCAATGCCAAAAACTTCGGTGTCCCCCAGAACAGGGAAAGGATATTTATCGTAGGATTTCGAGAAGACTCGGGTGTCGATACCTTCGAATACCCTGAAAATACAGGAGAGGAGATATTTGTAGAAGATATATTAGAGGAGAAGGAAGTTTCCGTGAAGTACTACCTTTCCACCACTTACCTCAACACGCTCCGACAGCACAAGGCAAGGCATGCCAGTAAGGGGAACGGTTTTGGTTTTGAAGTTATCCCACATGATAGTATAGCCAATGCAGTGGTCTGCGGAGGTATGGGCCGTGAGAGAAACCTGATACATGACGAGCGGCTGACCAACTTCGTGCCCGTTACCAAGATCACGGGCGAGGTGAACCGCGAGGGTATTCGCAAAATGACCCCGCGAGAATGGGCCCGTCTACAAGGATTTCCCGATGATTTTGCTATTGTCGTATCGGATGTACAGGCTTACAAACAGTTTGGTAATTCGGTGGCCGTACCGGCCATACAGGCTACTGCCACAGAAATTCTAAAAAAGATCTTAGCTTGAAAATGACATTGTGATGAGCAAGCTATCGGGCAATAGGGGAGAGTGGAGTGAAATCTATGTATTGCTCAAGCTACTCGGAGATGGCGTGCTCCGTCCAGGGATAAGGGATAAAGAACAGAGCGTGTACCCTTTGCTCAAGGTCTTTCGCAAAGAAGGTGTTCACAACTTCGAATACCGTATAGAAGAGGGATGCGTACATATCCGAGGAGGTGGGGCCGCTCCACTTTCGCTACCTTGCGAATGCTTTTGTCGCTATGCAGACCGGGTGCTAAAGGCCATCAAGGAAAACCTCTCGGGTAATTTTAGCCTTCCCGATATCGAAGAATTCCTGCTGGGGATACACTGCCGCACTCTCAAGGCAAAATCTTCCTCGAAGACCGATATCTTCTTAGAGGTCCACGACCCCAAAACACAGCAACAGCTCCTACTTGGTTTCAGTATCAAATCACAACTGGGTAGCCCTTCTACGCTGCTCAATGCCTCCAAAGCTACCAATTTTATCTACGAGGTGAGTCCTCAGCTCTGTGAGCGGGACATTATGGATATCAATAGCATCAGCTCCCGGAACAAGATAAAGGAGAGGATAGAACGGGTGCTTCTGGCCCAGTGCAACTTTAAGTTTTCCCGAACAGAACAGTCCGTATTTTTCAATAACCTGACACTGATCGACAGTCTGCTGCCGCATATCATTGCTCAGATGGTACTCTTGTACTTCCGTACTGACCTATCCAGTGTGATGGACCTGGCCCAAGTCTTGGCCAAGGACAACCCTATGAGCTTTGATAACAGCCACCGGCACGGGTATTATCACTATAAGATCAAGCGTTTTTTGACCGATGTAGCCTTGGGCATGATGCCTTCTCAGGTGTGGTCGGGTGCCTATGATGCTACGGGTGGCTACTTGGTCGTGAAGAAAGATGGGAGTATAGAATGCCATCATAGTTATAGTAAAAATACATTTGAGGAGTATCTTCTCCATACTACCAAGCTGGATACGGCCAGTTCCTCTAGGCATAACTTTGGTGAACTACTGCCTATCGGCGACCGCCTACTGTTCAAGCTCAATCTACAGATACGGTTTTTACAATAGGGTATTCTACATTTTATCAACCAGAGATATCACATCGGCAGTGTATGGGGGCGTGTCAATAAACGGACATTATGCGAACTTACCTTTCAAAAGTTGTATATCCTCCTATTCATTTTGGGTTTAACCCAGAATGTTCGTTGGAACTTCGTCATGAGGACTTAAATGGCAATACATCAGTGCGTTTTCTTGGATTCAGCGTAGCACCGCTACGGTTAATTCAAAAAACGCATTCATTTACTGATTTGAAGCCAGTTAAGTCTGGAATAGATTTTCTAATGGACATTTTGGGTTTAAAGATTCTCTCGATAGCATTGCTATCTGGCCGTCTCGCCTTGACCGGAACAAAACAATCTGCTGAATGTCCACGCCACATGCACTGGAAAATTTATTGCGGATCTAAATAGTTGCCAATCAGCAAAATGATGTGCTTTTTGAACTAATAGTAATAGTATTAGGCTAAACCCAAGAAAACCCAATGCTTATGGCGACCTAAACCCTCATCAGAATGTTCTACTACAGAACCTAGGTTAAAACATAAATTTGCAGTATAGCATCCCATGCCTGTGGGCTACATTCTAATGAAAATTGTAAAATAAGTATAAACGATATTTAAAAATGCTAATTTTTCTTTTTATGCTGTACATAAATGCGTACATTTGTGTATGTATATTACGAGTTATACACAGTTCAGACAAAACCTAAAATCCTTTATGGACAAAGTCTTCGCCAGTAGGAGTCCACTGTTCATCTCTAGGAGTAATGGAGAGGATATGGTCATGATTTCAAAGTCAGATTATGAGAGCATGCAGGAGACACTACATCTGATGAGTAGCCCGGAGAACGCGCGAAGACTAAAAGAAGGCATGGAACAGTACAAACAAGGTAACACTATCAGTATAGCTTCAGAAGATTTGGATAGTTACGAATGAGGGTCAACTTTACCGAGAATGGCTGGGAGGACTATCTCTATTGGCAGAAAATCGATAAGAAAACGGTGAAAAAGATAAATGAACTCATCAAAGATTGTACAAGAAGTCCTTTTGAGGGTATAGGCAAGCCCGAACCCTTGAGAAATGTCCTCTCCGGATGGTGGTCAAGGAGGATTGACCTAGAGCATCGATTGGTCTATAAAGTTGAAAATGATGAACTGACCATCAACCAATGCCGTAAGCATTACTGATTTTCGGATGAGCTGAATTTTTTGTCCTAAGCTCGACCTGTGATGGGTTTATCACTTCATGATTTTTCTAAAGTCCACTGGACCTACCTTTCCACTTCTACAAACGATACTTATTTCAGGTCATGATATCTATTCAACCCGGATTATGTATTAGAGCTTAGTTATGAGGGTTTAAAAAGCAATACATCAGGGCGTTTTGTCGGATTCAGCGTAGTACCGCTACGGTGAATTTGGTAAAATGCATTCAATTTACTGATTTGCAGCTATTTATGGCCGCAATAGAAGGGCTAATGCATGATTCGGGTTCAACTGATCTGATATTTTGCCTCAGGTTATTGAAAAGGAATGCCATAAAGTCATCAATAATGGAGCAATAATCACTTTTTACTAATGAGAGCTATTGGTCAATTCATGCTCAGGGCGCTGTTTGACAATAGATCAAAGTTATTGTCCATAAGAGACCGTTATAAAGTGTATCCATTATCCCCATGTGGAAGGCAGTACTGGCCACTGCCACGAATTCTCCAACGAAGTGGAGTAATGATCAAAGGCCCGAAGAGTGCCGTTGTCATCGGTTGATGTCGCAAATCAAATCGGGGATTCCCGATACGGTGTGTTTCTCTTTCAGTAATCAGCAAGCTTAAGTTTTTCGAAATCTATTGAAAAAGAAACATCAATCGAGCAACAAGGTATATGAGATTCGAAAGATGAGTTGGTATCTCTGCGTCAGGTACGATTATTTAAATATTGATTTTCATCCCATGACCAATCCAGTGCTGATATAATATCACATATCGGGTAAAAGAGTAGGTGTGATGAAATTTATTTAGGCCTATCCTGTACTTCCTGTAACTATTTTTTTATTTTTGAAATCAAGTAATATATTCATTATATATTGATTATCAATTGTTTATGAAAATATCGAAATAGATAATTCAAGGTGATTTTTTGCATACTTTCATTACGCTGTTCTGTGAAATACCACGTTGTTTATCTTTTGAAAAATCCGCAAAATGAGTATTACTTATGATGAAAGGTTTGTGGTGATTTCCCTTTTATGGGCAGACCTGGAAACTTTTTTTTATCGTAACGGAAAGCCCAAAATCAAGCATACTCCGATGTATGTCACTCGGAGTGATGTTTAAGCAGGATGCAGAATATACGATGCCAGATTTTTTATTGTTAAACAGTTATTCTACTCATGAAGTATTCATTTATTATCTACCTGATACTCTCTATTTTCCCGACACTTTGTCATGCACAGACTGTTTCGGAATCAGGGTTATATACCGATGATATCCTGAAGACCAAAAAGTTCAGAAAAGGTGTCCATCAAAATTTCAAAGAGTTCAGGACCAACTCTCCCTCCGATTTGAGAGAGATAAAACTAGAAGTGAAAAACAAAACTATTGAGACCTATATACTTCGCTATCCCGATGGTGAAAAAGTAAAGAAGGTCTTTGCCTACTCTGATGGAGATTTTCTATATATCAGCGCGAACACCTACCATTCGGGCTTTTATTTTGTGAAAATACAAGAGTATGGCAAGTATCTATACTTTGAAGACAAAGTGCAGAGGAGTGGTGGAGGTGTAGCTGCTGATCCATTCACGACTTTGGCTATTATAGCCTTAAGTGAGACCATTTATTATACATCTAATAAAAAGAGAGGGCTTATCTTGAACATTAATAATGGTATAGTCTATGATATGCACGAAAAGAATCTACAGGCCCTATTGAGCGTCGACCCTGAGCTGAAAGAATCCTTTGAGCTCGCCTTCAAGAAAAAAAGCCTGCGTCAGCGAAGAAGGGAGGATACTGGAAAGAAAAAAAGCACAAAACAGTATGCCGAGGATGTGAAAAAAGAATACCTGCTTCGCTTCAATGAGCGAAATATGGATAAGATAAAACCACCTTTAGCGCTGGAGTATTGAGTTTTTCTTTAGGAAGGATTTACTCAGAAGTGAAGATGTCCTACAGTTGATTATTTAACATTCTCTAAACAAAAAAAGTCTCTCAGTTCTGAGAGACTTTTTTTTATACCTCAATGGTAATTCTGTGCGGATGGAGGGACTCGAACCCCCATGCCTCGCGGCGCTAGATCCTAAGTCTAGTGCGTCTACCAATTTCGCCACATCCGCTTTTTATTTATCGGAGTGCAAATGTAATTAATGTTTTTAATAATGCAATAGCTGATGTGAGAATTTTATTTTTTCCAGAAAAAAACAAGAGACTGTTTTATCAGCTATTATTTTAGAATTAGTTATCGCTTATTTTGGATAAGACCGAGCGCTAAAATAATGCCCCGAGAGCATTATTAGTGAAGGTGCCGGTCTACCGCAGGAGCCTTTGACAAAGATAGCAGCGCTATCTGCAAAGATTTCAACGAAATTATGTGCCGAAAGAAGCTCTTAAGAAAATAAAAGAGATATAGTTCAAAACAGTCAAGGTTACAACCTTCCCAATTCGGAGCATCAGCAGCAGCAGTGGATAAAATCATCACAAATATTCGGATGATAGGCTCGTATTTTTTTTGAACCCGACCTAAGCAAATATCAAATTGATAAAGAAAGTCAAATGAACGATTTCGTTCCAAAACTGCCGTTTTCGATAAAAATTATAAGCACCTATGGCAATGTTCCGAGTTGTACTTTGTATATTATAATAGGTATAGATCTAGAGGGAATAAGGGAGTTCGCTAGTGTAATCGGTACTTGAGGAACCTTTGGTACTATAAGCCTGCTCTAAGTCATAGACTATGATGGGATATACTACTGATTACGGATAGCATCAACCTATTGGAAGAAGCTGAAAAATGACAATAATATCGATCAAAGGCTAATATGCTTGTTATTGATTTACTTATGCACTAAAATAGCCTGACCCCATATCACATGTTCCATATACCATGATACTATGCTGGCGGTAGATTTAGAAGAAGAAAAGAAAGAAATAATAAGAAGATATAGAAAGCTTTTGCGTTTAGCAAAACCATTTCTAAAGCAGGGAGACGCTAAACTTATCAAAAAGGCATTCTATACCTCTGCGGAAGCACACAAGGAAATGAGGCGTAAATCGGGTGAGCCTTATATATTTCACCCACTGGCCGTAGCCCAGATTTGCGTAGAGGAAATCGGCTTAGGGACTACCTCCATAGTTTCAGCTCTGTTGCACGATGTTGTTGAAGATACCGAATGGGAGCTGGAAGACATCAACAGAGAGTTCGGGCTGAAAATAACCAAAATTATTGATGGGCTCACCAAGATTTCAGGTGTGTTCGAAAATGGGAGTTCCCAACAAGCGGAAAACTTCAGGAAAATGCTCCTGACACTCTCAGAAGATGTCAGGGTCATCTTGGTCAAACTGGCCGACCGACTGCATAATATGCGTACCCTAGGGAGCATGCCCAGAAACAAACAACTAAAGATTGCATCGGAAACGATTTATCTCTACGCACCTTTGGCCCATCGGCTGGGGCTTTACGCCATCAAGTCAGAATTGGAAGATTTATACCTGAGGTATACCGAGCATGAGGTCTACAAAGAAATTGCCGAGAAAATCAAGTTGACCAAAAGGGTGCGGACAAGGTTCATCAATAAGTTTACCAAACCTCTACAGGAAGAACTTAAAAAGCATGATTTCAATTTTGCGATAAAAGGGAGGCCCAAATCTATTTTTTCTATCTGGAACAAGATGAAAAAACAAGACATTCCTTTTGAGGAGATTTATGACCTCTTTGCTATTCGTATTATAATAGATACTTCACTGGAAGAAGAGAAATCGGCCTGCTGGCAGGTATATTCTATTGTTACCGATTTTTACCAACCGAACCCGGACAGGCTACGAGACTGGATCAGTACACCGAGGGCAAATGGATACGAGTCTTTACATACTACTGTCATGAGCAATAATGGGCAATGGGTAGAGGTGCAGATCAGGACAAAACGGATGGATGAAATCGCAGAGAAAGGCTACGCAGCTCACTGGAAGTATAAGGACAATGCGGGTAATTCCAGTGAATCGGGCCTCGAAACCTGGATATCGAGGGTCAGGGATATGCTGGAGCAGAACGATACTACTGCTATCGAGTTCGTCGATGACTTTCGAGGCAACCTCTTCAACGAGGAGGTGTTCGTCTTTACCCCTAAGGGAGACTTAAAAACACTCCCCAGTGGTGCCACAGCGCTGGACTTTGCCTTTGAGATCCATAGTGAAATCGGGGCGAGGTGCATTGGGGCCAAAGTCAACCAAAAACTAGTACCACTGAATCATACATTGAAGAACGGTGATCAAGTGGAAATCCTAACATCGAACAAACAGAAACCTAACGAAGGCTGGTTGCGCTTTGTAGTTAGCACCAAGGCAAGGGCAAAAATAAAAGACGAACTCAAAGAACATAAAAAATATATCGCAGAAGAAGGGAAAGAAATCATTTCCCGAAAGTTGAGACAACTTAAAATAGACAGTACACGAGAGAACTATGATCGATTGAGGGCATTTTTTGACGTAAGCACCCAATTCGATCTTTTCTATAAAGTGGGTAGTGGGCTTATTGCCACCAGAGACCTCAAGCGCTTCAAGGAATTCAAGCCATTCAGTAAGGCCTTTAAGAATGATAACGGGACTGAGGTATCCGATGCAAAATCCTTTGAAAAAGAAATCAAAAAAGCCAAAGGGAAAAACAATGATATGTTGCTTATCGGCGAGGACATGGATTTGGTGGACTACCGATTGGCAAAATGCTGCAATCCGATTCCGGGAGATGATGTGTTTGGTTTTGTAACCATCAATGAGGGCATCAAGATACATAGGACCCTTTGCCCTAATACTCCCGAGCTACTGGCCAGTCATGGTCACCGTGTTGTTAAGGCCAAATGGGCTTCTCAGCACCAAGAAGCATTTCTTGTCAGTCTAAAAATCATAGGTACCGATAGGGTAGGGCTTATCAACGATGTCACCACTATTATTTCCAATGAACTGAAAGTCAATATGCGATCGATGTCCATAGATACAGATACCGGTATCTTCGAAGGCGAAATAATGTTGTATGTCAACGATACGAGCCATCTTGATCTCCTTATACAAGAGTTGGAAAAAGTGACAGGAGTTGTCAAAGTACAGCGATTTTATTCTTAGTAAGTGCCAAGGGCGATCACATTTGTAGCATAAAGTGCCAACAAAGGGTTTCTCTACATCATCACACTCAATCTGTCTCGATGAACCCGAATGATACACTGACGCTTCGTTGTGGAGGCTTAAAATACAATACATCAGTAGGTCTTCTTGGGTTTAGTGTAGCCTCACCACTACGTTTAATTCAAAAAAATACGTTTATTTCACTGATTTGAAGTTATTTAAAGCTGAAATGGATTTTTTAATGCATATTACGGGTTAAACGGAGCCTAGTCGCTACAAAATCAATCATAAAGGTTATATTTGTAATCTTGTCAACACGAGAAATGATGACTTATGGCATTCAACGAAGCAACTTTTGAAGAGGTAAGGAAAATATTTACGGCATACTTGGAAAAGAAAAGCCTTAGAAAAACCCCCGAACGATATGCAATTTTAGAAGAAATATACTCTAAGGAAGGCCATTTCGATGTGGAATCCCTGTATATCAGTATGAAAAACAAGAACTATAGAGTAAGTAGGGCTACCGTGTATAATTCCTTGGACCTATTGGTGGATTGTGATTTGGTGAGTAAACACCAATTTGGCAAAAATCTAGCTCAGTACGAAAAATCATATGGATACAAACAACATGACCACTTGATATGTACAGACTGTAATAAGGTAGTAGAGTTTTGTGACCCGAGGATACAGAATATACAGAAAACGGTAGGTGATACCTTGAATTTCGATGTGATGCATCATTCATTGATTCTTTACGCTGCTTGTACTAAAAAGGATTGCGAAAGAAAAACGACAATAAAAAAAGAAGAATAATCTCTGTACCTCTTCTGCATAATGCATAAATAGAACGAAAACTATCTCTGCCACTAATAACTACTAGTAAAGTTGATGACCTATAACAATAAAACCAGAGATGATATACTCTTCCTGAATCTTCAAGGGGACTTGATCGGTGAAGACAAAGGCGCTGCCTTGGTAGAACTCATCAATGATAAAATCAATGAAGGAATTGTTCACAGCGCTATTGATATATCGGAATTAAGGTATATCAATAGTTCCGGTATAGGGGTGTTGATTACCATTCTTACTAAATTCAGAAACAAAGGTGGAGAATTAGTACTGATCAAACCTTCTGATAGCGTGAGTAAGCTATTGATAATTACGAAACTCAATGCTATTTTCCATATTACCAATAGTGAAGAAGAGGCAATGGAACAATTAAAAAGGGCATAAACCAAAAGTACGGCCTATCCATAATGGTTATTAGAGTTTTAGCATGAGAACATAAAGGACCATTTAAATAGGTTAAATAGGTAAGGAGGCCTACTGTACTATCAAAGGTTAAATAATGCAATGGTACACTGATGACCCTGAGGTTAATTATGCTTGGAACAGGAGAATTGCTGACAATTTAGGATAGTATCATAACTACTGAAAAAAGATTGACGAAAAACTAAAACTGATGAAAATAGATATATTATTAGGGCTACAGTGGGGGGATGAAGGTAAAGGAAAGATTGTTGACTATTTGGCACCAAAATATGACGTGGTAGCACGTTTTCAAGGAGGGCCTAATGCTGGACATACGCTAGAGTTTGATGGTATCAAGCATGTACTCCACCAAATACCATCTGGGATTTTCAGGAGCAATATCAAGAACATTATTGGCAATGGTGTAGTACTCGACCCTATTATTTTCAAAACAGAAATCGAAGGTCTCGATAGGTATAGACTGGCGGTTAAGGAAAATTTATTTATCTCAAAGAAGACCCAATTGATCTTACCCACACATCGGTTGTTGGATGCTGCTTATGAGAAAGCAAAAGGAGAAAAAAAAATAGGATCTACCCTGAAAGGAATAGGTCCTACTTATGAGGATAAAATCGCTCGGCATGGATTGAGGATAGGAGACATACTATTGCCTAATTTCAAAGAGAAATATGCTAAATTAGTCAAGAGGCATACAGATATCTTAAATGCACACTCATTTGACTATGAGTTAGAGAAATCTGAGCAGGAATTTTTTGAAGCGGTGCAGTTTTTGAAAGGGTTCGAATTGGTGGAAAGTGAGTACTTGATCAATGAAGAGTTATCCTCAGGGGCAGGAATACTTGCCGAAGGAGCCCAAGGCTCACTTCTTGATGTGGATTTTGGCAGTTATCCCTTTGTGACCAGTTCCAATACGATGGCGGCCGGAGCCTGTACAGGTCTAGGTGTGGCTCCTGCTAATATCGGTGAAGTATTCGGTATCTTCAAAGCTTACTGTACAAGAGTTGGCAGTGGCCCTTTTCCTACAGAACTGCATGATAGGATAGGGCAGGAGATGCAGAAGGAAGGAAACGAATTTGGGGCAACAACAGGACGCCCAAGGCGATGTGGCTGGTTAGATCTACCGGCATTAAAATATACCTGTATGATCAATGGCGTCACACAGCTATTTATGATGAAGGCAGATGTACTCAATATATTCAAAGAAATCAAAGTGTGTACTGCTTATGAGCTTGAAGATGGTAGTCAGACCCAGATTCTTCCTTATGAAATCGGAGAGACGACATTGAACCCAATCTATAAGACATTTAAAGGGTGGTGTACAGGTTTGGATGGAATCAATGACTTTGACGAACTGCCGCAAGCCCTTATGGAATACATCAAGTACATAGAGACTGAGTTGAATATTCCTATCAATATCGTCTCCGTTGGTCCAGATAGAACACAAACTATTTTAAGGAATACAGCTAAGGTAGCTGTTTAAATCGCTAAAGACTGTTTAGGAATTATTTCAAGGACCTGTTATCGTCTATTTGACGATTTCACGATTGACAGATATTGGATTGTTATTTTCGGGAATTTCGATGGTATCCTGAGCCAAAAGGTTCTCCGATTGAAAAGGGATGTATAAGCCATGAGGTTTTTCCTGGTCTTTCCATAGGGCGCATCGGGAGCGTATTAGTGGCTGTTCTTGGTTGCAATTGAAGGTTTTTGCAGTTCCCCCTACAGTTTCCTCTTTTTTCCTCTTTAGGAAGCTCTATTGTTATTCTGTGTTTCCATGCTTTTTTTATTGTTCGGTTTTTATTTTGGTTAAAACGGGATATTTTCCTTGTT
>CANLOE010000095.1 GCA_947492745.1 uncultured Cyclobacteriaceae bacterium | reverse complement strand
GTGAAGGGGCCGGTCTGCCGCGTCAGCCATTGACAAAGATAGCATGTCGCGCTAGCTAGCGGAAATTTCAACGAAATTAAGCGCCAAAAGAAGTACATAAGAAAGAAAAAGATACATTTTAAAACAGTCTTCTAAGTTATTTCCAAAACTTTTTTGAAAAATGAGTATGTGTTCTTTCCTCATTCGGACACATAGAGGAGAACGTTAACAACTCTTTTATGAACAAGGCGGCTTTTTTTTCTTTAGTGGACAAATGCCTTAGCGGCGAATGCAACGAGCAAGAGGAGAAGGTCATCGAAGAGTTCTGCGAAGGCATGCAGCACAAAAGCCAATGGACATTGGGGGCTCAAAAAGAGAAAAGACTGAGAATACTGAGCCACATACACAGCAAACTCAATGGTGATGATCAAGTTGAAAAACCCATTCTGGAAGAGGAGAAAAGGGCAGCCCTATTTCAGTATGTAGCGGTGCTGATTCTTTTCCTTGCTTTGGGCGTACCGGTGCTGTACGTAACACTGCAATTCGTCGGGGTACCTCAGCAGAGTATCATCACGCTAGCGGGAGAGCGGAAAACGGTCACACTTCCCGATGGCTCTGTAGTACAGATGAATGCGGAAAGTACCCTGACATTCCCTGAAAAATTCACCGGGAAAAGCCGAGAGGTAATACTGAGCGGAGAGTCTTTTTTTGAAATCAAAAAAGACTCTAAGAGACCATTTAGTATTGATACCGAACAATTGAGAACTACCGTACTGGGTACCTCATTTAATATAAAAGCCAACGAAGGTGCCGCAGTGGAAGTAACGGTAGCTACAGGACGAGTCCAAGTGGCTACAAGAGATGAAAAAGAGAATGGTGAGAGTGAGACGCTCATAGCAAGTCCAAAACAGCAGATCGTATGGGATGGTCGGTCTAGAAAACTCTTCAAAAAAGAAGTAGAGTTGGAGTCCTATCTGAGTTGGAAAGAAGATGTTTTCTTTTTTGAGAACACACCTTTACAGGAGGTCATTCGTCAACTGGAAAAACGCTATGCCGTGGACCTGATACTTATCGATGATGCCTTGCTTCACTGCAAAATTACGGGAAAATACAAAAATGAAGGCCTGAAGAATATATTGGAAGGGCTACGGTTTATCAATGGTATCGAATACCATATTGAAACACCAAAAAAAATTACTATCAATGGAAAACCCTGTCAATAAGCGTCTATGATAAACAACCGGATGTCAATAATGGGTGGTCTCCTCAAAACTGAAAATATTGAAACTTTATGAATTGATGAAATGGAATCAAATTCCGCGCATAAATAGCTTCATATCAGAAGCTTTGCCCACCTGTCTTCATTTACCATAGCGGTGCTATGCCAAATCCAATAAAACTCACTTATTTATGGACATTTAAACCTTCGTTACGAAGTTCCAACGTATGACCCAGGTTCAATCGTGGCCTACAGGCCTATTCGGCAGTACTGGGCGGACGCTTTCTTAAACCCAAAATGTCCATTAGAAAATCTATTCCGGACTTAACTGGCTTCAAATCAGTAAATGAATGCGTTTTTTGAATTCACCATAGCGGTGCTATGCCAAATCCAACAAAACCCACTGATTTATTGCCATTTAAGTCCTCATGACGAATTTCCAACGAACATTCTGGGTTAAAAACAAACTGGGTCTGATGGATACGGGCAGTTACTATAGGACGAACAGGGGGCATTGCTCCACCAGTATACCTACAAGAGCGAAAGCTTTTCCAAGGCCTTTTATATGGGATTTGGATGCTGATTGAGCATGACAAGACGGTAAGGGGCGCAAAAAGCATACGAATAGGGCATGGTTTTGAGCCGATATCAAATGGAGAATACAGGTTTTGGTTTTTATATTTCATCTAATACAAACTTAGCTTTTGAAATCGCCTATCTTCCTGTTTATTTTGCTTCACTCTGCGTTGACAATCCTCGGGATAGCGCTGCTATCCCTGCGGTTATCGCCTTGATTGAAAAAAAATGACCCAAGGAATCTTGTACGACATTTGAAACCCAAATTTGTATAAGACCTCGCAAATAATTTTGTTCTAGCTTGGGCAGATCGGCTCTTTCGCTGGCTAAATCCTCAGAGCATTTTCTTCAAGCTCGACCCTACCTCGTTTTGTATTTAAAATAAATAATAACAAAATTTATACTCAAGATAAACTAAAATGATTGATACGGCAGACGCTCCTACGGTATCACTATAAAGATGCTTTGTATCGAGGTCATCGATAAACTGATCATTAGGGAACTCAGGGTGAAGCCATTTTCTATCCAAGGCCAATTGCGTTTGGGTATACGTATAATTTCAAAACAGTTTCTAAACAATATCCATGATCATGACAGGCATATGAATATTGCCCGAAAAATACAAAACCATGGATATCACACTTTGACAAGATAAAATCAATGCCTTGTTGAAAATTACTTAGGCAGCAAGTACAGAACACTCATTAGATAGGATTGATTTTACAGATAGGACTGTAGGCCATTATTTCTTTCTTGTTCCATTTCATTGGAGCTATCTACATCATGTACTAACTTTACTTCACCTTGATCATTACGGGGGCTTTCTTATTAGTAATTTAATATCCATCAGTCTCATACCAGCTAAAGTGACCTCTTCTCATACCAAAGCGGAAATCCTGAAAGTATACGAACAGTTACTGGACGAACTCAAAGGAGAACGCAACCAAAATACGGCCCTCAAAAAAGAATTGGAGAAGCGACAGGAAAACGCGGATAACCTACAGCAAAAAATAGCCTCTAACGGTACGGAGAGTATCGCGCAACTAAGAACTACGGTCAATCAGCAGTTGGATGAACTCGAAGCCAAGCTGAACGACGAACAGCAACATTTTGTGCAGTTACAGGAGGCTGGCTATACAAGTGGAGAAAAAGCAATTGGAAGAGCTGCACGCTATTGAGGCCGAAGCGGAGAGCTTGCAGGCATTGGTTTCTGCTCATAAAGCAGCGAAAGAAAAACTGGACAAAGAGATAACTCAGCAAAGAGAGGCACATGAAGAGGCCATGAAGCAAAAAAAACTACAATGGGAGCGGGAAAACGAAGCCTATCACTATGACTTGAAAATCAAGCGCCGAAATGAAGAAGATGCCTATCAATTGAAAAAGGAAAAACAGGAGAAAGAGCTGGCAGATAAGAAGGCTTCCTTTGAACAGGCCATCAGCGAAAGGGAAAAGGCGGTAGCGACAGAAGAAAAGGAGCTTCAAAGCCTACGAACACAAGTAGCTGAGTTCGAAAAGAGCATCCCACTAAAAATCGAAGAGGTCAAAAAAGAACAGGAGGCTCTACTGACCACAAAGTACGAGTATGAGCGACAACTGGAACTTAAAGACCTTCAGGGCGATATCAAACTAAGGGACCAGCAGATAGCCAATCTCAACCATAAGATAAGTGAACAGACGAAACTGATCGCCATGCTGACCGAGCGGGCCGATGGAGCCAGTGTCCAAGTCAAAGATATAGCCCTAAAGGCAATCGAGAACTCAGGTATCAAAACGCTTACGATACCGGGAGAAAAGAAGCAGGAAAAGGAGTGAGGTCAATCGGACAGCAACGATAATATAAGGCTTATTTTTGAATCGGATTCTTTTTCTAAGAGTAATTAATTGCGTATGGAAAAGGCAGTCCAATGTGAAGATTGCCATTGATCGATTGATCAGTGGCAATGAAAGGTTTGTACCATCAGCCGTTCAATACATTGATTACGTTATTGAACAATGGATCGTATATCAATGATGAACGATTATTATAAAACCAAAGAATCCGTAGAAGAATATATCCAACTGGCCAAGGATGTCAATGGAGCAGCACTGATTGAAAAGCTCAAGGTGTTTTTGGCAGCCCATGCCGCCGTAATTGAAATCGGTACGGGTCCAGGTGCGGATTAGAATATTCTCAGAGATTATTTTGAGGTGGGGTTCCGATAATTCAAAAGCAGTTCTAGACCATCTCAACTCCGCTAATCCAGAAGGAACATTTCTAGAGTTGGGTGCCATCACACTGAAAACAAGCAACAGGTTCGGTGCCATTTATTCCAATAAAGTCTTACCTCACTTAGAGGACAGTGATCTCAAAGATTCCATTGCGAGACAGTATGAAGTGCTGAATCCCGATGGGGTCATCTGTCATTCCTTTTGGAATGGAGAAGGCAAATTGCCTTTATTTACTGTATATCGTAGTGAACGGACCCAAAGCATATCTGTTTGATTGTAAAAAACGATACGCAAGACCTCCCAAATCAGTATCCTAAAAAGTCAATGCTTTTTTTAATGGACAATCTTTGTGGTTAAAGACAGTGCCAATCCGAATCGTGGTATAGCCTCTATCGTTCTGGAATTCAACTTAGGGATTGTTTTGAACTGTATCTCTTTTATCCTCACGTGTGCTTATTGATTTTATAGGAGGCACCTTTATCGAAGGTTTAGTTTATTGTTTTCTTCACCGTGCTCCATTGCCATATGTAATATTTTCGCGTACAATAATTTTGTTGAGATTTCCACAGATAGCCTTGCTGTTTTTTTTAATTTCTCACGTGGCAGGCTCACCCTTTCGCTGGTTATGGCCAATACAAATTTGGGTTTCAACTGTCGTATAAGATTGCGCGGGTCATTTTTTTTCAATCAAGGCGATAACCGCAGGGATAGCAGCGTTATCCCTAGGATTGTCAACGCAGAGTGAAGCAAAATGAACAGGAAGATAGGCGATTTTAAAAGCTAAGTTTGTATAAACCCTAAGGACATTATCTTCACACTCAGTCCTACTAAAAATAAGTGAAGACAAATTCCAAAATAATTTCTTTCAAAACAGTCTCTTAAACCCAAATTGATCAATAGGAATTCATCATGAGAACATAAAAAGTAAAAAAATCAGTGGTTTAGGAGAGGGGGGTGTTGTGACGCACCCACGTAGTGTAAAACCGCTGATTTTGAGGCGGTTTATTTTCGGGATAGGAAGGCTATTGATTATTTTGGATTAAAATTTTCTGATCAACAACATGCCCCCAATCAATAGAAAAACTCCCATTATCCTTTGCCAGTTAATAGGGTGGACAGTGGCCCCCATAAAGCCGAACTGATCGATAATCAGCGAAATCAACATTTGCCCACTGATAATCAACCCAAAAGTCAGAGTAGTCCCTATTCTTGGTGTAAGTACGATTACAGCAGTTACATAAAATGCTCCCAATAGGCCAGCGAGCCAGACACTCCAGTGAGCTTGAAAGGTTTGATGCGTAGAGGAAAAATTGAAATTGATAGCGAAAAGATAGATCAATAAACCTACCGTGCCGATGAAAAAGGATACAAAAGCGGCAAATACGGGTTGGTTGACGGTTTTTCCAAGATTTACATTAAGAGAGGCCTGAAGGGGCAGTACTCCTCCCGCCATTACTGCAATAATTAAGGGCAACAATTGTTTCATTATGGTATAATTTTTTTACAAAGCTAAGCAGGGTAAACAATTTGTGCATTAACATATGTTGATGCGGCGATTTGGCCCTTGTACAGGCTTGTGCAGATACATTCTTTTTTTTCGGAAAGTAAGCCTAGGTAGATTCAGTATATCACCGCATAAAAAATTGAAGGTCAAATTTATAGAGGGATGAACTATCATATTCTTCTCGGTGTGTAGTTACCGTATGTCGAATACTTGGGCTATTTCCATCCTTGAAAATTAGCAAAAATTTTTGGTAAAATCATGTATGGGAGAAGGGCGTATAGCATTGGATGCACCATGAGCAGAGCGTGGGGAGTGAATTTCTCCGATTACTTTTGACTGGGGCAGCATAGACCTAACACCGACTGATTTTCGTTGCATACCTCACTATTTATTTTGAAATTACATGCATTGATTTCAAAGATACCCAATCGCTCTTCGGCTCGGTTCACCCTAATATTCCAGAAACGTACTATATACTTTGGGGAGGATTGATTGCTTTTGGAAACGGTTCACGTAATGAAGATCCTAATGACCTTATGAAAAAGGTCTTGTTTATAGAGATTACCCTCATTGCCTGATTTCCCCTTTCACTTTGATGTAAATGTCATGGTACTATTGTGCGCGCTCTTTTTTCTAATTCTGCTCAATTGAGTAGGTGTAATCCCTATATAGGAAGCGATATCTTTTTGTGCTACCCGCTCTTCCAGATGAGGATACTCCAATAGAAATGTCAGGTAGCGTTGATGGGCGGTCTTAGTAGCAAAGGATAACTGTCTCTGCTCATTGGCTATTACCCAATTTTTTTCAAGATAGGCAATATAAAAATTTTTAAGATCTTCTTTTGTCATCATCAACTGTCTGTACTTACTATAGTTTATTTCGAACACCTCGGCATCCTCAATAGCCTGAAGAGCAAACTCCGAAGGTACCTGACAAATAAGGGAAACGGTCGAGGCCGCTGGTTTTCCCTCAATGAAAAAATTTTTGATATGCCTATTTCCCTCACTGACATTATAAGACGAAATCAAAATACCTCTGTGAACGAAAAGCATTTTTTTTGCTATCCTACCCACGTGAAGTAGAAAATCCCCTTTCTTATACTGCTTTATCGTTGTTTGTGACCAGAGAGCGTCGAATGAATTATCGGAAATCGGTGAGTATGAGGAGAGGATATTCCTCAGAAAATTTGATTTGTTTATCACGGTTAATGGTTTTTTTAAGGTTGTCCAATGAGTACATTTATATCCAAACGCAATTGAACCGGTACAGTTATGGAACAGTAAAGGATTTTCTATTACCCTCTTAAGGTTTTCCAATCTACGATCTGGTCATGAAGATGAATTAAAATACACAATTTTCACTATTATTTTCCGAGGATTTATCGCCCGTCTTATAATTGCTCAATTAGAACTCGCTGCTTTTGGTAGTTTGAGAGGAGCTTTGCGGAAAGGTCGGCCTCAGCACCAAGTAAAGATAGTAGCGCTATCCGTGAATTTTCAATGAAATTATGCCTCAAAAAAAACATCAGGAAAAGCATACCTTTCAAAACAATCTCCTAGCACAAAGGGCAACCTCGAACATACTCCTTCGTATGCAATAGATTTGATGTAGAAAGAAGTGCAACTGTTTGATGAGATTTGACAAAACCAATCTACTTGGAGGTCTGAGCGGTTGAGGTGATGAAACATATGAAAAAACGGCAGGATCAGTTGATATCGGAATGTTTTAAAAGAAATTATTCTAGAGTTCACCATCACTTATTTTGAGTAGGACTGAGCGTGAAGATAATGTCCTGATCAGCCATAACCAGCGAAAGGGTGAGCCTGCCGCGTGAGAAGTCGAAAAAACAGCAGTGCTATCCGCCGAAATTAACGAAACCACACATCAAAAGATGGCATACAATAATGAGTGCGATATAAAAAGTAACAGATTTGAGATGAATGTTGTTCTTACGAATTCCATGTGTCCGATGGAAATAAAAGAGATCCAGTTCAAAGCAGTCTCTGAGGTTTATATATAATAGCATGCTATTAAAACCGATGGCTTTGCCAACAGTGCTATTTAAAAATATAAAAGTATAATTATGACAGAAATCCAGAAAGGGTATTCAGCGAAGAAATCACAGCAAAGACAACTTTTCCTCTTACATTTTGCAGGAGGTAGTAAGTATTCCTATGAATTTTTAAAATCGAAATTTCCTCAGGACATAGCATTTCTACCTTTGGAGCTGCCGGGCAGAGGCGGAAGGATGGGCGAAGCCTTGCTCAAAGATAAAACTGAGGCAGTTCAGGACTATCTGCATCAGATACAGCAGTTGAGAAATAGTGCCCCTTATGTTATTTATGGCCATAGTATGGGGGCGACACTGAGCCTAGAGCTGGTGAAAGAGTTGGAATCTCTTCAAGATGCCCCTGAAGGCTTGATTGTTTCCGGTAATCCTGGCCCGGATAGCCTAAAGGATGGAGAGGAGCCTAAACCTAAACGCTATCTAATGGACGATGTTGCTTTCAAGAAAGAATTGCTGAAACTGGGCGGTATACCTTCGGAAGTGCTGGAAAACAAGGAACTCTATCAATTATTCAGTCCTATCATGCGGGCAGACTTTGAAATAGTGGAAAAAGAAGAACCCAATTTTAAGGTTGTACAGATACCAACGCCTATATACGCACTAATGGGGACGGAAGAAAATAATGCTCATAAAATCGATAACTGGAAACGATTCACCTTAGCAGGTTTAACAGCCAAGACCTTAGGGGGAAATCATTTTTTCATTCATGATTATCCCAAGCAATTGGCCCAAATTATTATGGATGGGTTCGATCAGTGGAAATAGTATTTGTAAGGACTATAGGTTGAAGCTTATAGGTTCATTGTGTAGTAGAGAACCCTTAAAAGGATTGCTCTATTTCTCTGTATGAGCTTCTGCAAATTGCTTTTTAGGAGTAAGAAATCCTCATGACCTCATGACCATGAGTTTGATAAAGCATCTTTAGGGGCATTCCGCTTGTCATCTGCAGTAAAAATCTATGACAGCTTATTTTCATTGAAAAAACGAGTTAGTATTACATTTTGGATAGAAACTGGAAATGCAATAAACACGATTTTCAGAAAACCTGAATTTTTCAGATTGCTTTTTTGGAAAACAATGATTTTTATTTAAGGATCATGCATTGGAAAATCTACTGCGGATCTAAATAGCTGCAGATCAGTCGTTGCACTACGTTTTTTGAATTCACCATAGCAGTGCTATGTCAAATCCAATAAAACTCCCTGATTTATTGCTATTTATACAAATTTGCTTTTTAAATGTCGTGTAAGATTTCGCAGATCATTTTGGGCTAAACAAGGCGAAAACCACAGGGATAGCAGCGCTATCGTGAGGATTTTCAACGCAGGGTAGCGCAAAATGAACAGGAAGATAGGCGACATTTGAAATGTAAGTTTGTATTAAACCCTCTTTACGAAGTTTCAACGCATGATCCAGGTTAAATATATTGATTTATAGTTTTTTTGTATTGTTCGGAATAACGGATTGTATAGTTTTATTATTTTTTATCTTAAAGTACATTGACGATTTATGTGAACCGAAATGAGCGTAAGGTTATTTCATATTTATTTGAGAATGACACTCTTTGTTGAAAAAACTTACACTTTCGTTGTGCTCAAAACCAACAGTATAGCTTGTCTTGTATAGAGTGAGGGAGAATATGATGTGCAACAAGTATGTATTTGATGTTAAAAGTACTGCTAATATCTCTGCATATCATGAAGCCCTTTAAGAACTTAGCATTATATGCTTTTTACTTCCCTTCCTACTTCGAGGCCAAGGTTCTGGAAATATGATTACCAATTTAAAAGGATTGAGAGGGTCCATGGCAACCGAATATCTCGATATGGGTACTGATTTTACCATCTAGGCATGGATAAGAGTCGAAGGCACACTGTCAGAACCATTTTATGATGTAATGGAAAATCAGAACGGTGCACTTGATTATGACCGTAGTCCATCATTTTTAGTGCAATCTCCCAATTCCGTGCAGTTAGTGGATTCGGAGATGGGAACACCTTACAGAACCGGCATATCGTAAATGTTACTATAACCGTTGGCGTATGGCAGCATATCGCTATGACTTACTCTTCGGCTTCGGGCGAAATTATCGGCTATGCCAATGGTGTGGCCATGGCCACACCATTGGCATCACTAGCGGTACCGTATGCCCCAATCCTTTTCGTTTGATCGCTTCTATCTCACCGAATGATTTTTTCGGTTTTCAAGGAAGTATAGACGAGGTGAGGTTGTGGAGTACTGTCAGGACGTGAGCTACGCGGGAACATGTGCGACAAACCACTGGCCTCTGCTACAGGGCTGCTGGCTTATTTCCAATTGGATGAAGGCTCTGGTTCGGCCGTCACAGGACTGCTGGGGGATACTGCTACTTTTGTCAATATGGCTACTTCGTCTGATTATTGGACCGCACCCAGTGCTCCGGTAGGGGATGTCTTCGATTCATGTACAGGACCGACTTTTAAAAGTCCGTAAGTATTGAATTTAGTTTTTTTTATCCCTCATAAGGTACAAACGATAGATTGTACAAAAGGGATATGTATCAGAACATTCCACTTATTAGTTTCTTGTTCATTCTGGAATAGTGTAAATACTCTAATACGCGCTCAGGCAAGGGTACACTGCCAAATAATAAAATAAAATCTTGTCAGTGCCGAGAGGTTATGCGAATTTGGATTTTAATGCTGTTTCAGAATTACATTTGAAATTTATTTTCATTTATTTTGAATAGAACCTAGTGTCAAAAATGTTTTGGGGATATTTTTGGCGGAAGGACTGGTCGTGTAGGCAGAGATAACTACGCTATGTCATATGGATTTTAATGAAAAGAGGCGTCAAAGAAGTAAATACAACAATGAGCATGAATGGTGTAGAAAGGATTCAACTTGAAGTGAATACCATTCTAATCCCATATGAAAATAAAAGATACGTTTCGAAACGGTCTTTAAGCATAAGTCGAATTTTATATTATTGAAAATGAAGCAATCAAAATGGTTAATAATAGTGCTGATACCCTTACTTGCCAATGCCTGTAAAGATAGCACGCAGTCGGATACGAAGACTACAGAATTATCTTCCGAAGAAACTGATTCTAATAAGAGGACAAGTAAAAACACGGAGAATTCAAAACCAAAAATCAAGAAATTACAGGGGAACGGTTTTGAACCAAGTTGGGATATGCTTATTTCTAGGCAAAATAATGAGAAGTATAATTTTGAATTGATAACACAGGAAGGTCTCGATACATTAAGGGGGTATTTATCCTTACAAAGTAGTTCTCTTGAAGGGAATAACCTTGAAATGACCTTCGGGGGAGAGGACAATAGCGGATACCCTATCTCTGTAACATACAAAAGTGAGCACTGTTTGAATATGGCAGGTGACGATGTTGGCGGATCTATGGAAATAAAGTGGAAAGACAAAAGACTAAAAGATTGCGCGCATTATGCTTTAGAAGAAAGTAACTGATGCCCTGACGGAGATGTACTGCAAACTTAGGTTTTAAATGTCGTATAAAATTATGTGGATTATTTTGCCTTGATCAAGGCGAGAATTAAGTAATAGCAGCGCTATCACAAGTATTTTTAGCGTGGAGTGAGTAGCAAGAAACACGGCATTTAAAATGTAAGCTTGCGCAACATCTTTATAATAACAACCTGTATCTATATAGTGATAATTAGAATGGCGTTTAGGCTTCGGTCTTGAAGAAAGTTTTGGATGTATATTTAACCCGGATCATGCATTGAAAAATCTACTGCGGATCTAAATAGCTGCAAACCCGTCGTTACACTAAGTTTTTTGAATTCACCATAGCGGTGCTATGCTAAATCCAATAAAACTCCCTGATTTATTGCTATTTAAACCCTCGTTGCGAAGTTCCAACGCATAATCCGGGTTTAATATTTTGCCATCTAATTTGGATAGGACCGAGCATCAAGAAAATGTCCTGAGGACATTATTAGCGAAGAGACAAGCCTGTCGCGTGATCCATTGACAAAGATAGCCTGTCGCGCTAGCTAGCGGAGATTTCAACGAAATTAGGCACCAAAAGAAGTACATAAGAAAGAAAAAGATACATCTCAAAACAGTCTCTCAATGCGATAAATATCTCTTACCATTGTATGGTTCAGGTATCACATGAATCCTTGATGGATGAAGTAGAACCTTGGTGGTGCAGGAAATCATGTAAAGACATGTTTTTGCACAGTCCCAGCTTTGATTTGGCTCTATATCTAGCTGTTTTGACGGTATTCTGATTGACGTTCAACAGTGCCGCAGACTCTTTGATAGAAAATCCAAGCTTTACCAATAAACAATGTTTGATATCGGTTTTGGATAGCTGTGGGAACAGTTCTTTAAGTTGTATTACCAGTCCTGGGTATTGAGACTCCATACGTGCTGTAATGGCATCATCAATGACATTTTTTTTCAAAAAACTATCAAATATCTTTAGGGGATTTTTAAGTTTTTCTAGGTTACGTTCGTCCACGGCGGTGTGCATCTGATTCTGTATGGTCTTTAGCTCTTTCATTTTCTTCTCCGCTCCTATCAGCATGACAGACAATTCATCCTCTCTTAGTTTGACCTGGTTCTGCAAAGCTTTTTTCTCATGAGTCCTTAACGTGCTTTCCTCATTTTTTGAGGGCTTGTTCATCTTTCGGAGAGCAAATACTATAATACCGATGATTAAGGAAACAATGCCGATATATAAATTAGTAATATAGTATTTCTGTTTGTGATTTGTTTTGGACAGTATGGACTGCTCCAGTTTTATCTTTTTATTTTCTAAAACAGTTTCTATGAAATCTACTTTGGTCCTGTACAAATTGGTAAACCCTCTTTTCTCCAAATGTCTGACACTGTCTTGAATATGTTCCTTTTGGGCATTAAAATACCAAGCAGAATCCCTCATATCCAGTTTCAAATACGAATCAGAGAGGCGGTCATAAAGTTTGGGAAGCTCATTGGCCGGGGATCTTTGGAGAGCCTTCCTTATAAAGTCGACAGCTTTCCTATGCTGACCAAGTTTCGCGTATGAAAGTGCCGAAAACTCGTAGTAATTAATAGTCCCACTAGGCCAGTACTTTTTTAATGTATGAAAATTGGCATTCAATGTATCCAATGACTTTTGATAATGCTTCTCCAAATAATAATTATAAGATTGATATATCTTGGCATATGAATAAAGGAGGCTGTCTCCGCGGGTTCCCGATTCATATATGACTCCTTTCAAAAGGGATTTGCTAGATTCTACTTTGTCCAGAAACTGATAAGCGATGGCCTGTGTTACTTTTAGAACTACTTTAGACCTAAAACTTATATGAGTAGTGTCCTTGAGAATTTTTTTGATTTGAGGGACAACCATATCGTATTGGCCCTTGTAAAGGTAACTATCGGCGATTCCCTGGGTAATATTACACTTTGATTTGATATCCTTTTCTCCACATAACTTCAGGGCATCCATGTAAATAGGAAGTGAGTATTCTGGAATACGATTATAGTATAACAAGAAATAGCCTACCGATTTTAAGTATAATAAAGTTAGTGCTCTATCAAAGTGGCGTTGTTGATATTCCTGAAATCGCTTATGATAATAGAGCAAACTATCGATATTATGTATACAATGATATTTGATGATCTCTATTTGTGCTTCTACAACTCCCTTATTGTATTTTATTGACTTAGCACTTTCCTTGATTTTATGAAAAGTCGCATAGTCTTTTTCATCGTAATCGTGGTTTTTCGATTGTTTAAGGCTATCTATTTTTTTACTTAACTGTAGGGTATCCTGCACGGCAAAGCAAGCAGAATTGCATAAAAGAAAACATAGAAAAAAGAAAAGTCTCATATTGGCCGATAATATAAATTCGTTAAAAGTCCTATTTCATTAAACGTTTAACCCATTAAAAAACCCTACTTTCCGATTCTTACGTCAAGATTACGTTTGCCTTGCTTCAAAACAAATATGCTACTCAAGTTGGTGCTTACCAAATGATAACTGCTGTGATGACCTTTTGGTGACCCCTGTTTTTTTTTCTTATAGAGCGAATAATCTTGTTTTACAATCGTAATTGATATGGCCTATCAGTACAAAGAAATGAGAATAAATAGTGGACTCCAAGAAACTGTTTGAAGTCATGTATTAAAATTTATTATCACTTATTCTGGGTTAGAATTACTCATGTAGATAGCATTGATATCTGCGAGAATTTCAACAAAATCAGGAGCCAAAAGAAGTAAATGAGAGATTAAGTATGAGGAAAAAAGTACTCAACACTTGAGATAGATACATTTTAAAAACAGTTTCTAAGTATAAACACTAAAAACCATTCTGCGATACTAGATGGGTTTATATAAACGGGGCAGCTATCTGCTGTTCGGTTTTTCTCAATAAAACAAATTTTTTTAAACCATTTAAACTAAAAATTTATGAAAACCTTAAAAATTAATGCCTTTTTGACACTTGCTCTATCTGCAGCCATGTTTTCTTGTAATGAGGAGGAGTTAAAACAGGATAAAGTAGAAGATTCGAAACAATCGACTATAGAAATGGAAACTGCGGCATTCGAAAGTCAATTGGGACTGATACCACTCAGTGATGGTGAAACAAGTGAACCTGGTAAAACAGATTGCAGTTTCAGCGGTGTTATTGAGGTTGAATCTCGTATCGGTCATTTAGTAGCTGTAGATAATATCCCTATTAAGTTTGGTAAAGATGCTGTTGCAACTTGGACAATAAATGGAGCCATAGTAAAGCCGAGAAGACCTAGGTACGTTGTTATCAATGATTATGTCTCTGTAGCGGGAGCTGTTGAGGTGTGTTATAGTGTCACCTCTAAAGATTGCGGTACACTGGGCGAGTGTACTACAGTTGATTTCGAGGGCTAAACCATTCCCGTATGTGGGAAATCGGCACTATGCAGTGCCGATTTCCCTTTTCTGCCGTGGATGAAAAGCATAATGAACAGGAAGATATGCGATATTTAAAAGCTAAGTTTGTATTACTTATTCTGGGGAGTACCGAGCGTCAAAAAATGTTCAGAGAACTTTGCAGTAAACGGGCCGGTCTGCTGCGTGGGGAAAGGTAGCAGTGATATCTGCTAAGATTTTAACGAAATCGTACATATAAAATGCATACAGAGCAATGAGTATGGTAGAGAAAGTAAAAGTTTGAAATGGAATACCTTTCTCCTACGGATTCCATGTGCCCCTCAGAAATCAATAGATATGAAAATGAAAGATACATCTCAAAACAGTCTCTTAAATTCTTCCAATATATTGTAATTTGGGTGGGGCATAGGTCTAATAACGGACCGCTTCCCTTACGATAAATAAGGGAAACGATGCCGTTTAGGGCTTCTGCTTTAGGATTGTTCAATACAGTGCTGATCATGGATAATAGCAAATTTGGAACTCTAATCCAGAAGACAGAGCCTTAATTCATACTAAAAGAAGACTATAAAAACTGATACTCTAATAGCATCAGCTATGGTGACGACTCAATAGGATGTTATTGATTGGTTTTGAAGTAATTTTTCCTGTAAATAGAAAGTCCAATGACAATTCTGGGAGGAGTATACAATAAAACAGAAGATGCATTTCAAAATAGTATCTTACCTTATCTATCGGTAGGTAAACGAAGCGTAAATTGTAGTCAAAAGAATTTAACTCTTTTGCAGATTTGGGTTTAAATGTAGCGTGAAATTTTGCAGCTCATTTTGTTCTAGCCCAAATCGCTTGATAGCAGTGCTATCACAAGAATTTTTAACGTGGGGTAGGACAAAATGAATAGGAAAATGTGCGACCTATGAAAGGTAAGTTTGTGTTAATCCCAAATACTGACTGTTATTTCACGTCTACAATAAGACATTTGATGATGCGATACTGACCATTAACTATTACTTTATATGATTCAGTTTATTTTTCCAAATCTGGACCGGAATTAAACCCAGAATATGCATTAGGTATCGTCATGAAAGATTGAAATATAATAAATTTTGCTTTTTTTTACTGACTTTATCATGTTTATGCTGCATTTAATTCAGAAAATACATTCTTTTTTGTGATTTACAATGGTCCAAAGCTGTAACAGAAGTTCTCTAATGCATGTTATGGGTTAACGTAAATGGCCTATGAGAGGAAGTACTAGCTGTTCTTGATGAAATAGATAGTGATGCACGTATCATGCAATAGATAAACCGGTGTCATAGCGTTTTCAATTGAAATTTGTGCTACGAACTGGATTCCCTATTAAGAGAATAGGCCTACAGTATTATTTGCGCATCAGTGCCATTTCATTGAGCTTGATTTCTGTCACGTATTGATTTTCTCCGTTTTCATTCTGATACGAGCGATATACTAATTTACCCTCCAAAGCTATTTCGCTACCTTTGCTCAAATGTTGTTTGACAAGTTCCGCTTTTCTCCCCCAAGCAATGACATTGTGCCACTGGGTATCCTGTACCTTATCGCCGGCTTTGTTGTTATAATACTGTGATGTGGCTAGAGAAAAAGAAGCTAAGGTCTTTCCGCTTTCCAAAGTTTTGACCACAGGGTCGTTTCCTAAATTGCCGATTAACTGTACACTATTTTTCAAACGCTTCATATGACTTATACAATTTTGAGGTGATAAATAAATATTGACTAAGCGGTCTCTCGTTTTCGTCAGCTCAAAGTAACTTCACAATCAATGGTTTATTCGGTAATTAAACATTTGTATTCGTTTATCTTACATTTGTAAGCGTTTGTAAACACTTGCAATCAGCTTCGTTGGACTATCCTGAAAAGCGTTCGATTTTTTTTGCTGTTCTAAATACTCATTTCTCCATAAAGGAATTTGGTAAAGCCGAAAGGTTTTGGCCAGTGAAGGGGCTATCCTGCCGCGTGAGCCATCGAAAAAGACAGCAACGCTATCTGCCGAAGATTTCAACCCAAAATGATCAATAGCCTTCCTATTACGAGCATAAATTGCTTCAAAATCAGCTATTTTACGCTACGCAGGTTTTACACCCTAATGATACAAAGGCCTCCTCACCTAAACCGCTGATTTTATTGCAATTATGCTCTCATAACGAAATCCTATCGATCAATTTGGGTTCAACGAAATTATGTGCCGAAAGAAGCTCTCAAGAAAATAAGAGATACATTTCAAAACAGTCTCTAACATTAAAAATCAGCTAAAACAACCCGCAGGGCCGATTTTTGACTGGCCATAATTTCGATTTCTTCAATAGACCCTAAATAAGCTGTTATGTATTTTGTAATAATAATGCTTTTGGGGCACCATTATCTATAGCCAATAGGTAGTGATTGGCTATAGATAAGAGTTCAACTGTGAAATATGCCACTCGACTGAATTGATGGTCTAGGTCTAGATAGATTCTTATATCTTTCATGATCAAATAAAATAATGCAGTGATTTTGTATCAAATTTACTGACACATTTTTTGAACAATATGGACAACTATAGCATGGAGGTATTTACTTTTTCAAAGTAGCATTGTAGTAGGGTCTGATAAGGGGAATTACTCTTTACTTGTTCAATTTTTTTGCTGGGGTAATAAACCAAAATCACAATTTTTAACTAAAACAAATTACAACTTTAAACACAACCATTTACGATGAAACAGTTCAATAGTATTTTGATTATAATTTTGCTATTCTCTATGGGAATTGAAGCCAATGCACAACGGCCCAGTTTCAATAAGAGTAAGGACATGTTGTTAGCTAACTTTGATCTTAAGCCTGATGAAGACGATGTTATGGCTGCTGCAGCACTTTCTTCTATGCTAAGGCACTCAGATTTGGCAGGAGTCAACTATTTAGCAGTGGCAGGAGCTTTTGGGGAGCAAGGCGGACTGTTTATTCCGACAGCCATACCTGCTTACCATAAATTATTCGGTAAAGAAAATGAAGGATGGACCAATGCCTATAAAGATTGGCCTGCTTCTGTAAATAGGGCAAAGAGGAGAGTAAAAGTCGTTTTGGACAATGGGGGCAAGGTATTTGTCGCTGAAGCCGGACAATCGGACTTTACACATGATGTTATGAAAGGACTCATTGACGATGGGATGGCTGCCGGTATTATCAAAAAGAATGTTATCGTAGTACAGCACAGCGAATGGAACGAAAGACATACGAATGAAGACAAATTTGAATGGATCGATAAAAATACTATTTATGAAAAAATAGATGACGGTAACAGTTCAAACAATAAAACTCCCGGTTACCGCAACAAAAACAGAAAATGGCTGAACCGCGCTAAGTCCAATAGTAATCCCAACAAATTTGCAAAGGAAATCTGGATTGAGGCGGATAAAATCTGTGATGAGTTCCCTGCTTCCTATGAGAATCCTGCCATCGAAGAAGGTGGCGTTGACTTCTCTGATGCTGTAGAATTTTGGTGGATATTCGAGATAGGAAATAAAGCAAACACCCTCGCTAAATTCTGGGACAGGTATGTAACCAATAGTAATGGAACTATTGACGGGCCAAGCCCGGGAAGTGGTAACGACGGTGGTGCTTGTGAGTTTGCAGACGATAACGGACTCTTGATTATGGAAGCGGAAAGTACTAAGACAGGACTTGGAAAATGGATTGTCGAGAAAAATGTAAATGGTCATACCGGAAGTGGTCACATTGAATTTACAGGCAATGGCTCTAATGGAGGTCCTGCTACATCTCCTTTGAAGTATACCTTCAAAATCAATAAGGGAGGAAACTATAGGCTGAACATACGCTGTCACAAACAATTGGACGGAGCGCCTGGCGATAAAAACAATGATGGTTACGTTCGCGTAGAAGGTGATTATTCTGCGGGAACAGGTAATAAGGCCGCAGCGACCGTAGATTTAAAGAAAAATACCAAGATATTTGGAGGTTCACCTACAGGGTGGGGTTGGGCGACACAACTTGATGTCAACAACAAAATCAAAAAATTCCCCATTTATAATTTTAAAGCAGGAGAAACCTATACTCTAATACTTTCGGGACGATCTATCAAGTGGAACGTAGACCGAATCGTATTTTATCATAGTAGTGTAAGTCAAAGCGATGCACGCAATGCAAGCAAGGCCGAAACCAAAGGCAACTGCGATGGTGGAGGAAACGGTGGTGGAAACAATAACGGAAATACCGTTACACTGTCCCCTATCAATGATGCCTACCTTCAAGGAACAAGAGGGTTCAACAATACGTTTGTACGCATAGAAGAAGGTAAAAGAGCAGGCTACCTCATGTTTGACCTGAGTAAAGTAGAAGGAGCTATTATCGGTGCAGAATTGAAAATGACCGTCAATGGAGATGGTGGTGCAGGTACTATCGATGTAGAAAAAGGTAGTGCGAGCAGTTGGTCCGAAACCAATTTGACTATGGCCAGTAAGCCTACTGCGAAGGAATTGTTAGGTTCTCTGAACAGTACTTATACCATCGGAAACACGTATACTTGGACCTTAGATGGTAGTAAGATTGACACAGGTGGAAACTTTAGCATGTTGCTGACTCAAAAAGGTGGTAATGATGTTGCTTTTGCTTCCAAGGAGAACGGTAATGGTAGCAATGCGCCCAAGCTTATCCTAAAAGTAAGTAAAAACGCTACTTCCAAATCTGCACTTTCAGCGGAGGAAGATACCGACATGGGGGTAGTAGTATTTCCTAACCCTATTTCGGGTTCAGCTTTCAAGCTTAGCTTAAATCTCGAGAAAGACGAAGACCTTGGCATTAAGATTTTTGATTCCGCAGGAAAAGTACTTCATACCCAAGCTTACACCTCCACTGTAGCCGGAAAACAAAATATTCAAGTGAACATGAAGAACGCTACTACGGGAAGAGGTGGAGTTTATTTCTTGATGGTCAGTTCTCAAAAACAACAAGAGGTCATCAAGATGATGGTAAAGTAATAGATTGCCATTGACACCAATAAAACTCAAATAATACAAACTTGGGTTTCAAATGTCGTATAAGATTTCGCGGGTCATTTTTTTTCAATCAAGGCGATAACCGCAGGGATAGCAGCGCTATCCCGAGGATGGTCAACGCAGAGTGAAGCAAAATGAACAGGAAGATAGGCGATTTTTAAAAACTAAGTTTGTATAAGATAACATGAATATAGGCCGTCCTGTCAAAGGAGGGCCTATATTTTTTTCTAAGTAATCCAGTTTACCAAAATGATGATTAGTATTTTGTTATGAGAGCCTAAAGTGCGATGAAATCTGCATCTTAGACAAGGAAGTTTTTCTATTGCCAAGGTGAGGAGTCAGCATTAGGTTGCACTGTGCCCTGGGTTTTGAAATAATCTATGTTCATGGTAAAATGGCTATGATTGTCCAGGAATGTCCTTTAGATCTTATTCATGAGGGGTTATGCTCAAGAAAAATGTCTTGGGAAGATATGGCTGTGCTATGATGAAATAGCTTTTATCAAATTTATATGGTAAGTCATTGGTAAAATAGTCATTAGGGGCTTATCTATCCAAAAAAACGGAAAACCTGTATGGGGGTAAATTTCTCATTTCAACCCAAATTGATCAATAGGGTTTCGTGATGAGGGCATAATTGCTATAAAATCAGCGGTTTAGGTGAGGAGGCCTTTGTATCACTAAGGTGACGAACCTGCGCAGCGTAAAACCGCTGATTTTGAAGTAATTTATGCTCGTAATAGGAAGACTATTGATTATTTTGGGTTCAATTGTGTTTGGGTATAGCTTAGGTATATTCACTAGAGCAGGAATATTTGACATAAAAAAGGCTGTACCACTTTAGATACAGCCTTTTGGGAGATAGTTTAGCATGGTGCATAAGCCAAGCTGAAAATATGCCGTTATTTCTCCATTGCCATCTGTTCCAAACTGAGGAAAGAATCATTTTTCGATTCTAAAGAGCTTTCGCCCATGAGGTATTCGTCGACAGCTTTAGCAGCTTCACGTCCTTCGGAAATCGCCCATACCACCAGAGACTGGCCACGTCTCATGTCACCTGCTACGAAGACTTTTTCCGTATTCGTTTTATAATTGTCGTCCACGACGTTTCCCCGATCGTCTAATGCTATACCCAGTGTGGTGAGCATACCTTCTCTCTGAGGGTGGACAAAACCCATGGCCAAAAGTACCAAATCACAAGGTATCTCTCTTTCGGAGCCTTCGATTTCGACAAAACCAAAGCTCCCGTTTTCTTTTTGCTGCCACTCTATATCCGCGACCAACAGTTTGGCGACTTTACCTTCCGTATCTCCAATGAATTCTTTTGTTAGCAGGGCCCACTTTCTGTCGCTACCTTCTTCATGCGAAGATGAGGTCCTTAGTGTCATGGGCCATTCGGGCCATGGATTGTTTTCTTTTCTGCTGTTGGGAGGTTTAGATAAAAGCTCGATCTGGGTAATGTGTTTTGCACCATGTCGATTCGAAGTACCTATACAATCTGAACCCGTATCACCACCACCAATAACGACGACATTTTTACCCTTGGCCGAGATTTGAGGCTCCTCTTCTGACTGAACTCCGGAAACTCTTTTGTTCTGTTGCTTCAAAAACTCCATGGCAAAATAAATCCCTTTAAGCCCTCTACCGGGTATCGGCAAGTCTCTAGGTACGGTAGAACCCCCACAAAGTACTACGGCATCATACTCCTCCATCAGATGATCGGGATTGACATTGACACCTACATTCGCATTGACCTTGAAAATCACCCCTTCTTCTTCCATGAGTTTTACCCTTCTCTCAACTACCCATTTTTCTAATTTGAAGTCGGGTATTCCATAGCGCAAGAGTCCTCCTACATGCTCATCGCGCTCATACACCGTCACCCAATGGCCAGCTTTGTTCAGTTGGGCGGCAGCAGCCATCCCCGCAGGACCTGAACCGATAATGGCGACTTTTTTATCGGTTCTCGTAGTAGGTACGTTTGGCTTGATGTAGCCCAATTCAAATGCCTTTTCGATGATGCTTTTTTCAATGTGCTCAATAGCTACCGCTGGTTTGTTAATACCCAATACGCAACTGGCCTCACAGGGCGCAGGACATATTCTGCCTGTAAATTCAGGGAAATTATTGGTAGTGGACAATATTTTAAGGGCATATGCCCAATCACCATCATATACGGCATCGTTGAACTCAGGTATATTGTTTCCTAATGGACAACCATTGTGACAAAAAGGTACACCACAGTTCATGCATCGTGCTGCTTGGGCCTGAGTCTTTTCATCATCGAATTCTTTATAGATTTCATTATAATCCTGAATCCTTTCTTTTGGATCTCTGGAGTCCGGCAATTGCCTATCAAATTTCAAAAAACCATCTACTTGCCCCATTATACTGCTAGTTTTAATTCTTTATTCTCTTTTTTCTTCATCAATACTGCTTTGTAGTCGTTGGGCATGACTTTAACGAAGTCTCCCAAACTTGTCTGCCAATCCGATAATAACCGCTTCGCCAAACCACTTTGTGTTGTTTCTTGGTGTTTCTCGATCATGGACTTCAGAACTGCTTCGTCCTCTTTGGAGATTTCATCAAAACTGACCATTCCCATGTTACAGTACTTATGAAAGTCTTTATTGGGGTTATAGATATAAGCTTCTCCTCCACTCATACCTGCTGCGAAGTTTTTGCCCGTACACCCTAATACGACGACGATACCGCCTGTCATGTATTCACAAGCATGGTCTCCCACTCCTTCGACGACGGTCTTTACACCGGAGTTACGTACGCAGAAACGTTCGCCCGCAGTACCATTGATATAGGCCTCACCGGACGTAGCCCCATAAAATGCCACATTACCGATGATAATATTTTCTTCGGGCCTAAAAGTAACCTCCCTGTCAGGATATATGGACAATAGACCTCCTGACAAACCTTTACCAAAGTAATCGTTTGCTTCTCCTTCCAGTTCAAAGTGAATTCCCTTGGCTAGGAAAGCTGCAAAACTCTGCCCTGCCGAGCCGTTGAATTTAAAATGAACGGTACCCTCAGGCAGGCCATCTCCTTTATATTTTTTGGATATTTCATTCGAAAGAATAGTGCCTGTGGTACGGTTGATATTGATGATTTCAAACTCATGATGTACCGGTGTGCCGTTTTCCAGAGCTGGCATGGCCTTCTCTATCAGCTGCCAATCCAAGACCTCATCGATTTCATGAAACTGTTCTATCTGTTTGTAGATTCCGATATTGTTCGGCACGCGTTCTTGATAGAGTATAGGGGTGAAATCAAGATTTTTCAGTTTCCAATACTCCAAATCTGAGCGTACTTTCAATAATTGAGTTTGACCTACCATATCATTGACGGTATTGAAACCAAGTTCTGCCATGATTTCTCGAAGATCCTGTGCTAGGAATCTAAAGAAATTGACCACGTGGTCGGGGTCTCCCGTAAATAGTTTCCTTAGTTCGGGATTTTGAGTGGCAATACCTACAGGGCATGTGTTCAAATGACATTTTCGCATCATGATACAGCCTTCTACCACTAAAGCAGCTGTGGAGATGCCCCACTCTTCTGCTCCTAGCATGGCCGCTACAGCAAGATCTTTACCCGTTCTTAGCTGACCATCGGTCTGTAATGTCACACGACTTCTCAGGTTATTTTTCACCAAAGTCTGGTGAGCTTCCGAAACACCAAGCTCCCAAGGTAGACCGGCGTGGCGGATAGAACTCAGCGGGGAGGCTCCTGTGCCACCATCGGCTCCGGATACCAAGATTACATCTGCATTGGCTTTGGATACTCCCGCCGCAACAGTACCTACTCCTGCCTGTGATACTAATTTAACATTGATTCTAGCGTTTCGGTTGGCATTTTTCAGGTCATAGATAAGTTGTGCCATATCCTCTATCGAATAGATATCGTGATGCGGTGGAGGCGATATAAGACCTACTCCCGGTGTGGAATGACGCACACGCCCTATCCATTCATCCACTTTATGCCCCGGTAACTGCCCCCCTTCTCCTGGCTTGGCGCCCTGTGCCATTTTTATCTGTATCTCATCCGCATTGGAGAGATAGTAACTGGTCACACCAAATCTACCCGAAGCGACTTGTTTGATTGCAGAGCGTTCCCAGTCGCCATTGGCCTTTCTTTCGAAGCGTACCTCATCTTCTCCTCCTTCACCACTATTGCTTTTGGCTCCAATACGGTTCATAGCAATAGCCAAAGTACTATGTGCCTCATGCGAAATCGAGCCGAAAGACATCGCTCCCGTAGCAAAACGCTTCAATATATCCTCAACGGGTTCTACCTCTTCAATAGGAATAGGGGTCCGCTTTTTGAACTCCAGTAACCCTCTGATAGTCAGCGCATCTTTGCCCTGATCATTGATTTTGTGTGCATATTTTTTATAAAGACCGTAATCGTTCCTACTGGTCGATTTCTGTAAGAGGTGAATGGTCTCGGGGTCGAACAGGTGCTTTTCCCCCCTTCTTTTCCACTGATAGATACCCCCAACCTCTAAAGTCTGATTATCGGCCAGATTATGGTCAAAGGCCAAGTGATGCCGCACTAGGGTCTCCTTGGCGATATCATCGAAAGAGAGGCCTTCTATCCTGCTCACGGTTCCTTTAAAGCATCTATCGACTACATTGCTGTTCAGGCCCACAATTTCAAAAATCTGTGCAGACTGGTAGGACTGCATCGTACTGATTCCCATCTTGGACAGTACCTTCAATAGGCCATAGTCAATGGATTTTTGATAATTCTCGAATACCTGTTCATCACTGAGTTCTCCTTCAATGAATCCTCTTTCATTAAGGAAATGTAGGGACTCCAATGCCATATAAGGGTTGATGGCACTCGCTCCGTATCCTATGGCTGTGGCAAAATGATGCGTTTCGCGTATATCTCCTGCTTCCAATATCAAACCTGCTTTTGTCCTTAGCCGTTTGCTGACTAGATAATGGTGGACAGCTCCCACAGCCATTAATGAAGGGATAGGCGCATGATCTTTATCTATTTTCCTATCGGAAAGGATAAGTACTTTTTTCCCTTGTAGAACAGCTTCTTCGGCCTTTTTGGCCAGCTGATGGAGCCCTTCTTCCAAATCACCCGGCTTACCATTGGCACTGAAAAGCATATCGATAACGGCGCATTCAAAACCCATATCGCAAAGGTTACGGAAACGCATTAAATCCTCGTTGAGTAAAACAGGCTGCGAGATATGTATCTGATTGGTATGTTCGGGGCTTTCATCCCATATGTTAAGGCTTTCGCCTACTCTAGTGAACAGCGACATCACCATGCGCTCCCGAATAGGATCAATGGGAGGGTTGCTCACTTGAGCGAACAACTGCTTGAAGTAGTGAGACAAATGTTGGCTCTGTTTTGATAGTGCTGCCAATGGCGTATCCGCACCCATGGAGCCTAAGGGTTCCGTGGCTTTTTCGGCCATAGGTTTTAAAATGACCTTCAGGTCTTCAGAGGAAAACCCATAAGCCCGCTGTCGCTGCTTGAGTGTTTTTTCATCATAGGCATAGGGCAGTACTTCAGGCTTGGGCAGACTCCTTAGTTTAATACGATGCTCTTTTATCCAGTCAAAATAGGGTTTACCTTTATATACTTCTTTCTTTATTTCGTCATCGAACAATACTTTTCCCTTTTCCAGATCAGCGATGAGCATCTTGCCCGGCTGCATTCTTCCTTTGACCGAAATGTCCTTCTGGTCTACTTTCAGTGCTCCTGCCTCTGAGGCCATGATCAAACGCCCTGACTTGGTGATACAGTAACGGGAAGGCCGTAGGCCGTTACGGTCCAGCGTAGCACCTATCATACGGCCATTAGTGAAAAAGAGAGCGGCAGGACCATCCCATGGCTCCATTAGTGCAGCATGGTACTTATAGAAAGCTTTGCGCTCCTGATCCATGAGCTTGTTATCTTCCCATGCCTCGGGTACCAGCATCATCATGACATGCGGGAGTGATCTCCCTCCCATGACCAGGGCTTCCACTAATGCATCCAAATTGGCCGAATCCGAATGTGTCGGGTCGGTAATAGGTAACAGTAGGTTCAGCTCTTCTTCCGTAAAATAGGCCGATTTTAATACGGCCTCTTTGGATTTCATTTTATTGACATTGCCTCGTATCGTATTGATTTCACCATTATGGGCGATAAAACGAAAAGGCTGTGCCAGCTTCCAATTGGGAAAGGTGTTGGTAGAAAACCGAGAGTGAATCAAAGCCAGGGCCGTGGTTACTCTGGAGTCCTGCAAGTCGAAATAGTAGGGCTTCAATTGATTGGTACGCAATTGCCCTTTATACACAATCGTTCTGTGCGAAAAACTCGTCACGTAAAAATCACCATTATTACCTTTGTTGTTATTCCCGATATGGTGTGTGGTACAATTTCTAAGTACAAAAAGCTTACGCTCCAGTGTGTCAGGATCCAGTTCTTGTTTGGGGCTGATGAATACCTGCTCTATAACAGGTTCTACCTCTTTGGCTCCGGCACCGACTACTTTACGGTCTACGGGCACAGGGCGATAACCCAAAAGTTCAAAGCCCAATTTTTCGATATTGCTGTTCAGCACTTCTCTGCAAGCTTCGCGTACCTCGCGCGTTGCGGGGAAGAACAGCATCCCTACACCGTAAGTGCCCTGTTCGGGCAGATCTATGCGTATCTTATCACACTCTTCTTTGAAATAATCATGAGGAATCTGTATAAGTATACCTGCGCCATCACCTGTCTCCGGGTCGCTACCCGTACCACCACGGTGCTCCATGTTTTCGAGCATGGTGAGCGCATCTTCCACAACAGAATATGTCTTGTTTCCATCTATATTGGCTATACACCCTATACCACATGCATCGTGTTCCATCTCAGGGAGGTACATACCCTTGCTTTTAACATTAGCCATTACTGTAAAAAGGTTAAATTAGTAATTGTCCACAGAATAAAATTTATGCTTGCCAGCAGAAAAGCTCATAAACTTACTAAAAAAATATGTTTTTTCAGAACCTTACTTGGTCTATATCGTATGTGTCGAAAAATTATTTTGAACAATTCATAGAAAAAACCGCCACCTATTGCAATTACCAAAAAAAACAAAATCCTTTTCCCTTATCGGTTGTTAATATTTAAAAAAAACACAGTCAAAATAATTCCGTTACCATAAAAAAATGTGTTATATCGCAGGTTTTCTACTGCTTGATAGCGCGTACCATTTCCTTTTTGCCCGGAGGCCCCGGTAGTGTTTCCACTGCGAAGCCTAGCGATAACAGGTCCCTTTTGAACTGCCCCTTTGCACAATAAGTGACCAGTACTCCATTAGGTGACATGGCGTGAAATACTTTCTCCAATTGGACAATATCCCAAAGCTCCGACTGTTTGCTGGGAGCGAAAGCATCATAATATATGATATCGTAGGTACTCTTTTCCAAGTGTACTTCTTCAAGTTTCTGTTTCAGTTTGAGTAGCGAAAACTGTTCTGTGAGTTTTATCGTTTTTTCCCATTCTACTTGATGAATCTTTTTTAGCCAAGCCTCTTTTTCCGAAAGACCGAGGAGTTGCTCGTAATTCAGTTGTGTTATGAAGGATGGTGGTATTGGATAAGGTTCTAATGTCGTATAATGTACCCTCTGGGCTTTCATGTCATTTCCACTAGTTGGTAGGGTTTCGAGCAAGGTCAGTAAAGCGTTCAGTCCTGTGCCAAATCCTATTTCCAAAAGTTGTACAGGCTGCGAAGGAGACTTCTGAGAAGCTGCACCCTGCGTGAAGTAGTGCCAACCCATCATGATAAAGACATGCCTTGATTCTTGGAGAGCACCATGAAAGGAATGATAAGTCTCATTGAGAGTAGGTAAATATAGCGAATGAGAACCATCATCGGTTTCTATCAATCGAAGCATCTCATTATTCTTCTTAGAGGACATGTTTTACAGAATCAGCTTATTTTACAAAGATAGTATTTCAAATGCCATAAACCCTCTAATTATTTCCATGTCCTGATTTATATTATTTTTAGAGTTAAATACTTTAGGTCATTAAGGAACCCCTTTCTCGATTCCTACGGGTTGGTAATGGCAGTGCTTTTGTGAAGGTCTATAGGTTGAGGCACTGTCTCTGGTATTATCTGTATATCAGGAAAAGGCCTCTCGCAGAGCGAGAGGCCTTTTTTGAGAACGGGAGTTCTTTTATCCCAAAATGGTCAATAGGGTTTCGTTATGAGAGCATAAATTGAAAGAGAATCAGTGGTTTAGGTGAGGAGGCCTAGTGTATCACTAAGGTGATAAA
>CANLOE010000094.1 GCA_947492745.1 uncultured Cyclobacteriaceae bacterium | reverse complement strand
AAGACTTTGGACTTCGGCAGCATGTGGTACCTCATCCGACCTAATAGCCTCTGTATTCAGTTTCTGTTCGTCAGTACGGATACCGTAGTTTGGCTTACTTCAGTTCCAGAGTCACCTCTGACAACCTTGCCACTTACTTGGCTTCGGGTAACGACTCCCGTGCTTACGGGACTTTCACCCTTTGGAACACTCGAATTCATGAGCTATATTCACCATTCAAGGCGCACACAATATATAAAAAACATAGGGCGTTTGTGCTAAATCGAAAGTTCTGTGCATATTAACAAAGTCGGCTAAATATAAAATTTGGCGTTTATAATAGAAAAGATAAAAGCAAAATATTTATATTTAGCTAACTAATAAACCGAAACGAAAGTGCTTATCAACTGCCCTACGTTTATCATACTTAACGTTAGACTTTATTTTAGGAAAAATATGAATATACCGAAATTCTTATTTCATTATTACGAACTTGACAACGGACCATTGCGGAATATAACTGAATATGGATTTGAAAAAGCTGAAAGTGTTCAAAATCAAATATCAGAAGGATTTAATAGCAAAAGACCTGACAACTATATTGATTTAAGGTTTTCTCTAGAAAATAGAATTAAAAAACAATTTATCTTGAAAGGTGGAAAACCAAACAGAAATGACCCTTTCTATTTCACTTTGGGACAATGCGATTGGGCAAAATCTTGGTATGCAAACCCAGGAGTCATAAAAATCCCTTTAACCGACTTTAAACCTGAACACATAAGTTTTACTTATCCTGACAGTATGGTGTCGTTTCAATTTTACGATGAGCCAAAACTTGAGACTTATAGAAAAGATTGTAACGGACAGATTTTCTTGTTAAACGAAATCAATGACCTTATAAATGAATACGGAATTCCATCAAATGAAAAATGTTTGACAGAAGAAAGATTAAAATATGATAAATATATTGAAGCCCAAGTATGGGATGATGAAATAATAAATGAATATAAAAACAAAGCCTAATCGAGTAGACGGCTCTAGCCCTGAATGAGCTAGAGTTCGCCTCTCACACCACCGTACGTACGGGTCTCGTATACGGCGGTTCATTAAATCAGACCGTCACTTTTAGGTAGTAGTCCATCATACCCATGTACCCCCCCACTGGTCCTCATTTAGCGATAGCGCAACGAGGACCGGACGAGCATTAGAATACGAAAAGATAGCGTTTATAACGCGGATAATATGAAGCAGGCCCTTCACGGAGACGTGGAGGGCTTTTTCTATTTAGAGAGCTGTTGCTCGAAGAATTCCCCCCACTGGCGCAAGCTTGTAGCTTGTGTCCTTACGAAACACCGATCAAGAATCGCGAATCCATTGTCCGCTATTCTCCCGACCGATTTGTCTTTGGCTGATGGGCAGGAAGTATAGGTTAAACCCAAAATGATCAATAGAGAACCTATTCGGCGCATAAATAGCTTCATACCAGAAGCTTTGCCCACCCGTCTTCATTCACCATAGCGGTACTATGCCGAACGAATCCAAATGGCCGGTATTTTACTATTGATACGCTCATCACGATTTCTATCAATCAATTTGGAATTAAATATAATTTCAAAACAGTCTCTAAGCCCAAAACACCAGCTTTTCACCTTATACGCTACATCTATCCGACCATATGCAAAACCATCAAAAGATATCAAAAGTAAATGTCTTGGGCCAAACGAAAAGTATTGGCATGGGCCTCGATGATGTCCTTAATGTCAACAGAATAACCGCCCCCCATACTGACCACTACGGGAATAGCGCTATCCTGCAATGACCGAAATACAAAACGGTCCCGCAAACGGCATCCTTCACGACTCAGTCCTAAGCGGCCCAGCTTATCGGTCGCCAGAACATCTACCCCAGACTGGAAAAAAACAATGTCGGGCCTCACCCTATGAAGCAGGTCAGGTAGGTGCTCTTCCAATACGGACAGGTAGTCTTCATCCCCTATACCATCGGGCAAGCCGATATCCATATCCGAAATCTCTTTTTTGGCTGGATAGTTTTTGGCACCGTGCATACTGAAGGTGAAGACCTCCTCCTTACCCTGAAAGATTTCTGCGGTCCCGTTACCCTGATGCACGTCCAGATCGAGCATCAGTACCTTCCCTACGCTGCCTTCCGCTAATAAGCAGTTGGCTGCTATGGCCATATCGTTCAGCAAGCAGAAGCCCTCTCCCCTATCCGTAAAGGCATGATGTGTACCTCCAGCGATGTTCATGGCCACTCCCGTCTCCATCGCATAACGTGCCGCGGCCAGTGTCCCTCCCGCAATAACGATTTCGCGATGGACAAGTGCCTCCGACAGGGGAAAGCCCGTCTTTCGTATTTCAGACTTGGAGAGCTGTAAATACCTCAGTCTATCCCAGTAATCAGGGGTGTGGGTAGCTATGATTTCCGAACGTTCCAAAGCTATCGGTTCAAAAAAATCGGCCTCTTCCACCGTGCCTTCGTACAACAATTGCTCTCGCAATAAAGGATACTTCGACATCGGAAAACGATGGTTCTCGGGCAGTGGATGCGCATAGATATCGGACCAGGCTATTTTCAACATATTCATGAAACAGCATTAGTCCTAAAAAGTTACCCTTCAACCCAGATCATGCGCTGGAACTTCGTAATGAGTGTTTAAATATCAATAAATCAGGGAGGTTATTGGATTTGGCATAGCACCGCTATGGTGAATTTAAAAAACGTAGTGCAACGACTGATTCGCAGCTATTTATATCCGCAGTAGATTTTTCAATGCATGATCTGGGTTCAACACTACCAGTACTCCGATGAAGTGATACGGTAGGGACTCTACCCCAAACAATCGACCTGGCATAGCTATACTTTCACAGTGCTACATTAAAAAAAAGCCTGTTGTCAATGTCTTATGTATCGTCATATGAAATATTCACGGAACTAATTTTAAGATTATAATAAAATTTACTTGTAATATTATCAAATGGTAAAATTGCATTACACACTATCCAAATTATTGCGATTGATATAACTCTTTCGGCCTCACTGCTATCAGTATTGCATAAAAAACTAATTACTCAATATAAGCAAATCATAATCAATGATTTAAACAATAATCAATTAGATAACAAAACTAAAAATAGCAACAAAGTCAACGAAGGATAATGAAAGTATCGGATTATCAGTTATATTTAATCCAAGAGCTACATCATGAAGGTATTATCAGGATTTACACGCTGGTCTTATAGTCGTAATGCTTTCTGCAAAGTACCTGCGAATATAGGTGGTTTCTTCGGTACAGCCCAGTATCCAAAACGGATAGCGAAGTAGATGATGATTCAGTGTCCGGTTATAACTTCTACAGCTGAACGATTCTGCATTTGGAGTTCTTTGAACCCGTATCATGCGTTGAAACTTTGTAAGGAGGTTTTAAATGTTAATACATCAGGGAGTTTTATTGGATTTGGCATAACACCGCTATAGTGAATTCAAAAAACGTAGTGCAACGACCGGTTTGCAGCTATTTAGATCCGCAGTAGATTTTACCAATGCATGATCTGGGGGAAATTTCCGCTAGTTAGCGCGATAGGCTATCTTTGTCAATGGCTCACGCGGCAGACCGGCCCCAATTGGCCAATTGGCCTCCTAGAAACCGAGCGATATAGCCAAGAGCAGTGAATGCCCATTACCAGTTTCGAAGCTCTTTTTTCATTACTGAGTACCAACTACGGTAGGGATGGCAGAACTAACTTTGGTATACCCGAGTTACGCGGCAAGGTAGCCATAGGTATAGGTACAGATTATAGACTCATAACCAATAACATGGGTAGTGAGGGTGGAGCGGAAAGTGTTGTCCTAACTATTTCACAACTGCCCCAACATACCCACTCGGCAACAAGCGTACCGAGCAGTGCCTCCCTTCAGGTAGCCATCGATGGCAACGGTACCATGGGTAGTCCTGCACTAGGAAACTATCCAGGAGTAGCTACGGATGTCAATGGTGATCGGAGTAATACAAATTTGGGTTTTAAATGTCGTATAAGATTGCGTGGGTCATTTTTTTTCAATCAAGGCGATAACCGCAGGGATAGCAGCGCTATCCCGAGGATTGTCAACGCAGAGTGAAGCAAAATGAACAGGAAGATAGGCGATATTTAGAAGCTAAGTTTGTATAATACCCCACTGCCGCCAAGAACTTCCTTAATGGTGGGATGAAGCTGTACTTTACCCAAAACGAGAATCGCTTTGAGCGGGGAAAGACCAAGTTATTGATAGAAGATATTGGTTTTGGTATGGAGAGTGTCGCTATAGAGAAAGCGCATAAGCTATTGTTACGGGGTGAAATCACCTTATTGACAGGTCTAATATCATCGAAAATAGGGGTACAAATGGGCAAAATGCCCCATACGACGGGCTTACCTACCCTTTCTCCTCTTTGGGCGAATCTACGGTCGAAGTAGTTGACATCTCAGATAACCTCTACTTCAATACGCTACTGTACCGGCAGTACTGCCGACAGTACTTTAACCCAAATTGATCGATAGAAATCGTGATGAGCGTATAAATAGCAAAATACCGGTCATTTGGATTCGTTCGGCATAGTACCGCTATGGTGAATGAAGACCGGTGGGAAAAGCTTCCGGTAGGAAGCTATTTATGCGCGGAATAGGTTCTCTGTTGATCAATTTGGGTTTAACAGATTACCGTAGTCATCTCATTGTACGATTGTGGCTATGATCCTCTGATGGCCTTTCGCAAAGGGCTGGCGAAGATTGCTGATATGTTGAACCCAAATTGATCAACAGGATTTCATCATGAGAGCATAATTGCAATAAAATCAGCGGTTTAAGTGAGAGGGTCTTTGTATCACAAAGGTAACGAGCCTGCACAGCGTAAAACTACTGATGTCGAAGTAGTTTATGTTCGGAATAGCAAGGCTATTGATTATTTTGGGTTAAGCTAACATCCATCATCCCTGATAAGGAGTAATACAAATTTGGGTTTCTAAATATCGTATAAGATTCCGCGGGTCATTTTAGTATCAATCAAGGCGAGCACCGCAGGGATAGCAGCGCTATCCCGAGGATTGTCAACGCAGAGTGAAGCACAATGAACAGGAAGATAGGCGATTTTAAAAGCTAAGTTGGTATAATCTCGGTACACGGGAAAGCAGGGCGTCTTTTGAAATAGTTATTTTTCTCAACAGTGTTCAATTTAATTTTTTCACATATGCGTATTGTTTTATTCATCAATAGCACTTTGGGTATACCACTGATGGTCAAACTTGAGGAACAGCGGTGCTTACGGGGGGTCGTCATCACTGACTACTCCCATGAGGCCAACCACAGTGCGGAGACCTTTGCAAAGCATAAAAACATCCCTTTGATACAGGTCGACAAAGAAGGACTACTGAACAATTTGAGTGAGTGGTTAAAACAACTAGACCCTGAGATGGGTCTCTGTCTGACCTTTCCCTATCGACTGCCCGAAGCGGTCCTGGACATTCCTACTTTTGGCATCGTCAACTGCCACTTTGGTGCCTTACCTGAATATGCCGGTCCTGCTCCTTTATTCTGGATATTGAAGAACAGAGAGAAGACCGTGGCGATGACTTTTCATCAGATGACCGACGTCATGGATAGCGGCCCAGAATTGGTAAAAGTAGCTGTTCCCATACTTGCGGGAGAAAATCAGGGCTTATTGGGAGCCCGATTGAGCCAATTGGTAGCAGCACAGGTCCCCAAGGTCATTGAAAAAGTCAAAGCAAGGGAAAAGGTTCTTTTTGTAAGTGTCTCAGCGACGCCACTGAAAAGGCCCAACTTGCAAGATCTCACGATAGACTGGCAGCAACAGGACTCCGAACAGATAGAAGCCCTGGTCAATGCCTGTAACTCCAGCTATGGAGGGGCCATCACCTATTTGCGCGAATCCATGATATGGATACTGGAGGTGAGTCCTGCCGAAGTGCCGAACACCGCACTACTGGCCCCAGGAAGCATCGTCCATTCCAGTCAACAAAACGGTCTGTTCGTACTCTGCTCGGATTACCGCTATTTGAAACTGAATATCCTGAAAACCTCCGAGTGTATCCTCACGGGTACAAAACTGGCCGCATTGGGTATCCGGTCAGGAGAAAAACTGGGGCTGGGGCTACTCAGCCCCAACCAAAATCTTAGTTTAGATAAACAATGATAACACTGAAATGGAAATTTACCTTACTACTCACATTGGTGCTGTTCTCGATGGGGACAAGATCAAAAGCACAACTATCAGCTGGAGATATCGCTATTATAGGATTCAATTCGGATACTTCGCCCGATAAAATGGCCCTGGTCACCTTAGTAGAAATACCTTCGGGCCAGGTCATTTATACCCAAATGAAATTGATTTGAGACATACTGAAATGATCAAGAAAACACTGTTCCGCCCGGAACGGTCCTAATGACCGATCAACTAATGACCGGTCAACAAATACAGGATTTGTCCAAGACCTACGGAACTTCAAATTTCCTATTTTATTTTTTGTTGAGTATATATCTCGGATCATGCATGGACGGGCACGGCATTCAGCACTGCTGTAGCCGAAGGTACTATCACATGGCCGGACAATGAGCTTGGGCAAAACCCGACCTTTGAAGTTGATAATGACAATGAATCCCTGTTCGCTATCGATACTATGGGTACGCTCGGCTACAGTACCGCCAATGATGTCAGTGGCGATGCCACGGTTATTGTTAGCCTTATGGATGACGGAGGTAGGGACCACATGGTGGTATAAACAAGAGCGCAGAACAGGCCTTTACCATCTCCATGGGCAAATTACCCCCGACTATCGTTTTCGAATCCATAGCCGATAAGAAAGTGGGGCAGGATTCATTTCCTCTAGAAGCCAGCGGAGGGGATTCGGGCATGCCCATCACTTTTACGATCAGTACGCAGCCTTCTATGGGAGTAGCTTATGGAGTGTCCTTAAGTTCGACATCGGTCCTGAGCCTAGGGATACAGGGTGGCTACTTCCAGAGAAACACCGAGGGAAGGTTTACTACCGATGACCAGTTCGTCAATGGCAGTTTTGATCCCAATGTGAACTCCAACGATGCCATACTGAACGAAAGCACGTCTTATCCCAGTTTCAGCGGGGACTGTATTACCAGATCAAGGATGAATCCGGATTGGAAAAAGACTTTATCGGTACCTCTATTTTCAACCTGAACCAACCCGATATTTCGTTTGTGGAGGTTGCCGAAGATCAAATGCCCTCTAACTTCAAGGCCACGGCAGATCATAGGGTGTATCAAGGCCAGCGCCTTACCGTGCTTCCTACGTTCAGGCTCGTCAATCAGTCAGGTAATCGGTTTTATAATGTGGGATAAAAGTTCTCCTACGCATTGGGGACCTCAGAGAAGGCCAAGAAAATAGATCTTGGGCTGTGGTACAATACCAACGATCTTGGTGTGTTTTCCATCGCCTATGAGCAACCCAATATGATCATCGGTGCCAGCTATGATATTCCTGTCGGCAATGAGCTGAGTCAGGGACAGAACAGCATCTTCGAACTGGCACTCGCCATCCGGTTGAAAAGGAAAAAGAAGACCGAAGCTGCTAAGCAAGCTATGGAAACCGATAAACTTGCACCCGAAGAGGACGGTCCTTCGGCAGAAGAGGAGAATGATAAGAATGATGTAGAAGATAAACCCGAGGAGATCGACCCTGAGCCTACTCAAGAAGCAGCAGAGGATGATTCCTCCTCAGCTACGAAACAGGAGCCTACAAGGGGTACGGACGAGCCAAAGGGTACAGATCAAGGCCCTACCCCTACAGGAGCGGTCAAAGAAGTCCCAAAAAAGAAGACCGTTACGCAGGACCTGACTCCAATAGAAGAGAAGATTCTTGCCGGAAAGGTCAGATTCGCTTTGGATTCCGATGAGCTGACGCCCGAGTCCAAAGGGTACCTGGGTGAAGTCGTAAAAGTAATGAACGAAAATATATGACTGAAGATCAAACTCATAGGTCATACCTGCGATCTGGGTAGGGAAAGTGTAAACACAGGGCTGTCCTTGGAAAGGGCCGAAAAGGTCGGGAGCTATATGGTCGGCAAAGGAATCCCTCGTGAACGTCTCCTCATCAGAGGTGGGGGAGAAAACAACCCTATTGACACTACCCTGACTACAGATGGAAGAATGAAAAACCGCCGTGTAGAGTTTGGGATTGTCGAATAGTTGGGTACGGGCCGTGACCATTCTATGACTTACCACGACACTCAATCTGTGGTACAAACTTTTTTCCAAGGGGAAACTTCCCAAACCGCCCTAATTTGAGTATAATCAAGGCCTGATTATGTTTTCAATAGTTTATTTTGTGCCAGTCCGAAGACCTTCTTTCCCTGTTGTTTCCTTCTCGTGACGGCAGGATGTCGTGTTCACTCCAAGCGGCAGTCCGGTACTTTCACCTGTAGGGGGCCGTCTGCCGCGCAGGAGTAATACAAACTTACATTTTTAATGACGCCTATCTTACGGCTGATTTAGTTCACTGTTATATCCAGCCTTTTATAGTATTCATGAACCTTCGGTTTGGCCCATTATATCGATTGATTTCAACGGTATCCGTCGAACCTGTAACCCTGCCCCACTCTGCGTTGAAAATCCTCCCGATAGTGCGGCTGTCACTGCTATCACTGATCGCGCGGCCGGTCGGCCCCTTCGCTGAAAACGTCCCTAGGACATTTTCTTTACGCTCGGTCCTGTCTTCAGCGTAACAGAATGATATGCGAAATCCAATACCACATTTAAAATCTAAATTTGTATAAGTACTCGGACGGCAGCGAAAACGGTCTTCAGGGCGAGTAAGGAACATGTTGAAACCGATCTGAACGATGGAAACGAACCACACCCAAAATACTTTCCACAAATGGGGCATATATTGGCCAACTGTTAAAATCATTGGTATAGCTAAGTATATAAGTCTGAAAACAGAAACACCTTTACTAAAGGACATATCAAGCCGGATATCACCAAATTGACAGCTTGAAAGAACTTTTTTTGCGAAAATTTTCGTTTTATTGAGTATTTTAGGAGGTAAATTTCAATATTATTAACCATATTTATAGCTTCGGCATGGGCATAGGGTACTTAACAACAGCATATTGTGCTACAAATACTGCGTTTTGGTATTTTCAGGGGAGAACCACTGACCCCCATTTTATGAAGTGGATGTGCTTGGACCTAATGAGGATGACAATGATTGCTACATACCTAATGAGCATATATATATTCTACTGATAATATGACAAACAGGACAGAACAAGGCTTATTGCAGATAGCATTCCATGAGCCGAAAAGTCCATGGGGGCATAGCACGTCATGATAGTAATACCTATTTAATATTTGGAAAAGAGAATGATTGTTTTTTCACCTTAGTAAAACCCACTAAAATCCAGTACAAAAATTCTTTCATGCCACCTGCAGTGTTTTTAAATACGATACCAGTCTTTATTTATTGGGTAGAGCTCAAAAAGTGTAACTAAAAGTCAATCTATTAACTTGAAGCAAGCATTTTTACAAAAAAAAGCATTTTTCTTATGAAAAATATTGGAATAACACTATTATGTTTATGTCTATTAAGTTCTTCCCTCCATACTTTTGGACAAGTAATCACCTCTCCCAGAGTCATTCCTCCCGGGACACCTGTTTCGGTCGATTATACGATAAGAGGAAACTCATTAAAACGCATTACCATGGAGGTTTTCATCCCCGACAGTTATGCCAATTTGACCATGGAAATTGCAGGTCAAAAATTGATCGACAATATCGACATCCCTTCTTCTGGGACACACTCCCTGAACTTCATTGCCAATTTCCCCACAGCTGGAGACGTAAAACTGGATTTTTCGACCAATAATCAGGCGGTCACCATCAACACCCTGAGCATAGAGGATATTAGTGGCCTGACGATTCCCGATTATGAAGATATCAGTACCGAAATAGGTTTGACAGTCCCTCTAGGGGATAAATACGAAGGACCATCGATAGCAGATATCAATAATGATGGGTATTACGACATGGTTTTGAACAATCACAACGACGGCGAATCCCCGAGCAAACTGTTTTATGGCAGTACCAGTGGCAATGTCAACAATGAAACCGATCTTTCCCTTTTTCGGTTAATGGACCTACACGGTTCGGCGGCAGGTGATTATGACAATGATGGTGATCTTGATATTGTGATTGCCTTGGGAGGAGGAAATGGTACGAGTCCACAACCGCCCGTGTTTTACAAAAATAACGATGGAATCCTTGTCAGAAGTGAGGCGGATATAGGGATCACCTCCGGTGCCAGAGGTCGTTCTCCGCGATGGGTAGACTTTGATATGGACGGAGATCTGGATCTGGGATTGTTCAATGCCCAAGGAATAAACGGTGCCGGTGGTGCGCAGCATATTTTCTATTCCAATAACGGAAACGGGACTTTCAATGAAGTGAGTATCTCGGGCTTGGCCGACGAAAGGGGGACTAGGGTGCTCGTTGCGGATTTGAACAAAGACCGCATTGATGACATTGTCTTTATCGACCCGCTGGCCATATGGAAGGGTAATGGGGATTTTACGTTTGAAAACATGACCAATAGTTGGTTAAGCGGCTCTGGTGCCGCAGGCAAATTCGGCCTGAGTATGCTGAATATTGATATCGATAATGATGGCGATCTGGACCTATACCTGACCACTGGCAAAGGTACCTTTCAGCTTTCGGATGATAACGCTATAGATTTTGACCCCGTGGAAAAGGTATTAGACGGGAGAACCTCGGGAAGTAGTGGGATATTGACCATCGATTTCGAGGCAGAGACCGACGTACTCGACCTTAACCATTTTGGTTTTGCAAGAAGAAACCAGTTTCCGGACAACTTTCCCGTATTTTTGGGAAGTGCCATGGATATTGCCGTGGATAATCTCAATATAGGAAATGATCCCATTACCTTACCGGACATACAGGTCACGGAAGCAAGTGCAGCCGGTTTTCCTTCCTCTACTACGACCAATGGGTTGTATATAGGGTATCTTGGTAACAATAGGTGGCGATTGAGAACTATTCGTAATGCCGATATCGCCTTTGATATCAGCTTTGCCATAGATGGGGTTGCAGAACTCATCTCTTCCTCTCCGGCAGGCAAAAATAGAAATGTTCAGGACATTCTTTTGAGAAATGACCTGGATACCGGTACGGGAACTGTACGTTTTGTGGATGTTTCCAGTGAATGGAACATTCCCAGAGGAGGAAATCACTGGGGAGCGACTGCGGGAGACCTGAACAACGATGGCTTTCAGGATATTTTTATCCATAGATATGGATATTTGAGGAACAGGATTTCCGACTATATGCTGATGAATACCGGAGAGGGCAGGTTCGAGATTACCACGAACCACACTGCCACCGCCGTAGGTACGAAAGGACATGGGGATATGGGACAGGCCTTCGACTATGACCTGGATGGTGACGTGGACCTTTTGAATGGCGATGATAGAGAAGGGACTTGGCACTTGTTCGACAACCAAAAGAACAATACGGGCAATTATGCTATTGTAAAAGTAGGATATTCTCCATCTGAAAATGTCGACCCCATTTCAGCTGAGGTCACGCTGAGTACTGATGGAGGGAGGTCATTTGTTAAAAGAGTGGAGTCCTCCGGAGCCTCATTTTCCCAAAGTCTATTGAACATGATCCATTTCGGGTTGGGAAGTGAAGACAGGATAGCCAATATCACCATCCGTTGGAGAAATGGTGAGACTGCTGTTTTCAACGACGAAGCGGCAAATCAGGTTTTTGACACCAATTTACTGGACCCGACCAGTATCACCATCGTCCCCAGTCCAGTAGAAGTCCGTGTGGGTACCCGTACTCAGGTGAACTTGGAGTTTGAGCCTGATTTTGCCAATCGCGAGGTAATCTGGTCCTCCGCAAATGACAATATTGCTACCGTGGACGGAAATGGATTCGTCACAGGAGTGTTGGAAGGCCAGAGTACCTCCATCACCGTTTCAAGTGTGGCCAACACTTCCATATTGGCCACAGCACCGGTAAACGTGGTTACCTTTTTTCCCATCGATGCCGAATCAGTGACATTGGATATGGAAAATATCGATCTTATAGAAGGCAATACTGCTATAATAAAGGCCACTGTGGCCCCTGCTGATGCCGACGATAAATCGTTGCAGTGGTCCAGCAGTGATGATGCCATAGCTACGGTAGACCAAAACGGTTTTGTTACAGCTGTGGGAAAGGGTACAGCCATCATAACAGCGGCTTTGTCAATAGACCCGACCATCAAGGATGAGGTCATCGTAAATGTCATTGAATTGATTGCACCCGGCCTTTTTTTCGATGACAGGAACATTTATCTCAACACGGCATTCCAAATCGGAAAGACCATCGATGTTACCGTAAACTATCATGCCGGTACGGGCAATACCGTCATCGCAGGGAATGATGGTGGCATACGGTACTTCCTACGACATTTGACTTCTTCTTTTACAGTCATTCGTGATATCGATGTGGTCGTGGATAGTAATGTATTGAACACGGAATCCGGAACATCATCGGCATCTCTCAATATCAACCTGGATGATCTTCCTCCCAATAGCGAACCGATACTGCCTTCGGATGAACTGCCCAATGGAGAGTTCTACTTCCTGTTTGTGGCCTTTAGCTCAAGCAATGGTGTCTCTCCCAATGTTACCGCTTCGCCCATAAAGATAGTTGACCCCATAGTAGCAGTGGACGATACAGATTTGAAAGAAACATCCATAAAAATGTATCCCAACCCTGCTCAGGGTACACTATCCTTTTCGGGTCTTGCGCCTCAAGATTATACCGTCAGTGTCAACAACCTTTTAGGGCAGAAATTGCATTCCCGGAAAATACGGCCCGGGAACAATAGCATTGTTATCGAATCCTTGATCAAGGGGGTCTATATCGTTACTGTTCAGGGAGCATCATATGATTACATTGAATCGTTCCGTTTGATCAAAGAATAGGGGTGGTCATACAACCCGAATCCAGTGTATACCGGTCGTGGGTCAATGCTCATTGGTATTATGATTTGACTTTCAGGTATTTTTCAATACTTAGTATTGAAAAATACCGTAACCTTATCGGTGACCTTTCCGGAATCTTATGAAACAATGAATACATAGAACCCAAAATAATCAATCACCTTCCTATTATGACCATAAATCGCCTCAGAACCGGCTGTTTTTACGCTGTGCAGGTTCGGTGAATACCGTTGAAATCCATTGACTTAACCCAGAATGTTCGTTGGAACTTCGTCATGAGGACTTAAATGACAATAAATCAGGGCGTTTTATTGGATTTAGTATAGCACCGCTACGGTTAATACAAAAAACGTATTTATTTACTGATTTGAAGCCAGTTAAGTCCGGAATAGATTTTCTAATGGACATTTTGGGTTTAATACAAACTTAGCTTTCAAATATCGCATATCTTCCTGTTCATTTTGCTTCACTCTGCGTTGACAATCCTCGGGATAGCGCTGCTATCCCTGCGGTTCTCGCCTTGATTGAAAAAAAATGACCCGCGGAATCTTATACGACATTTAAAACCTAAATTTGTATAAGACCGCAATAGAAGAGCTAATGCATGGTCCGGGTTAAAAGTCATAATGGAAGGTACTGTGCATGGTCCAGGTCGAATTGATCATCGAAACAGATGCAATTTTGATCTTTAGCTACAGTCAAACACAAAACATAGGACTGTACCATTATCGGCATGATGGCCAAACTCGAAATCCTTATAGGATTTCCTATTCAGAACAAAAAATATAGACATGAATATTCTGCTGGTCATGGTATCCTTTTTACCATTGGCCAATGGGTACACAGCCCATTGCTACAGCTGCTCAAAGTGTACCTTTCTTTTCATTCTTTTTGTAGTCCCGGTCGGCACTGCGCAAAAGCAAATCAGCGGATTGTAATACTTTATTTCTTAGCGCCAAGGGATAGTCTTTTCTGTCGGCAAGGAAGCTTGTTACGGTATGGGCTGCTGTTCTGGAATGGTGCCCATATAGTGTATTGTCCAACCAACGTTTGGGGAAAAATATATCACCAGTAGCCTCTATCTCCTCCAGTAGTATCAGGCTGGGCAATATGTATTTCTCGGACCGAGCCGAATGAAGTGGATGGTGGAGGTATTTGATGGCCTCCAAGACCCATGTTTCATTTTTTCTATGTGTTTCCTCCTTCAAGCTCTCAAAAAAAGCTTCCCGATTCTCTTCTTTTGGGTCTAGCGCCTTCATGACAAAGGCCATGCGCTTTTTTCTATCCGGGTTGGTCACATCCTGCCATTGCTGCCTCAAGACCTCTCCATTTTCAGGATTTCTTAGGGCCAGTTCATAGGCCAAAGTGATGCGGTCCTCCTCGGTCAGGTCAAAGGACTCAATGACAAAGTCACCCTTCCAAAGGCGGTACAGTACATCCATACCATTTTCCGTCAGCACCATATTTCTGAAAGCTTTATAAAAAGTATTCTTCAAACTGGGCGTGGGCGCATGTAGCATCATATTCAGTAGTACTCCTTCCAGACGCGGTGCCAGCTGCTCCCGCTCCTTTTGACTATGCCAATGCCAATAGCAAAAAGTGAGCTTCGACAGTATATACTCCAGTAGGATAGAATTCTGTTCTTTCAGAACTGCCTTTTCCAGTGCCAATATCCATTGTTTGGTACTGATGTTCTGCTCTTGTGCTTCCTCCCAGAGGCTCATCCACAAAGCTGCCCGTGTCACCGGTGGGGACAAGGTATTAATGCTGTCCAACAAAAACCGTGTCGTACCGCTGTCCAATGGGAACCGTCCATAGCCTTTGCCATCACTGTTGGGAATTACCTTCTTGGGCAACTTCTGGCCAATGACACCTTTTACCGATGCCGTTTTCTTCTTGGAAAAAACCAAAGGGTAAGCCTTCAATTCTTCGGCATACATCAGGCCATATTGCATCTGCTGTGGCCAAAAAGGTACTTGACCTTTATCCGGTGAAGACTGTAGCACCTCCATCTTACGAATAGTCGCTTCATCACTATGGGGTACTATCAGGTGGTCGATGCGAGGAAATCCCGATTGCTCTACCCATACCTTACTCCAAAAAGTCAAGTCCAGGGAAGTATGGGCATTTAGAATATCAATCAGCTGAATCCATGTAGCATTGCCATAGGCATAGTGATCGAGGTAATCTCGCAGCCCCTCTTGCAAAGCCTCCGGCCCCATCAAAGATTCCAAGTGCTGCATGGCTATAGGGGCCTTGTGATAGATGATATCGCCGTAAAGACTGCCTGCTTTTTCCAGATTGGGCAGTGCCTGTTGTATAGGATGCCTCCCTTCGGACCGGTCTATGGCATAGGCCTGCGGATAGTGTGACAAGAGAAAGTTCAGCTCATGGTCGATATCGGGAAAGCTAGGGTTAACAATCTTCGCTGCCATAAAATTGGCAAAAACCTCTTTAAGCCAGACATCATCGAACCAGCTCATGGTCACCAGGTCACCGAACCATAGGTGTGCCGTCTCATGGGCTATAAGATTGGCCCTCCGCAGTTTTTGCTGTTCCGAAGCTGTGGGGGAAAGCAATAAGCTAGAAGCTTTATAATAGATGGCGCCGGGATGCTCCATGCCTCCAAACTGAAATGAAGGTATCAATATCATTTTGAAATCAGGAAAGGGCATGGACTTATCCGTATAGGATTCCATCCAATCCAGAGCAACTTTATGAAGGCGAAATACCTCCGGAACATTTTGTGCCAGCTTAAGGCTATCCGTCTCCCTATGGTAGAGACTGAGTTTTCTTCCATCTCGCTCAAAATCCAATCGATGAAACAGACCGGCCGTAAATGCCAGAAGGTAGGTAGGGATGGGCAGTGTCGCCTCAAAAACGCACACTTTTCGTTCCCCTTGCGGTATCACCTCCTTCAAACGACCATTGCTGATAGCCTTCCATGCTTGCGGTACGGTAAGCCGCAGGGAGAAAGAAGCTTTTATATCGGGCTGATCAAAACAGGGAAAGGCCTTAGAGGCCTGCGCCGGGACAAATAAGGAATAGAGGTATTCTTCATGACGGTTGAGTGACGATTCTCCGGCAATGAATTCGATGTGCAGGCGATTATCTCCGACCACCAAGTGCCCCGGATCGATAACGATATGACCATTTTCAGCACGGTAAGGAATATCACCCCCCTCATGTTCAATACTCAAGAGCTTTTGTGCCTCTTCAGCAAAGTCCAATACCAATGGCATCGAATCATTTTTCATCCGGAAAGAAAGGGTCATGCTCCCTTTAACTTCTTCCGCAAGCTGTGCTGGAATATCCAGATGAATATCATAAGCAATATCACTGAAGTTAGCTTTCCTGAATACGGCCAATTGCTTGCTGATACCCTCTGTCCAAGTTTTTTTCTCCTCACTTCCACAACTCAAAAAAAACAAAGAAAGGAGCAGTATCAACCCAATCTTTGAAGGAAAGTCAAAAATAGCAATGTTCATATCCTAAACTTAAGAAAAATAAATTGGAGAATATCAAGTAAAGTAAAGAATTGAAGCACTATACGAAGTGCCCCATCAGCTTACCCTTACTATGGAAATCCAAGTGCACCTGTTTTATGCCGATATGCAGATTTTGACCATCCCTATTCCGCCTATGCCGTACAGAAATCAATAGTTGGGGTTGAAAGATTGCTCTCCCATTTTGACATCTGCATTTTCAGACTTATATTTAGAAATAATCCAGACTTTTTCTTTTACCTGCAAATTTCGCATTTAGCACCCTTATTTTGTCTTTTTCAAGTTGGTAGCTTTAGGGATGCTACGGAAAAAAGCCTTCGTTAGGGCAAAAAAGCCAAAAATCTCGATGCCAAACAAAAAGTCTAAATCACGTCCTATTGTGAAGCGCAGGGAAGTCTGTGATGCTGTGAAAGATCACTCCCAGTAGCTATAATTTTATCCGACGCAAAAAAGCAGATAGCCATCCCGATTCAATATACCGTAGACAACATCACCTAAGGTCCAAGCCCAATATGGAAAATGAAGCCATGCCGAACCTATTTCTATTCGACCTGAACAGGGAGCAACAGTTGGGGGATTTTCTTGATAAGGTGTATCTCCATTGTTTTGACAGCTCACGGTTTCACTTACAAAGGGCAAAAGACCTGACACGACAACATCAAGGTACCGATTTGGTCATTGTTGACCGTCTTCGGAACTGCCGGTACCATATCGATGAGAAAGCACAGCTGGATTATATCAACAAGACACTGCCCACTTTTGCTTTTGAGCTTTCCTATCTCAAATCGGGGGTACACAAAAAAGGTTGGCTTTTGGCCCCGAACAAAAAAACAGATTGTTATTTTTTGATCACCTCCATACAACAGGACAAATCAGGACAGATCATGGGCTGCCGCGTGGTGTCCGTACACTGTAAAAAACTATGGGCACTATTGAACAGCAAAGGATTAAGCGGGTCGGTACTGATGGCTCATGAGCAGCGACTACGCAAAGCAGGTATTGATGGCAAGATTGTCATTCCCGAGCTGGATGCCGGTCGGGAAGGCTACCTCTATTATACGCGCAAGCGAAAAATAGAAAGCCCTATCAATCTTGTCATCAGAATCAACTATCTCATGGATGAGCTCGTGGGAAAGGTAGTATACGGTTATCCTCAAGAAAAATAACCTGAAACCTGGATTATGAGCCAGAACTTTATCACGAGGGCTTACAGCAAGACATCTCATGCTTTCTTGAGTTCAGCGGAGCACTGTTAGGGTCGATTTGGAAGAAAATACACAATTCGCTGATTTTTAAAAGTTCATTATATAATAGACGGGTTTAACCTTTGTTGAGAACAGGCTTCTAAGTAATACAGTTAGAGCAGTACGGTAAACCATTCGACGCACGATTTGGAAGATAACGAATTATTGAAGAGGATAAGGCAGAAAGATACCCGCAACTATGGGTTTAATCTACTGGTGCGCAAGTATCAGAAAAGAATATACTGGCATATCCGGAAAATGGTCATCAGTCATGAGGACAGCGATGACCTTGTACAGGAAGTATTTCTCAAAGTCTATCGGAACATAGATAAGTTTCGGGCAGAGTCCAGCCTGTTCACATGGATTTACAGGATTGCTACCAACGAATGCCTAAATCACCTAAAGAAAAAAAAGCATCGGTTCTTCCTACCCCTAGTGGATGTCAAAGAGGAACTGAGCCGGTTACTGGACAGTTCGGACCTTATCGATGGCGACAGGATACAACTGAAGTTGCAGAAGGCGCTATTGCAACTGCCCGATAAGCAACGTATGGTATTCAACATGAAGTATTTTGACGAAATGAAATATGAGGAAATGTCCAAGATTACAGGCACCAGCGTAGGAGCCTTAAAGGCCAGCTATCATCATGCGACAAAAAAAATAGAAGCGATACTCAAGGAGTAATTAAACCTTTATCGGTCCCAAGCCTCCAATAGACATAAAGACAATGACACCATGAAACCGGAAGATATACCCAAGAAACAAATGTATCGCGTGCCCGAAGGTTATTTTGAGGAATTGCCTTCAAAAATACAAGGTCGGCTCAATAAGGACCATAGGTACAGCATTGGCCGAGAGTGGATGACCCTGCTCCGGCTGTCGCTACCAGCGATATTACTGATAGTAGTGGCCTATGTAGTATGGCATGAAAAACCTTCGACTGCTCCTGTGTCCGTTTCCCTTGTGAGTACGGAGGCCTTACTTTCGGAGGTAAGTGACGGAGCATTGATAGACTACCTGTTAGAAAACGGTATCAGCACAGAGGAAATCATCGAGGTATCCGACCTCTCCATGGAGCATATCAATGGCCACGGTAGTGAGTTGGAACTACTGCCGGAATGGAACGGGAAGGACGATGATGAACTCCTGGAAGTGTATAGTGAGTATCTGTAAAAAGAATATGGATAACAGTTGATTTATAACAATAGGAATTTATGACAGTGATGAAAAATACGATAGTAGTTTTACTAATGGTAGCGACTTTCGGAGGTAGCCTTATGGCCCAGGGAAGAGAAGCTTCACATCAAAAAATAGAAAGTGCCCGAATAGCCTTGATTACCCAGCGTTTGGACCTTAGCCCTGAGCAGGCAGAGAAGTTCTGGCCTATCTACCATGAATATAATAAAAAGCGTAAAGCACTCAAGGTTGCTTTTCGTGAGAAAAAGAGAACTTTGGAGAGAGCAGATGCCAGTGCCAAGGAAAACGAAGCGCTGATCGAGTTCGGTTTTGAGACCAAGCAGAAGCAGCTCGACCTGGAAAAGGAGTACTCGGGGAGATTACAAAAAGTGGTCTCCACGAAACAGTTACTGGCACTGAGGACCGCCGAAAAGGATTTTCGTACCCTGTTACTGGAAAGAGTGTCCAAAAGGAGGTCTCAGGGCCGTCCCGAACAGCGTATGCCCAGAAAACAGTTGCCCAGAAGATAGTCAAGGAATCAGTCTGCTGATAATACAAACTTAGCTTTTAAATATCGCCTATCTTCCTGTTCATTTTACTTCACTCTGCGTGGACAATCCTCGCGATAGCGCTGCTATCCCTGCGGTTATCGCCTTGATTGAAACCAAAATGACCTGCGGAATCTTATACGACATTTAAAACCCAAATTTGTATAACAGGGCCTGTATAGAGGAGATTGCTTTCAAAAAAAGCACCGATTATTTTTCAATCCCTTAAACCCGGGTCATGCGTTGGAACTTCGTAACGAAGGTTTAAACAGCAATAAATCAAGGGGTTTTATTGGATTAGGCATAGCACCGCTATGGTGAATTCAAAAAACGTAGTACAACGACCGCTTTGCAGCTATTTAGATCCGCAGTAGATTTTTCAATGTATGATCCGGGTTAAAATCGGGGGCAAATCAGAAATAATGGATAGTTTTGGGCAATAATCCCCGATTCTCCCATTATTGCCCATGGAACATCTATCGCTCTCAGCACTGAACACTATCATCAAGACCGTATTGGACCAAGAACTGGATAGCACTTATTGGGTCATAGCGGAAATCGGTGAGATGAAAATCAATCAGAAGGGACACTGCTACCTAGAGCTGATCGAAAAAGAAGGTCAGCACATTCGCGCAAAACTGAGGGCTACGATATGGTCCTACACCTTTCGGAACCTCAGTATATGGTTTCAGGACATCACGGGACAGCCCTTGAAGGCGGGCATGAAAATACTCTGCAACCTCAGCGTACAGTACCATGAGCTTTACGGTCTCAGTGCCAATGTAAAGGATATCGATGCCAATTTCACGCTCGGGGAAAAGGCCAGAAAAAAACAACAGGTCCTGCGACAGTTGGCCGAAGAAGGCCTTCTGGAAAGAAATAAGGCACTACTACTTCCTCTAGCACCGCAGCGCGTAGCCATCATCAGTTCTCCTACAGCGGCGGGACTAGAGGATTTCATGCATCAGTTGAAGCAGAATTCTTTTTCCTATAACTTTCAAGGGAGACTGTTCAAGGCCCTGATGCAAGGAGAAGCTGCTCAGAACTCCATATTACAGGCCTTGGAACGGACAAGAGAAAGGGTGGACGAGTTCGATGTGCTGGTCATTCTCCGTGGGGGCGGTTCCCAAAGTGATCTGGACTGCTTCGATGGCCATGAACTCGCTGCGGCAGTAGCTCGTTTTCCCTTACCTGTCATCACGGGGATAGGCCATGAAAAAGATGAGAGCGTGGTCGATATGGTGGCCCATACCAAGATGAAGACGCCCACGGCAGTATCCGAGTTTCTCATCAGTGGGCTACGTAGCCTGGAAGAGCGACTGGACCTATTGTGGAGAAAGGTCAGTGATTTCAGTAAGAATTACCTGAAACAACAAGTACAATTGCTCGAAAGACAGCAGTTCCGGCTACTTTCGGGTACCCAACAAATACTACTGGGACAGCAAAGTGTCCTGACATTAGCGGAAAACCGTTTACGGCATCAAAGCCGAACCTATATCGAAAAGCAAAAACATCGCTTAGCAGTCATGGAAAAGACCGTGGAACTGGTACATCCGCAAAAGGTGCTGGAGCGGGGATATACCATTACGACCCATCGAGGTAAGGCCATTGGCAAGGGGAGTTCCTTGGCAAACGGTGATGAACTCATCACCCAATCTGCTCATTATAAGATAATCAGTACGGTCAATAGTAAGAAAGAGATAAAAAAACCTAAAGAATGAGGCACAACCCAATTCAAAAAACACATTCGTTTTACCGATCTAACCCAAAATGTTCGTTGGAACTTCACCATGAGGACTTAAATGGCGATAAATCAGTGCGTTTTCTTGGATTCAGCATAGCACCACTACGGTGAATTCAAAAAACGCATTCAGTTACTGATTTGAAGCCGATTAAGTCCGGAATAGATTTTCTAATGGACATTTTGGGTTTAATGTCCTTTGGAAGACGCTATTGGTCGAAAAACAAAAAAATAACTAGCGCACTCAAACTAAATTATATACTTTGCGTTCATATCAGTGTAAATAATAATATGATGACAAATCTTTCCTATAATTTTTTGAACGTGTGTTGTTGCTGTTGTTGTCAACCTCTGGGTCAGGAAAGGACTGCTATATAGATAGTTTTAAGTAAAACAGTATATGCGAAGCCTTCCCTATTGGAAAGGCTTTTTTCTTGTGCGAGCCTTTCCATCGTGAAAGGCTTTTTCAGTAATTAACGATAAACAGGTATCAGCAAATCATTGACTAATGGTAGAAGAAAAAATCGACGATGACCTCTTGGTGCAACTGCATCGCTTGGAAGCTTTCATTGGCAATACGCCTTTGTTCCCTCTGGGCAATGTTAGCCATAAGCCAGGGGTACACGTCTATGCTAAACTGGAATGGCAACAATTGGGCGGTAGTGTCAAAGCACGACCTGCTTTCAATATCATCAAAAATGCCATATTGGCAGGTAAATTAAATAGGGAAAGGCCCTTATTGGACGCTTCAAGTGGTAATACAGCCATAGCCTATGCTGCTATCGGAGCTGCCCTGAACATTCCCATAACCATATGCCTTCCTCAAAATGCCTCTGAGGAAAGAAAACTTCTGTTGACAGCCTACGGTGCCGAGATTATTTATACTTCTCCTTTTGGGAATACCGATGAGGCCCAGGAAAAAGCACAAGAGTTATACGAAAAACAGCCGGAGCATTACTTTTATGCCGATCAGTATGGGAATGAACATAACTGGAAGGCACACTATGAAGAAGGCACGGCAAAAGAGATCTTCGAACAGACCGACGGGAAGATTACCCATTTTGTGACAGGACTGGGCACTACGGGCAGTTTTGTAGGGACAGGGCGCAAACTACAGCAATTAAATCCCGACATTAGACTGACCTCTCTACAGCCCGACAATGCACTGCACGGTCTGGAAGGGTGGAAACATATGGAAACAGCAAAGGTACCCCGCATATACGATGAAGGGGTGGCGCATGACTCCCTGGAAATAGATACCGAAGAAGCTCATGCTTGGATGGTCAAAGTAGCCAAAAAAGAAGGCCTATTGATCAGTCCATCCTCGGCGGCCAATCTGGCCGGTGCGATGAAAGTGGCAGAGCGCATAGAGCAAGGGCATATCGTCACCCTTTTTCCGGACAGTGCAGATAAATATGGTGAAGTCGTCAAACAAGTATTTTCCAATGGACAATAAATCTACGATACACATTGCCCCAGAGGCCCTGACCGTAATGAACAAAGATGCCGAAGAAGCTTATCCCAATGAGTGTTGCGGCTTTTTTTACGGACATATCGATGGTGAAGGAAAAAGGCATGTCAGCTACGCTGCTCCGGTGATCAATAGCAAAGATGGAGATCAACGAAGGAGGTTCGAGATATCACCCTTGGACTATATGAAAGCTGAAAACTATGCCTTGGAACAGGGACTGACCCTATTGGGAGTATATCATTCACACCCTAACCATCCAGCGAGGCCCTCGATACATGACCTGAAACAGGCGGTTCCCTTTTTCTCTTATATTATCATATCCGTCCACGAAGATGGAATCAGGGCAAGCACTTCTTGGCTGCTCAATGAAGATATAGGGGAGTTCGAAGAAGAAACGGTCACAGGAATCTAAGAGACTGTTTTGAAATTATATATAAAATTTATTATCACTTATTTTGGAGGCAAAATGAGGCGAGATCGACAAAGATAGTATGTCGCGCTAGCTAGCGGAAATTTCAACGAAATCAGGTATCAAAAGAAGTACACAAGAAAGAAGGAGATACAATTTAAAATAGTCTCTAAATACCCATCAGGCAATACATATAAAAGAACATAAAAAATCATCTAAAATAGATAAAATCATCATCACAATGGCAAAATTGATTATCCCAACACCGCTAAGAAAATTTACCGAAAATCAACCGTCGATATCCTCTTCGGGAAACACGGTAGGTGAGGCCATCACTACGCTGGCAGAGACTTACCCTGAACTGAAAAAACACCTCTTCGATGAGGGCGGAAAGCTGAGGAGCTTCGTACGCGTGTATGTAGGCGATGAAGATATCAAGGCATTGGACAACGAGGCCACTACTGTGGATGAACAGAGCGTGATCAGCATCATTCCGGCCATAGCAGGAGGATCGTACTAAAGGTAAAAATCATCAAAATCAGTGAAGAAATATCGGTGAGCGTCCATTGAGTACAGTACTATTCGGCCCTTACCAAAACAGTTAAAATTATGAGCAAAGTTGAATTCAGTAAAGCAGAACTAGAGCGCTACAGTCGGCACTTGATCATTCCCGATTTCAATATAGAAGGACAAAGGAAATTAAAAGAGGCCAAGGTACTCATCGTAGGTACGGGTGGGCTGGGCGCGCCCCTACTACTGTACCTCACAGCTGCGGGAGTAGGCCATATCGGTATACTTGACTTTGATGTAGTGGATGATTCCAATCTACAGCGTCAGGTACTCTTCACCGTAGACGATGTGGGCAAGTCCAAGGCGGAAGTGGCGGGGGAGCGCTTGAAAGCACTCAATCCTCATGTCAACTTCACTGTACACAACACACAGTTGACTTCTGAAAATGCACTGGATATCATCAAAGATTATGATCTAGTGGCCGATGGTACGGATAATTTCCCTACACGGTACCTGGTCAATGATGCCTGTGTCATCCTGAACAAGACAAATGTCTATGCTTCCATATACCGCTTCGAAGGACAGGTGTCCGTCTTTAACTATACCGATAGCGAAGGTAATACAGGTCCCAATTACCGTGACCTCTTCCCTACCCCACCGCCTCCGGGCCTAGTGCCCAGTTGTGCCGAAGGTGGTGTCATCGGTGTACTGCCCGGAATAATCGGTAGTCTTCAGGCCAATGAAGTACTCAAGGTCATCTCCGGTATCGGGGACCCACTTTCCGGACGCCTCTTCCTATTCGATGCGCTCAGCTTCGAGACGAGGACCGTCAAACTCCGCAAGGAAGCCGACCGCCCCGCGATAACAGAACTCATCGACTATCAGGTTTTCTGCGGTTTTGGAGCCGAAGAGGAGGATGGATACCAAGTCAAGGAAATCAGTGTTGAAGAACTCCAAAAACTTCAGGCCGAAGGCAAGGACTTTCAGTTGATCGATGTTCGAGAGACCTACGAATACGAAATCGCCAATCTGGAAGCCGAGCTTATCCCGCTCGGAGAGATAGAGCGTGCCGTGAACAAGATCAGCTCGGACAAGCAGGTCATCGTGCATTGCCGAAGCGGTAAGCGAAGTGCCGACGCTATCCAGCTACTGGAAAAAAAATACGGCTTCACCAATCTTTATAATTTAGAAGGAGGCATACTGGCATGGGCCGAAAAGGTCGATGATGCCATGGCAAAGTATTGATCATTAATTATGAAGCCAAGGTAGTTCGATTGTCTCCTAATTGCAGTCTGTATACGATAATACAGAGAATCGATACCAAAGCTTTTTTGATTCCCTAAAGAAAGGTTACCTTACTTGAGCACAGCATTATAAAAATAGGCCATCGCTGAAAGCGATGGCCTATTTTTTTGTCATGGAGCCTTACCATGAATTTCGTTTATCCCAAATTGATCAATAGGATTTCGTTATGAGGGTATAATACAAACTTAGCTTTCAAATATCGCATATCTTCCTGTTCATTTTGCTCTCACTCTGCGTTGACAATCCTCGGGATAGCGCTGCTATCCTTGCGGTTCTCGCCTTGATTGAAACAAAATGACCAGCGGAATCTTATACGACATTTAAAACCCAAATTTGTATAAAACAAGACTTGTTTGCAGCCAGAAGAAAAAGTCTAAATCACTTCGATAAAAAAGACCATACACTATGCGATATAATCTAAAAAAAATGATTCGAATCATCATAGCGGATGATCATCAGGTCATCATCGATGGGCTGAAGTCCATGCTTCGGGAAGAGGAAGATATAGAGGTCATCGCAGAGGCCAACGATGGTCAAAAAGTCTTGGATATCCTCGGGCGACAACAACCCGACGTACTCTTGCTCGACGTCAATATGCCCAAAATGAACGGTATCGAGACGACAAAACAGATACAGAAAAAACACCCTGACTGTAGGGTACTTATACTGACCATGTACAATAAAACGGAATTTATCCGCAATCTCATTGCCGTTGGTGCTTCGGGGTATGTACTGAAAAATACAGGTAGGGAAGAATTGCTCTATGCCATCCGTAAGGTAGCGGGAGGAGCGGACTTTTATGATACTGAAGTGACGAAAACCATTATGTCGAGTTTAAGGCCGGGTTCCATAGACTATCCTGTACAATTGACCAACAGGTAGAAGGAAGTACTTCGGCTGATTGCACAGGAGTTCACCTCTTCGGAAATCGCGGACCGACTTTGTATCACCACACATACCGTCGACACACATCGAAAGAACCTACTGAGCAAATTGAACATGAGAAACACGGCGGGTCTAGTACGCTATGCTTATGAGAACGGTTTTGTCTCCGGCCCATATGAATCGCCATAGCCACATACTTTCCCATTGACACTGCCATTACAAAGTCCTAGGGCATAACCGGGAGTCAATCCTCTCAGGACAGACCTCACTTTTCACAATATTATCTCCGCTAAGAACCTACCTTAGCGGAGATAATATCTCCTTTGGGCTGATGGCCAATGGTATTCCCCACGATATCGATCCTGGACTTCGGTAGGTATTCAGGGTACTCTCTTTGTAGGAAATCGACCATTTTCTCTCGGATATGAACGCGTAGGTCCCAAGCGGTAGGAGAATCCTTGGCACTGACCAGAACCCGAAGTTCCATGGTATTCGGAGTGAGATCGGTTACTTGTAGCACATTGACCTTTCCATCCCAGAGTGGTGTATCATCAAGAATCTTGGTCAGTTCATCGCGTATGGCCTGTACGGGCATCTTATAGTCGATATGGATAAAAGCGGTACCTAGTATATCGGCGCTGGTCCGGGTCCAGTTCTGAAAGGGTTTTTCAATGAATTGAGTGGCAGGTACGATCAGTCTGCGCTTATCCCATATCCTTACGACGACATAAGTCAGGGTAATCTCCTCTATCCAACCCCACTCGTTTTCGATGATAACCACATCTTCGATACGGATAGGCTGCGTCACTGCTATCTGAAAGCCTGCCAGAAGATTGGCAATCAGCTTCTGTGCCGCCACACCGATGATAATACCCGCTATACCTGCGGAGGCCAGTATACTGGCACCTATATTTCTAATGCTCTCAAAGGTCATGAGCGAAAAAGCGAGACCCAATATAATGACCAGTACCATGAGTATGCGCTCAAATACGCGTATCTGGGTATACACTTTTCGGGCTTTCAGGTTATCTTCTACAGATATGTCGTACTGACGAATGAGAAATTCGCGTCCTATGGCCAGAATACGGATCAGAAACCATGAGAAGGATAAGATAAAGAAAATATTGAATGCCTGTGTCCAAGCTTCATTTAGAGGAACAAAAGTCAGTTTTGAGCTTACGAAGAGGCCTATCAGTACGAACAAAATCGAGATAGGTTTGCTTAATCGATTCATATCCGTAGGCTCGATCCATTTGATGGTCTTGGCCACCTGTTTGATAATCCATATCAGTAATAAACTCAGAAAAAAAGCTCCTATACCCGACAATACTACGGGAATAAGATCCTTTGCAAACTCTATCAAAAAATCAGTGTCGAATAACATATAAATAAAGTATTTGTGTGAAATTATGGTTTATGGCTTCGTCCGGATAGGAGGAACAATAGAGGCCCATCGGTCTTTTATACCCAAATGCAATAGGTAAGGGACAGAAAAGGATAGCCTTGGAAAGAACATAGCTCCACTCTGAATTCCCTAATAACGGGTTAAGTAGTGGCTTTGACGCAAAGTACCTTCAACCCAAAATGTTCGTTGGAACTTCGTCATGAGGACTTAAATGGCAATAAGTCAGTGCGTTTTCTTGAGTTCAGCGTAGCACCGCTACGGTGAATTCAAAAAACGTATTCATTTACTGATTTGAAGTCAGTTAAGTCCGGAATAGATTTTCTAATGGACATTTTGGGTTCAAAGTAACACCATCGAAGCATCTGCTCTGTCAGCCATTTTATCTAGAGTATAGCCGTAGATTATCAATTTTTCGGGAGGGTTTGCTACGACGATTACTTTTATATCCTTTCAAGTCATACGGTTTTAGCTGTTTCTTCTTTTCGGGACTTACCCAAGCTTTAATAAATGCTTGATCGAAAATAACCTTGTTCCGGTTATTTACCCGCGCTATAAGCCTGCGGCATTAAAAGTATCTCCTTGGGAAATATCACCTGTTTCAAATCCTTTTTTGAACCATCGGACCCGCTGGGCAGAAGTGCCGTGCGTGAAACTGTCCGGAGTTACATAACCCTGCGCTTGTTGCTGCAATTTATCGTCTCCTATAGCATTGGCCGCTTTCAGTGCCTCTTCGATATCGCCCTGCTCTAGGATATCGTGCATCCGCTGCGCGTGATGTGCCCAGACTCCCGCATAAAAATCGGCCTGTAGCTCTAGCTTCACGGATAATGTATTGTACTCTTTCTTACTCAATCGGCTTCTTGCCTCATGTACCTTGTCCGAGGTTCCCATTAGGTGCTGTATGTGATGACTGGAGTGTATACATTTGACTGGACAGTAAGAAAAGCTCAATAGGGTTAACTTACAGAAAGAATGAAGAAAACAAG
>CANLOE010000093.1 GCA_947492745.1 uncultured Cyclobacteriaceae bacterium | reverse complement strand
CAGCCGCGCGCATCGAAGTAGGGACTCTGGTTCAGGAAGGAGTTCAGCGGGCGCGGGTTCTTCGGTCCGAAGGAGCAAACCACATCAACGTCGTCATTGTAGACCAGGTGGTGCTTCTGCTGGACGATGGGTACCTTGAGATTGTTGTCGATATTCACGTTGAAGTAGCCGTGCTGGTTCCAGAGCCGGCGCGAGGGTACCCAGGGGTCGACGGCCGTCTTGTAGACGCGCACTTGAGAATATCGGGAATAGCCGATGTTACAGAAATTTTCAGGTTCAGAGGAGGCATCGTCATCGGTACCACAGATGACACAGATCTCCGTCTCCCCATCGGCATCCACATCGACCACCATGGGGTAGTCGCGGGCCGTCCTGGAGATACAGCGGACGGAAGGGTACTTTCTTCCAGTACCTCCATCGATGATATAAAGTTCTTTTTCATCACGATAGACCACCTCCAGCTTTCCGTCCCCGTTGAAGTCGAAAAGCGTACAACCAGTGTAACCTGAAGTTTCTTCCTTTACCAATATTCGCCATTTCAGGCTCATGTCCTCGTTAAGGGCATAAAGGTATCTTCCGGAGACATAGGAGACATTCATCTTGCCGTCGCCATCAAGATCGCCAACATTCAGACGGCCTGTTCCTCTTTCCCAACCTTTTGAGTAACGTGGTTTAGGGGTATCGTCCTGACAGGTGTTAGCAAAAAGTTCATTGCTCGTATCGCTAAACTTCAGTACTTTATCATTGGTCACATCCCAGAAAAATGCTGAAGTCAAATCATTGCCATCTTTTCCCGATATCAGGACATCGAGATTGCCATCCAAGTTGTAGTCGGCCACACTTGTCATACTGATAGTACTCTCTCCAAATCGGATAACTTTATAGTCATTGATTTTCTTTCTTATAGTCAGCAGACCGCTATTTGCAGAACGATCGCCTAAGTTGACATCGTACACAGTCCCTCCAGCAACCAATTCCAGATCGCTTGCCGCAATTCCATTATCCATATCGATAGCGACACTTCCTCCATTTATATTCAACATCTCCCCCCGTGAACCACCACTGATGATAAGGGTTCCTGTCCGTGCATCACGTATCTCATTGCGGTAATAGAGTTCGGGGCGACCGTCACGATCAAAATCCGCTATACCCAACGCACCAGGGTCAACTAACATATCATCTACCCATAATAAATTTAAATTACAGTCGTAAGCAGCAATACGATAAGTACCTCCATATATTTTTGTGCCTCCGTAGACGAAGATTTCTCCGCAGACATCTGTGGGGTCTTTGGTATCGATATTGGCAATGGCAATATCACCTCTCGGAAAAAGAACATCACCAATATAACGTTGCTTTTGACTTCCGTCCGGAAATAGGTCTATACTACCGTCTTGACCGTTCAGAACAGTCAGGTTTCCAGTGAAGCGGTTGTTGCTAATCACTTCCGGCATACCATCTCCGTCTATATCGCCCACGGCAGCTCTTCCCAAGTGAAAAGCAACCTCGTCAGGGGAAGCCCAGTCCAGTTTCATAGAGAAATCAGGAATCTCAGAAGGTGCCTGTTCGCATTCTGGAGTGGGCAGAAGGGGACCTTCGCAATCTTCATTAAAGGTACAGTCGGCATCCCAGCAGTCGATAAATCCATCATTATCGTTGTCAATGCCATCATTACAGATTTCCGTCTGCGCCTTTACTTCATAAAATAATAGAATTTGCGCTAAAAATGATAAAATTATGAAAATGTTTTTCATGTAGGTTGTGGTTTCCATAGGACGAATAAACTGATTCAATAAGAATGGTTACTTGGTTTAGAACAGCATAGTCGACCGCACTTATAAAAATGGTTAAAAATAATTATTGGTATATATCCTTTAGACCGAAAAGGTAACTGGTAAAAAGTGATTTTTAATGTTTATTTCTCTTGAGCAGCTGTTTTGAAATGTATTTTTCATTTTCTTATGTGCCTCTTTGGACCTATGATTTTGTTGAAATAGGCAGATAACAGTACTATCTCTATCAACTAAGCCTCATTTTATATCAAGAATAAAAGATTTTGAATTTTGAAACGGTCTCTAAAGGAGAAGTCTTTGATGTCGCCCCTAAACAAAAAGTTGATACCAATTCTATATGTCATTCTATAATGAAAAAATCATTTAAATATACGGAAAAGCTGTACAAAACATCATTTCCATGCTCTAATTTTTTAATTGAGCTGAGCTCTACAAACTCCCTGTTCTTCTATCACTTAAGGTAAATCCCTATTTACATGATGGCCTACAAAATCAAAAACAACTCACTGTCAATAATTTACCATTATATAGACTTTGTGCATGTACATTAGCCCCTTAGCGTTGCTAAGTAATACTATAGGAGTTGTACTTCCTCCCGGAAACCTTACTTCAAGACTTGAGTTGGTAAAATAGTATAGAAAAAGTATCAAAAAGTTGAAAAAGCCATTGTGTCGGCCGATATTTATAATTCCATGGTTTTGTTAAGACACGTCATACTCTGCATTTTAATAGTCAATACCTTAAGTTCAGCACTGTATGTTCCTATTATATATTTAGATTTCAATATAAGGAAAGATTTTATTGTCAAAACACTATGTATCAATAAATATGAGTCTATTACTACCTGCGGAGGTAGTTGCTATCTGAACCGCCAACTTGAAATTTCTTTCGAAGAACAAAAGCAAGAGGATGATATAGCCCATCGCTCCTTGCCATTTTCTTTTTACAATGAAGCATTTACTTCCTTGGAATTCTCTTTATATCCAACAATAGAAAAATTGACTCTTTACATTTGGAAATACGAGAACTTACCCGATTTCTCACTGGAAAGTATCTTTCGCCCACCAAGAATATAGTTAAACCCGAATCATCAAGTCTCTATAAGAGGCTGTTTTGAACTGTTACTCTTTTATTTACGTCCATAAGGGTGTTTGTCTTTTTATGGTTGTATGGAATTCGCAGGAATGACATTCATCATTCGTTTTTGCTTTTATGATTATGCTCATGGCTGCATATGCTTCTTTCGGGGTATGGATTTCGTTGAAATTTTCGTCGATAGTGCAGCTATCTTTTCTATAATGCTCACGCGGCAGGCGGGTCCCTTCGCTGGCCAGACCCTCAGGACATTTTCTTTAGGGTTCGGTCCTACTCAAAGTAAGCGGTAACAAATTCTAAAATAACAGCTTTCAAAACGGCCTCTAATTCCAGAACAGTCCCTAAATTATGGATTTTACAAAGCACTGAAAATGAACATTCTGATATCTATCAGTGTAATTTAGATTAAGGCTGTATTGTTGAGAAAAGGCCTTCTTCGTACCTGACTCTGACCCGGAGTATCGATTGTATCGTAGATAGCTTTTCACGGGACTGTTTGCTGCTATGTTCACAATACCGGTTTTCACCAAAAAGGTACTCTTGTGTTCAAATCTTATATTTTACGTCCCTACACCTAACCTTAACATAATGAAATCATTACAACTCAAACTATTATTTTTTCTTTCGCTTCAGCTTTTGTTGAGTACTGCGCTAATGGCACAAATCTCTGTAAAGGGAACTGTCTTTGACCTACAGACAAAGGAGCCGCTCATCGGTGCCGAAGTTCTACTTCCCGGAACTGCCTTCGGTACGGTCACTAATTCTTTGGGCAATTTTACTTTAGAGGTTCCCAGCGGGAAGACGTCATTGGAAATACGCTATGTTGGTTATGAAGCTTATACCTTTTCCTGGAATGCGTCCAATACGGGAGTATTGTCCATAGGACTTACCGAATCCGTCAATGCCCTGGAACAGGTGGTCGTATCTGCCAATCGAGAAAAGGAACTTCGTTCGGAGGTACCGGCGGCCATTTCCACGCTGTCCGCAAAAGTTATCGAAGAGGCAGGGGCCAATACCTTGGATCAGGTATTGAACAAAATCCCCGGTGTATTCGTCGCGGACCTTGCCAATGAACAGCACATGACCAGCATACGCCAACCGATATCTACAAAAGGACTGTTTCTTTTTCTGGAAGACGGATTACCAACACGACCTACGGGGGTTTTCAATCATAATGCCATGAACGAACTCAATCAAGGGGCCATCCGAAGTATAGAGGTCATCCGTGGTCCTGCTTCTTCTACCTATGGCGCGGAAGCCATCGGTGGGGTTATCAATGTTATCACTCAGTCCCCATCGTTGAACCTCAAGGGAAGAGTAGCCTTCCGGTCCAATAGCAATGGTCTGAGCAGAAGTGATTTCCGAATTGGAAATACTTATGGTAAAACGGGAATATTTCTGGGCGGCTATTATGCCCGAAGAAGAAATGGTTTTTTCGAACATAGTGATATGGATAAATATGCACTCAGCCTTAAAGTAACGCAAGTCATCTCTGCCAATACCGACCTGAACTTCTCGATGACCTACGCTGATCTGGACACGGACATGACGGGCAGTCTGGATAGTACTGCATTCTTCGGCGATGACCGCAGTAGCCAACAAACGTTCACCGAGCGCACGGTAAGTGCTCTAAGAGTACAGTCCACGCTTTACCATGACTGGGGCAAAGGGTCGGGAAACACTACGGCCAGGATATTCTTCAGGGACAACTCCATAGGGCAGATTCCTTCCTATCGCATCCGTACCGATAGGCAACGTAATATTACTTCCGGGACCATCAACGAGCGAACTTTCGAGAGCTATGGTTCTATCCTCCAGCATAAGCTACCACTGCCCATGATCAAAGGCAAACTGATAGGTGGTATCTCCATAGACCATAGTCCAAGTGACTTTTTCGAAGATTACATTGTGGTCGAGCGTAACGATAGCGGTACTTATGTGAACTATGTCGATCCTGATTCTGCACTTACAAAAAATGAAATCGACCTGACCAATCTAGGCACGTATGCCACGCTACAGGTAACACCACTACCTAAGCTGCACTTATCGGCAGCTTTACGCTATGACCGTTTCAACTATAAGCATATCAATTTCCTACCTCCTTCCTCCTTCTCGGGATCTCCGAATGCCCATAGTACTTTCGAGGCGGTCACTCCCAAAATCGGTCTGACCTATGATCTGGCCAAAAACAGAGGGCTTTATGCTAATTTCGCTCAAGGTTTTGTGCCTCCACAGGTAGGTGAGCTGTACCGTGGTGTGCAGGTACCTACTCTGGGGCCTTCTGTGTACAATAATTATGAAGTGGGGGGATGGTATTCCTTTACTTTTGGGAAAAACGTACAGGGCTATGCCAACGCTTCTTTGTACAAAGTCAATGCTACCAATCAAATCATATCGGTCCAGCTGGATGATGGTACCCGGGAGAATCAAAATGCGGGCGAGACCTCTTCACAAGGCCTGGAATACTTCCTTAGCTTGGCCATCGGAAGACAGCTACAAGTCAGATGGAGCGGTTCTTTTGCCCGCCATCGCTTTGAGCAATACATAGAAAATGGCAAGGAGTTCAATGGTAACGCTATGGCACAAGGTGCCAAGGCTCAGTACAATTGGGAAGCTACTTTCCGTCCTGAATTCCTTAAAGGTGCGCATCTCTCTTTGGAAAACCAATTCTTAGGTCCTTACTGGATGGACAATGCCAATACAAAGGAATATGAAGGTTTTTCGCTGTTCCACCTTCGAACTGCCTACCGTTTTAAAGGAATGGACTTCTCGTTTAGCATACTGAATCTCGCTGATAAACTATGGTCCCCTAGGGCCAACGCTTCCCGGTTTGGTACGACTTACACTTTGGGTATTCCGAGAACTTATCAGGTAGGTCTGGCCTATCACTTCGACAGTCATTAAATACTACTCTTGGGGCTCTCACTTAAGGCTCAAACCACATCAATTTCCTAATGACAATCGAGTATGATTCCGAAACAAGCAACAAAACACATGAAAAAAAACACTATTTATAATTGGCTATGGAAGTGGCATTTTATCGGGGGGCTGGTCTCCTTTCCCATCATTTTCATTTTAGCATTGACGGGCATTATCTATCTGTTCAAAGATCAGTATGAGGCTCCACTTCAGGATTCTATAAGAACGGTAAGCATCGGAAAGGAAAGGCTGTCCTATCAAGAACAATGGGATGTGGCTCGTAAAGAGTGGGGTGATAAAGTAAATGGCATGGTACTGCCCACTTCTCCCAGCGAGGCTACGGAGTTTACCGCAGGTCGGTTTTCCGGCAAGTCCAGTCTATTTGTCAATCCATATACGGGTAAGGTTTCCGGGCAGGTACGAACGAAAGATACGGACATGTTCTTGGTCCGCAAATTACATGGAGAGCTATTACTGGGGAGTGTCGGTACCAAACTGGTCGAACTTATCGGAAGCTGGATGATCGTATTGATCATCACGGGTATCTTTCTGTCCTTTCCGAGGCAAAAGAAAGGCTGGAAACAATTATTCCGTATCCGTCGTGGGAAAAAGGATGTATTTTATCGAGACCTACATAAGGTTGGGAGTTTCTGGTTTTCCTTACTCTTATTATTGGTACTGGCAGGTGGTATGCCCTGGACCGATGTGTTTGGGAACAACTTCAAATGGGTACAGAAAAAGACCGATACGGGATTTCCGAAAGCTTGGCAGGGAAGAGGAATCAACTCTTTAGCCCAGGGGGAACCTATCCCCTTGGATGCGATAGTCTCCGAAGCTGATAGGTTGAATTTAAAAGGGGAAGTAAAGCTGTCTTTTCCCAAATCCGAAGATGGGGTGTTCAGCATCCACAACACTTATCATCCCGATCATTCCCTACAAAAGACCATCCACATCGATAGCTATTCGGGTGAGGTACTGAGCGTATCGAACTGGAGCGATGTAGGCATACTGATGCGCGGAAGAATGTGGGCCATGGCTTTTCATCAAGGGCAGTTCGGCACTTGGAACTGGACATTGATGCTGATTGTTGCGGTTGCGCTACTTGGATTAAGTACTTCGGCCATTATTGCCTATACATTGAAGAGGGGTGCTTCTTCCCAATCAACGGCTAGAGATAAAAACCATTCCCTCAGCTATGGGATTTATAGTATAGTACTGATTATGTGCTTACTACTCCCTTTGTTCGGGCTGAGCGTAATCGCTATCATTGTCTACGAGCAGTGGAGAAGGTGGAACTCCAAGCGATCAGGGCAGCGTGAGGTATCCTATCGTTGACAACACCGTTATACTGACCTTATATAAGAAGTAGATTGGCCCTGTGTTCCTCTACCGCTATACAAAACGGTTAGATAGTGGGGGTCATTATCTTACGACCTGTAAAAAATGTTGCGGATACGACAATTTTCATTTTTCATCAAAATTCCCAATAGAGATAACAGCTTTGTTCTATCTTTAACCCATATTCTGCGTTAGAAAGTTTATCACGATCTTCTGTACTGTTTTAAGGTGTGTTTTTTGTTTACTCATATACTTATATTTCCTATGATGCATCATCTTGTTGAAATTTCTACAGATAGCGCTGCTATCATTGTCAATGATGCTCACGCGGGAGGCTGGCGCTTTTGCTAAAAATGTCTTCAAGGACATTTTCTTACTGCTCGGTCATACTCAAAATAAGCGATAACAAATTCTAAAATAATAACTGCCAAAACAGTCCCATACTTAGAAGTGATTTATTACACAAATTTGGGTTTCAAATGTCGTATAAGATTCCGACGGGTCATTTTTTTTCAATCAAGGCGATAACCGCAGGGATAGCAGTGCTATCCCGAGGATGGTCAACGCAGAGTGGAGCTAAATGAACAGGAAGATAGACGATTTTAAAAGCTAAGTTTGTATTAAATACCATTTACAAACCTATAAATTACCCACAATGAAAAAAATCCTAGTAATGATTGCATTGGTAGCTGCTATGGGCACCTCTTATGCACAAGAGTTTGAGAAAATGGACAAAAGTGTGCTTGATGCTGCCTATTACCCTCAAAATGCTGCTAAACGTGCTTTTGCCAAAACTGATGCTGACAAAAAGGCACTGACTCCAAAAATAAGGGTTCTGTATTCTCGACCACAGAAAAAAGGGAGAGATATATTCGGCAAACTTTTAAAATATGGTGAACCTTGGAGAATCGGTGCCAATGAATCCACCGAAGTCCTTTTTATGAGCGATGTGAAATTTGGCAGTACCGATGTTCCCGCAGGAAGATATAGCCTTATCGCTATACCTACAGCGAAAGAATGGACTTTGAAATTAAACACCTATAATGATGGCTGGGGCAATTACACTTATGACGCTGCCAAGGATGTTGCCAGCGTATCGGTACCTACACAGACCAGCGACAAAGAGATAGAAGCCTTGTCCATAGTTCTTTATGAAAAAAGCCCCAATCTGGTCCATTTGAAAATAGGCTGGGACAAAACATTTACAGAAACCCCCATCACTCTAAAATAAGGGTGCAAATTTTATTTATAATGATGAAAGGCTGTCCCCAACAAAGGACAGCCTTTTTTGTCATTCAAACAATTTGCCGTGAAACACACTTACTTTACTATTGAAGGGGTTGTCGGTAGTACGTCGGAAAGTGACCACTTGACCGACATGCCAAATGGCATCCGTTATCGGCCCATTGATCAGGTGCCATAAAGGGAAGGAAGAGGTAGCATCGCCACTCTGAAAGGTCAGTTCAATTTTCTCTAAAGCTTCGGGTTCCATCTTTATTATCAGGTTACGGGCTTCTTTCAAAAAGTACAACGTTTTATTTCTTTTTTGCTCAAAAGTCAATCCAGTACTCTTTGGACGGTCTCTATCGATTGTCTTTTGCTGTGCTACTTCCCATATCAAGGCACTCAGGTCATATATATGATCTAGTGTTTCTCCACAGGTCCTTGCATTTTCACTGGGCAAATAATTCAGGTCACTTTTACTTAGGCCTTCTGTCGCCCAATAATACCTGAACCCAAGACCGTCGATCATTCGGGCCATAACAGTAGTTGCCGTATAATTTTCGGGATATTCGGGAATTTTCCGGAAAGCAGGTGTATCGTTAGCGATTGTATAGTCTTGTGCCATGATTATCGAAGCATTGAAAAGAATTAGTAGTATACCGGTAATAAACTTTATCATTGATCTAAAGAAAATTAATAGTTTTAATAAAGGTCAAGATATCCTTTTGAATTAAAACCCACAATGTAATTCGAAAATGATTGTCAATGTTCGAAGAAATATAGATTATTGCAGCATTATTCGAATTGATCATAAGGATATCAAATCTTCGGTAATCGTAATCGGCCTTGGTGTTTTTACTTGATTTGATAAAATCTCCTTTTATGACAAATCGTAGGATACCCGTCAATAACCTACTGGAAAGCAAAGGACCTTTCTTTACTTCGGCACATGGCCTTTTGTCATAAGGTTGAGGGTTTTGCAGTTTCACTGTACTTATCGGAAGTTTTTGAACTGCTGCTATATACGGTCATTCGTTGATAAAGTAAACATAATCAAAAACACTATTTTCTAAATCTATCTTTCGCCCACTATGATTTCTATCATTAGCAGCACAAACCGCAAAGGATCTTTATCCAAAAAAATAAGCCTCATTTATCAGAATATCCTCCAAGGAAAAGGTATCGACGCTGATATTATCGATTTGGCCAACTTGCCACATGATTTTATTTTCAGTGCTTTGTATGAAAATGCAGGAAAACACCCGGGACTGGACACCTATCGACAGAAAATGCTATCGCAAAAAAAATTTGTGTTCGTCGTACCCGAATACAACGGCTCTTTTCCAGGTGTACTCAAGGCATTTATTGATGGTCTACAGTATCCTGATACTTTTACAAATAAAAAGTGTGCTCTTGTGGGCTTGTCTGCGGGGGTACAAGGAGCAGGACCCGCACTCAGTCATCTTACCGATATTTTCAATTACTGCGGTATGCATGTACTAGCGCAGAAACCTCGGCTAGCGGGTATCAACCAGCACTTTAAAGAGGGGCAGATCACCAATGCGGTATACATGGAGCTGTTGGACGCACAAGCTGATGAGCTGATAGCTTTTTAACTCGAATCATGCATTGGAAAATCTACTGCGGATCTAAATAGCTGCAAACCGGTCGAAGCCCTTTTTCAAATACAAACACTGAAGTTTCGTATTTATTGTCGTGTACTGTAAGCGGTGCTATGCTAAATCCAATAAGACCCCCTGATTTATTGCTATTTAAACCCTCGTTACGAAGTCCCAACGCATGATCCGGGTTAAATCCAAAATAATCAATAGCCTTTCTATTCCGAACATAAATTGCTTCAAAATCAGTAGTCTTACGCTACGCAGGTGCGTCACCTTAGTGATACATCAAACCTCCTCTCCTAAACCACTGATTTTATTACACTTTATACTCTCATCACGAAATCCTATTGATTAATTTGGGTTAAAATCATTGGTATAGCTAAGTATATAAGTCTGTATATTAATTTCACAAATGAGCTTATTATAGTACATGACCATGTACTATAAATAGGTAAGCCAGAAGAACTTAAATTGAGCATTTTATATGATTTACGGCTGTCGATACGAACCCTGAATCTACTTTGATTTAAAACCCACAACAACCTCATCATCATTGCTTTGATTATAACCAAAACTTAGTTTCATCATAGGATTTTGAAAGGGATAAGTGTGGACGCAAGCCACCTTCAATCAAGCCTTTTTTATGTTATCTTCCAAAGCGATTCTATCTTTTCGATATTTGTTTGGAAAAACTTACTTGAAAGCAAATAATATCGTACTTAGCGGCTTTATCCAGGTAGAACGAAAAATCATGAAGTAACGTTTACTTGAGATATTATTTCAAATAGTAATTAACCTACCCTATGAAAGCACAAACCCTCCCTCGAAAAATCGAGCGTATACACTCACTGGATTCTCTACGAGCTATCATGATGTTATTGGGATTGGTCATCCACTCCGCTATATCTTACGCTGTCTTGGATTATAGTAGTTCATGGCCGCTAAAGGCTACGAATTCTACTCACCTGTCCAATGATGTTATATTGATTTTCATACACTTCTTTAGAATGCCCCTCTTTTTTCTTGTGGCGGGTTTTTTCGGGGCTATGTTATTTTATGAAAGGGGAGTACAAAAAATGGTCAAAAACAGGGTTTCCAGGATTATTTACCCTCTTATCGTTTTCCTGTTTATCCTTACTCCACTGATCAATGCTGCTTTCACCTACAGTCAGCGTGTCTTCGAGGGCGATGAAAATGCCTTTGAAACAGTACTGTCACTTCTTTCCTCTATATCCATGTATATTCCCGATAAGACCTTTCATCTTTGGTTTTTATACTATCTGGTCATGATTACGGGGGTTTCTGTCCTATTGGCCCTGCTCATGAAAAAAATCCCTCAAATATCCGGAAAGATATCTCAGGGCTTTGAATGGGTGTTTGAAAGACCGATACTACGAATATTGGTTTTTGCGAGTTGTTCAAGTCTGATATACCTCTTTATGGGTGCCAGTAAAGTAGACACCTCATTTTCTCTGATTCCCGACATCAATACCTTTGCATTCTATTTCTTCTTCTATATTGTAGGATGGGTATTATTCAAATCCAAGCATCTACTGGGTAGTTTCACACGTTTTGACTGGGCCTGTATGATTTCAGGGATATTCGTGTTTTTTGGTATATTCTTAATGAATAAGCTTATGGACGAGACAGCGAGGATGTTCGCAAGCGCACTGTTGGTCTGGTTGCTGATATTTGGGATTACAGGTCTGTTTATCCGTTATGGAAGTAAGCACTCCGCTTTAATGCGCTATATCTCGGATGCTTCCTACTGGGTCTATCTGGCACACTTGATGTTTACTGCTGTCCTTCCGGGTGCCATCGCCGAATGGCCACTTCACCCTACTTTGAAGTTTCTGTTCGTAATGACAGTTACCTTGATGATATGTTTTGCAAGCTATCATCTTTTTGTTAGGACTACTTTTATTGGACAGTTTTTAAACGGTAGAAAGTATTCAAGAAGGTTCTCGGACATCAAGCAGGCAGAAAAGGCACCTACTTCAAACCCCGTATTGAATAACTAGTAAGTACCTACGTATCATCGTATCGAGGATGTAGTATTTACCGCTACATCTTCGCTATATTCATATTTTCACACCCTAATAACAGAAAGCTATACTACTACAAAACAACGATTTAACACCTATTGCGTTAAACCCAAATTTGTATTATACCCAAACGCAATTGTTTTGGGACAGATTGAAAATCATTGCGAAAGTACTGTTCCGTCCGGAACGGCCCTAATGACCAATCCGCTAATGAAATTTCACCAATGTAGGATTTCCCCCTAGTTTTCCGGACCCTGGATTTCCCATTTCACTATTTCTTGAGTATAATCGTTAACTGCTGAACGACCAAGCTCCCGTTCTGTAGGGCCGATGTCCATTCCCCTTCGATGTTCTTTGTGGCCAGATAGATGAGCTTCATCAGGGCCATACCAGAGGTAAATACTCCTTTTGTTCCGCTCACCTTTCGCACTTGGCGGTGGTAGCCCTCCACGCTATTGGTGGTATAGACCAGCTTCCCGATCGGGGCGGTTTCCCATTTTGCTTTTTCGTGAGTGTCCATTATTCATGCCCGCACAGCGGATCATATCAGATAACATGATACATAAAATATCACCCAGTATTTCAAACTAATACTTGACATAAAGCCAATAAAATCATTCTTTTGCCATGTAATTCAATTCATTCTTTAAAAGCATATAAAAAATATTGAACCATCAATATCAAATACCCTGTGGAAGCTGGCAAGGATAAAGGGTTTTATAGCGTTGAAAAACATGTCCGATTGAAAGTCAATAAAAACGAAAATCCCTATTATTTGATATACCGTAGCATGCAGATTTCAAGGAACAGGAAAGTGAAAGTAGGAAGTCCGATGTCACAGGTCTGGAAGTTCTGCAATGGCTTTAAGCAGAATCTATAGATCAACTAAGCCATTGATATTATAAAAACGAGCAAAAACAAGTTAAAAATTGAACAATTGAAGGTCGAAAGTTTCGTCACATCAATGGAAAGTGAATCGGGCGCAACGGTAAAAGGGGGTTGGATCCGTACCGTCACGGTTACTGTCACTATTGCCGAAACCGTTCATGAAGTTGGGGATTACTACTCATGGTGGCACTGTCAGAGCGGAAGTGGTCCAAGAACAACAGGGGTGACCACTGATACAAGGCCCGAAATTTGCGGTGAACACAACCCATCGAATATCGCATGACAGGAAAAGTTATGATTACGGGGGCAACCTTCTTGGTGGCCTCCCTTATGTACATTTTTTTTCAGCTCAATGTCTCCTTAGAAAAGGAGGTTGCCGAGAGCATTAGAGAAAAGTATTCGATGGCGGAGCTTCAGTATTTTATGGATACGGCCTATGGAAATGATGTTGAAAAAGGCCATACCGATCGTCTTTTGAAATGGACCGGAAACGTAAAGATAAGACTGAACGGTGACTATGACAAAGAAGACTCCCTCTACGCAGTCCGGGTAGTAAGAGAACTGAACGCTATCATCGAGCCTATAGATTTGAGTATTGTTGCTGAAAATCCAAACATAGAGGTTCATTTTTTGAGGCAAAGGGATTTTAAGGTGGTGAACCACCGATTGGCCGATATGAAGTTTGCGGGGTTTTCCTATAACAGGTGGTTGAGGTCTTTGAGGTCGGCTACGATTGTCATAAATAAGGGAATACTTGAACGGGACTATAGAAATCATCTGATAAGGGAAGAACTGACCCAGTGCATGGGGCTGTTTTTCGACTCCTATACTTATCCCAAAAGCATATTCCAGGAAGATCAAATATATTGGAACCTACCTTATGATACCATAGATATCAAGCTAATCGAATTATTATATAACGATGGCCTACCTTCGGGTCTCAAAAAGAGTGAATTCCGGAGCATGTTGATGGAGTACTGAATTTCATCTGTAATAGGCCATGGTTTCTGAGCTAGGGGGTTCGTTAACGGTATTCTTGACAGCTTCCGCAAGTGCCCTGATGTGTTCCATCATTTGTTCCTTCATGCCCACTCCCCTTTCACATCATTTCTCTCTGCTCTACCCTCTTCTTCAGGGCCTCGTTCATGGCGATGAACCCGGCTTTGGTATCCTCCCCTACTTTTTTCAGGATATAGCCGCTCAACAGTCCCGAAAAGCGTTCGCCATGTTTTAATTTGACCCGTCCATCGTCCAAGCTCTCTAGTTTGAAATAGTGATTTCCCTTGAACAGGCCCAAGGGCAGGCTTCCCAGCCATTCGAAAGCCTCTCCTTTCTGCAATGAGCTAATCTTAGGCCTGAAATGATTCAACTTGTCCCGAAGCTGTATACTTATATTAAGTCTGTCACCGGGCTTCGCCCTACCTTCGGCTTTGACGATAAATGGGTTCCACTGAGGATAGGCCTCAAAACGGGTAAGTATTTCCCAGACGCGCTCCTTAGGGGCCTGAATGATAATTTCGGTAAAGATCTCTTTCATGACAATATGTTCTGTTCTATAAGTACAAAGCTAACTGAAAGGCACTTATGGACCATTAACAAAAGATAAGAACGGAGCATCTGCATTCATTTTTTCAGAATGCGCTTGCGTATCCTACTTAGAGATACAGGTGTAATGCCCAAAAAGGTAGCCAACATGTGTTGTGGTATACGACGAAGTATCTCCGGATGGGCATGGAGCATTTTCAGATAGCGTTCTTCCGGGCTGTCCATGATAAAGGAGCTTACCAATGACTGTGCCGAGATAAAGCGCTCCTCTAACATCTTGCGCATCAGCACGTGGGTGACGGGAAGTTCGCGATACAGTTCTTCCAAGCGTTCATAGCTCAAACACAATAGTTCGCAAGGTTCCAAGGTCTCTATGATCTGCCGACTCGGGCTACGGGTCAGAAAACTCTGAAAAGCATTCAGGAACATGCCTTCGGTAAAAAAAAAGCCGGTTATTTCTACGCCGTCTTTTAGGTAATACAATCGCGCACAGCCTTTTGCCATGAAAAAAATATCATGACAAACCTGCCCCTCCCCCACGAGCAGGTATTTTTCCGGGACTTTTTTTTATAAACTTATCCCTTAGCTGTCCCCATTCTTTTTCGCTCAGGTCGGTATAAACTTCCACGCATTCTCTCAGTGACATTGACATCTGCTATACTATTTATCCTAAAATCATCCGTGAACTCTCTACTGATATCGCTTGGCCCAAATTTCCGAGGTTGTCCTAAATTACACTTTTGTAGACTCATATCGAAAAATCAATATCTTTTTTTGCCTATGGACCGGCTCAAACTCAGCTTGCGATAGTCCCCCGACCTTCGCCGGCTCAGCCAAGCAAATGGTTCAGACTCCTTCTTTCGGCTGCAAATTTCACATTTATACCCAAATGCAATTGATTTGGGTCAAGGTAGTTTGTAGACTTAACCAGGATCATGCGTTGGAACTTCGTAGCGAGGGTTCAAATAACAATAAATCAGTGAGTTTTATTGGATTTGACAGGGCATCGCTATGGTGACTTCAAAAAACGTAGTGCAGCGATTGATTTGCAGCTATTTATACAAATTTGGGTTTTAAATGTCGTATAAGATTGCGCGGGTTATTTTGGTTTCAATCAAGGCGATAACCGCAGGGATAGCAGCGCTATCGCGAGGATTGTCCACGCAGAGTGAAGCAAAATGAACAGGAAGATAGGCGATAGTTAAAAGCTAAGTTTGTATTAGACCCGCAGTAGATTTTCCAATGCATGCCCTGGGCTTAAGTGCCACTATTTTCCAAAGGTCCCGATGACAGATCTACCCGTAGCGATTCAATACGATACGGATTTTCCCCATGGCCATTACCTATAAGGTTGCCTATTTCATTTTTTCTTGAGTATAACAGCCTTATTTTGTCTTTTTTAAGTTCCGCAGCTTCGGACCTGCAAGGGAAAAAAGCCTTCATCAGGGCAAAAAAGCCAAAATTCTCAGTACAAGACAAAAAGTCCAAATCACTACTTCTCAAGATAAACCGATAGCGTATATAGGCTATAAAAAGCAAGTGGAAAATAGGCGGGCCAACACCAAATAGGGCCGGCCTTGTCCACGAGATCTGTGTTGATCATCTTTTTTTGTATTATTGTAGCTGATTACTCCTACCACCGGAGGGACACAAACCTAAAAACATAGTAAACAAATGGCCTATAACTTATTAAAAGGTAAAAAAGGAATCATTTTTGGGGCTTTGGACGAGAACTCCATTGCTTGGAAAACAGCTCAGAAAGCAAAAGAAGAAGGGGCAGAATTTGTTCTGACCAACGCCCCCATTGCCCTGCGTATGGGCAAGATAAAAGAATTGGCGGATAGTTGTAATGCCGAGATCATTCCCGCTGATGCTACTTCTGTAGAGGACCTGACCAACCTGTTCGAGAAATCACAGGAAGTCCTGGGAGGAAAGCTTGACTTCGTCCTGCACTCCATTGGTATGAGTCCCAATGTGAGAAAGAGCCGTGACTACGGGAACCTCAACTATGATTGGTTTTTAAAGACCTTGGACATATCGGGCATTTCTTTCCACAAAGTACTGCAAACAGCAGAAAAGACCGATGCGATGAACGAATGGGGTTCTGTTTTGGCCCTAAGCTACATCGCCGCACAGCGTACCTTCCCCGACTACTCCGACATGGCACAGGCCAAGGCCGTTCTGGAGTCCATCGCCAGAAGCTATGGATATCGCTTTGCCAAATCGAAAAATGTAAGGGTCAACACCATATCACAGTCACCGACCATGACTACTGCGGGCAGTGGCGTAACGGGCTTTGATGTATTTTTCGACTATGCCAATAAGATGTCGCCCTTGGGCAATGCCAGTGCCGAAGACTGTGCCAACTATATCGTGATGATGTTCTCCGATTTCACACGTATGGTCACCATGCAGAACCTAATGCATGATGGTGGTTTCTGCGCTTCGGGTATCACCGAAGAACTGGTAGAAGAGTTGTCCAAAAACAAATAAGCCTATCTTTTCCCTTAGGCCGAGTACCTAAGGGAAAAGTCCTATTCTATTTTATCGCTGCCATGGTCTACTTCCCCAACGCTAAAATCAATCTGGGACTTAACATCCTCGCTAAAAGACCTGACGGATACCATGACCTAGAGTCCTGCTTCTACCCCGTGGCCTGGCGAGAAATCTTGGAAATCATCCCGAGTAAACTACTGAAATTCAGCAGCTCGGGCATCGACATTCCCGGAGATGCATCGCAAAATCTCTGTTTGAAAGCCTATCGAATACTCTCTCAAGATTTCGACCTTCCTGCTGTACACATTCATTTGCACAAGCATATCCCTATAGGTGCGGGGTTGGGAGGTGGCTCGGCCGATGGGGCTTTTACGTTAAAAGCACTCAATGAGCTGCATGCACTGGGCCTTAGCACTACAGAACTGGAGTCCTATGCCGCACAACTGGGGAGCGACTGCCCCTTTTTCATTGAGAACAAAGCAGTACTTGCCAAAGGAAGAGGTACCGAATTTGAAGAAATAAGCACCTCACTACAAGGAAAGAGTATCGTACTTGTCATGCCTCCCATCCATGTATCTACGGCAGAAGCTTATAGTAATATAAGGCCTCGTATACCTGAAAAAAACATCCGCTCGATTATCGAGTCTCTGCCGCTAAAAGAGTGGAAATACTATCTGAAAAACGATTTTGAAGAAGGTGTCTTCAAGGTTCATCCAAGTATCGCCCATACAAAATCATCGCTGTATGAACTTGGAGCAGTATACGCCAGTATGTCAGGCTCCGGAGCTGCGGTGTACGGAATCTTTGAAGGAGATATCCCGCCCGGTTTTATACTTTCGTTTCCCCATTGTAGCATTTGGCAGGGAACACTTGTATAAGTGCCCCACTAACTACCTGCACTTAGCACGCTAAGCAACTGTTATGTGATTTTAACCCAAATCGATCGATAGAAATCGTGATGAGCGTATACATAGCAAAATACCGGCCATTTGGATTCGTTCGGCATAGCACCGCTATGGTGAATGGAGACCGGTGGGCAAAGCTTCCGGTAGGAAGCTATTTATGCGCGGAATAGGTTCTCTATTGATCATTTTGAGTTTAAAATTTGTTATCACTTATTTTGGATAGGACTATGCGTAAAGAAAATGTCCCTGATAGGAATGCCTCGGGTATAGTTCCATAGGGACAGCCTATCGCGTCGCAAAGGTTTCAACCCGGATCATGTGTTAGGACTTCGTAACGAGGGTTTATACCCAGACGCAATTGATTCGGGAAAGACCTAAAATCATTGCGAAAGCACTGTTCCGCGCGGAAAAACCCTAATGACCGATCTACCAATGACGATTGTACCAATGCAGGATTTTCCCATAATTTGCCGGACCCCAAATTTCCCATTTCACTTTTTCTTGAGTATAAATAGCAATAAATAAGGGATTTTTATTGGATTTAGCACAGCATCGCTGTGGTGAATTCAATAAAACGTAGTGTAACGACCGGTTTGCAGCTATTTAGATCCGCAGTAGATTTTCCAATGCATGATCCAGGATTATGTTATAAGGGTATAAAGAGCAATACAATCAACGATTTAAGAGAGGAAGCCTAGCGTATTGTTAGGGTGATGAACCTGCATAGCGCAAAACGGCTGATTTTGAAGCAATTTATGTGCGGAATAGGAAGGTTATTGTTGTACCATTCAATGCAGTATTTATATCAAAAATGCAATTGATTCGGGGCAAATGGGACACATGAAAATCCCGAGAATTACGGAGACATGAACCCTAATGACCATTTTACCAATAACTTATCCAGCAAACTTGGTAATAGCCACCCCTTTGTGTCCAGGAACATTTTCCCAAAAAACTTTTCTTTCAGCATAAAACAGTCTCCAAGGCAAAATAAGCAGTTTGAACCGTAAAGCCCGACACTGTAAAGGTCTCTTTGCAATCGAGTTCATCTAATTCATTGAAATTCAAACAAAAGCACTTTTTTTGAATAAATCTCAACAAAAAAGACCAAAAAACACACCATTAGCAAAATTTATATCATATTGCTGCATATATCACAAGTTCCATTACTGTTAAAAGTTAATTTCCGTTAACTGATGGTTGATTAGTGGTTTTGGTCGGATTCCATTGGACATTACAGTCCAGAATAGAGATGTTTGTAAAACATTGTAATCAACACCATTAACTAAAAATCAAAAAAACAATGAAAACCCAATTCAAAAATTTAATAACGGCAATAGTACTCGGGACCCTGTCCTACTCTTGTACTGAAAATGTCCAAGAGCTTGAAGAACAAATTGCTCCGGTAAACAGTAGTGAACATCATTTTCAATCGGACATTTCCCGATGTGGGTCGAGCGCGTATATGGATCGTTTACTACAGGGTAATCCCGAAAAAAGAATGGCCGTAAAAGAAAGAAATGAACACTTCAAAAAGATAACACTCGACAGGCGCCAAATGGAAACCCCCTGTACCACCCCTACAGCATTACCCGTCGCTGTGCATTATATGCGAATAGAAAAAAACTACGACAAAACTTGTCTAGTAAATCTTGCCAAAAGACAGATACAGACGCTAAACGATGATTTTCAAGGAAAGAATGATGATATTGGTAGTTGGACAGACGGTACCTCCCTCTTTTTTCCCGCAGTAAAAAACGGAAGCGTTTGTTTTGAATTTCAAATAGCAACCAAAAATCACCCAAGAGGGTTTGACCTGGAAGAGGGCGAACCTGCTATCACCGTGAATCAGTTCTACTCAAACTCTGTTCCAGAATGGAAAGGATACATTAACATATATGTAACCAACCTCGATAGTATATTGGGTTTTGCACCTGTAGGCGGCTTTGGAGATGGTGATGGTGTCGTTATTGATGACCAGGCCTTCAGCAATGGACGCGGTTGCGCAGAAGTAAGCGCAAGGTCACCTTATAATGGAGGAAGGACCCTGACTCATGAGATGGGACACTATCTGCTTCTCCGTCATATATGGGGCGGTGATGGGAAAACCTGTAATCAGGACGATGACGTAGCGGATACCCCTTCCCAGCTCAAGTCCAATGGTGGTTGCCCTTCCTTACGTACAGTATCGTGCGGTACTAGGGATTTACATATGAACTATATGGATTATGTGAACGATGCCTGTATGTACATGTTCACGAAGGGACAAGAGCAAAGAATGGAAAACTTTATCTCTACCTATCTGAAGAACGTAATCCAAAAAGCCGAAGAAGTGCTATAGCTGCTATTTCCCCAGATAAGTACTGATGGGTCATGAATTATACAAACTCAAATTCAACCCAAAATGATCAATAGAGAACCTATTCCGCGCATAAATAGCTTCATATCGGAAGCTTTGCCCACCGATCTTCATTCACCATAGCGGTGCTATGCCGAACGAATACAAATGGCCAGTATTTTGCTATTTATACGCTCATCACGATTTCTATCCATCAATTTGGGTTCAACCCAGATCATGCGCTAGCCCTTCTATTCTGGGCTTAAACCCAGATCATGCATTAGCCCTTCTATTACGGACTTATACAAATTTAGGTTTTAAATGTCGTATAAGGTTCCGCTGGTCATTTTGTTTCAATCAAGGCGAGAACCGCAGGAATAGCAGCGCTATCCCGAGGATTGTCAACGCAGAGTGAAGCAAAATGAACAGGAAGATAGGCGATATTTGAAAGCTAAGTTTGTATTAAATAGCTGCAGATCGGTAAAGTGAATGCGTTTTTCGAATTCTCCGTAGCGGTGCTACGCTGAATCCAAGAAAACGCACTGATGTATTGTCATTTAAGTCCTCATGACGAAGTTCCAACGAACATTTTGGGTTTATATCAAAAATGCAATTGATTCGGGACAAATGGGACGCATGGAAATCCCGAGAATTACGGAGACATGAACCCTAATGACCATTCTACCAATGACCTATCCACCAAACGTGGTAATGGTCATCCCTTTGTGTCTAGGCAACATTTTTTCTGGAGTATAAGTCATAGTCTTTCGCTACAACTTTTACCGATTGACCAGGACCCAACAACTGTAGGAGGTTCATCTAAGCTTATCCATAGGCATGGCCTTACGCTTCAGATATCTGTTGAACAGCGGATAGGAAAGCACTGCCATCAGTATGATGGCCATCCCAACATAAAACTCTCCGTGCATCTCTTCTTTATCTTTAAAGATAAGTATAGCCAATAGCATCCCATAGATAGGCTCTAAATTGATAGTCAGGTTAATCGCAAATACAGACAAGCGCTGCATCAATTCTACAGAGATGGAAAAAGCATAGACAGTACAAATCAACGCCAGAACAAAAATATACAACCAATCTATGGGTAATGGCAGCAAGATCCCTTGCCACTGCTCCATGATAGACCAGTGGTATACGGGCAGTAACAGTACCGTTGTCGCACAGGCACTGGCCATCTCATAAAATGTAATCACATAAGGATTATGGCGATGACTGATACGCCCATTCAGCACAGAGAAGAAAGCTGCGAAAAAAGCAGATATCAAAGCCAGTGAAAGCCCTAGGGCATGATCGAACTCCGCTTTGAAGACAATGAACAACCCACACATGATGACCAGTCCCAAGCCCACTTCGAACACACGTATTTTCCGTCGTGCCAGCAAGGGTTCGATAAAGCTGGTCCATAGCGAACAGGTAGCCATACCTGCCAAGCATACAGAAGCTGTCGATACCTTAGCGGAAGCGAAGAACAATACCCAGTGCATACCGATAAGTACGCCTATGCCCAACATTTTCATCAAGGGCCTCGCCCCCACTCTAAGATAGTGCCATTTGTTGAAAAAAAAAGGCAACAAAGCCAGCGTGGCTATCAATGTCCTGTAGAACACAAGTTCCACGGGAGGTAGGGATATCAAATTGCCCAGAATGGCCGTAAACCCCCATATCAACACAATGAAATGCAACTTGAGGTAATCCTTGGTAATGGACGTCATCGAGGAACCGTCTTATATAAGACAATACTTATGACTCCAAAAACGATATTCGGAACCCAAACTGCCAGTAAGGGCGGCATGGAACCCGCCTCAGCGATGGTCTTGGTCATCATGAAAAACAATAGGAAGATAAAAGAAAGCAGAAAGCCCAATGCAATTTGAAAACCCGCACCACCACGGGTCTTTCTGGAGGATACGATTACCCCCATAAATGTCAAAATCAAAATAGCAAAAGGAGAGGCAAAGCGGAGGTATCTCTCGACTTCATAGAATTCGATACCATCCACGCCCCGCATTTTCAGCACGTCGATATGTTCATTGAGTTCGGTAAGCGTCATCGCATCGTATTCTCGGTATTTGTTGGCGAATTCATCAGGGCCTATGGCCAGTAAAGTATCCAAACTTTCTCCCGTAGTGACGATTTCGGTACTATCGTTGATCAGTCGTAGCTGCCAGTCCTTTAAGGTCCAGAGTTCTGTAGAGTCATTCCATACTATTTTATTGGCAAATAGTTTTTGGGTCATTTTCTTCCCTACGATTTCTTCCAAAGTAAAGCGGTAACCTGTCAAGGACTGATTGTCATAATTACGCATGTACAAGTACACCTTCGGAGAAACCTGAATATGGAAATCACGCTTGGAAAAATTTGACTTCCCTTTGTTGAAATACTGCTGTTCAAAAGCTAATCTTTCCTTATTGGACTTGGGAATGACCCAGCCATTGAGTGAAAAAGAAAGTCCGGCGATCAGTAAAGCACCCAAAAAATAGGGCAAAAGAAACCGCTGGAAACTAACTCCGCTGCTCAATATGGCAATGATCTCAGTATGTCCGGCTAATTTAGCGGTAACAAATACCGTGGATATAAAGGCTATAATGGGTGTGAGCTGATTGGCTATCCATGGAATGAAATTGAGATAATAGCCCATGACATCCATAGCCCCCAGATTGTTCCTAGCGAATTTTTCCGTCTTTTCTGCCATATCGATGATGACGATGACCAGAAGTATGATAAGTACCACGAAAAAAAAGGCGCTTAGAAATTTTTTAAGGACATATCTATCAAATAGTTTCATAAATTTTCTGTTTCTATCGGGTATGGCAACATACAGTCATTGGCTCGGTATAGTGACCTGCTGATAATAACCGAACAAGGGTAATTATTTCATTCCATTGGGCATGAACAATCTTGAAACCTATAGTTTACGGGTTAGTTTGGCCACCATTTCATCTTTCCAAGAAGCAAAAGTACCCGCTTCGATTTTCTCTCTTGCCTCACGTACCAACCAGAGGTAAAAGCTCAAGTTATGTATAGAAGCAATTTGCGCGCCTAAAATTTCCTTGCTGATGATCAGGTGTCTCAAATAGGCTTTTGAGTAGAAATTACTGGCGTAACCCTTCAGATTCTCATCAATAGGGCCAAAGTCCTCTTTCCATTTTTCGTTCTTGATATTAACAATACCTTCGGAAGTAAACAAGGTGCCGTTGCGGGCATTTCGAGTGGGCATAACACAATCGAACATATCCACTCCCAAGGCAATGCACTCCAGTATATTGGCCGGTGTGCCTACTCCCATCAGGTAACGGGGCTTATCCTCGGGCAAAATACCACAGACCAGAGCGGTACTTTCGTACATCATCTCCGCAGGTTCACCAACGGACAATCCACCGATAGCGTTGCCTTCACGGCCAAATCCCGCAATGGTTTCTGCCGATTTTTGCCTAAGGTCTTTGTAGGTGCTTCCCTGTACGATAGGAAAGAGTGTCTGCTCATAACCATAGTGACCTTCCGTCGCATCAAAGCGGTCGCAACAGCGCTGTAGCCAGCGATGTGTCATCTCCATGGACTTTTTCGCATACTCATAATCACAGGGATAGGGTGTACACTCATCAAAGGCCATAATGATATCCGCACCGATGACCCTTTGGATATCCATCACGCCCTCTGGAGTGAACAGGTGTTTTGATCCATCGATATGGGACTGGAAGGAGACCCCTTCCTCTTTTATCTTTCTGGTACCGGCCAAAGAATAAACCTGATAACCGCCGCTATCGGTCAGTATCGGCTTGTCCCATCCATTGAAGCCATGAAGCCCTCCCGCTTTTTCGATAACACTCAGGCCAGGTCTCATGAACAGATGATAGGTATTTCCCAGAATAATCTGTGCTTCGATATCGTTGTGCAACTCCCGTTGATGTACTGCTTTCACCGAACCGGCAGTACCCACAGGCATGAATATGGGCGTTTTAATGGTGCCATGTGCCGTTGTAATCTCCCCGGCACGAGCATTACTGCCCTTATCCTTTGCTATTAGTTGAAAATCCATGGTGTAAAATTGTATTTTCACAAAAAAATAACTTTTCTCTGGGATTCGCTATTTTTTGATGGTTTTATGATGTTGTGATAATCTTTATATTTACTGTTTCACGGATCAAGACCTTAGCAACCTGTTCATAGCCTGCTCAACAAGAGCAACACTATGGAAATACCATCGAAATTAATGACGGATAGTACGTTTGCCCAAATCTCCGGGAGGCTTTCCCGTTACGGACACAATCGGCTTCAAAATCAACTGACCTACACTACATAGGCTCGCCTCGATAGTGCAGTGAACTGCTCACTTATACTCAAGAAAAAGTGAAATGGGAAATTCGGGATTCAGTAAACTAGGGAAAAATCCTGCATTGGTACAATTTCCTTCGTGGATTGGTCACCAGGCCCGTTACGAGCGAAACAGTGCTTTTGCAATGACCCTCAGCTTTTCCCGAAAAAATCACATTTGGGTATATACTGCTGATTGTTTATTGCAACCCGTACTCTCATCACAAAATCTCTTATTGACCATTTTAGGTACCAAGAATGAAAATAGGGACAACTATAGATGCTGCCTCCGTGTAACTGTCCAACATCCTTTCATTAATGATGCGCTACGGCTATTATCAACCATTAAGTCTTGTTCTTCACACATTTATCAAAAGATTGACGAATTCCATAATAAAGAAAGCTTCCAATTATAAATAAAATAGCTAAATTTAAAGGTATACCAAAAACTAAGATAACCATGCTCTTTTGGAAAAATAACCCGTTCCTAAGCCTCTGAACCAAAACATCTTTCTTTAAACCCAAAATGTCCATTAGAAAATCTATTCCGGATTTAACTGACTTCAAATCAGTAAATGAATGCGTTTTTTGAACTCACCGTAGCGGTACTACGCTGAATCCAAGAAAACGCCCTGATTTATTGCCATTTAAGTCCTCATGACGAAGTTCCAACGAACATTTTGGGTTAAATAAATATTCCGGCTATTACCAAAGAAATCTGGAAACGGTGCAAGTACAAATTGAACCATCTCCTTCTCAGTAAGGAAAATGAAAGAAGAGTTAGAGACTGTTTTGAAGATATTATTTTAGAATTTGTCATCACTTATTTTGGATAGGACCGAGCGTTAAAATAATGCCCCTAGGGCATTATCAGTGAAGGGGCCGGTCTGCCGCGTGAGCCATTGACAAAGATAGCATGTCGCGCTAGCTAGCGGAAATTTCAACGAAATCAGGCACCAAAAGAAGCACATAAGAAAGAAAAAGACACGTTTCAAAACAGTCTCTTATACTTGCTTTATCCTTTAACCATATACCCCCAATCAAATGAAAAAATCGTTAATTTCGAAAATCGCTCTCTTTTGCGTATTGTTTCACTGGGTCTTGTTGACCGAGGCTCAAGTAAACTCTACCAATGAAGACCCCAGAATCGCATCTATAAAAGCTGCCCTCCGGCAAAAAAAAAGGCCCTCACCGATACCCCATGGACTTTCGCTTCTGATGAAGGGAGAGAAGCCACAGAACTACAATCGAATGATGATAAAAGAGGACCAAGTATTCCTTTTAGCTCGATGTAAAACAAGTGTATTGCAACTCGAAAAAGAACTGAAACAACTTGGTGCAGAGGTACGGAAGTCCTATAAGCATACCGTAAGCTTCACCTTGCCCATTGCTCAAATGGAAGCGTTGGAGAACTGCAAGGAATTGGAAAGTGTACGTTTTGAGCGTAGGCCCCTGAGCAATGTCGGGAGTGTAACGGGTCAAGCGGTAAGTTCTTTAGGAGTCAATACGTTCAGGAACAGGTTGGGCCTGACCGGAGAGGGTGTTAAGATCGGAGTCCTTTCCGTAAGTTTTGACTTTTCGGAAACCAATGCGGCAGTGGGTATCGCCAGTGGTGACCTCCCAGGACCGGGCAATCCGCTGGGCAATACAACCCCAGTACGTGTACTTTCCGAAGGGCTTAGTAACAATCCGAACGATGAAGGCAGAGGAATGATAGAGCTTATGCATGATATCGCGCCAAAAGCGGAGTTCTCTTTTTACTCTGCTTTCAATGGTTTTTTTGACTTTGCGGATGGCATTAGGGCATTGGCAAAAGATGGTGCCGACATCATCGTGGATGATGTAAGCTATCCCGAATCCCCCTTCTTTCAGAACGGGGCCATTGCACAAGCTGTGGACGAAGTCGTCAAAGGCGGTGTGGTCTACCTGAGTTCAGCTGGCAATAGTGGAGCCAATTCTTATGAAAGTGATTATAGGAACACAATAGTGGATAGTCTGGAGATGCATGATTTCGATGAAGGTCCCGATCAAGATGTATTTCAGCGTATTGAAATCGAAGATAATCACAGTTTCCTGCTCCTATCATTTCAATGGGACCAGCCGAGTCCCTTTTATACCGATGGCCCAGGTGCTACCGACCCTCGTTTGCTAACGAACCTAGACCTTTTCCTCTTTAACGCTGAGACGGGCGACCTCATTTTTCAAGCCTCAGAAGCAAATACCGACAACCCTGTGGAAATCATAGAAATCTCTATTCCGGATAGCGTACGGTCCGTAGACCTAGCGATAGTAAAGGTTTCCGGACCGGATCCGCAGCGAATCAAATGGATAGACTTCTTTGAATCGTTCGCCAGTGCCGAATTCGACACCCAATCCAGTACGATCATAGGACATGCCAATGCCCAACGGGGTATAGCCGTCGGGGCCGTTGCCTTTTTCACTGCCAAGGGCTTCAATGGAAATACCGCTTCTACCATTAATAGTTTTTCCTCTACAGGTGGTACCCTTATCAGAATCAATAACGATGGAAGCAGAAGAAGCAATCCTACCAATACGATAAAACCTGACATCTGCGCTACCGACGGTATCAACAATACTTTTTTCGGCTTCGATCTGGATGACGAAATTGGTGGTGTGATGGTCGAAAACGATGACTTACCCAACTTCTTCGGTACTTCCGCAGCATCGCCCAATGCCGCTGCGGTAGTCGCGCTAATGTTACAGGCCAATCCCGACCTGACTCCCGGAGAAATCAAAGGACTGTTAAGAAATACAGCAGAAGACATGGACGATCCTGCGACACCGGGTTTTGATACAGGGTATGACACCAAGACGGGGTTCGGTTACCTAAATGCCAACAAGGCCGTAACACAATCCATCAAGCGAATCGGTATCGCCCCACTAGTGCTGACCTCGCTTTGTACCATCTCCCCCGATAACAAACTGAGATGGAGAATACGTAACCCGAACCCGTTCAATGTATCCTACACCTTTGAGATCAATGGTACCAAAACTCTGAGAAGAGCCAAAGCCGGTGATAATTTTATCACTACAGAACGGTCACCCGGGAGTAATATCGCCTTTATCACTTGGCAAAATGAAAACAGCGAAAAACAACAATTGGCGATAAAGGCAAGACCGGAAGCCTGCAATGACACTAGTAGCGGCATGGATATATCAGGTACAATTCAGATCTACCCGAACCCTGTTATTTCCGATGAACTCAACCTATCCTTTGAATCGGAAAGGGGGAGAAACGAAAGCATACGGATATTTCCACTGTCGGCAACCAATAGTGACAAACCTATAATGTTTGTTCCCTTGGAAGTTAAAAAAGGGCATAACGAAGCTACAATAGACGTATCTATACTGAAAAGTGGCGTCTATGTACTGCATATCGGTACGGCGAGACACAAAATCATGAAGCGATAAAAATAGTTTGAGTTCCAGTAGAAAAAGAGGCTGACCAGAAAAATCAGCCTCTTTTTCTTTATGAAGTGATTTACACTAATTTGTGTTTGTAATTTCGTATAATCCCAAAATGATCAATAGCCTTCCTATTCCGAATATAGATTGCTTCAAAATCAGCAGCTTTACACTATGTAGCTTCGTCACCTTAGTGATACAAAAGCCCCCTCTCTTAAACCCGGATCATCAATGTCGTTTAGTTAAGGTTTGTAAGCCATAAAACCGGTGGAATTGCAATAAAAAACTGGACAATAAGTTAAGCACATTTTGAATAATTGATTTTACTAAACTCTTCTGGAGT
>CANLOE010000092.1 GCA_947492745.1 uncultured Cyclobacteriaceae bacterium | reverse complement strand
GACAGTAATTAGGGTTAAACTTTAAACTGGACATTTAAATTTAATCCTAACTGTCAGATTAAGTCTGAACTACTTCAGTTAAACTGTTTAAAATGCGTTTAGAAGTATCCTATTTATCTTTTCTCCTGTTTTTGTGCGGCTTTTCGGTTTATCCTCAAGGTAAGGGCGCCATGCTGATTGAAGAAATGGACAGTATATTGGATATTCGTTTTGTAGATACTTCCAAGGTCAATTACCGGAGCTACCATAAAGTATTGAAGTCTTCTTTGAGCAATGACTATAAAAAAGGTGAGATGTTATCCTATGCTAGGCTGATGAAATATTTCAGTCTTAAAAAAAACTTGGACAGCATGATGTACTATGCCCACCGATTTGAAATGCGTGGATATGAAGAAATGAGCAAAAACATCGTCCATAATTTCTTTTTTGATAAGGGAGCTGGAATGATGACCGATTTTGGTATGGTGGAACAATCACTGGAGGAATTCCACAAAGCCTATAAATACTTGGACCCCGAAGAACTGGCCAGTAACATGAACCTGAAGAGTGCCCTAGCCTATACCTATATGACCAAACGGCAGTTTGACAGGGCCATCGAAACCTTGCTCCCGTTCGTACAAGATTCTATCAATATACCACCTGTCAGTAGGTTACGTGCCCTCAGTGTACTCGCAGCAGCCTACCAATGTAAGGATAATGTAGAGAAAAGTTATCCTCTCAATCTCAAAGCGCTGGAAATCGCTGGAGAAAGTGGAGACTCTTCTTCCTATTATTTCATCAAGAACAGTATCAATTATGACTATTTTCTTCAAGGAAAATTCAATAAAGTCATCGATTCCAGTTTAAGTATTATGGAAGATATGGAAAAATTTGATTCAGAGGTACTAAGGATTAATAATTATAACCTTTCGCGCGCCTATGATACGTTAGGATATATCGATGATGCAATACATTTTATGGAAAAGGCCATCAATACCAAGGATGATTATCATCGCGCTATGACCGACTATAATCAGTTGGAAGCGCTGGTTTATTTGGCCGATCTGTACGAGCAAAAAGGTGACTATCGAAGTGCTACACTTCAATTACAAAAAAGAAGCGCCATAGTTGATAGTATGAGAGTCAAGGAACAAAGGGCTTTCACCGACTATTATGATATCAAGACAAAAATTATCGATGAGCAAAGGGAAAAGGAGAAGATAGAAGCTGAAAAAAAGATACTCTCTTTGAGGAACAATAAACAGAAACAGTACATTGCCATTCTCTCTTTTGGCATCACCTGTTTATTATTGATATTTATACTGATATGGATCTATTCCAAATACTTCAGGTCAAAGGAGAAAATCAAAGAGTTGGAAAACAATGAAAGGGAAATCCTTAAAAATCATATTGAAGTAAGAGAAGCAGAGCTAACGGCCTTGGCTGCCAGTAAGGCCAAACTGTTGAGAGAACTCTCCGAAATAAAGAAAAAACTGACCTCTGCGATTCAGCAGGACAATCAGCCTCGGATTTTTGAAGCAGAAAAGGAGCTGAACTCTTTTTTGACCCAAACGGCAAATGATGATGTGTTTTCCGAGCGTTTGGAATCACAGTATCCCGGTATGGTCATGACGCTCAGGAACCTGCACCCGGAATTGTCCCAGAATGATATCAGGCACTGTATATTGGTGAAACTGAGTTTGTCCCTCAAGGAATCTGCACAGTTGATGCATGTGGGTACCGGAGCTATAAAGATGGGCAGGAATAGGGCCAAGGCAAAAATGAACTTGCCCGAAGACCTGTCTTTGAAACAGTACTTGGATCAAATCAGCAAGGAAACGGCACCGTCATAATACGGTTTAGTTGTACGGGCGGATGTGGAAATACGGTGATAAAGGTGTAGAGCTTGGCAATGAATGCCTGTAAATGTCCATAGCCGAAACGTAGGCAAGCTATAAATCATGATATTTTGTTATACTAAGCCGAATGCAGCGCCCCTAAGCCCGCTCCCTTGACGGATGATACCATAAATAAACAGGCTACAACACCATGAGGAGCAACACCCCGTAGCGCCGTAACCTGTTTTGGGTAAACCACTCATACAATACTAAAACTACTATTAATCAACTATCTACTTTATTTCACTAATTGGTTTCTGTAATCAATGTCGATGTCCGACCAATATCGATCTCAAATCAACAACGTTTTTATCCGTGTACTTTTGAACCCGGATCATGCGTTAGAACTTCATAACGAGGGTTTAATACAAACTTAGCTTTTAACTATCGCCTATCTTCCTGTTCATTTTGCTTCACTCTGCGTTGACAATCCTCGGGATAGCGCTGCTATCCCTGCGGTTCTCGCCTTGATTGAAACAAAATGACCAGCGGAATCTTATACGACATTTAAAACCTAAATTTGTATAAATAGCAATAAATTAGGGGGTTTTATTGGATTTAGCATAGCACCGCTATGGTGAATCCAACAAACTTAGTGCAAGAACTGATTTGCAGCTATTTAGATTCGCAGTAGATTTTCCAATGCATGATCCGGGTTGAACTTCTTTCTACGGAAAACATCGTTTTTTCCTCTCAGGTCAGATTACTTTTATGCGTTTTTTTTTCAAAGTTTCCGAAAGGAAAGTGAGAAAGTAAAGCTGCAAAAGGCAGCCTTACTTTCGTTGGAATAAAATGTCACGAGCGTATTTTCTCCTCAGTTCTCATATTCATACGCTCTACGTTCAATTCCATTTACTACAGGTAATTTGGTTTAGGTTTAAGAATGAAAATAAATAATGGTGGTTCAAAATTTACTTGTTACAAATCAAATACTTTCACGGCCAAAATCGTGAAAAAAGAGGTAACAAAGGGTTAACAACACCCCTTTTCCGCAGGATAACAAAGGGTTAACAGTATAAATATCAGGACGAAAGAGGTCTTGGAATAAGTGCTAAATATTGGGTGATAACTCCTGTAAGTGCAAGAATTTCAGTGGTTTGTCTGAAAAAAAATACAATGAAAACAGTCCTTGGGGGCTAATGATTTGATTTTTAGCTTTTTCTGAAGGGTTTTGTGTCGATGTTGATTACCGGGTTGGTTTTTTTACTTGAATGACTGCCTGTATTTCAAGGGTGAAAGGCTTGTTTTTGTTTTGAACAACTTACTGAATGACCGTGAGTGCTCAAAGCCCGATCCATAAGCGATTTCGCTTATGGATAAGTTGCTTGTTGTCAGTTCCAGCTTTGTTTTTTCTATCGGTTTTTCATGGATATGTTGTAGTGTACTCTGTCCTGTCAATGTTTTCAACAAAGCACTCAGATAGTTGGGCGACACGTTCAGTTCCTTGGCTATATGCTGCACTGTGGGCACTCCATTTTCCATCAAACTATCCTGCCCGAAATATTCTTCAACCCAAATTGATCGATAGAAATCGTGATGAGTGTGTAAATAGCAAAATACCGGCCATTTGTATTCGTTCGGCATAGCACCACTATGGTGAATTCAAAAAACGTAGTGTAACGACCGGTTTGCTACTATTTAGATCTGCAGTAGATTTTCAATGCATGATTTATACAAACTTAGCTTTTAACTATCGCCTATCTTCCTGTTCATTTTGCTTCACTCTGCGTTGACAATCCTCGCGATAGCGCTGCTATCCCTGCGGTTATCGCCTTGATTGAAACCAAAATGACCCGCGGAATCTTGTACGACATTTAAAACCCAAATTTGTATTAGGTTTATATAAGGATTGGCAAATTCGAAATCCAGACAGGTGCTGATATCTTCGCCCAGGTCAATTAAGCCCTTTTCTTTGGCTATCATCAGAGAGAGTCCGATAAAAGTTTTGTTCACAGAACCTATGGGTTGTATCGTGGAGCTATCGTGCTTTAGCGATTTTTCTCTATCCGAAAAATGCACTCAATTTACTGATTTTAAGCTATTTGAGGTTGTGATGGAAGGACTGATGCATGATCCGGGTTAAAGTGAACGCACATTGTTGACTTCCTCAAGAACGGTGTTCTTTCAAAAAGAAACCCACCTTGCTCTAAATCATTGGGGAGATGATGGACTCAAAAATGATGTTGGGGACCCACTGGCTCAGTACTGAACAGGGATGAACTCAAAAGGAAGTGAACTCAGCTCGGCATACTCCTTACCGATGTCTTCGATGTCTTCATCGTCGTCATAAAAATGCCATCTGACGGTCACTTCATGCCCATCCTTATCGCGTATATTTGCTAGTAGTTGTAATATGTCCAGCACGATTTTAGAGGAGGAAGTGTTCAGGTACTCCATCTTGAAATCAAAATAGGTATGTGCCAAAGGGTTTTTCCCATATTCGGACAGCCATTTGGTGACGGGATTATAAAACAGCAGTACGTCCTCCATGTAGGACTTACCGGATATCATGAATGTAAAAGCAGCGGCATCAAAGTGTACCATCGGGGTCTCCTCTGTTTCTTTCAATACCAATGGTTCTGGGTTTTGAGTGATTGTGCTTAGGTCCATCGCCTCGTTACTTTTAATGATAAATTAAAGGGTTACACGACTTCTTCGAGTAAAGTTCTGAAGGCAACATGCCTATTGTCATACCGCTCTCTATGCTCTCTGACAAGTGGAGCGGAGTAATGGTCCAGATAGGTGACCACTTTTTCTATGGTATCCGCATAGTACTGGATAGAATAGGAAATACTATTGTCATCTTCTTGGCTCAGTACCTTGAATATCTTGTAGCTGTTGAACATACCCGTATCCATAACATCAGGGATATGCTTGGTCTTCATCCATTGTAGCCATTCCAATTCAAGTTCTGTATCTATACCGACAGTTACATTATACAAGATCATACCATTACTTCAGTTGGTTCAAAACGCAAATATAGAGGATATTTGTTAGGTTATCCTTGGTTATGGAACGATTGATTTTCGTTATTCCACAAGCTTTAGTTCGCACAATACATGTCTCCTTATTGGAAATGAACGATTAATTTTCCCGATCGTTATAAACCGAACGCGATTCATAGGGTTTGGTTATGGATTTGCAGTTATTTGATGGGTAATCGGCCGTTCATGGCCTAAAGACATGCTACAGGATAACTAAAATGGAGGTCATCTTCTACTCCACTCCAACCCTGGGCCCAAGACCGAAATAAGAAAATCAAACGAAATTATCAATGAGCGGGTCGGAACAATGAAAGGATCGGACACTATGTATACCCAAGAAAAAATAAAATGGGAAACCTTATAGGCAATGGCCAAGGGGAAAAATCCCTATAGTGCCGAACCGTTACGGGTAGACTTGTCATTAGGGTCTTTGGAAAATAGTGGCACCTAAGTCAACAAATCATCTTGTCCCAAATCAGTTGCCTTTAGGTACAAAAAGATAAAGGTGGATGCCCAGGGTGGGTCAAATAAGGTCAGGAGTGCCATCTACTTAAACCCGGATCATGCATTGGAAAATCTACTGCGGATCTAAATAGCTGCAAACCGGTCGTTGCACTACGTTTTTTGAATTCACCATAGCGGTGTTATTCTAAATCCAATAAAACTCACTGATTTACTGTTATTTAAACCCTCGTTACGAAGTTCCAACGCATGACCTGGGTTAAAAATGGCGTATCTTCCGGTTTTCTCCATTGAGTATCACAAGATTATTTTCATAGCTTTGGTAAATTTTATTTTATGACACTGCAAGGTTTTTTTCTGACTGTTGACAAGGGGCCGAAAACGAACGAGTAGGAGTCTCCACCCATTGAAAAAGGAGCTTTGATAAAATAATGAACGATACCAAGACCTACACCTATTTCCATCGCGATCTGAGCTGGCTGATGTTCAATAAACGGGTACTACAAGAAGCTGCGGATGAGGAAGTCCCTTTATACGAACGGATAAAGTTCATGGCCATTTATGCCTCCAATCTGGATGAGTTTTTCCGGGTCCGAGTAGCCTCTCTACGAAGTATCATCGACCTCGATAAGAAAAAAGTAAATAAGGAATTCGATGGCAAGCCGAAGGAATTGCTCAAAGACATCCTGAAAGAAGTGGGCAAGCAGCTGAGCGAGTTTGGCAAGATCAAACGGGAACTGCTACTCCCGAAACTGAGGGAGCAGGGCATCGTCCTCTACAGGAACGAGCCGATACGCGCTGAGCACCGTTTGTTCTGTACCCATTTTTTCAAATGTCGCATACTTTCTTACTTACAGCCCATATTGATCACAAGAAACAAGAAAAAACCTCCTTTTCTGATCAATAATGCACTCTATCTGGCATTAGAGCTTCAAAGTGACTCAAAAGAGGGGGCAAAACCTCACTACGCCTATATCAATACCCCTACAGACTACTTGCCACGTTTCATTGCCCTGCCGAAGGTAGAGGGTAGAGCTTATTATATTGCACTGGAGGACATCATGCGCGAAAATCTCCAAAGTATTTTCCCCGAGCATAAAGTAGTGGGTGCCTACAGTATCAAACTGACCCGTAACGCCGAACTCAATATCGAAGATGAGTTTTCGGGCAATCTAGTGGAAAAAATACAACGGCAGGTAGAGAAAAGAAATCTAGGGCATCCTTCACGCTTTCTCTATGATGCCCGTATGGGGAAGGAGATGCTGCACTTACTACAAGGAGTGCTTTCACTCAAAGAGGAGGACATGGTAGCGGGCGGTTTTTACCATAACATGAGCGACCTCTTCGCCCTGCCCAATCCCAAAGCGCCACAGATGGAAAACGAAGCCCTGACACCCTTACTCAAAAAGGGACTGGAAGATCATGACTCCATTTTTACCGCTATGGATGATAGCGAGTACCTGTTGCACTTCCCTTACCACTCCTACGATTATGTACTGCGCTTCTTCAACGAAGCAGCTATCGACCCCTATGTAAAAGAAATCCGGGCTACGTTTTACAGGGTTGCCTCTAATTCCTTTATCATCAATGCCCTCATCAGCGCGGCCAAGAACGGTAAGAAAGTCAGTGTTTTTGTAGAACTAAAGGCCCGCTTTGATGAAGAGAACAACCTGAAGTGGGCCAATAAGATGGAGGAAGCAGGTATCACGATCATCTACAGTATGCCAGGACTGAAAGTACATGCCAAGGCTGCGATGATATCACGCCAAGCCTCTGGTAGGGGCATGGAGTATTATGCTTTTCTGGGGACAGGCAACTTCAATGAAAAGACGGCCAATATCTATGCTGACCATGGACTGCTGACCAAGGCCTCCCATTTGACCCGAGAGTTGGAGCTGGTTTTCAAACACCTTATCCAAAAGATAAAAGGCCATAGCTTTCAACACCTTCTGGTCTCCCAATTCAATATAATCCCCCGATTTATAGCACTGATCGATAAGGAAATCGAGGAAGCCAAGGCGGGTAGAGAGAGTGGGATTACCGTCAAAGTGAACAACCTCGAAGACAAAGCAATGATAAATAAACTGTATGAGGCCAGTAATGCAGGGGTGCCTGTCCGGTTATTGGTCAGGGGTATCTGTTGCCTGGTTCCCGGTGTGAAAGGGCAGAGCGAACACATCACCGTCCATCGGCTGGTGGACCGCTATTTGGAACACGCTCGTATCTTCCTGTTTCACCATAGCGGTGAGGAAAAGCTCTATATGGGCTCTGCCGACTGGATGAGGCGTAACCTGCACCATCGGATAGAGGTGGTGTTCCCTATTGAGGATGGTATTTTGAAGGAAGAAATCAAATACCTGCTGGAATTACAACTAAGCGATAACCGTAAAGGTAGAAAAATCAACCGTAAGGGTAAAAATGAGCGCATAGTTGGGGGAGGGGAAGATATTCGCGCCCAAGTGGATTATTATCATTGGATGAAGGGGCAGGAAGATCATTTCACAGTATAGACGTGGTATATTGGTATATACAGGGACAATGTATTCCCAATATGTAATTGGCGGCTATCTTCCGTACCTCAACTGTGAGAATACAGCGATGTCCGCGTTACAGAGTACTCTCTCTTTCAAACAGGAACAGCGCAACGATAAATGCCAGTATGGAAGCGACAAAACCGAACATGAAAATGGTATAGGAGATGCGTAACATTTTGTACTTGGTACCCAGTACTTTCCCCAGAAAATAGATATCCTTGATCATACTGCCATAGAGAAAATCGGCATCTTTCATCATCTCTTTCATGCCCCACATATAATTCTTCAAGGCCATGTTATGGAAGTTTCCGAAAAACAGTAGGTTGGTCTTTTTGTTCATAACATCCTCTTGTGTGAAGGTACCGGAAGTGATGTTGGGCCGTGTGGCCAGTACTGCGAACACGATAGTGGTCAGGCAAACAAATACCAACAACATCGTGGGGATGATAAGGTTCGGATAGTCTTCGAACTTTCGGAAGAGTACCGACACTAATACAGAGAGTATGATAGCGTTGATGGATATCATAATGTTCGCTTTATTATCCGCCATGGCACTGAGTGCGAGATGGTTTTTGGAAGTTATCCTGAACATGGTCTCTATACCTCTGTCAGGCCGCATTACCTTATCCTTCTCGATTTTGTTCTTCAGTTTGGCCACTTCGGATTGTAGTTTTTCTACATATTCTTGATCGATATGCACGGCTTTCTTCTTTTTTTTGAGCTTTTTGATATTTTTTTTCTTTCTCTTTTCGAGAACAGTCTGTCCAAAGCTGGTAAAGTAGTTATGACTTTTGAAAAAGGAGAGGTTTTCTTTTATCCATTCTTCTTCTTTGTAGGTTTCTTTGTTGATGGCTTCCATTTCCTTTCGTATCTGTAGGCCCATATTTTCAAAGTCTTCCGTGGACAAGTGATAAAGGTCGGCATCGCAGAGTACTTTGCCTACGATATCCTTAGGAGACTGCGGCATTTTCGTTGCCAATATGGCATCGGACACTTGATGTGCCAATACGGCGGATGCTCCCCATTCCCTCAGTTGTTCCTGTGCTATTCTGGCGCTCTCCGCTTCATGGTCCTTGGGGCTTTGCTTGTATCCAAGGTCATGGAACCACGCCGCCAAACAGACCACCTCTATTTGTTCTGCATTCAGGTCCGATTTAGCGCCGATTTCTACAGCAGCCTTGACCACTGACCGTGTGTGTGACAGATCATGATAGCAAAAATGATTCTCCCACTCTTCTGTAAGAACATGTGTTGCATATCCTCGTGCCTTCTGTACCAGTGTTGTTTCTACCATTTTGTACTAAGTATATCCTATAAAAGTAAGAAAATTAACGAAAAACTGCTCTTCAAAGTGTTGTAGGGAAGTCCGATTATAGAATAAAAGTGTTGATGTTGTTCATTTTTTTACCAATATTCAAAAAATGAAAATAGAAAAGAGCTCAAGATACTGTATTTTGAGGTATAATACCATCGCCATACTTTGTCTTTTTATGGCCTGTCGGCCAGAATCCCGTCCTTTTTCCGAAGAGGGAAAAGAACATTCTAAATCAGGCCCATTATATGAGGCATCCAATAAGGATACACAAGCAATGATTCCTTACAATTTTCATCAACCCACAAAAAAAGTAAAACTACACCATGATCTGGATGAGGTTTCCGGTCTGAGCTATTTCTCCGAGAATGTACTGGTCGCTGTAGAAGATGAAACGGGCAAGCTATATCTCATCGATACCCAAGAGGGCAAAATCCTCGAAAGGAAAAAATTCGCCAAAGCGGGGGACTATGAAGGCGTGGCTTTTCTGAACAATAACCTGTATGTCATCAAGAGCGACGGCCATCTCTATAGCTTTGAGCAAGACTCCGATTATCCGGAAGGAACGACGGTGGCGAAACTTCCCTTTTCCATTAACAATGATGTAGAGGGGCTGACGGCCATAGCGGAGCCCTCACCCGCATTACTCATCGCCTGCAAGGCTGCTGCGGGTATAAATGGCAATAAGATAAAGGGGCGGGCCATATATCATTATGATTTAAACACTGGGATACTGGACCAGCGTCCTTGGCTACATATCGACAAGCAGGGCATAGAGACTTTTATCGATAGTCAGGGACTCGAAGGTAAGGTGAAAGATTTCAAACCATCAGGTATCGCACAACATCCCTTAAGTAAAGATATCTACATTCTGTCTCATCATAGAAAGCAATTGCTGGTAGTCAATTCCGAAAAGGAAATAAAAGCATGGATACGGCTGGATAAGGATATGTTCAGACAACCTGAAGGGATATGTTTTTCTCCCGATGGTACGCTTTATATCTCTAACGAGGCGCAGGAAGGTCGTGCCAATATCCTTAGCTTCGAACCACAGAACCCATAACGGGTATCGATTTTCAATTTACATCCTCTTCGACCATAGTGATGTTTCATACGATAAATCTATTGCGCATGACGCTTTCCCCTCTACTTGCCATGTTTTTTATTTCATCGATGCTGTTCCTGCTCGGTGCCCCTCTTTCCGCACAGGACGGGGTAGGGTCCGAAGAGCCTTATTATACACTATACCTTATCGGAGATGCGGGCGAACCTGATGTCGCCGAAAGTGCCTCCATGCGATTGTTCAAGAAAACGTTGGGCGCAGCCAAAGCCGAAAGTGCGGCAGTATTCTTAGGGGACAATATCTACCCCAGAGGTCTGCCCGATATCTCCCATCTTCAATATGCCTTGGCAAAAAGCTCCATCGACGGCCAACTGGATGCCTTGGAAGGATACAAAGGACGACCTTATTTCATCCCTGGCAACCATGACTGGGATAAAGGACACAAAGGAGGGCGAAGAAAGGTCAATCTACAAGAAACTTATGTGGAAAGTAGTTTGGGAGGGAAGAATGTGTTCCTACCCGATGACGCTTGCCCCGGTCCAGTGGAAGTACAGCTCCATGAGGAAATTACACTGATTATCATCGATAGCCAATGGCTCCTTCACCCTTGGGACAAGCCAAACGAAGAGGAGGGAAGCTGTTCCGCAAGGACAGTCGCAGAGGTATACCAGCAGCTCGATGACCTTATCCGAAAAAATAAGGATAAGAATATCGTTGTCGTCAGTCATCACCCTATGCTGACCTATGGTATCCACGGAGGTGTCAGTAGTATACGAGACCACCTGTTCCCTTTATCCAGACTGAAAAAATCACTGTTGGTACCGCTGCCTGTCATCGGGTCCATTTACCCTCTTTTCAGAAAATACATCGGTAATGTCCAGGATACTTCTCACCCGAAGTACAAGACCATGAAAGATGTGCTCATGTCCAGTTTTGCTCAACATCCCGGGCTTATCCATGCTGCAGGGCATGAGCATGCCCTGCAATATACCGAACAGGACAGTGTCCATTATATCGTCAGTGGAGCAGGAGTAAAAACCACACCTGTAAAACCTGGAAAAAACGCTGAGCTGGCCGTATCGCTAACGGGCTTTGCTCAGGTGGATTTCTATCCAAAAGGAAAGGTCCACCTTTCCTTTTTCACTCCCGAAAAAGAGAGTGGGGATGCCGTGCTCCTATTCGAAAAAGTACTTCGGCAAAAAGTAAGCGCCCCATCTGCGGTTTCCACTGTACCTTCGGAGTTGCCATTGGATTTTGGGGACAGTACAGTGCTCACTGCTGCCAGTGAGCGTTATGGGGCCTCCAAGCAGAAAGAATATGTCTTTGGTAGCAATTATCGTGCATCGTGGTCTCAGCCCATAAACGTGCCTGTCTTCGATATCGGAAAAGAAAAAGGAGGACTGGAGATTGTGCAGAGGGGCGGCGGCATGCAGACCAAATCCCTACGCTTGGAAAACAAACAGGGCAAGCAATATGTACTGCGTTCCATAGAAAAGTATCCCGAAAATGCCGTGCCGAAAATCCTCAGAAAGACCTTTGCACAGGACATCGTCCAAGATCAAATATCGGCGGCACATCCTTATGGAGCTTTCGTCATACCGCCACTGGCAGAAGCCGCGGGTATCTACCATACCAATCCAGAGCTGGTCTACATCCCTGATGACCCGCGTTTCTTCCAATACAGGGAGGATTTTGCGGGTACTTTGGCCCTCTTTGAAGAACGACCTGCTAAAGACCGCTCTGATATAGCCAGTTTTGGCAGGTCCGAGAAGATTGTCAATACGACGAAAGTACTGAAAAGGATAAGACAGGATAATGATAACTATGTGGACCAACAATCGGCACTTCGTTCCCGTTTGTTCGACCTGCTCATCGGAGACTGGGACCGACATGATGATCAGTGGCGCTGGGCCTCCTTCGATGAGGGCAAAGGCAAAGTATACCGCCCCATACCCCGAGATAGAGATCAGGCATTTTTTGTTAACGAAGGTGTCTTCCCAAAGGTATGGAGCCGAAAATGGGCTCTGCCCAAATTTGAGGGTTTTCATCATGAAGTACGCTTTCCTTCGGGTCTCATGTTCAATGCGCGCTATTTTGACCGCTCCTTTCTGACAGAGCCAGAGCTGGAAGATTGGGTAAATACGGCCAAGAGCATCAAAGAAAGTGTCAGCGATAGCATTATAGAAAATGCCATCAAGAAGTGGCCAAAAGAAATCTATGCTCTTGATGGTGAAGAAGTCATCGCCAAACTGAAATCAAGAAGAGACCGACTCGATACCTATGCCCAAGAACACTATCTCTACCTCTCAAAAGCAGTGGATGTGCTGGGCAGTGACAAAAGGGAACACTTCGATGTACAGCGCATGGCCAACGGAGATCTTAAAGTGAAGGTAGTAAAGATCAGTAAAAAAGGAAATAAGAAACAGACCCTCTATCAGCGTCATTTCAAAATAGCGGAAACCAAAGAAGTAAGGCTCTGGGGGCGAGAGGGTGAGGATGTCTTTCATATCCATGGAGAAGGGAAAAAAGGAATTAAGGTAAGGATTATCGGAGGAGAAGGGGAGGATGAACTGAACGATGAATCCAGGGTAAAAGGTTTTTCCAAAAAGACACTTTTTTACGATACCAAAAAAAGGAACAGTATTCACTGTGGTGGCGAATGTATCGATAAAAGGTCCAAAAACCCTGAAGTCAATCACTATGATAGAAAGGCTTTCAAGTACAATGTTTTTGCTCCCCTTGTTACCGGAAATTTCAACCCTGATGATGGTATCTTTATCGGTGGTGGTTTTCTGGGGACCACTCATGGTTTTCGCAAATCCCCTTTTAAAAGTCAGCACCGTGTATTGGGTTCGTATGCCTTCAACACTTCTTCCTATAACTTTCTATACCATGGAGAATTCGTAGATGCGGTGGGCAAGTGGCGGCTGGACTTGGCGTTGGACGTAAAGGCTCCTAATTATGTCAATAATTTTTTCGGGTTTGGCAATGAAACGAATTTTGACCGGAATGCGGACCGCAATACTGGCATCACGATCAACCGCCCCATACAGTTTTATCGATTACGCTTTACCGAGACCGTTTCCTGCATAAAGTTGGTGCGAACCATAGGCGAAAGTGGGCAGTTCAGTTTTGGGCATCAATATCAATTTGTGGAAATCGATGATCCGGAGCAGGACCTCTTCATTCGAAGATTCGATGAAGCCACTCCAGGTCGGGATATTGAAAACAGGAAACATTTCACAGGGGGGAGCGTCAGGCTGGATTTTGATACACGACGTAGTGAGAGCAAGAACTTTATGGGTACTGTTTGGGAGAATGAGCTTCTTTTTTTAGCAGGGCTGGATAAGGATGCCATTAGCTATGCAGCGTATAATACTTCCCTGGCATTTTACCATAGTTTTCGTCTGCCGGCCAAATTGACCTTTGCTACTCGCTTCGGTATGGGCCTCAACATCGGTGAATATGAATTTTTCCAGGCACAGACTTTGGGCGGGCGACAAGAGCTACGCGGCTTCCGTAAAACCCGCTTCTATGGAGACCAAAAAGCCTATAACAATACTGAGGTCAGGCTACAGCTTTTCAATCTCAGGACCTACCTTTTTCCGGCAAGTTTCGGTCTGCTGGTCTTTCACGATGTCGGCCGTGTCTGGTATGAAAATGAAAGTGGCATAGATCCCAGTACCACCGATGGAAAATCGAATCGATGGCACCAAGGGTACGGCGGAGGACTCTGGCTAAGGCCCTTCAACATGGCTACGCTGTCCATGGAGGTCGGGGCTTCTGAGGAAGAGACGCTATTTTACGTTCGGCTGGGTTTTCTCTTCTGAGTATTCATGGATGTGGGTTATACAAACTTAGCTTTTAAATATCGCCTATCTTCCTGTTCATTTTGCCTCACTCTGCGTTGACAATCCTCGCGATAGCGCTGCTATCCCTGCGATTATCGCCTTGATTGAAACCAATATGACCCGAGGAATCTTATACGACATTTAAAACCCAAATTTGTATTAAACCCAAAATGTCCATTAGAAAATCTATTCCGGGCTTAACTAGCTTCAAATCAGTAAATGAATGCGTTTTTTGAATTCACCGTAGCGGTGCTACGCTGAACCCAAGAAAACGCCCTGATGTATTGCCATTTAAGTCCTCATGACGAAGTTCCAACGAACATTTTGGGTTAAAATACACCGACACTTAGATGAAAAACCAACAGGACTACTAAAGGTCATTTTACTATAGTACTGGACCCGATCGGATGAAATACCTAATAAGCACCTGGATGATAATCGGTGTTGCTAAAGATGTAGGTCTCTTACTTTCCTAAGTAGTCTTCTTGTATTTTGTTTGACTGAGAAGTAAGGAAATAGCCCCTACGACGATGACTACGAGCGTTTGCCATCCGTGAAAGATTACCGTAAATGCCAGTGCTTGCTCCTGTGCCATTCCATATAACAGTACAAGGCCAGCGGGCACGAGGACATGCATACTACCGGCCCCGCCGGGCAGGGGCATGGTCATGGCAATACCGCCTATAACGAACATCGTCAACGCAGCAAACAGTCCCAAAGTTTCCGTTTCAGGGAAAGCTATCATTACCAGATAGAACATCATGTAGTATAAAAACCAGATTATAAAAGAATAGGCAATGAATGTTTTTTTCTTTTTTAGCTTGAAGACTGCCAGTAACCCTTGTCGAAGCCCTCTGAGAAGGGATTTCAGCTTGACAAAAAGCTGTAGTGCCAATTTCCTTTTCTTTTGGAAGAAAAGATAGGCTCCCAAGAGCAGCAAAACCAAGCCGCCCGCTACTATCCATAGGTACATCATGTTAAAGCTGTCACCTATATCTTTTTTCCCAAAATCAACCGTGGAGAAGAAATAGCGCAGGTTTTCCAATTCGATAAAAAAAGACAATCCTATGAAGACAATCAAGAAGAACAAATCGATGATTCGTTCAGAAACGACTGTTCCCAAGGATACGTCCACAGGCACTTTTTCCAATTTGTACATGTTATAGCATCTTGATAGTTCTCCTCCTCTAGGGATGATCAGGTTGATGAAGTAAGATACCATAACCGAGAGAAAACTGTTCTTGAAGGTCACATTATAGCCCAGCGGATTCAAGAGTAGCTTCCACCGTTCGGCACGGATACCATGACTGGCGATAGCCGCCAGTCCTGAAAGTAGGAGAAAGGGCTTGTTCGCTGAAGACCAGACTTTCATGATAAAACCTAGTTTGGTTTCGCCTTCGCCTACTTCGATACTTTGAAAAGAGTACCAAAGTAGCGCTGCGGTAACACAGAGCATCAACAGGTATTTGATAATTGTCTTTAAGCTTTTGAACATTGTGTATGGGCTAAGAGGACTGTTTGGGAATAATGGTTAAGATTTGAAATTACTTGTTCTATGACACAAAATAAGGGCTTGGATATTTTCTGCAATTGTGCCAATTTGCCTATAAGGATAGCGAGAACCGCACCTCAGCGATGCAGAATCTAGCATAATATCTACTACAAAAAGGTACAGGATAGCATAGGGTATACATTGCAGGGTGATTTTTAGGGGAGCTTATTATCTTCCGTAGGGAAAATCACTGTTGGTTTGAATTTTTTGGCTTCTTCCAGTTCCATTTGAGCATAGGAGATAATAATGACAATATCGCCAACTTGGGTCTTTCGTGCTGCCGCACCGTTAAGACATATCACACCACTGCCGCGCGCTCCTTTGATGACATAGGTTTCTATGCGTTCACCGTTGTTGACATTGACTATCTGTACTTTTTCGTTTTCGATAAGTCCCGAGGCATCCATTAGTTCTTCGTCTATGGTAATACTGCCTACATAATGTAGCTCGGCCTGCGTCACCTTGGCCCTATGTATTTTCGATTTGAAAACTTCTACTATCATTTTCTGATTTACGATTTTTTTTAAATTAAAAACATGTTGTCGATCAACCTCACTTCTCCGACAAAACCGGCAATACACAATGCAGTATCTTCCGGCCTATGTACTTCTTCCAAAGAACTCAAGTCCTCCCTATTAACAATTTCAAAATATTCCAGTTCAACTTCTTCTACATTACCGACCATTATGGATATGAATTGTTTCACCTTTGTCACAGAAGTCCCTTCGAGCAACATGTTCTTTGCGCTTTTCAGAGCCTTGTAGAGTACGGTCGCTTTTTCCCGCTGTGGTACCGACAGTCTTTTGTTCCGCGAAGAACGTGCCAGACCACTCTCCTCCCGAACGATGGGCAAGCAAACCAAGTCGACATCGATGTTCAGCGCCCTTACCATAAAATCGATAATGGTAAACTGCTGTAGATCTTTTTGGCCAAAATAGGCCCTATCGGGCTGGACGATGTTGAAGAACTTGGCTACTACAACCCCTACACCACTGAAATGGCCAGACCGGAAGGCTCCCTCCATCACCTGTTCCAGTTTTCCGAATTGAAACGTAAGTTTGATGTCCTGTAGGTACATTTCTTTTTCGGTAGGGCAGAACAACAGGTCGCAGCCCATTTTTTCCAATAAAGAGATGTCCTGCTCCAAAGTTCTAGGATATTTTTCCAGATCACTAGTGTTGTTGAACTGTATCGGATTGACGAAAATACTGCATACAGTAAGCGTATTTTCAGAGAGTGAAGCCTCCAAAAGGGAGGCATGACCTTGATGTAGGGCCCCCATGGTTGGTACCAGACCGAGGCTTTGCCCTAATGCCTTTTTTTGTTTCAGGAAATGTCTTAAAGGCTCTATTTCCTTAAATATTTTCATGGAATGCCGCTGCTGATACTTATGATTAGACTGCAAAATTAAGTTTTTTCAAAGATTTTAGCAGAAAAAAGGCAAAAATTTTATATTTTTGTAGTCTTATCTTGTAAAATGCAACCAACTAAATAAAATATGTCGAAGCTCAGAATTCTTTATGTAGCAAGCGAAATAAATCCATTCTTACAAACTTCTGAAGTAGCTGATTTTGTCCGAAAATTGCCCCAGGCCATGCAAGAAAGAGGTATGGAAATCAGAATACTTGTTCCCAGGTTTGGACTCATCAATGAAAGAAAGAACAGACTGCATGAGGTAGTTCGCCTTTCCGGTATCAATATCGCAGTTGGTGAAGAGGAAAAACCATTGGTCATCAAAGTGGCTTCCATCCCTAATGCGAAACTACAGGTCTACTTTATCGATAACGAAGATTACTTCCATAGAAAGTCCGTGTTTTTCGATAAAGAGAATAAGTTTTATGAAGACAATGACGAAAGGGCCATTTTCTTCTGTAAAGGTGTTCTGGAGACAGTAAAGAAGCTAGGTTGGTCTCCTGATATCGTACATTGTAACGATTGGATGACCAGTCTTATTCCTCTCTACATCAAAAGCACTTATAAGAACGACCCTATTTTTAAGGATTCTAAGACGGTATTTAGTGTTTATAACAATGTATTCTCACATAAGTTCAACAGCGACCTTATCGATAAGGTCAAAATGATTGATATTGAGGATAATATGTTGAGCAATCTGAAGTCCGCTGATTTCGAAGGGTTTATCAAATTGGGCATGGAATATGCCGATTTGGTTATCAAAGCAGAAAATATTGAAAATTTAGACCAACTATTTGGTGACCTTGTCAAAGAAAAAACCGTTGATACTATTGAACATAGCGAAAATTACTTTGACTCATATTTTGAATTGTATAATGAACTTGCTGGCTAAGAAGCATTGGGGACTGATAATCATTTTATTGGTCCCATTCCTACTATTTTCCTGTGAAGATGACAGTGACAGTATCAGTATCGGTGAAAACCGGGGAAACTTTCAGGTCTCATTTGCGGAAATCAAAATCCCATCCTCAGTTGTCAAATTTGACTCCATCGGTACTACACGTCCTTCCAGATATATAGTAGGAGCTTATACGGACCCCCTTTTCGGGAAGATAAAAGCTGTGCCGAGTTTTTCGGGCCGACTACCCTTTCAGCCAAATTTTGATGCTTCCGCTGTCTATGACTCACTGGTACTGGTCATGGATGTGACTTCTTTCTATGGTGAAAAAGACAATGTTTTTGATGAGGTCGTTCGTGTACGTCAGCTTACTGATACTTTGGAGCTGTTTCGGAACTATTACTCCTTCGATCAAGTACCCACAGAAGATGAGGACCTTAACTTTGCTGAGAATGGATTTCTATGGAGGCCTACGCGGGACACTTCTAGAGTTACCATTCGACTGAAAGATACTTTTGGTCAGGCATTCTTCGATTTGGCAACTGCGGAAAATGCACCCGAATTTGCAAATAACACTGCATTCAATCAATATTTTAAGGGGGTCTCCATGATTCCGGGAGATGATAATGAGACCATTATGAGATTTGATCCAAGCTCTCCGAACACAGGGCTTATTCTATACTATACCGAGGATGTGGAGGGTGGGACCGAGCAGCGGGAATACCGTATTTCCCTCAATGAGGTGGTCTCTTTCAATAGCATCACAGCTGATAGAACCGGTACAGAAATCGAGGGACTTGACAATAAAGTTCCTTTTGTTCCCGCGGATGACATGTTATATTCACAGGCGGGAACAGGGGAAGTGATACAACTGGATTTTTCCGAATTCAGAAAGATCAAAACGGACGATACTCCAGTATTATCAGGACTTTTTAATGCAAAGAACATAGTCCTGAACAGTGCAGAGCTGATAGTAGGTGGCATAAATACTTTTGAAAGTACACTGACTCCACCATCACCGGTCACCTATTTTCTGACCGATGATAGCAATAACTTTCTTCTGAGTGCGGATGGTTCGGTCTTTAGGACTATCCAAAATGATGCCCCTACGATTAACCCTTTGTCCATATCAAGTCCATTAAGGCCAGCATTTGAAACGGAAACAAATTCGTATAGAAGTATAATTACTTTATATTTACAAGCAATGATTGATGGACGTTTTGGTGACGATGATAAAATTTACATGGTTCCCGCAAGTAATGCCAGTTCGGTCAATCGTTTTACTGTCTCATCCGACAGTATTATTGTGAAAATGTTTTACACTGTACCTCAATAGTATTTTTTATGTGTGGAATTGTAGCTTACCTTGGGCATAGACCTGCTCATGAAGTAGTTCTCAAAGGTTTACACCGTCTAGAGTACCGCGGCTATGACAGTGCCGGTATCGCCCTGATGAACGGAGGTCTGAACATCTATAAGAAAAAGGGTAAAGTCTCCGATTTGGAAGATTTTATCAAAGATCAAAAGCTTGGTAGCCATATCGGTATAGGACATACGCGATGGGCTACGCACGGTGAACCCAACGACGAAAACGCACACCCTCATTATTCGGGAAGAGGAGATTTGGCCTTGGTCCATAATGGAATCATAGAGAACTACAGTTCTCTGAAACAAGATCTCATTAATAAAGGACACGAGTTTCTCAGTGAAACGGATTCTGAGGTGTTCATTCATTTCATAGAAGATGTACGGGATAATAACAATTGTACCCTATTGGAAGCGGTTCGTTTGGCACTTACCAAAGTTATCGGAGCCTATGCTATTGTCATCATCTCTTCTGATGCTCCCAATACACTGATTGCAGCCCGAAAGGGGAGCCCGCTGGTTATCGGACTGGGGAAAGGTGAGTTTTTCCTTGCTTCTGATGCCACCCCGATTATTGAATATACCAATGAGGTCGTTTATCTCAATGACTATGAAATTGCGCTCATTGAAAATAATGAGCTTAAAATAAAAACGACAGCGGATATCCCTACGACACCCTATATCCAGACCTTGGATATGGAGTTGGAAAACATAGAGAAAGGCGGCTATGAACATTTTATGTTAAAAGAGATATTTGAACAACCTCGCTCTATAGGGGATTGTATGCGCGGTAGACTCAATGCTCAGAAAGGTTTACTTGTGCTGGGAGGCATAAGAGAGTATGCGAACAAACTGCTCAACGCTGAGCGTATCATTATTGTGGCCTGTGGTACCTCTTGGCATGCGGGCCTAGTGGCCGAGTATTTCTTTGAAGAGTTCTGTAGGATTCCCGTAGAGGTAGAGTATGCTTCGGAGTTCAGGTACAGAAACCCCGTGATCAATGAAGGCGATGTGGTCATTGCTATTTCTCAGTCGGGCGAAACGGCCGATACCTTGGCCGCTATTGAGCTGGCCAAATCAAAGGGAGCCATCATCTTCGGTGTTTGTAATGTTGTGGGTTCATCCATTGCCAGGACGTCCCATGAGGGGGCCTATACGCATGCTGGTCCGGAAATCGGTGTCGCGAGTACCAAAGCATTCACCGCGCAGTTGACCGTTTTGAACATGATCGCCCTTATCGTTGCCAATAAAAAGGGAACGATTACGGAAAGGCGGTATTTTGAAATGTTGGCAGAGCTGGAGAGTATCCCTGCCAAGGTGGAGACGGTATTGCAGCTGAACAGTCAGATAGAGTATATCGCAGGACTCTATAAGGAGGCTAAAAACTTCCTCTATTTGGGTAGGGGGTATAACTTCCCCGTAGCCTTGGAGGGTGCACTCAAGTTAAAGGAGATTTCGTATATCCATGCCGAAGGCTATCCTGCAGCGGAAATGAAACATGGCCCTATCGCGTTGATCGATGAGGAGATGCCCGTAGTGTTCATCGCTACTAGAGACAGCTCCTATGATAAGGTAGTGTCCAATATACAGGAGGTAAAAGCTAGGAAAGGAAAGGTTATCGCCGTAGTGACAGAAGGTGATGCCCTCATCCCAAAAATGGCCGAACACGTCATAGAAGTGCCTTCTACGGATGAAACGCTGATGCCTATGGTCTCTGTCATCCCTTTACAACTGCTTTCCTATCACATCGCGGTAATGCGCGGATGTAACGTGGACCAACCCCGAAACTTGGCTAAGTCCGTTACTGTGGAGTAATGGGGTCAAGTCTTAATGAATACGAGGCAGAATTGATGTATTATTAAAGGACAGGGAGCTTAGAGGTTTTTTTGAGAGAAAAAATCCTTTGGAAAAAACGATAAGTTTTAACCCTGATTCTTTATGTGAACTTTGTTATAAAGGTTTAGGGCCTCCCGACAAGGACGACTATACAAAATGTTCATTTTCTCCTATACTTTTCTTTTGCTGCTTTTCATCTTTTTTTCACTGTAATAAGAGTATAAAGTGATTTAGACTTTATCTCTTCAAGTTCCGTGGCTTCAGTATACAACGGAAAAAAAACTTTATCAGGACACAAAACCCAAAGTTCTCGGGGGCAAACAAAATTCTAAGTCACTTCTATGTTACTAAGCTTGGAGCAAGAGATTTTGTCCAGTGAGTATCTTGTTAAAGAGTAAGCCAGTGCGAAAGCAGTACTAGCTATTCTACGAACGCAGAGTGAAATAGTAGTATAAACTATATAGACTCGGTAGCTCTATCGCGATTCTGTATACTCTCGATATACCGTTCAATGGGAAAGCCCATCAATGGCAATCCAGGCCATCAACCCTGCGCCTAGTTCCAATGCTTCTTCATCAATATCGAAAGTAGGAGTATGTACATAGGAAGTGATTCCTTTACTTTCATTTCGTGTCCCCAAGCGGTAAAAGCAGGCATCTACTTCATGGGTATAATAGGCAAAGTCTTCGGCACCCATCCACAACCCTAGGTCTACCACATTTTCTTGTCCTACATAGGCCTCGGCGGCACTTCTGGCCTGACGTGTGGTCTCAGGATTGTTTTCCAAATAGGGATATCCTTTGGATATGTTGACTTCACAAATAGCCCCCATACTTATAGCGATATTTTCTGCCATGTTTTTGATGAGACCCAGGGCTTTATTACGCCACTTTTCGTTCATGGCCCTGAAAGTACCTGCAATCTCCACTTCTTCGGGAATGATGTTGGTAGCTCCATTGGCGATGAATTTACCAAAAGAAAGTACACTGGGCGTCTGTGGGCTAGAGTTTCTACTGATGATCTGCTGCATAGCTACGATAATGTGCGAGCCGATCAATACGGGGTCGATGGCCATTTCCGGAATGGCCCCATGCCCTCCTTTGCCTTTGACCTTGAGGTAGATTTCATCGGCACTGGCCATATACATTCCCTCGCGGAAGCCTATCTTGCCGACAGGAATCAAGGGCATGACATGTTGTCCAAATATCTGGTTGGGCTTCGGGTTGTCCAATACGCCATCCTTGATCATTAGCGAAGCACCCCCAGGATTTTTTTCTTCACCCGGCTGAAAAATCAATTTGATACTGCCCTCGAACTCATCTTTTACTTCATTGAGTACTTTGGCAGCTCCCAGTAAACAAGCCGTATGTACATCATGCCCACAGGCATGCATGACTCCTTCATTTTTTGATTTGTAGGGGACATCATTGGCCTCCACGATAGGAAGGGCATCCATGTCCGCCCTGAGCGCGATTACTTTTTTATCAGGGTTTTTGCCTTTGATAAGTGCTGTAAGGCCTGTCTCTGCTACTTTCTCCTGTGGACTGAGACCATAACTTTTCAGTTGCTCAGCAACATACTTAGCCGTATTGTATTCTTTATAGGATAGCTCTGGGTTGGCATGGATATGTCTTCTGATCTTGATGATATCCTCCGCATAGCCTTTGGCCAGCATTTTGATTTTTGAAATGGTAGCCATAGGCAAAACTATCGGTTAATAGTGAATTTTCTCATTACGATAATGGCACTGGGAAAAGATTTTTTCAGTGTGGCATAGTCTTTTTGGGCTTCCAGACGATCAAAATACTTACCGACCCTTACCTTGAAGTTCAAGGCCTCATAACTGTAGCTGATCTTGGCCTCCGGCATCAGATCGGCAGCCCTGCCCTTGGCCATAGTAGCTTGGCGCTCATTTGTACCCGTATATACTTGTATAGCATAGCCGTCTACTTTGTCAATTTCTTGGCTCAGTTCGGCGATACTGTTCATTTTTTCTTCCAATGACTTTGTAATGTCTTTGGTAATCCCTCCGGACCTTGTACCCCTATTGTTCATCTTTTTATCATTGGGCTTATCCTCAACAGTATTTTTCAAGTCCCTATTGTCAGAAAGCAGATCCTTACTGTTGGGCCTGTAGGTGGAGAGGTCTTCATAATACCCTTTATTACTCTTATTGCCCGCAGCTTTACCTGTAGGCTTTAACGTTTGACAGCTTATCGTAAGGGCAACAGTTAAGAGACAGACTATTGAACTTTTAATAGATGGAAGTTGCAAGTTGTTGATTGTCATAGATAAATAATAATAAGTCAATGGGAATCAATTGAGTCAATACAGATTTAGTGATTATGGTTCCCTGTTTATCAACTTCAAGTAGGGATAAAATTAAGGTAAACCTATCATATTCATCATCAGCTATACACTAAGAAAACGGGTAGAATAGATATCGATGAACTGAGAAACGATATCTATTCTACCATAGACCTAATGTCAGGTATTTTCTTCAATCAAGACGCATTTGTTGTTTTTGATATCCTCTTCAACAGTCTTGAACTTAACTCCTTTCTTAATGCTTCCATCCATATACTGCACATCGACCCTATCGTTTCTTCCGGTAACCTTTTCGGATTTTATAGGAGCTGTCTTCTGGGCAGGGGGACTGTTTTGGTCATCAGGCTGTCGGCTGCCTCCGCTGAGCGTAGACCTGGATTCTTCTTTTTCTTCTTTTAATTTTTGCTGACTTTGCTTCGGTATCCGTGCTTCGCGGACTTCATCCGGTTGTTCTACGGGTAGGTCTGCTTTGATCAAAAAGGAAACGGTTTCCTCGTTTACCTTGGCTAGGAAGCGTTTGAACAGCTCGAAACCTTCGAATTTATAGATCAATAGAGGGTCTTTTTGCTCATGGACTGCCAATTGTACTGATTGTTTCAGGTCATCCATTTCTCTAAGGTGGTCTTTCCAATGCTGATCGATGAGTGCCAGAGTAATCATTTTCTCCATGGCTGTGATGAGCTCAGTATTTTCGGTATTGACGCATTGTTCCAAGTTGGCAGCGACACCTATCTGTTTCTTGCCATCCGTGAATGGGACCAGAATGTTTTCTACAGTAGCACCTCGCGTCTGTTGAATGTCCCGCATGATAGGCATTGATTTTTCGGCGATACCCTTATTCTTGGATTTGTAATGCTCATAGGCGGTATGGTACAGTTTATCGGTCAGTTGCGTTTCGCTACTGCTATCGAACTCCTCCTTCGATATCTGGGCATCAATGGCCAGCGTTCCCAGAACGGTCAGCTTGAAGCTCTCGTGATTGGAAGCACCTTTATTGTTCAAGACGATATCTTCACAGGTTTCAAAGAACATGGTCATGATATCCAGTTGTAGTCGCTCCCCGTAGAGTGCGTTTCGCCTACGTTTGTAGATGACCTCTCTTTGTGAGTTCATGACATCATCATACTCCAAGAGACGCTTACGTGTACCGAAGTTGTTCTCCTCTACTTTCTTCTGTGCCCTTTCTATGGATTTGGTGACCATGGAGTGGGAGATGACCTCACCTTCTTGTAGCCCCAGTTTGTCCATAAGCTTGGCAATACGCTCGGGCATGAACATTCTCATCAGATTATCTTCGAGCGAGACGAAGAACTGCGAGGAACCAGGGTCTCCCTGCCTTCCCGAACGTCCTCTCAGCTGACGGTCTACTCGACGTGATTCATGCCTTTCTGTACCAATGATAGCAAGTCCACCCGCTTCTTTTGCCTCTTTGGTCAGCTTGATATCCGTACCTCGACCGGCCATGTTCGTAGCTATGGTCACAGTCTTGGGCTTACCCGCTTCGGCGACGACGTCAGCTTCCCTAGCGTGTTGCTTGGCGTTCAGCACTTGATGTTCAATCTTTCGCATGTGGAGCATTCGACTGAGTAGCTCTGAGATTTCTACCGAGGTGGTACCGACCAGCACGGGACGATTGGCCTCGGTCAGTTTGTTGACCTCGTCCACTACGGCGTTGAACTTCTCGCGGATGGTTTTGTAGACCATGTCCTGATCATCGGCACGGGCAATCGGCCTATTGGTGGGGATGACCACGACATCCAATTTATAGATTTCCCAGAACTCTCCCGCTTCTGTTTCGGCTGTACCTGTCATACCCGAAAGCTTGTGGTACATGCGGAAGTAGTTTTGAAGGGTTATCGTAGCATAGGTCTGGGTGGCATCTTCCACTTTCACGTTTTCCTTGGCCTCTATGGCTTGGTGCAGTCCGTCGGAGTAGCGTCTACCGTCCATAACACGGCCTGTCTGTTCATCAACGATCTTTACCTTGCCATCGACCAGAATGTATTCGGTATCTTTTTCGAAAAGCGTGTAGGCTTTCAGCAGCTGATTGACAGAGTGTATTCGCTGTGATTTTACGGAATAGTCCTTGATGATTTCGTCCTTCTTCTCCACTTTCTCCTGGTCGCTCATCACCTCATCCTTTTCCAGATTGGCGATTTCCTCACCGATATCGGGCAGGATAAAGAACTTGGGGTCTTCTCCCTCATTGGTCACTAGGTCGATTCCTTTTTCGGTCAACTCTATGCTGTTCTGTTTTTCGTCTATAGTGAAGTACAGAGGGGCATCGGCCTCGGGCATCATTTTGGCACTATCCTGTAGGTAGAAGTTCTCCGTTTTTTGAAGGATGTTCCTTATCCCTGTCTCACTTAGATATTTAATGAGTGGTTTGTGCTTGGGCAGTCCCCTGAAAGCTCGGAGCAGGGCCAGGCCACCCTCTTTTTCATTGCTATCAGCGATAAGCTTCTTGGCCTCCAACAGGTATTGTGAGGCTAATTTCTTCTGTGCATCGACTAGTTTGGCTATTCTTGGCTTTAGGTCATAAAACTCATGCTCGTCTCCTTTGGGTATAGGACCGGAGATGATGAGCGGTGTTCTAGCTTCATCGATCAGGACGGAGTCCACTTCATCGACCATCGCAAAATGATGTTTTCGCTGGACCAATTCTTCGGGGCTTCTGGCCATATTGTCACGCAGATAGTCAAAACCGAATTCATTGTTGGTTCCGTAAACGATATCACAGCGATAGGCAGTTCTACGGGCATCGGAGTTAGGTTCGTGATTATCGATACAGTCGATGGTCAGACCATGAAACTGAAATAGGGGAGCCATCCATTCGCTATCCCTCTTGGCCAGGTAGTTGTTTACCGTGATGACATGTACTCCGCGTCGAGAAAGGGCATTGAGAAAAGCGGGAAGCGTAGCGACCAATGTTTTTCCCTCTCCTGTCATCATTTCGGCAATCTTGCCCTCGTGGAGTACGATGCCGCCAATAAGCTGCACATCATAGTGCAGCATGTCCCACTCGATTTCATTTCCTGCGGCCATCCACTTGTTATGCCAAGTGGCATTGTCCCCTTCAATGACCACATTACTGTATTTGGCGGCCATTTGCTTATCCATCATCGTGGCCGTCACGGTCATGGACTTGTTCTCCTTGAAGCGGCGGGCCGTATCCTTGACGATGGCGAAGGCAGCAGGGAGCACTTCCTGTAGTACTTTCTCCAGTTGCTCATTGCGCTTTTCCTCTAGGGCATCGATTTCGTTGAAGATAGCCTCTTTTTCGTCTATTTCGAGGTTGGGATTATCCGCGATTTTCTTGTGAAGTCCGTCGATCTGCGTATCGATATCCTTTAGACTATCATCAATTTTGGTCTGTACTTCTTTTGTTTTGTCCCTTAGACCATTGTCGTCCAGTGATTTGAACGATTCGTATTGACGATTGATCTCGGCAACAATAGGGTTCAGTTTCTTTATATCTTTTTCGGATTTGGTTCCGAATATTTTTCCGATGATCTTTAACATAGTGGTTACTTCTTTTTCAAGGCTATTTCAACATATAAATTTATAAATATTTATGGCAATATCCCGTCATTTACGGGCTTTATCGCTTGGTAGTGGTAAGGTACCCTCAAAGACATGGACTGCCGGTCCTATAAGATGGATATCCGTATACCTACCATCTTCTTTTTTCGAGAAGCATACCTGTAGTTCGCCTCCTTTGGTCCTGATGGAAACGGGACTGCTCACTTTTTTTGCCGCTGCACTTAGGGCAGCGGCGGTTACACCTGTACCGCAGGATAGTGTCTCGTTTTCAACACCCCTCTCATAAGTGCGTACACTGATTTCACTTTCACCAAGGATTTCCACGAAATTGACATTGACACCCGAGTCGCCATTGATTTTGTGGTCCCTTAGTATTTTGCCCTGCTCCACTACCGCACACTGTTCGATTCCCTTGACGAACCGAATCAAGTGCGGTGAACCTGTATCAACAAACATACCATCCTCCAGGGACATGACATTTTGTACATCGCTCATCCTAAGTTTGACGATTCCATCGGTAATTTCTGCCGTATGCAGTCCATCATAGGCCATAAACGAAGTTCTGTCAGTAATAATGCCCAGAAACTTGGCAAAGTTCACAGCGCAGCGACTACCATTGCCGCAAAGGCTCTGACTACCGTCCGGGTTATAGAAAATCATATTGAAATCCAATTCAGAGTGGTTTTCAATCAATATCAACCCGTCTGAGCCGATACCGAACTTACGATGGCAGAGTCGACTGATCAGGGAAAGATCTTTTGGGAAAAATTGTTCACGATTATCGATCATGATGAAATCGTTGCCCGTGGCTTGGTATTTATAGAATTGTACCTGCATGATACTGAGTAGACTGAATTGGTAAATGAATCATCTTTATGGATAATTGAGCAAACTTACTAATATCTCAAGGATTATTACTTGTATAATCTACCTTTTTGGAGGCAGCGGTTTTATGATTGTACGATAGCTATCGAAGTGTAAAAAGGGTTTTGGGAGAAAATCGAAGGGTTGGCAATTTCCGGAGAATAAACCTGAACATATATCGATGGGAATAAGAGACTGTTTTGAAATTATTCCAGAAACTGAGTATCGTTCATTTCGAACAGGGCCGAGCGTCAAGAAAATATACTGAGGATTTGGCCAGCGAAGGGGCTGGCCGTCTGGGTATCATGGACGAAGATAGCAGCACTATCCGTAAAAATTTCAACGAAACCCTGCGCCGAAAAATTACATACGACGGTGTGTATGATAAAGAAAACATTCAACTTGGGTCTGGAGTGTATACATTTGACTGGACAGTAAGAAAAGCTCAATAGGGTTAACTTACAGAAAGAATGAAGAAAACAAG
>CANLOE010000091.1 GCA_947492745.1 uncultured Cyclobacteriaceae bacterium | reverse complement strand
GTGCCACGGGGGCGCCCATCGACCTATCGGCACTGGTGAGCGCCAGCCCCTCCGGCGGCACGTTCACCTTCACGGGTGCGGGTGTCACTGGCAGCAGCTTCGACCCCACAGGGCTGAGCGGTGCACAGACGGTCACGGTGGGGTACAGCATCGGAGGCTGTGCCGCGCCGGCGGAAAGCCTCAGGGTGACGGTGGTACCGAACTCCTCGATCACGGTCCCGGCCACATCGACGGATATCTGTGCCACGGGCGGTGCGGTGGACCTGACGGCGCTGGTCAGTGCGGTCCCTTCGGGCGGCACGTTCACCTTCGCGGGCCCCGGTGTTACGGGCAGCAGTTTCGACCCCATTGGTCTTAGCGGTTTACAGACGGTCACGGTGGACTACGATATCAGCGGCTCCTGTGCTGCGGTACAGCGGAGCCTGGCACTGAACATCACGAATACGGCGACCACCGTTGTCCCCACCTCCACGGTGGAGACCTGCGATACGGGGGCGCCCATCGACCTATCGGCACTGGTGAGCGCCAGCCCCTCCGGCGGTACGCTCACCTTCACGGGTGCGGGCGTTTCCGGCGACATTTTCACCCCTACAGGTCTTAGCGGTTTACAGACGGTCACGGTGGAATACAGCATCGGGGGCTGCGTCTCGCCCACGGAGAGCTTCACGGTCAACGTCGGTACCACGAGCGCGATCACCGTTGCCCCTGCGGAGGTCTGCTCGACGGGCGGTGCGGTGGACCTGTTGTCCTTTGTGACGGCGGTCCCCTCCGGCGGTACGTTCACCTTCACGGGTGCGGGTGTTACTGGCAGCAGTTTCGACCCCAGTGGCCTGAGCGGTTTACAGACGGTCACGGTGGAATATAGCATCGGCGGTGGCTGCTCGGCGGCACCACTGACCCTTTCGGTCGATATCGTGGACGATGCGGCCCTGACGGTCCTCTCCCCGAACACGGAGGCCTGTGCCACGGGGGCGCCCATCGACCTATCGGCACTGGTGAGCGCCAGCCCCTCCGGCGGCACGTTCACCTTCACGGGTACGGGTGTCACTGGCAGCAGCTTCGACCCCACAGGGCTGAGCGGTGCACAGACGGTCACGGTGGGGTACAGCATCGGAGGCTGTGCCGCGCCGGCGGAAAGCCTCAGGGTGACGGTGGTACCGAACTCCTCGATCACGGTCCCGGCCACATCGACGGATATCTGTGCCACGGGCGGTGCGGTGGACCTGACGGCGCTGGTCAGTGCGGTCCCTTCGGGCGGCACGTTCACCTTCGCGGGGCCCGGTGTTACTGGCAGCAGTTTCGACCCCATTGGTCTTAGCGGTTTACAGACGGTCACGGTGGACTACGATATCAGCGGCTCCTGTGCTGCGGTACAGCGGAGCCTGGCACTGAACGTTACCAGCACTGCTTCTATTATCGCTCCTTCGTCGATTATTGATGTATGTGCTACTGCTGGAAGTTTTGATTTAACAAGCATAGTATCGGCCAGCCCAAGCGGAGGTACACTTACTTTCAGTGGTCTGGGTGTAACCGGAACTCAATTCGATGGCATAGGACTTTCGGGCATTCAAACGATTACCGTAGAGTATTCCGCTGCGGGCTGTGTTGCGGTTCCGCAGACTTTTGATATCAATGTTACAGATGTATCTACAATCAATGTGCCCAGTACACCTCGCGATATTTGTGAATTTGGCGGTATAATTAATTTAGAGGATTTGGTATCGGCCAGTCCTAGTGGCGGAAGCTTTAGCTTCATTGGCCCCGGAGTATCAGGAAGTTCTTTTGACCCTGCGGGATTGACAGGTATCCAAAGTATCAGTGTCAACTATAACTTTGGAGCGAGCTGCGTTGCTTCAACAGCAACCTTGGAGTTGAATGTGAGCAATACAGCAACCGTTACCGTACCGCCTACAGTAACTACGGTTTGTCAAAACGGAGGAGTGGTCAACCTTTTGACTTTAGTGTCCGCTTCTCCTGCCGGTGGTACTTTTAGTTTTAGTGGTACAGGAGTATCAGGCTCAAGCTTTGACCCTACAGGTTTAACAGGTGTGGTTTCTATTATGGTCGACTATTCTTTTTCCGGCTGTAATGACTCAAAAACTTTTGATTTCAACGTGCTTTTATCTACAGACCCATTATGTGCTTCGGTAGGAGGCGATTGTGCAACGGTAAGAATCACTCCAATGCCCAACCCGGCAACATGTACCAACTCTGATGGGTCGGTATTCTTTGAAATAGACCCGGCTACACCAGCGATAAATACAGTAGGTGTGATCATCGATATCACAGGTCCTATTTCCAGAACAAATTTCAATGATCCTTTGATTGAGGGGATTCCCGTAGGTCTATATAATTATACCATTACCTATGGTGATCCTTCTTGTATAAAGACGGGTACTTTTACCATTGACCAATCAGGGACGGTAGGTACTCCCGTAGCCTCTAGTATTGTCAATGCTACTTGTTTTGGAGAACCAACGGGGGCAGTGACCATCGATATACCCGGGGAGACAGGAAATCTTTTGGAATGGTCCATCGATGGTATCAATTTCACCCCTTTCTTGGCGGGAAGTCAAATAACGGGCATCAGCCCTGGTATAGCACCTACTTTCGAAAGAATTATCAGTATTCGTAGAAATGCCAGTGACCCTTGTAATGCTGCCGTTACAGTACTGCTACAGAACGAATTCTCGGAGATAACGGCTACGATTACCCCTAATACCGATGCTACCTGTAATAATAACGACGGTAGTGTTACGGTCACTGATGTAGCAGGTGGTGATAACAGCACTGGCTATAATTTCCTATTGGACGGAATTCCTTTCGCCTTACCGGCCGATGGTAGATTGTCGGGATTATCCGGAGGGAATCATACCTTGACCATTATCGATAATCAAGATTGTCGAAAAGTATTCCCTATCCTTATCAACAGTCCTGGACTAGTGCTGTTTTCATCGACTACTGTAGCGCCTACCTGTACTGCCAACGGAGGTGATGGACAAATAGCGGTACAGATAGACCCCGCTTTTCTGCCAGGATCGTATGAAGTGGCATTGACCCGAGAGTCAGGGGGTAGTGCTATCTTCGAAGCTATTCCTAGCAGTGGCTTTTTTAGGTATGACAATCTGGGCGGTGGTGATTATTTCATAACGGTAAGATCAGATGATGGATGTCCCAATGAACAATTGGTGACGATTACTGGAGGCCCTTCTGCTCTTACTTTCAATACAGCTATCGTCTGTGCCAGCAATAATGCACAATTTCTGGCTGTAACTGAAATGACAGGCGAAATCGGGGTAGATGTTACCTACGAGATTAATAGACGGGGCAACCCGAATATAGTAGATTCCGGGACCATTCCTTTTCCTCCTACGAGGGAATTCACCATTGGAGAAGATGTGGTAAAAGCATGGCTATTGCAACCTGATGAGTATCAGATTCGATTGATTCAGAACCAAACGGTCTGTCCCTCGGAAATATCTTCGGTTCCCCAGGGCATTATTGTCAGAAGTATACTGTCTGCTGAAGCTATACCTTTGAAATCATCGCTGCCGGACCGAGCTACGGGGTCTTTTATTGTCCAGAACTTTACAGGCGGACTGGCACCTTATGAAATACTGGTAGAATTGGCCATACCCAGCAGTCCAGACCCGGATCCGGCCGTACAAGAATACATCAAAGGTTGGGATGTCGTCGAATTCAATCCCAGAACAGCTAGACTGGAAACGGTTTTCACCCAAGTTCCTCCAGGAGATTATGATGTTATGATCAGGGACTCGGAATCTTGTGAAATAGTGTTGAACAATCGAGTGACAGTAGCATTGAATACGGAGATTTTTATCCCTAATGTATTTACGCCTAATGATGATTTGGTCAATGATTCTTTCGAAATCAGAAATCTGGATGTGGATAATGCCAAGATGGTCATATCCAATAGATGGGGTAAAGAAGTATATTCTTCCGATGATTATAGAAACAACCTTTGGACTGCTGATGGAGTCGCTGATGGGGTTTATTTCTATAGGTTGGAAGTAGAAGGGGAGTTCTACTCAGGATGGATAGAGGTTATCCGAGGAAAAAAGCCTTGATTTTGGACCTCACTTTGGTTGGTAGAAAGAATATGACGAAGTCCGATATACATCGGACTTCGTCATATTAACCCGAATCCCGCATTGGCCCTTCTATTGCAGTCTTAACTGACTTCAAATCAGCAAATTAAATACGTTTTTTGAATTCACCGTAGCGGTGCTACGCTGAATCCAAGAAAACGCACTGATTTATTGCCATTTAAGTTCTCATGACGAAGTTCCAACGAACATTTTGGGTTAAATGATGAAACTTATTTATAGTGGGCTATTCAAGGGTGGAAAGGAATTGTAATGTATCGACTTTATCGGCATAATCCCACAGTTCAGGAGATTGTGATTCTCCAAAATCTATACTTTCGGGAAACCATGCCTTTAAAGAGGTAATACACTGAATTTTTTGCTTTGCTCCCTCCATTTTTTTCAATAATGCATTTTCATCTTTGTAGTACTCATAGTAGATGACGGATATGGGAGAAACCATCTGCACGTTTTCGGATAAAAGTAGAAATCCATTGTCCAGATGAGATGTGCCATTAATGAGAAGTAGCGATTTATTATAATCGTAATTGTTCTGATATTTGTGATGTTGAGCTATGCTGTTAAAGCTTTCCAGGGCATCCAGCATCGGGCCAAATTCATATCCTATCGGTACGTAGATTTTGGAAATATTTCTACAGCCTAGCCCATAGTATTGAAATATATCATTTCCCAATGCATGAAATTCCCCGATGCTTTCTTTACCGTTCAGAACAGCACAGGAACTTCTGTTTTTACGAATGATGTGTGGGTATTTGGAAAAATAATAATTGAAGTAGCGGGCGGTATTATCGCTTCCTGTAGCAATAACGGCGTCGATATCCTTCAAATGATGTACAAAATCGATTTTATCGCTCAACTCAGGGGCAAGGGCTATTAGCTTTTCCGTGAGGTAGGGGATAAGTATAGGGTCTTGATCGCTCAGTTTGGCCTTCAGTTGATGGTTGCTAATGATAACGGATAGAAAATCGTGAAAACCGACCATAGGAATATTACCGGCCATAACGAGCCCTACTTTTTTTTGCGCTGTTTTTTCAAGAGTATCATAAGCCGCTATCCAAGACTGCAATTTATCCCTGTCCAGAAACAGCCCAAGGTTCCTGATAGCCAGAAGTATATTATTATCAGTAAACCAAGCGTTATGTCTTTTACTTTCTAAACACAGTTCATTTAACTCATGAGAATCCATCGCCCTTATGACTTTTCCCCACTCCACCAAAACATCTATTTTTTCTCTTAATTTCATAGTATTAGGGAAACTTTATTCACCATCTTTTGTTACTACAAACATAATGTTTATCTAATTTTGTTGTTGAAAAAAAGAATAATCATTCACAAATATTACATAAATTATTGCAATGGCTATAATGATTACTGATGAATGCATCAATTGTGGTGCATGCGAGCCTGAATGCCCCAATACTGCCATCTATGAAGGTGGTATGGAATGGACTTGGGGTGGTGGAACGGATTTGAAAGAAGTAGAACTGGAAGATGGGGCCAAAGTTGGGCCTGATGAAATTCAAACACCTTATTCAGATGAGTTTTATTATATTGTTTCAGGAAAGTGTACTGAGTGTATGGGGTTTCATGAAGAACCTCAATGTGCAGCTGTCTGCCCTGTAGATTGTTGCGTTCCTGACCCCGACTATGAAGAGACAGAAGATGAATTGCTTTCAAAGCAATCTTGGCTACACAATGAATAATTGTTTTTTAGAAGAAATCCTGAAAAGAGGCTGCCCATGACAGCTTCTTTTTTGATAGCAATTAGTGAGTTCCATCATCATTGTTAGCAGTGTAGTATCAGTTTGCCTATAATGATAATGTAATTCTTGTTTAGATACTTATGTGTAATTATTTAAAGAATAAACCATCTTATTTTTTACGTACGAAATGAGGCTAAGTTTGAAAGGATAACAATGCTATGTACAGAAGTTTCAACAAAATTTTGCGCCAAAAGAAGTACATGCAGTTAGTGAGTATGATGGCGAAAGTACTAAATTCCGGATGAAGGATGTTCGTGCGAATTTTGTTTATGACCGTTGGAAATCATCAATAAACCCATGAAAAATCAAAATCACATTTCAATATAGTTTTTCACTTCGCTTTGAACTTCGTTGATAACTTCCTGCGGATGGCAAAGAGTCTAAGCAGGTTTGGTTACTTCATCTTTGATCTTTTGATAAGATAAGCGGAAAGTATATGATTGTAATCCTCGTTGATATCCGCTTCCACAAAATCTATTTTTAATTGTCCGCATTTGAGTTTGAGGTCCGAAAAGTAATTTGATGCTTTTTCTCGATAATATGCTTTGACCTCATGCGGTTGTAAACGTATTTTTTCATTGCTTTCCAGGTCTATGAATTCATAGGGTCTATCTTCAAAACTGAAGTCCCGTTCTGTTTGCCGATCACTAACATGAAACAACAATACTTCGTGTTTATTATGCTTAAGGTGCTGCAAAGCTTTGAAAATTTCATCGTTATGCTCGTCGCTATCGAACATATCACTAAAAAGAATAACAAGTGATCTTTTATGTGTTTTCTCGGCAATTTCATGGAGCATCTTGGCTACGTTGGTCGGCTGGTGTGGTGGTGGAGTGTCCGAGTTTATCAGTTGCTCTAAGAGCATGTATAGCTTATGGAGATGCGTGGCGGTGGATTTCACTGTTGTGTAAGTTTCTATTTCTTTCGCAAAGGTACACAGGCCTATGGCATCTCTTTGTTTTTGCAATAAATAGGCGATTGCCGCAGCAGCCAATACGCTGAACCTGATTTTACCATTGTCCTCTTTCGGATAATACATGGACCGAGAGCTGTCTACAATCAAGCGACACCTTAGATTGGTCTCTTCTTCATACTGTTTGGTATACAGTCGCTCCGTCTTTGCAAATACTTTCCAATCCACATGGCGCGTACTCTCTCCGCTATTATAAAGCCTATGTTCCGCAAACTCAACAGAAAAGCCATGATAAGGTGATTTGTGCAGCCCCGTGATGAATCCCTCGACCAGTTGTTTGGCCAATAATTCTATAGAACCAAATTCTTTTTTTCCTTTGAGGTCGATTTTCATGTTTCTAAGGTTAATGTAGTAGTATTTTGAACGAATATTCTATTTTTGAACTTGAACGTCTCAGTGTATAATTAGAATATTTTATCATCAATATTTCAGTGGAAAATTATAAAAAAACAATTTGCAATAGTGATAATTATTATGCTAATTTATGCTGTGTTTGTAATTTAAAATAAAAAACCATTTAAAACCTAAAGGATTGTGGAAGAGCATAACGAAAACGTAAGAGAAGAAATTTTCTCAGAAAGAGTAAGAGCAGGAAAGAGAACCTATTTTTTTGATGTTAAATCAACACGTTCAAATGATTACTACCTGACTATAACTGAGAGCAAAAGAAGGTATAAGGAAGATGGGTATACATATGAAAAACACAAAATCTTTTTGTATAAAGAGGACTTCGATAAGTTTGTCAATGCTTTGAACAACACTGTTGGGCATGTAAAGGAGGAACTGATGCCCGATGTCGATTTCTCTCAATTCGAGAGGAATGATGAAGAACGGGAGACCACAGAAGCCTCTATCGATACTGAATTGAAGTGGGATTAAAGATATAAAAAATCAATACTAAAGCTCTCTGAATATCAGAGAGCTTTTTTCGTTTATTAAATGAGCAATCCTGTGAACAGAAATTTGCTTTATGTAGGTATCGTATTGATATTGTTTATGGTATTGGCTTGGTTTTTTTCCAATATCCTCCTGTACGTAGTAATATCTATCGTTATTTCATCGATACTGCGACCTTTGACCAATTACATCAGCAATACTCAATTTTTCCAGCTTAGAATGCCGCGAGTAATTGCTGTTTTTACCTCTTTTACGATATTTATCGGAGTATTGGTCCTGTTTGTAACCTTGTTTATTCCACTGATTTCCGAACAGATAAAGCGCCTGCCGGACCTATTGGAAAAACAGGAAAAAGTACTTGAAGAAAGTATCAGACGACCCGTAGATGGCGTGGAAGCATTTATCTCCAAGTATGGGCTGGTGAAGAACGACCAGCCCGGTTTCATGATGGAAAGTGTACAGCAGTCCCTTCAAAGTTTTGTTGCCAGTATCGATATAGCCAGTTTGATCAACTCCATCATCGGTTTTACGGGCAGTTTTTTTGTGGGCATATTGGCGATTGCCTTTATATCCTTTTTTTTATTATATGAAATGGGGTCCATGCGGAAGAAAATTATAGCGATTATTCCCAATAAGTACTTCGAAGTATCGATTGCCGCATTCAATAAAATAGATCGGTTGTTCTCCAATTATCTATTGGGCTTACTTTTTCAAATGCTTTTCGTATTCAGTCTAGCTTCTTTAGGACTATGGTTACTTGGGTTCAAATACTCGCTGACGATTGCTGTTTTTGCCGCTGTAGCTAACCTCATTCCTTATATTGGTCCTGTTTTAGGAGCCTCTTTCGGTATTATGGTAGGTGTTTCTACCCTTCCAGGACTAGAAGGCAATGAATATATGTTTTTAATAGTGAAGATTTTATCTGTTTTTGCAGTAGTACAACTGGTAGATAATCTTGTGTTGCAACCTGTAATTTTTTCGAAAAGTGTCAAAGCCCACCCTTTAGAAATTTTTATAATTATATTTGCAGGCGCTACGCTCGGAAAAAGTATCTCGGGTGGTGCCGGTGGAGGCATTGTAGGTATGATTTCAGCTATTCCTGTATATACCATTGTAAGGGTTTCCGCCATCGAATTGTATACTGGTTACCGTAAGTACAGTATTTTTAAAAGTTAGATATCAAAATCAAAATAAATGGCACTGAAATGTGGTATTGTTGGCCTTCCCAATGTGGGGAAGTCCACATTGTTTAATGCACTATCCAATAATAAAGCCGAAGCGGCTAATTTCCCTTTTTGTACTATAGAACCGAATGTGGGTGTAATTACCGTCCCTGACGAACGCTTACATATATTGGAATCTTTAGTTGATCCTGAGCGTGTGGTTCCCACCACTATCGAATTTGTGGATATCGCCGGTCTGGTTAAGGGAGCCAGTAAAGGAGAAGGTCTTGGTAATAAGTTTCTGGCAAATATCCGTGAAGTAGATGCTATCATTCATGTTGTACGCTGTTTCGAAGATGAAAATATAGTACATGTTGCCGGGAGTGTAGACCCTGTGTTTGATAAGGAAGTCATTGATACTGAACTGCAACTAAAAGATTTAGAATCCGTTGACAAGAAGATTAACCGAATATCGAAAATAGCTAAATCCGGTGATGCTAAAGCCAAAAAAACTTTAGGCGTGCTGGAAAAGTTCAAGGAACATTTAGAAAATGGCCAGAATGCTCGATCTTTCGATTCTACAGAAGATGACCTAGTTGAAATAGCCGACCTGCAATTGTTGACCATTAAACCGGTAATCTACGTGGCCAATGTGGATGAGGATGCTGTTCTTACGGGCAATGTACATGTAGAGACGCTCAAAGCAGCTGTGAAAGAGGAAGATGCTGACGTTATACTTATTTCGGCTTCCATTGAAGCACAAATTGCCGAATTAGAGGATGCCGATGAGCAAGCAGTCTTTTTAGAAGAATATGGTTTGGAAGAGTCTGGATTGCACCGTTTGATAAGAGCTTCGTATGAACTGCTGAATTTGATTACTTATTTTACTGCCGGAGTTACGGAAGTAAGAGCTTGGACGATTGTCAAGGGGTGGAAAGCTCCTCAGGCAGCAGGTGTAATTCATACCGATTTTGAGAAGGGATTTATCAAGGCTGAAGTGACGAAGATACCAGATTATCAGGAGTATAAAACCGAATTGGCATGCAAGGAGGCCGGAAAAATAGCCATTGAAGGTAAGGAATATGTCGTGAAAGACGGAGATATCATGCATTTTCGCTTTAATGTTTAAATAAAAAAGAAAACTTACTTTTTTTTGCGAAAAAATTGAGTGAATTTATTTAATTTTAGCGAAATATTAATTTAATTGGAAGACTAACCTAGTATCTATTGACTTTTCAAGCAGATATTTTAGGTTATCTTTTTAGCGATAGCTGTAAGCTTGTCATTGGATAAGTTTAAGTAACATATTGGTTACTTTTTTTTAATATTATAACTACTTACAAAATTGAGGGTAAGAATTATATTCAATCTGAAAAATAGGGGAGGTAATGTGCCCTTCCACCATCAGTTCCTTTTGGCGCAAATGATAAAGGGAATCGTGATAAACGGGGGAGAAGAAAAATTCAAGGATTTTTCACTATATAATTTCTCTGGCCTGAAAGGACAAACTAGAGTAAGTAGAAAGGGGCTACATTTCTATTCTTCGAAAATAACGTTGGTCTTTTCTTGTTTGGATAAGAAATTTACGGATTATTTTCTGCATAATCTGTTCAACTATCCCGAACTTGAAATAGGTAATCTAAAGCTGATTCCCGAATCAGTCGAAATTGAAGAGCTTCCCGAACTCACTGATGTTGTTAAGTTCATATGTATCTCACCATTGGTACTCTTAAGTCCTTCATTTAATGATTCTCGCGGTAAACGGTTTATTTCTCCCGAATCAGATGATTTTTCCGATTTGCTCTACGAATCTACGATGTCACGTATGGAAGGGATAGGTCGTTACAGTGCCGAGGAGATAGCATCCTTTTATAAATTTCAGATAGTACCTGATGTTAAGTATCTTACCAAATTAACGGAAAGTCAAAAAAAGTTTGCTAGAATTTATCCTGTATTTGATAAGGATGTAAAATACGAAGTTAGAGGATATACTTTTCCTTTTACACTTTATGCTGCTAAAGAAGTTCAGGACTTTATATTCACTTGTGGTTTGGGTTCATTTACGCATAAAGGGTTTGGTATGTTGGATATCGCTCATGCTAATCCTAACCAAAGAGCTTTGGCCTATGAATTCAATCATGCACAGTAGCAGTTTATAAGTAGAAAGACCTTTTTAATGGGTGAGATTATTCCATTATACGAATACTTTTAAATTAGAGTTTGAAGAAAATTCACTACCCGTTAGAGTACACCTATTTGAGAAAAGTGTTATTAGATTACTGGAATTTTCATTTAATGTGATTTTTTGGAGGCTAATACTAATTGTGATACGAATCGCTAATCATATCGACGATACCTTATAGGTATAAAATACTGTAAATCTATTGAGTATATACTGTATTCGCGTTTTGATTCAAGTTGATTTGAATTATTGTTCTTCTACACGAGACACTTACCGCACTACTGATTACGCCAATTACTATTGATGAAAGCTAGGCAGTGCGCTCTAGAAAGGTTCTGAACTCATCCTCAGGAGATAAAAATGAGACTTTTTGCGCATTTACGAATATTATACAAATCCGGATTTCAACTGTTGTATAAGATTCCTCGGGTCATTTTTTTTCAATCAAGGGGATAACCGCAGGGATAGCAGCGCTATCCCGAGGATTGTCAACGCAGAGTGAAGCATGATGAACAGGAATATAGGCGATTTTAAAAGCTAAGTTTGTATTAGTATCTTCTAGGTCAAGATAGCTGATGCATTTTAGAATAGTCTCTTGGAGCATGTGGAATAAAGTCAAATACAGCAGAAGTAATTCATACCCAGAATCATCAACGCCAATTTCTTTATAGGATAAAGTCTCGAAATCGGTATCTTCTGGATTTTAGTGATTTTTCTATCTCTTTACATGATATAAATCGTGTGTACTGTTATTATTGGCGACGATTATCAGGGTTTGGTTTTTGTGATTGATTGGCAGAAGGTGACGTACGTCCTTATGAGCGAAAAAACCAGTGATTTGATGAGGTATATAGTCAAATTTTCCATTTTCTTTTCCCTTAAGAAAAGAGCCTGTACCTGCATCTGCTCTTGTTGTTTCGACTTCAGATTGATAGTTGTTACCTGCAAGTAATATATCTTTCTTATTATCTCCATCAAAATCAGCATACACGATGCTATTGATAGGGTACTGTTGTACTTTCATTACAAAGGGAGAAAAATTATACCCTTGATTTTCATCTTTCAAAAATATTCCCGATCGAAACTCAGTGGCTTGATAGTGCAATGCTGATTCCAACTTAGGACCTACAATCCCTTTGAGGTCTTTAGAGGCAAATTCATTAAAGCTGGATATTTTCTTCGCTAAGTGCGGCATCTGCTGTGTCATACAGACTTTACCACGAACAGGGACCTGTTTATTCTTGTAGTATTTCGCTAACATTATATCCTCAACACCATTGAAATCGAAGTCTCCTGTATACACGTGAAAAGGTTCTTCTTCCGAAGCATGGAACTTATAGTTCAGTCCTAAATTGCCTGCAATGATATCCTTATCTCCATCATTGTCCACATCTGCGATTTCCAGTTTATTCCACCAACCTATTTTGGAGGCCAAAGTAGGGTAGGCATCGCTCTTTACCAAGCGACCTCCTTCATTGATAAGCACTTCAATACCCATCCACTCTCCTGTCACTACGAGGTCTACATACTGATCATCGTTCATATCTGTCCATATCGCGTCAGTAATCATACCCAATTTTTCCAGCCCTTGGGTCAATTGTTTGGAAGCTATGGTAAAGTTACCTTTATCGTTCAGTAGAAGATAATGATTGGGCGCGTAGGGGTATTTGCCGGGAACCACCCTACCACCGACAAATAGATCGGTATCGCCATCTTGATCGTAATCATTGGCGATGACTACCGACCCTGCCGATATCATTTCCGGAAGTTTGTCCATAGCTTTCGTAAACCGACCTTTGCCATCGTTCAGATAGAGACGGTCCTGTAATAGTTTGGGCTTACTGAAGAATTCGTAACTTCCGCTGACAACATACAGATCTTGGTCTCCATCGCCATCAGCATCAAAAAAGCAGGCACCCACATCTTCTCTTTGTTTATCTTTTTCAAAATCAGTTATCGCTCTTTCGCGAAAGGAAAGTGAAGGCTGTCCAAGTAATAATTTTCCCGTCTGGCGATGTGCTCCGCCAATGTAGATATCTTCATAACCGTCATCGTTCACATCAGCAACAGCTATGGCAGGTCCTAGCTGAGATAGTTTGTGAGGCAGTAATACTTGTAGTCCATAGTCATTGAAAGCGGTCTCCTGATGTTGCTGATTTAAGGCTACCTTTTCGAAAACCCTATTTTTAGAGGCTTTTTCCTTCTTTTCTTCCGGTTTCTCTGCTACGGCATAGCGGATACGAAGATGTTTGTTAGGAGCTGTTTTGGCAATGCTCTGTTTTTTGTTATCAGGCCAAGTGATTTCGATAGATTCTATGGAATCTTGATGAGTTAGTCCAAAATGTAATTTGTGACCTACAGAAGAAAGAAATCCTCTGCTGCTGACTACCTGTCGTGTTTGTATATCACCATTACTTAAGTGAAGCTCTACCCGTACTCCTTCACCAAAGCGATTGGCTTTGGGCCCTTCAAATGTCATTTGCAAGAAATTTCCTTTTCCCGACTCAATGGCGTTATTTTTTAAAAGAGTAGCTTTTTCATTGATATTATTAACAATCAGGTCTAAATCTCCATCGTTATCCAAATCGGCATAAGCAGCTCCATTGGAAAAAGTGGCCGTGGAGTCCGTCCATTGTAAGGAATGGTCCTCAAAGGTCAAATCACCTTTATTTCTGAAAAAGTAATTGACCAGTTTTTGCTGAGGGAGCATTTGGGTATATCTCAAAAAGTCTTCCGCAGTAGGTTTACTGCCTTTCGCTCTAAGTAATTGCAGTATCTCGCTGTTTTTATCCCTATCGATTACGTCTCTATATACACCATTGGTCACAAAAATGTCATTGAAGCCGTCCAAATCAAAATCTGCCGCTAATATGGCCCAACTCCAGTCGGTATTTGCCATGCCCGCCATTTGAGCAATTTCACTAAAGGTACCATTTCCGTTGTTCAACTGTAACATATTGTGCATGTACTGATAATGATAACCATTATTAACCATGCGATCAAATTGTTCTATAGAAGTCATGGCCATTGTCGTCTTGGAGCGTACGTAGTCTTCTGGGTTCATATCCAAGGTCATCAGGTCCATCAGACCATCATTATCGATATCCGCTATGTCACTTCCCATACTGTTAAAAGACATGTGCTGTACTACCTCCTCCCGACGTTCTTCAAAGCCTCCTCTTTGATTGTTGATATACACTAGATCGGGAACATTGAAATCATTACATACATAGATATCCGGCCACCCATCATTATTGAGATCACCTATTTGTGGATTCAGACCGAAACCAATGTCCGATAAGATTCCAGCGGTTTCGGAGACATCAGTGAAATGGCCATTCCCATCATTACTGTAGAGTCGATCGCTTCCTTTTAACAATTGACTTTTGGGATCTTTCTGGACTTGATTCAGATCAACAACTTTTGTCCTTTCCGTGATATTGGGTGTGTTGGAAACATAGACATCCAGATCGTTATCTTTGTCATAATCGAAAAAGGTAGCCTGTATGGACCTATTGGTATCGGCGAGTCCGAATGCTGCCGCTTTTTCCGTAAAGGTCATGTCACCGTTGTTGATGTAGAGCATATTGGCAAATTTATTATCCTCGTCCTGCCAGCCGCCTCTGGAAATGTAGATGTCCAGCCAACCATCATTGTTGACATCGGCTACACTGACACCGCTATCGAAACCGGCTCTTTGTTCTATACCTGCCCTTGAGGTAATATCCTCAAATTGGAATTTGCCCTTATTACGGTATAGCTTGTTATCATTGGAATTGGAGGTGAAAAACAAGTCGATAAGGCCATCATTATCGAAATCGGCAGCCGCTACTCCGCCACCAATATAGCTGTACATGTATTGGTAGTAGTTGGACTCGGCAGTCTCAACCAGCGTATTTTCAAAATCGACACCCGATTGGCCATAAGGTACACTGCTGAACAGCTTCTCTTCCTTGACTTTCTCCGCTGCTGTACCCGTCTCTTTTTCTTTCTGTTCCGAACATGAACCGCAGACCATCACCATGGAAAAAACAACGAAAGAAAAGAGTAATGGAAGTAGGGATATTGTAGACTTTTGCAAATCGTTAGTCATAATAAATCGATAATTATATGCTATAATCTCCTAGAGATTGTTTTGGAATTATATTCAAAAGTTGTTGTCGCTCATTTTAGTGGTAGAATCAATCGACAATGATAGCAGTACTATCTGAAAAGGGTTCAATGGAATTATGTATTAAAAGACTACATACGGCCAAGAGCATAATAGAGAAAGCATTCGAAGTCCATGTAATTACCAAAAATCACACTGTCATTCACATGAGAATAAAAGAGATATCCCAGAACAGTCTCTTTGAGAAAAGAGAAACTTTTTCACCTTTATACACTTACCCTCTTTTATCGCAGACATCATCTTTATCTGTAGATGAGATGCTAGAGCGATATAATTTTGCAGCCAACAACGCTTAATGGCACCCAGACTCAAAACACCGCATGAACAATCTGGAATAAATTGAGTATTGTCAATTAATATTGAGAATAGGGACTGCTTTTCTTGTTTCATTCGATCAAACCATAATTTAGATTGACTTTACACTCTCACGCGTACGATGAAGGTCAGAGATCAGAATACCTTTTATTAATAAAAGACTGCCTGATAGTTATCTAAGTTTATAATTTACTAATTTACTAATAATTTTTTGATTCAATGAATATAATGATAAAAGGCCTTACGGAAGGTATGGGATGGTGAGATTCTTTTACAGACCGTTAGGGATTGTCTGAAGGATTTTATTTTAGTAATCTGTTTCGCTTGTTTTGGCGAGGTGCGAACGTGAAAATAATGTCCTTGGGATTTGGTCAGTGAAAGGGGCCGCTTGCCGAGTGAGCCATTGACAAGATAGCGGTACTATCTGTGGAAATTCAACGAAATGATGTACCAAAATAAGTACATACAGCAATGATTACCATCGAGAAAGTGCCCAACTGAAGATATATGTTATTGCTGTGAATTCCATGCAACGATTAACCCGGATCATGCATTGGGACTTCGTAACGAGGGTTTACATATCCATAAATCGGGGAGTTTTATTGGATTTGGCATAGCACCGCTATGGTGAATTCAAAAAAAATAGTGCAATGACTGATTTGCAGATAGTTAGATCCGTAGTAGATTTTTCAATGCATGATCCGGGTTCAATCCAAATTGATCAATAGGATTTTGTGATAAGGGCATAAAGTACACTAAAATCAGCGGTTTAGGTGAGGAGGCTTAATGATGGATGATTAAGGTGTAATATAAATTTGGGTTTCACATGTCGTATAAGATTGCGCGGGTCATATTAGTTTCAATCAATGCGATAACCGCAGGGATAGCAGTGCTATCGCGAGGATTGTCAACGCAGAGTGAAACAAAATGAACAGGAAGATAGGCGATTTTAAACCCGGATTATGCATTGGAATATTTAAAAGGCGGACTTAGTTTTTTGATTTGAGCAAATATTCCATCCATCCAAGGTCTTCTTTTGCTAGGTAATGAGATCTTCAACACCTGCTTATTGGCATGATCAACCTTCCAAGCTCCTAATGCAAAGCAATAGGAGCTAAGTGTTTTCAATATTGCTCGATGGTGATGATCAAGTGCGAAATGGCGGAACAGGTTCATTGGGTTATAAGCCGCCACCATGATAAAACGAAATGAAGCTTCAGTAGCCCAAAAGTCTTGCAGGCAAAAGCTTTCCGGGCCAAGATCACCTTTCAGTTCCTTGATTCTGTTTTCGCAATCGGCCCTGGTGTTGTAGATGTTCCATATTTGCTCAAGGGGTAAGTCCGGGTTGGTCACATAACAACTGAACCGATAGCGCGGCAAGTCTTCAAAAAGTTCTTTTCCTCCTGCTTTTGGACGGACATCCACTTGTTTTTTCACGACAATGTATCTTCTTTGTTTTCCGTTTTCATGCGAGAAAGTCATTTCATTGAGTTCGATACTTTTTGTCAGGCCCACCCAATCCTTAAGTCCCCAAACAGCACTCTTTACATTGGGATACATTTTTACGGCCACAATGTATCCGAGTTCCTCCTCCTCCTCCGGATAACTGAGCAGCTCTTCTGTATAATACAAATTTGGGTTTTAAATGTCGTATAAGATTCCGCGGGTCATTTTGGTATCCATCAAGGCGATAACCGCAGGGATAGCAGCGCTATCGCGAGGATTGTCAACGCAGAGTGAAGCAAAATGAACAGGAAGATAGGCGATATTTAAAAGCTAAGTTTGTATAAATAGTAAAATATCAGCCATTTGGATTCGTTCGGCATAGCACCGCTATGGTGAATGAAGACCGGTGGGCAAAGCTTCCGGTATGAAGCTATTTATGCGCGGAATAGATTTTCTAATGGACATTTTGGGTTAAACCCAGAATGTTCGTTGGAACTTCGTCATGAGGACTTAAATGGCAATAAATCAGGGCGTTTTCTTGGGTTCAGCGTAGCACCGCTACGGTGAATTCAAAAAACGCATTCATTTACTGATTTGAAGCCAGTTAAGTCCGGAATAGATTTTCTAATGGACATTTTGGGTTAAAAGCTAAGTTTGTATCTACTAGGATAAAAAAAAGGCAGGCCAATGAATGGACTGCCTTTTGACATCGACTATATGCCTATGCGATTTTATTCACCCAATGCTGGACTGATATCTATAGCCGCTTGAGGAATAGGGGAGAAGTAATTTTCTGTACCCAGACTACCAATAATAGGGTTGATTACTCTCAGGAGATTTCCTCCGGCATCTGTCGTGGTCTGAGGGTCTCTTTGGGATAGTGCCTCCTGCATTGTCTCTGTACGTACCAGATCGTACCAACGCAGGTACTCACCTGCCAGTTCCCACTTACGTTCTGTTATAGCTAGTTCTACAATATCACCCGAAGTTATGTCCACGCTAGGATCGGGGGTATCTGCGGGTAAACTTTCTGCTCTTCGACGAACCATGTTCAATGCTTCCCAAGCTTCTGCACTAGGTGTACCGGTCTGTCCTGAAGCTTCTGCAAATATCAGTAGCACTTCGGCATAGCGCATCATAAAGTCGTTCCTATCAGTAGCGAAAGCATTGGCGGGCAGGTCCCCTGGAGGTCCGACTATTTTTTTGAAGATAGGTCCTTTATGATCGGTAGAGTTTTGCCAGTTCAAGTCCGTCCTAAAAGTGGCTTCTTTTCGGGCACCTTCAGGGAAGTCTTCGAAAAAGCGTACCTCAGCAAAAGTCTCTGCCCAACCACTCCCGATATCTGCTGGTAGTCCTGTAATACCATACTTGCGATTGGCCAGGTCAGTACAGGGACTGCAATAAGAAATAGTAAAAACCGATTCGCTATTGAATCTGTTTTCTACCTTCCATAGATCTTCTAGATCCTCTTCTAATTCAAACCCATGGGCGGTGGCATTGTCCATCACTTGTTTTGCACTAGTAGCGGCATCAGCAAACTTGGTAGCATCTTTCACGGGAAATCCTGCCCAGTCCAGGTATAACCGCGCTAGCATAGCTCTAGCAGAACCGCTGTTGGGACGGGGGGCACCTGGATTTGTATCGGGATAGATCACGGGAAGTAATTCCTCTGCTTTGAGAAAGTCCGCTTCGATGCGTTCGTAGACCTCTACTTGAGAAGCAGGCCTTTCTTCCGGGTCAGGGATTTCAGTAATGGGAATAGGTATTTTGCTGTGTACTCTCGTTAAGTGATGAAACAACAAACCCCTAAGGAAGTACACCTCGCCTCTCAAGCGATCTAATCGGTCTTTATCCACATCAAAATCACCCAAACTCTTTCCCCGTTCCAAATTAGAATTAAGTGAGTTGATGGTATTATAAATCTGATTCCAATTGTTGAGTAGCCTACCGTTGGTGTTGGTCACGTTTCTCTGGTCAAACTCTCTAAAATCAGCTTTGTTACTTAGCACATGAGTGGTCATGTCGTCCCCCGCCCAAGCAGGAGCAAAGAACGTCGTCATCCTTGCCGCAGAGTACAGCAGACTATAGGAACCAATAACCCCTGCCTCAAACTCATCTAAAGTAGTGAACTGTCCAGGTGGTAAGTTGAACTCCTGCGGGTCCGGGTCAAGATCGGCACAACCTTGAAAGGTGAGGCCAACGAATGTTATGGAAAAGAAAGCCAAAGTGACTTTTTTCAGTAACATCTTAGATTGTATATATTTCATTTTATATGAATTTTTCGTCAAGTATTTTTTTGTTTAAAAACCAACTTTCAGCCCTACGGTATAGGTTCTAGGGTTGGGAAAGGCTCCTATATTGATACCGGAAGCCACATCAGAGTTGCCACCTGTAGGAGAAGAAGTAACTTCAGGGTCATAACCGCTATACCCTGTTATCAGGGCTAGGTTCTGTCCACTGGCATAAAGCTTTAGGTTTTCGATTCCTTTGATGGGGTTATCAAAGGTGTAACCTACGGATACGTTGCTCAAACGTGCAAAGTCTCCTTTTTCTACATACCTGGAAGAATTCAGTAAATTCGCTGCGTTTCTTCGAGGGGTTTCCGTTTCATTTTCGGGAGTCCATTCTTCGCCCGTTATTGGAGATAGGTTATCACGATAATCACCCGTACCACCATTGATAGCTCCCGCTACCTGATTATAAACATCAAAATTATGTCCCGCTTGTATAAAAATATTGAAGTCCCAGTTTTTGTAGGTCAGGTTCTGATTGAAACCCCAAGTGAGTGTAGGGGTACCATTGCCGATAGCGCTTAAAGTATTCGTGTAAATGTTGTTTTCATCAACAAATCCTTCATACTTGGCATCGCCGGGTGATATCCCGTTAGGAAGATCTTCATCGGACTTCCAAGTACCCAAAAATGTCAAACCGTAGAATTGACCTAAAGGCTCTCCAACTTGAATAACATTAAGCCTGTTCCCCGTACCATCGACAGAAATGGTATTTCCTAGAATCTGCTCTTGTTCGTCAAACAGTTCCAAAACTTCATTCTGGATAAAAGACATGTTGAAATTGGCATCCCAAGTAAAGTCTTCTTTATCAATAACTGCGGCAGATAGGGAAAGATCGATTCCTTGGTTTTGAACCTCTCCTACATTCAAGAATTTATTGATATTGGTTCTTGGAAGTTGTGTGGCCAGTAATAAATCTGTGGTATTTTTGACGTAGTAATCGACAGAAAGGGTCAGACGGTTGCTCAATACACCGAAGTCCACACCGACATTAGTCTGGGTAGTTGTTTCCCAAGTAAGGTCGGGATTGGCCACTTGGGAAAGTACGGAACCGGGCAGTTGATTTGCTCCATCTATAGAAAAGACTCTACCATCGTTGGTTCTGGCGAGACCTGCGGTAGGGTTGATATTTTCATTACCTACCTGTCCCCAGCCTGCTCTTAGTTTCAAACTGGATAAGACCTTACCATCCTTTACAAAAGCCATATCGTCCATGGTATAAGCGACCGCAGCAGAAGGAAAATAGCCTGTTCTACTTCCTTTCTTAAACTTTGAAGATTCGTCGATACGCATGGAAGCGGTCAGATAAAGTTTGCTTTCGAAATTGTACTGAGCCCTACCTAAATAAGATTGTATACTGGACACTCCACCGTCATTGAAAAAAGATTCTCTACCGGGATCGGCATTATCTCCTAGGAAAAAACCCGGTAAGATTACGTCTGTAGTAAAGTAGTTGTTTATCGTAGAACGATTTCCTTGAAACTCATATACTCCCGTGAGATCGATGCTGTGTTTGTCAAAGGTCTTTTTCCAGTTGAGTATATTACTGACCTGATGGGAGGTGTTTTTGAAATTACTGTAGCTGAGATTAGTATGATTCGAGCCTACATTGGATGACTGGTCTCCATTGACAATGTAGGACTCAGTATTCTGGTTGAGTGTAGAAAGACCTACGATCATGTTATAGTTCAACCCCTCAGCAATTTCGTAACCAATATTGATGTTGGCATTTAGACGATCTGCCTCACGTTCTCTATTACTGCGTTCCAGATTAGCAATAGGATTGAAACCATTGTTGGCGAAACTTGCTGAGGTTAGTATATACTCTCCATTTTCGTCACGTACGGGTAGGGTAGGGTCCCAGGTAAGAGTCCTTAGGATTGAACTCCCTTTGAAGCGATTGAAATTGTCAAGATTATTGGTGTTGGTTTCCCTACTACCGAACAAATTTAATCCTAATTTCAATTTTTCATTGAGTTGTGCGTTGACGTTTGAACGTAAGGAAAAGCGTTCATAACCTGTAGTGATGATAATACCCTCTTGGTCAACGAAGTTTCCGGAAAGGAAATATTTGACTTTATCATCGCCTCCACTTAATGAGAGCTGGGTGTTATTACTGACTCCTGTCTGGAATATAATATCCTGATAGTCAATAGGATTGGCATTAAGGGCAGCTATTTCTTCATCTGAAAAAGGTGGGACGCTACCCGCATTTAACCTTTCTTCATTTTTTTGCTGTGCAAATTCTCCACTGCTGAGTAGTGGCACTTTGTTGGGTACTACTGAAAATGTAGTAAACTGGTCTAAAATCAGCTTGGGTTTTCCGGAACCCTTTTTTGTAGACACTAAAAGTACGCCATTGGAAGCTCTTGAACCATAGATAGCCAATGCAGAGGCATCTTTGAGTACCTCCATGGAAGCTATATCATTAGGGTTAATCGTTCGAAGATCTACACCGATGACACCGTCGACCACTATGAGGGGGTCATTACCTCCTGTTATGGAGTTAGCTCCTCGTATCCGTACCTTCGCGCCGGAACCTGGAGCGCCACTGCTGCTTACAGATACCCCCGCAGCTCTACCTTGTAGGGCCTCTTCTACCCGAGTGATGGGCTGTCGCTCAAAAGATTCTGTGGTAACTTGTGACACAGCTCCTGTTAAATCACTTTTCTTGGCAGTACCATAACCGATAACTACTACTTCATCCAAAAACTCGGTATCCGTTCCCAACTTCACATTGATACTTGTTTGTGATCCCACGGGTATTTTTTGTGTTTGATAACCAATATAGGAAATAAGCAATACATCTTCCGGTGAAGCTGAGATACTGAACTTCCCGTCCAAATCAGTGACGACACCTGTCGTAGTCCCCTCTATCAATACATTAGCCCCTGGTATTCCAGAGTCTGTTTCATCAGTAACGGTACCCGTTACTGTTTGCTGGGCCATAGTCTGTTGCACCCCTAGAAATAGGGCAAACAAGGCAATCAGGACCCCAGTCCGTAATAGTCCTGTAAACTGTTTTTTCATAATTTTCTTCGAATTAAATAAATGGTCTTTTGTCAAATCGACAAAACTATTGGTTAAGTAAGGTCTAATATTCGTAAAATGATAACATTTATCAAGTTAAAGTAAGAATATCATCGGTTTTTTCCTAAAAAAAGTTTGATAATGAGCTACTTACGTAAATAAAAGCAATAGTTCGGGCTTATTCGGAATACATATTATACCTTAAGACCGGTTGGTTTGTTTTTGCGATTATGATGATTCTTCAGTGGAAGGAGGACATCGACTTATTGTATGAACAACCCTCTTTTCATCATAAAACTCTTTTCAGTTTTTTTCTTTTTTTTCTTTCATCATATAAAATTGTATTAAGGCTTAGAGACTGTTTTGAAGATATTATTTTAGAATTTGTTATCACTTATTCTGGATAGGACCGAGCGTTAAAATAATGCCCCGAGGGCATTATCAGTGAAGGGGCCGGTCTGCCGCGTCAGCCATTGACAAAGATAGCATGTCGCGCTAGCTAGCGGAAATTTCAACGAAATCAGGCACCAAAGGAAGTACATAAGAAAGAAAAAGATACATTTTAAAACAGTCTCTTATTTAAGTTACTATAAAAGTAGATAGAAACGTGCGAAAAATGAACTCAATCTAACTTTACTATATCTCTTTAACCCAAAAATCTCGTCAAAAATTGTAATTAAAGTCTGCTAAAACGTTTATGGATTTTACTGAATAAAGCGCAAATTGCTTTAAAACAGTCACTTATTTAGTGTTGGCTTGTTAAGTAAGCTACTCGCCTAGCTAGCTGGTTTTTTGGCATTTTTTATGCTTCAAACCGTATGGATGATTTATGGATTTTTAAATTAGAGGCTGTTTTAGGATTATTTTAACCTAAAATGATCAATAACCTTCCTATTCCGAACATAAATTGCTTCAAGATCAGCGGTTTTACACTATGTAGGTTCGGCACCTTAGCAAGACAAAAGCTTCCTCTCCCAAACCACTGATTTTATGACACTTTATTTTCTCATCACGAAATCCTATCGATCAATTTAGGATAAACAATTTGTTATTGTTTATCCTAAATAAGGAACCGTAGGACAAGGATAATGGCACTATCTACGGATAGTTTCAACGAAATGATATACCAAGGGATTTCGTACAGCAATGAGCATGATAGAGAAAGTAATACAAATTTAGGTTTTAAATGTCGTATAAGATTCCGCTGGTCATTTTGTTTCAATCAAGGCGAGAACCGCAGGAATAGCAGCGCTATCCCGAGGATTGTCAACGCAGAGTGAAGCAAAATGAACAAGAAGATATGCGATATTTGAAAGCTAAGTTTGTATAAATGGTTGAGATGAATGTTGTTCTTGAGGATTCCATGTACCCAGTAGAAATTAAACCCAAAATGATCGATAGAGAACCTATTCCGCGCATAAATAGCTTCATATCAGAAGCTTTGCCCACCGGTCTTCATTCACCATAGCGGTGCTATGCCGAACGAATACAAATGGCTGATATTTTGCTATTTATACGCTCATCACGATTTCTATCGATCAATTTGGGTTAAAAGAGATACAGTTTGAAGCAGTCCCTGAAACAGATGATAGAAAAGCCGGGGAAAAATCAAGTGAGCGTTATAGTAAACGGTATATCGACCTTATCGAGGCTTTGGTCGTCTTTTGGTTTAGCTAGTGAGCGTTATTTACTTTATTTGCAATGCATAAAGCCAACTGTTAAATATTAAACCCTTGTGGAGAGTTTCTCGAAGCAAGGGTTTTTTATTTGAATGTGGAATAGAGGATAACCAATGGGGTAGGTATTGTCAGCTCTGTGCAAATGCTATCTTCGGTTGTTGATGCCCCTTTTCAAATTTACCTGTATTTGTTTATAACCGATCAGTAGATCACCTCGTGCATTCATCGGACGATGATAGATGAATATTTCATATTGGTTTTCAGTTTCCGAATGATCGTTCTCCAAGAAATTAGTGGCCCTATCTCCTCGGGTATAATACTGATAATCATACCAACCCTGCTTTAAAAGCAAATGAGTAGTATAGACTTTTTCTATTGGGTCGTATTTCAGTTGGTTTTCAGGTTTGATACGCCAGTCGGTCATTGCTCCCAACACATAGATATCTTTGTTTATGGGACTCTCTGTTGCTAGGCTAAAGACAACATCGACATAGTCGGATTCTAAACGACCGTTGCCCCCGTCTTTGTTTTCGATGATATAGTTCCCATTCAGGTCATTGTACTGGGCATAGGCCGTGCCCGTTCTTGCTTGGTCTTTTTGAAGGTAAGCTTTGAGGGGGCGTGCCTGTAGGTCTATTTTGAATACATTCTGTCCCGGATATCTTAGGGAACGTAAATCGAAAAAACGATATTCATTTCCTCCGAGAAATTGATCTTCTTCATCAAAGAACTGGTATTGCAAGTTTTTTTGCCCTTCATTTAAAAAAGTAGGTTTTAGACCCATCTTCGCATTGTCCCATCGCTTGTTCTGAACTACATTGACACTGACATTGCGCATGGGATTGAGTATTTCCACATTACCATAGTTGACCCTGAAGTCAATCTGTTGTGTTTTCCGGTTTGAAGTAACCGCTCCACTAGTGACTTGATCACTACCGATAACCACACGGTTATCGTACACCATGAACCGTCTGGAGAGAATAAGGTCGCTCTCTTTTCCGTCACGATAAACCACAATTACATAGTTACCCGATAGCTTTACTCTGGGTATCGCAAAGTCGTAATGGACATAAGGTATAGAGGTATTGAAAGAGAATTGATAATCATTGATGACAAATTCGTTGAATTCATTGAGGTAGTCCAGGCCATTGTAAGAAGATTTTTTCCAATTCGAGTTACAATGGTAGATTTTAGCATAAAGTCTATCCGCCTCGACAGTCAGTAAATCGAACTGCAGGTGCAGACCCTGATTACGAAGGGAAGTGGCCCTTTGCAAGCTTTCGGAAGCGTTGCTGCCCAGACTCATCCTTACTGTATTGACATAGTCTTCGTAGCTCCTGTTATCGAACCGCAGTGTTTTGGGCTTAGCTGTATCGGCAGTAGTCTTAGAGGCAGGTTGGTTAATGGGCACACATGCAAAGGAGCATAATATCAATAGTGCCAAAAGGCTGTAATTCATTGTATATCGCTTGATGTTTTACAATATTAAAATTAATTCGGATATTTAACGTCATGATTCCAACCATTATTATTGGTGCCGTGTCATAGAAGAGAATCTATGCCAGAAAATGCAAAAAGAAGAAAAACTGATAGAAGGATGTAAAAATGGGGATAGAAAATCCCAACAGTTCCTCTATGAACTCCACTCAAAACGAATGTTCTTTATCTGCCAGCGGTATTCAAAGTCACTACAGGAAGCCGAAGACATCCTACAGGAATCATTTATCAAAGTATTCAAGAATATCCATCAGTTCAGAAGCGAAGCCAGCTTCTTTTCATGGATGAAAAGAATCGTGGTCAATACTGCACTGAATCATCAACGAAGTAAGTTATACCTTTTTCCTATGGTGGACGTGGAAGAGGCGGACTTAAGACAGGATGATAATGTTGTTCTGGGGGACTATCATTTCAACGAGTTGTTGGATATGGTGCGCGAACTTCCCTCCGGATGTCAGATAGTGTTCAATCTTTATGCATTGGAAGGTTATAATCATAGGGAAATAGCTGATATGCTGAAAATCAGCGAAGGTACTTCTAAATCTCAATATTCGAGAGCAAAGTCTTTGTTAAAGGGTAAGATTTGTAAAGCAGAAACGGTTACTTATGGAAGAGTTTGACAATAAAGATAAGTTTGAAAATGCTTGGAAGGAAGCCTTGGGACAAGCGGAATCCGAACCCAGTGAAGATGTATGGAGTAGGATAGAGGCCTCCGTGGCCACGGAAGAATCCATCAAGTACCGTAAACGACTGAGCCAATTTAAGTTTGTCGCTGCGGCTTCGGTTTCAATAGCTATTCTATTTGCAGGAATTGGGGTATACTACTCCTACAGGGCCAATGATGCTCTAAGACAATTAAGTGAGCGGGGAGCTTTTTCCATCCAGAAAGAAAGTCCCACAGCATCGCTGTCCATACCTGATAAACATCAAGCAGACCGTATAGTATCAGAAAAAGAACCTAGGAGCAAAGATGACCGATCAAGTGTGGATTCTCATAGTGATATAGCTTCCTTAGAACATGGTACTGTAGATAATTCACTGAAAAATAGTAGCAATGACCCTAAGAAAGTAATCAGGGCCGAAGTGCCGGAATTCCCTATATTAGAAAAGGCAGAACAATTATCTCTTAGTTCCAATACCGCTCAAGCTGGTGAACGACCCTATAAGCACCAAACTGAAGAGCATCTATCTTTGAGCAGAGATGTCTATTCGTCTGCTTCTCCTCTCATTGGAAATGCTGAAAATATTCCTACGGACGACGTGTATGAGCGCAGATTATCCAGTGATTTCCCAATAGATAAGGGGGTGAATTTTGGGCAGATCAATCGTTCAGGATATGAAGTAGTTTCATCTTATGGTCGTTCGCCTTTCTGCGGACAGCTTCAGCCAGCGACCACACTTGTCACCTTTCCTGTCAGTAATGAATGCATATTACAAAATAAAAATATATACGGTAAGAGGTTCTCCAATAGTTATGGCCCTTCTACCAATGCTGGGTACCCTAATAATAGACCAAGTTTAACAGATGTTCAAAAAGGGCATAATATAGCTTTCTCCACTGGAAAACCGGCGCAAAAAGATATCCGTTCTGAAAAGGGAGGGATTATCTACAGTGATATCAAAGACAAGAATATTGGAATAACTGTCATTGCTGAAAAACAGAAGCCTTATCAGACTACACACAATATCGATGTCCTACATGAGCCATTAGTAGAGGATAAAAACGAAATCAGTTTAGAACAAGGCGATATGGGTATGGCAAGTGTCCGGTCTTCCGAAAAGAAACGAGAGAAAAACTCTTGGTGGATCGACGTAAATTTCGATCGAGGTACTTTTAATGAAGATGTCAATCAAGCTGCCATATTGAATAGTTCCGAGGTCAATGTAGCGGTAGCAAGGACATTTTCCAAAGGTCTGAGTAATGACGCTTCGTTTGCTAATGGCACCAGTGTGCAAGGAAAGTTTGAAGGCGACGATAACAGCATTGGAATGTCCTATACCACAGGTATCAATGTAGGTAGGATGATTTCCGAAAAATGGGGGTTACAGGCAGGTCTACAATTTGCCCGCACAGAGTCCGCCAGTATATCCAGCTTTGTGCAAAATTATTTCATCCAAGAGGACCAAGGGCCTGTGCTGCCCCTGATATTGGATAAAAACGCAGAAGAGGAAACTATCGACACTAGAGAGGCAGGCCTTATCGATCATGATACCTATGATTTCAATACGATATCCAAGTCCCTGTCTTTTCCTGTACAGTTGAACTATATACTTTTCGAAAAGGAAAAAATAGGTATCATGCTCTCTTCCGGAGTGGCTACGGATTTTCTTTTGAATAATGAAATACGTGAACAAAGCGGAGCCCTTCGCGAACTACGTTTGGAAAACCTTGAAGATTCACATTATAAAGACATCCGTTTCAGTGCCCTCATCGGGGCCGAATTATTTTACAAATTCAACAGTAAGTATAGCTTGTCCATAAAACCGAACCATCAATACGCACTACAGTCGGTCACTCATTCTTCAAGCGGTTTTATCAGTAAACCCAGCGCGACTAGGGTAGGGGTAAGGTTTCGTTATGCATTATGACCATTTAATGTGAATAAGTGCCTTATCCGCATTACCGGATGAGAGCTAATGAGGCGATAAATGAGTTGAAAGCCGTTTAGTGCTGCCTTGAATGTTTTTTAAACCCGGATCATGCATTGGAAAATCTACTGCGGATCTACATATCTGCAAATCAGTCGTTGCACTAAGTTTTGTTGCTATTTATACAAATTTAGGTTTTATACAGATTTACATTTTTAATGTCGCATTGAAACATTTCATATAATGGTGGTTTGATGTGATTTCCATTATGGT
>CANLOE010000090.1 GCA_947492745.1 uncultured Cyclobacteriaceae bacterium | reverse complement strand
AATTCAAAAAACGCATTCATTTACTGATTTGAAGCCAGTTAAGTCCGGAATAGATTTTCTAATGGACATTTTGGGATAAATTCCCTACAGCGAAACATTTTGCAAGCCGGCCAAGGCCGGCTGCCAATTCGGTCGGTAATACGAAAAACCACCCATTGAAGAGGTTCTTTGTAAGGATAGCCTATAAAAAAGGAAGGGGAGCGGCCATAACGGCCACTGCCAGAAAATTGGCCACGATCATTTATCAAATGCTGGCAAAAAAGCAAGGGTTTGAACCCACGTACCATACCAATGAAACTTATGAAAGATATGCCAAGGTAGCTTCTTTGAAAAAGTCACTGTCAACATTAAAGCTCGGTCAAGAAGAAAAAACTGAAATTATGAGCCAGTAGCAAAAGAGTTGTATGGAAATAGGTTTACACCAACAGTAGACTAAAACATGGATAAAACTAAGAAAGCTCATATGAGAACAGGCAATTCGTTAAGCAGGGAAGAACGAGAGGCAATGATTAAGGAATACCTTACGGACAATTATACTAAACCCCAATTGATCAATAGGATTTCGCCATGAGAACATAATTGCAATAAAATCAGTGGTGTAGGAGAGGGGGCTTGGTGTATCACTAAGGTGTGTAATACAAATTTGGGTTTCACATGTCGTATAAGATTCCTTGGGTCATTTTTTTTCAATCAAGGCGAGAACTGCAGGGATAGCAGCGCTATCCCGAGGATTGTCAACGCAGAGTGAAGCAAAATGAACAGGAAGATAGGCGATATTTAAAAGCTAAGTTTGTATAACACTGACCTATCAAAACTATCGGCTGAGTGAAAACCTATTTCAATCAGTGGCTTAATAGGCTAATTTAGCATGATGCTGCTATATATACGCCTATTTCTAACGTTAGATATGGTGATCTGTCGAATATGAAAATGGGACTTAGGTCATTTTTCATAGCTTTGACTAATATTTTTTTACGATATAAATATTGTTTCTCAACAATACTAACCATAATACTAACCATTTTTAATGTTATGAAAATCAAACATACTCTTATTATATCAATGCTTTCTTTGATTTTTGGAGCTGATGCGATGGCTCAGAGGGAAAGTGACTTTTACCATGAGACTATTGGTGAAGCCAAAAAGATTAATGTCACTCAGGACTTTGGGGTTATTCCCAATGACCGCAAAGATGATAGCCGCGAGTTGCAGCGAGCAATCAATCATGCGGCAGGGCTTGCCAAAGGAGGAAGAATCTATTTTCCCAAAGGTACTTACCGCCTCAAATTCATCAAAATGTTGAGCAACGTGCATTTGGTATTCCATAAGGACGCTATTATCAAGCTTCCGGAGAATGACCGCGAATTCGGATCGGTATTCGATTTTGGTAGAGATGCATCGAGCAATATCAAAAACGTAAGCGTTCGTGGAGAAGGCGGTAAGTTCACCATAGACCTTCGAGGTGCCAAACCTTCAGAACTGGTGATGTGTTTCCGTTTGGTCAATGTTTTCAACTTTAAGATTGAAAATGTTCATATCATCGATAACACAACCATATTTTCACAAGCTAATTTCCAAGGTGCCAAAAACGGCGTACTCAAGAATATGAGTGCCGAGAAAACCATGTACGGTTACGGTCTCGTTCAGGCAGGAAATGCGGATAACATCTTTTTCAAAAATCTAAAGTGTGAAGGAGGGGTTACACTGCGCATTGAGGTCGATGATTCATTGAAGGGTGCCAATAATATAGTGGGGCGGAACATTACGGGAATAAACGGAAACGCTGCCGTGATGCTATCCCCACACTCCTCTACAGGTAAGAATATCGATATTCGGGATATAACCTCTATCGGATGTTCCTTCGGGGTCAGGCTGGGACGGGGATTCGGTCAACTCGGCAGAGGGCACTATACCAATGTTAAAATATACAATGTCAAGGCAGTTTACGGTGATAAAGCACAGGTAAGGACCAGTCATCTGAAATATCTTCCCTGTGAGCTTAAGAGATTCGTCTCAGAGCAGATTAAGGTCAATAATCAGCCCTATCACATTGGGCCATCCATAGCCCCGGTTCTTTATGATCAAGGCTCAGGGGATGGCTATTGGGATGTGGATTTCGGTAGGAATCCTATCCAAATGCCGGGTGGCTTTATTCAGGATGGGCCTGTGATGAACCCCTCTGACCTCTCCAATGAATACAAAGAAAGAAAGTGTAGAACGACCAAGGCTGCAACACTATATAAAGGTTGTAATTACAGCGGTAAAGGCATCGAAGTATACGAAAGGGACTATACACAGGAACAGCTGAAGAATATCGGTATTCCCAATGATGATGTATCCTCACTTAAGGTCAACCCAGGCTATGAGGCCGTGGCATACCAGCATAACAACTTTGGTGGCTTTAAGGCATCATTTACAGGAAATACAAAATGTATGTTGTCGGTATCTCAGGGCAGGTCCGGTAATTCCAAATGGAACGATGACATATCCTCGCTGAAAGTAAGGAAAAGAAATCGAAGTAGAGCCGACATTTCGGCCTTTGGACAGGCGAACAGGAATGGTACAGGGCTGACCGGTGCCCCGTCCGTATACCCCAACCCCTTTAGCTCAGAAGTCAATATTGACTTACCGGAAGGTCAGGTGTTCAATGCTATACAGTTACTTGATATGACAGGTAAAGTGCTCTTCTCAAAGAACATTATCGAGGCATCCCCGAACAGGTTTCCTACCGATAAGCTCAAGAGTGGTTTTTACCTGATAAGATTGTCCGGTGAAGATGGACATTATTCCATGCCCATCTTCAAGAAGTGATAAGTCTTGGGAAACCCAAGGCCTGAACACTTACTTATAAGGGGGCCGGCCCGCAAGAAAAAGAACGGAGGAGGGGCGGCCAAAAAAGAGGTCTCTTGTAAAATGGATGTATACTGTGAAGTTGATCGGTATCCGTAGAACGTGAATTCATTGATAACAATAAGATTACTTCACTTTATAATCAGTACCTTGTGTTCATTCTGATGAAAAGGGGCCATATCACCTTCGATATGGCCCCTTTTGCATATAAAAGAAGTCCTATTTCTACGGAATATAGGTTTCGAGTACCTTGCCTCCATTTACTACAGGTTTGTGGTTTGAATGTTGAATGAAATTCCGCAAATCTCCTGATGGCAGCGCTATATCGAGAATCTTCAATGCGAGATAGGATAAAATGAACAGGAAGACATGCGACCCCCTGAAGGGCTGGTTTTATAGTTCGTATCGTGCATTAGAGATTTTATTATGACCTCAAATAAAGCAAATCAGTGAAATGTACATGTTTGTTGAGTACACTGATTTATAGCGTTCTAATTCCTCATGACGAAGCTCCAGATACAACATATTCACGAAATCACTAAACCCAACTTGATCAATAGGATTTTGTGATGAGGGCATAATTACTATAAAATCAGTGGTTTAGGTGAGGGGGCTTAAATCGAAGATTCGATGAATGCCTTTGAAACCGCAGGTTCATGAGCACCATTAAAAATCAATCCAATGAGCGAACTAAATCAATGGATGATTAAGGTTTAATGCTAATTTGGGTTTATAAATTCGTATAATTTCACCTATGGGAAAACGAATAGAAATATTGGTGAAAGAGAGCCTTTCCACCTTAAGGTCCCTTAAGTCAAAGCAATCGAATTTAGGTAAGGAACGTCGAGTATATGCCCTGATCTGCTTGAAGGAAGGCCGTTTCGGTTTGCGCCAGGACTTTTCCAACCACCTTGGGATTAGTCTGAGGTGCCTTGAGAACTGGGGGTCCAGTACAACCCCGAAGGTATCGATGGGTTCCTTTCGGTGAAGGCGCGCCGGAAGGGGTCTCCACAAAGATATTCGAGGCATACCTACAGGGACTATCACGGCACAGGCCCAAGGAGTACAAAATGGTGGTCGTTGACAATGCCGGGTTCCATTCCACAAAGAACATACAGATCCCGGAAAACATATTCCTGATCAACATACCCGCCTATACACCGGAGCTCAATCCCTGTGAACAGGTCTGGAAGCACATCAAACAACGCTTCAAGAACAGGTGTTCAAGGCTATGGAGGCAATCAGGGAATGACTGGGCAAAACCGTTAGGGACATGTCGGAGAAAACCATCATGTCAATCACTTCAAACCACCATTATATCACAGAATTCAATGCGAAATTTAATACCTAACTTTGTATGAGTTGGGTTAAAACAGATACACTAGTGAGCCGATACATCATTCGTGTTTGTACTCAAACGCAATCGGTTTGGAACGGGATGTTTTTTGGATAAGACGATGTCTTTATGGAGCATTCCCAATGACTTATTCACCAATGTACCATGGACGATAGGCTACATTTACTTCTGGAGTTCCTCCGAGCTATTTCCCTATTCATTTTCTCTTGGGTATAACATCCCATTCTCTCAGAGACGAGTGCGCATCGGAGCATTTTTTCAGACCATTATAAATAAGGAAGTGGCCGAAGCACAGGTGTTCGAGCTACCAAAAAACACCATATCAAAGTAAGCATAATTCTAGTGTAAGAGCGAAAAGGGCTTACTGAGACTGATAAAGATAGTGAGTGGTCGCGATGCTATTATACAAACTTAGTTTTTAAGTGTCGCCTATCTTCCTGTTCATTATGCTTCACTCAGCGTTGACAATCCCCGGGATAGTGCCATAGCCGTCAGGCTAATCCTTTTCAACATACAGGTTTTCAGCCTTTTGTCTGAGTGATTTTCTGTTCTTTCTTTTTTCGGTAGCGACAAGCGATGTTGCCCCTATGAGCATTGCCCTTGTCCATTCGGTTGTTTTCCCCTTCCCGCCCCATATTGCCGACCTGAGCAGTTCCGATAACCTCGCTGCCCTTTTGTAGAACTTCTGCACACTGCAGGAGCGGGCAGCTGTAGGGCCGTTGCGCTCGATCCATTGCCTTACCACCATGAAACCGTTCCAGTTGGCCGTGGCCCATATGAGCTTGGCCAATAGAAGGCACTCGAAGCGCTCCACCCTTGCCCTAGAGAAACTGTTGACCTTGCATATGGATTTCCATGCCTTGAAGACCGGCTCTATGTGCCACCTGACCCCATAGATGTCCATGACCCTGTCGGTGGGCAGCTGTTCGGCCCCTGCATTGGTGACGTACATGCTCAGCCATGCCCTGGCCCTCCGTTTTTTGTAGACCTCTTCCCCTACCGTGGAGACGATCAGCCGGCAGGGCAGCCTGTAGTCCGTTCCCAATGCGACATCCGGTTCCATGGTGCCCGCACCGGTCCTTTTCATCTTCCCTACCAGCCCCGGCAGGTCCACCTCCTTGCCGCTCAGCGGCTCATAGACCAGGACCTTGTTGTCCAACCTGTTGAGGAAGAAGGCGCCCTTCGAGGCCACTTTTTCCATATGGACCAGGGTGGCGTAGCCCAGGTCCCTGACCAAAAGGTCCCCGGCCATGATCTGATCGCCCCCTTCCCTGGAGTCACGCCGGTCGTTCCTGGTGGCGGGGGTCAGCGACAGGTCGGTCCCCTGCCCGGAAAGGTAATCATATTCATACTGTATGCTCACCGCCGCCCCTTGGCCACGGTTGCCCCCATACCCCCTGTATTTTTCCGCATGGGCCCCCAACAGGTTGAAACGCGTCGAGTCCTTGATCAGCACACGGTTGAAGTGAGGGGAAGGGCATTCCTCCTGTGACAGCCCGACCACGTTGGACAGCAGCTGGGAAAGGACCCTTTCCAGGAAGCCGACCGCCCCGGCATGGAAGCGTCCATCGATGCTCTGCTTGCGCAGCGTGACCGAGTGCACCTCGGCCATATAGCCCGACAGGTCACTGAGGCTCGGCACCGATTCCCGGCTGTTGATGAACATGAGCAGCTCAAGGAAGTGCCTGCCGGTGAATTTGGAGCTGCGCCGCACAAATCCGCTCCAGGGCACGCCCGGACAAGCACTTTTTAAAGATCTTGTTGAGTTTTTTGCCGTAATCTGATACGGTTACCTGAAAAGTTTGATCGTTCTTTCCCCATACATTTTTTTAGGGAAAAGGAAAGGGGCACAATGAAAATCGAAAAATGCCCCTTTCCATACTTTCTAGATCAATCAAAAATGGGAAAAAACACTCGGGTATCCTAAGGGGATACCTATATGAAATTCAAATACCTGACAAACAGATGGTTATGTCTTAGCCTGATGGCTATGGGGATAGCGCTGCTATCCCTGCGGTTCTCACCTTGAATGAAACTAAAATGACCCACGAAATCTTATACGACATTTGAAACCCAAATTTGTATTACATCGTGGTATCCTTTATCGTTCAATCGTTCAGTAAATACGGTAAATGTTAAAAAACCCGAGATAACAAAGGGCTACCTCGGGCATAAATTAAAATAGGTTTTTCAATTTTTAAAAACTTGATCTCTGGAATATGCGTCGAAATCCGACCCTATCCTGATTGGTCAATTCAAACATGCCAATATCAGTGGCACATGCGGCCATGACAGAGGAGGTGTTATTGGTATCCGTACTTGTACCGGGGACATGCTCGATACCTCTTCTTCGGGCACCGTCAGTAGAGTTCAGTCCACAAGAAGAACGGGTATCGAAATCAGAGTGGACTAGGCCGAATGCATGACCGATTTCATGTAACATAATCCCCTTGAGTATAACGCCTGGAGTGTTCAGGCCGGTAACTTGTGGTGCCAGAAATACTCTGGATCCAGGGTTTCCATTTTTTGAAAAACTCGACAAAGCAAACTCTCCATCACGGAAGTTGCGGGTATTCCTAGCATCTCTGATGAAAAATACCGTTGAGTTTTTGTTGTTGGAAGTATTGTGTTGACGTGCGGTCCTTCTTTCGAAGCGCAACCTCACGGCTTCCAGTCCCAGAGCGTTGATGTCGTCGACAGCCGCTTCCAATGCCTCTATCTGCTGTTGGTCTAACGCTCTATTTGTATTGACCATTGCTGCAATAACGATAGTACGCCTTCCTGTACGGGGCAGCTCGATTCTGTTATCGTTCGTCCTCACGTAAAGTTCCGTGCTGGGAGTTGAAGAAGAAGGATTTTTGCTTGCCTTGTATTCCTCTACCATGTCGGCAAGCTCCTCTTTGTCTACGAAGATGTCTCCGATACGGTATCCTTCAAATACCTCATCCAGCTCTTGGTCGACGTCCATTACTTTACTGATATTGCTCTCAAGCTCAATATCGATTCCATTTCTAAGTAGTGCTGAACTTTCTACATCACTAAATTGTACATTTCCATTTTTTTGTTCTTTTGATAAATTAACACCACCATTTTCTTCAGCGCAAGAGAAAGCGGCAGCCATTAAGACTGATAAATAAATGATTCTTTTTTTCATATGGGTTGAAATTTTATATAGTTCTGTAATAGAACGGATTATGATATTATTTACCCCACCCCATACGTTTGATATGTTTTTTTAGTAATTGTAATTTACGGATTATGATACGTCAAGCCTGACCTTGCTCTTTTCTTGGATCATAGATAAAGTAATATGCTTTACTTTTTTGATTATCAGTTTTTTAGGTCTTAAGATTTTAAATAACCTGTCTTCAAATTGTTTGAAGGCTATTTTCTGGTCTTAAGATCTCTGATTTGACTTATTTGAATAAAGTCATCGGTATGGAAAAAATAGGTCACAGCTTTGATTGGTAAAAAAAGGAAATTCAAAGGGGCTATTTTTTAAAAAAAAGCATGAAATTTTACTTTCCTTTTTTTCAATATAGAAAATTAGGGCTTGTTCTTGCGGGTCGGAATAGTCTATGACTGCCTCTTCACCATAGGCCATAAGTATTAACCTAGGTCATGCATTTTCTTACTATTTTGCTGATTTCTTAGGTGTTTATGACGGGCGAATTCATCGTAACGATGCTTCGGTGAATCTAATAAAGTTCAAGATTTATTGGATTTTAAGCTCTCATACCCTCATGATGAAGCTACATACATAATTCGGATTGAATGGGAAGGCGGTATGATGTAGGCTCTTTGCTCTTTGGGCTAGAGCAACTTCCCATAGTCTATTCTTGGATTCACTTTCTTTTGAACAGAACTCAGCACAAAGGGAAACCTGAGGACATTAATTACTCTCATTTCCCTCCTTGGCAAAGGTAAAACCACGGGCATCGGAACCTTCATAAAAGTCCACTTCCATACCTATGAGGTACATCAAGTGTTTTTTTTCAATGTAAATAGTCAGACCTTCTTTTTCGAAAACGTCATCACCCTCCTTTTGATGATCAAACCCTAGCAAAAAGGACATCCCGCCACAACCGGCTCCCTTCATACCGATACGAAGGCCGTAATCTTTAGGGATACTCTTATGCGAGATAATATTCTTTACTTCGGTCAGGGCCTTGTCCGAGATATGTAAGGGAAGCATATTCATATAATTCTAATAACCTAGTGTTCGGAACAGTTTCAATGAGAACATCCTGGATAGGAGACCATCACTTATCTGCAAATATAATCCTTTGCATGCCTTGGGCCTAGCGATAAACAAATCCTACAGGTGAGCGGTATCTTGTACCTATTGATTATCGGAGGCTTGTTTGTCCTCCGACCCCGAGTCCATATCCGCATCATCCAATAGGGATAACAGCTCCTCGATACTATGGTTTACGGTGATGGCCTGTTCCTTGTTGCTGACATACAAAGCGGTACGCTCATCCTTTACAGGGTGAAAGTGAGTGATACAGTTTATATTGATGTATAGGTCTTCTTCTTGACCGGCGCGGGTGACTTGCAGTTGAACGATATTCATGAATGAAAAATTAAATTAACAGGAGTAGCAGAAAAGCCCCTGAATGTAGTATACTTGACCAACTTAAGGAAGATTTTGTTATAAAACTTCTTATTTTTCTATATTTTAACATTTTGGTGCCAAAAACAGAGTGCAACACCTTTAACCATTAATACTTTTCAACTTCATGGAGGCATTTATCGAAATCATTAAACTTGTCATTCCTGCTGCCTTGGTCCTGTACGCCATGTACTTGACATTCAAGTCCTTTTTGAACAAAGACCTAGAGAAGAAGATGCTTGAAATCCGCTCCGGCCACACGGCTACGGTTTTGCCCATACGCCTTCAGGCTTATGAGCGAATTTGTCTATTACTGGAGCGGATAAGCCCACAGAACCTGATTGTCAGGCTCAATACGGGCAAGTATACCGCACAGGAATTCCAACAGATCATGCTGCACGATATACGGGAAGAGTTCAATCACAATGTTTCACAGCAGGTATACATGAGCGATGAAGCATGGTCCATGGTCAATGGTGCCAGAGAGGAGCTAGTACTGGCCATTAACGATGCGGCCTCCAAGGTCAACCCTGATTCCAGCAGTCTCGATCTGGCAAAGGTACTCATCGAAACGATGATGGCGAAGAATATCGATCCGATAGCGAATGCCCTGAAAACGGTGAAAGACGAGATCAGAGAGGTTTTCTGAATCTTAAGCATGCGTGTATAAAGAAACCACTGTAACATTATACCCAGTCCTTCTCTTCAGAGATTGCTTAGCTCGAAATCAACTTTAAGAGCTAATAGTAATGTCCAGGGTACTCCCATGCCTATGGCAGAGGATGACCAAAACAACATAGCCTCCGAAAAAGGGGGGATAGGTTATTTCCTCAAAGGAATTATTATAAAGATAACCTTTGGTGGGAGACTTATCATTTATTAGATTGAAAGAGTTTGCATTTTCGCTATAAATCAAAGACCAAAGCATTTTATCTCAGTAGCTCTTTTTTGAACAGTGTAGGGATAAGTCATGAAAAATCAAACTAGTACCAAAAGAATTTGTTGTGAAAGAAAAGCTTGAGTCACTATAGTATCGTTTAGACTAGAAATCATTATAATGGAGAATAAATTTTTCAATAAAGCCAAAGCTAAGGCGGAAGAAATAGCAAAGGACAATAATCGGCTAAAGCGGCTTATGGGTGCTTCGGGAGACAAACTGAAAGATCTGGATCTGGAAAACATCAAAAACAGTAAACTGCTAGATAGGTTAAAGGTACTGCTCAGAATGTTGAAAGCTTATGCCAATGGTACCTATCGGGATATCCAATGGAAAAGTTTACTGATCATGATTGCGGGACTTGTCTACTTTGTCATGCCGATAGACTTGATCCCCGACTTTATACCTATCACTGGTTTTGTAGATGATTTTGGCGTTATATTATGGGTGTTCAGTGCCATACAAAAGGAAATCGATAACTTCGGAATCTGGGAGCGCGGATTGAAACCGGCCAATGGACAGGCCCTGACAGATGAAAAAAAGGATAATGGAGATGTATAAATGATAAGCCCGCAATGAGCAATAGTAGGCAAATGTCGTAGCTATAGCAGTTATGTTTCTTTACATACACTTCATTTGCAGGCAGGAAACAATAAGGATAGAAAATAAAATGAGATGATTTTCTTCTCGGAAAAGGAGGATTTTATCCCTTGGAGGGATGAACCTCGGATTATTTTAATTTCGTATCCATAATATAAACTTAGTACAATTTCAAAAACCATTCTCCAAAACATGCAAAATGCTATCGAACCCCAGTATTGGGAAAAGGCCATGGATTATGCCACTTACCGTCAGCTTATCCGCGACCTGCTTTCGGAAGGAAAGACTACAGGAAGCAATCATGCAGAGAACATGATCAATTACACGCAGCTGAACGAGCAACGGATGAAAAAGTGGGATAAGGTAGCCAAGCTCAGTGATACTTTACTGAAGCAACTGGAGCAGATACAGACCAAGCAATACTGGTTGGTACTGACCGAGGCCTGGTGTGGTGATGCGGCGCAGAATATCCCGGTACTGAACAAAATGGCCGAAACAAACCCTCATATAGAGATAAGGTTTCTATTAAGGGATGAGAATCTGGAGCTTATGGACCAATACCTGACCAATGGAGGGCGTTCCATCCCAAAAATGATACTACTGGATGCGGGAAGTTTTAAAGAGTTGGGAGCTTGGGGCCCAAGACCCGAAGCAGCAATGGGGCTGTTCAGGGCCTATAAAGCCGATGATAACATGAGTTATGATGAATTTGCCCAACAGATGCATACCTGGTATGCCAAGGACAAGCATAACTCGCTCATGTCTGAGTTTGGGGAGTTATTAGAACATTTACAAACCTGATCTGCTGTGCTGAACGCTGGCGATGTATCCAAAGTTAAGTCTAAACACACTTTAATTAGAAACATGGTGACAAGTGGAGTAATGCTTTTATACAGGGAGGAACGACATCCTCTGGGCGTTTCCCATTTTAGTTATCTTGAGTATACGTAGGAACACATGTCAAAAAAAACAGTATTACTACTTGGGGCCACGGGTCTGATCGGAGGGCAAGTTCTAGAAGGACTTTTAGAGGACCCCTATTTTGAGATGGTTACCATTATTACTCGCCGAGAATTGCCTATTGAAAATAAAAAACTGAAGCAGCTTATTGGCGGTTTTGAAGAGTTGGAGGCCTTTACACCCCATCTGAGTGTGGATATTGTATTCTGTTGTTTGGGTACGACCATGAAAAAAGCCGGCTCTAAGGAACAGTTCTTCAAGATAGATTATGAATACCCACTGAGAGTAGCACAGCTGTCTCATGGACAGGGTACGCAACAGTACCTATTGGTCTCCAGCATGGGCGCTGACCGACATTCAAAAATCTACTATAACAGTGTGAAGGGGCAAATAGAGGTGGCATTAGCGAAATTGGGCTTTCCTTCCTTACATATTTTCAGACCTTCTTTACTTTTCGGTCCCCGTGATGAAGCTCGGGTAGGTGAGGATGCCGCCAAGTCTTTCTTCAAGTTGTTCAACTTTCTTTTTATAGGCTCTCTGAAAAAATACAAGGCCATTGATGCCGGTAAAGTGGCCAGGGCCATGATTCATGAGGCTAAGCAAGAAAAGGCGGGTCTCCATTACTACGAATCTGCCAAATTACAAGACTTTTGACCCGGATTATGCGTTAGAGCTTAGTTATGAGGGTTTAAGAAGCAATAAATCAGGGCGTTTTATCGGGTTCAGCATAGCACCACTACGGTGAATTCGAAAAACGCATTCACTTTGCTGATTTGCATCTATTTAATACAAATTTAGGTTTTAAATGTCGTATAAGATTCCGCTGGTCATTTTGTTTCAATCAAGGCGAGAACCGCAGGAATAGCAGCGCTATCGCGAGGATTGTCAACGCAGAGTGAAGCAAAATGAACAGGAAGATATGCGATATTTGAAAGCTAAGTTTGTATAAGACCGAAATAGAAGGGCTAATGCATGATCTGGGTTTAATAATCGATACGATAGGGCTATTTCCAAAAATTCAACCCCCACCAGTACACAGATATGATAGCAGTAGTACAAAGAGTGAGCGAGGCTTCGGTAACCATTGATGAAAAAATAAAGAGCCACATCGATAAAGGTATCTTGGTCCTGCTGGGTATTGAGGCTGCGGACACCGAAGAGGATATACAATGGCTGGCACAGAAAATAATCAATCTACGGATATTCAATGATGAGAACGGAGTGATGAATATCGGACTCAAAGACGATGGTGGAGAACTCTTATTGGTCAGTCAGTTTACCCTTCATGCCAGTACTAAAAAAGGAAATCGCCCTTCCTATATCAAAGCCGCTCGGCCCGAAATCGCTATTCCACTTTACGAACGCTTCATTAACGTACTGAATCAGTTGCTAGATACACCGATAAGCACGGGTACCTTCGGCGCTGATATGCAGATCAGCTTGGTCAATGATGGTCCCGTCACCATCATTATCGATACCAAAGATAGGAAGTAGGGACTTCTTGTCACTGGATAGCCCCACTACTTCGGGGCCAATATCCCAAAAAATCATGGATTGAAGACGGCTCCAAGGCTCCACCTGCCAATAAGTAGTGTAGACATCACTCTTTTGACCCAAATTGATGGATAGAAATCGTGATGAGCGTATCAATAGCAAAATACCGGCCATTTGGATTCGTTCGGCATAGCACCGCTATGGTGAATGAAGACCGGTGGGCAAAGCTTCTGGTATGAAGCTATTTATGCGCGGAATAGGTTCTCTATTGATTATTTTGGGTTTAATACAAATTTGCTTTTTAAATGTCGTGTAAGATTTCGCAGATCATTTTGGGCTAAACAAGGCGAAAACCACAGGGATAGCAGCGCTATCGTGAGGATTTTCAACGCAGGGTAGCGCAAAATGAACAGGAAGATAGGCGACATTTGAAATGTAAGTTTGTATAAGTGGACTTTTTATTCGACTGTTCCCCGATCACTTTTACCCGATTGCAGATGACAATTTCAAAAGCTATTGGTTAAATACCATTACAATTTGAACTCCAGTGTGAAATAATAGCTTCTAGGGTCCGATGGGATGATACCGGGACCAGGGTATCCCGTGGCCCTACGGGTAAAGTAGGACTCGTCCAAAAGATTATTGATTCCCGTTTCCGCTTTCCACTTACCATAGCTATAGGAAAGCGAAACATCCAAAATACCATATGGCGGAATTTCTCCGATAATACCGCTCCTGCTATCCCCATCCTCCACGGACAAACTATTTTCGGCATCGGTGTACTGCTGTGATAGATAGGTGAACTGTAGACTGCTCAGTAAATTCCTGAACCCGAAGCTAAGACCTGTTTTTACATTGATATCGGGAATGAACTCCACCTGTCGGCCCAGAACATTGTTATCTTCCGTACGCACATATTCCGACCGGGTATAGGCACTATTGATAAAACTATGAAGTCGGTAGTTATCGGTGTTCCAGCCTAAGGTAGCGGCCATGTTCCAGTCCGCGAACAGCTCCAGTCCATAAATAAAAGCATCGCCGATATTCTTTCGTATACGATCGGCACGGTTGCTTTCAAAGATAGTACCGATGCGGTCATTATAGGCAATAGCGAATCCATTGAAATCATAGGAAAGGAATTTTTCCCACTGTCCGCGGATACCGAGATCGCCCGTAAACCCGGACTCATCGCTGATGTTCGGGTCGATGATAAAGGTGGGGTTGACAGTACGGATGTCATTAAAAGTAACGGAGCGGTAGTTCTGGGAGAGATTAGCATAGAGTTCCAGGCTCTTACTGTACTGATAGCTCCCCCCTAGTCCCAGCAGTACGAAGTTTCGGTCAAAACTACGGTTGTCCTCAAAGACCTGTCGGTTCAGTACCTGCCCACCATCGCTCAGTGTCAGCAGCAAGTAGTCACCCTCAGAGGCGGTATTGATATGTTCGAAACGAAAACCAGGGGTGATGGACAGTTTCGGGGACAGGAAAAAGATATTTTCCCCAAAGAGGGATACATTTCGATTAGGGAAGTCGAACTCCGATTGGTTAGGGTAGTCGGGAAACTGTGCTGTGGCAAACTGAAAATCGGTATCGTTATCATTGCTCCCAGCTCCTTGTTTGGCCACATTGTCAGCGCGATAGTACTTGGAGCCAATGAGAAAAACAGCATCTTTACTACCTACGCGGTACCGGGAGAGGATACGCGCTTCGGCACCCCAGTTATTGAACTCACCCACGATCAGGTCACGGGTGAACTCATAGCGGTCGCTATCGACAATATCGAGGTCCTGTACGGGATTACTGGTAGGTAGTAGGTTGCCGCGAAAACCCAGTGCATTACGCTCGGCATCCAGACCGAACAAGGTCACACTGATGCTGGTACGGGCTGTAAACTTATGTTTGAGTTTCAGTGCATACAGTTTCCAGTCCACTTCGAACCAGTTGCGTTCCCGATTGCTGAAGGTAGGGTCCCGTTTGAACTGTGTGTCGGTCAGGCCTCCTGCTTGTTGGGCCAGGTAGTGCAGATAAGTCAACTCCATACCGATACTGGTCTTTTCACTGGGACGATAGTTGACCTGAAAATAGGCATTGTTGGAGTCGAATTGCGCATTGGGCCGAAAGCCATTCCCTTGTTTGTGGTGAAAGTATCCGAAGTAACTGAACTTGCCCGCTGTACCGCTCAAGCTATTGAACGAGGTCAGCAGCCCAAAAGAGCCAAGGGACTGACGGCTGGTCCATTCCAGTTTTTTTGCCGTGCTGGGAGGCTTTATCTTGAAGTTGATGAGGCCTCCGAACTGTGTGCCATACTGTAGTGAAGCCGCTCCACGGATGACCTGTATCTCTTGGAGTGCTTCTGCGGGTGGAGTATAATAGCTTTCCGGATAGCCGAGTACGTCGGCACTGATATCATAGCCGTTCTGCCGCGTGTTGAAGTTGGCTGTACGGTTCGGGTCCAGTCCACGTCCGCCGATGTTGAGCTGTAGGCCCGCATCACTGTTTTCGTAGATGTTCAGCCCCACGACCTGGCCATAGACCTGACGGGCATTGTTACTGGCCAGATTGCCCACTACCTGATCGAGGAGGACAACTTCGGTCTTCTTTCCCGCATAGATGGCCGTACCTTCTACGGGTTTCAACCGGCTCAGGGTAAAGACCTCCTCTCTCTTTTGGCGTATGACCACTTCCGATAGCTCTTTACTATAGGTTTTCAGGACAAACGTAAGGGTAGTATCGCTCTTTAGGATGATGTTCTTTCTCAAGGCTTCGTATTGATAGGCGAATATCACCAAGTCATGAAGCCCCTTGGGAAGCTGCTCAAAATAGAAAAAACCCTTCTTGTCGGTCAGGGTGATTTCTCCGGATCGCTCATCGTAGACCTCGGCGCCTTTTATCGGCTTGTCCGATGCACCATCGAGTACCCTACCTGCCAATCGGTATTGTGCCCGTGCTGATGTGGTAGATAAGAGTCCTAGGCCTATGGCGATGGCCCATAGATACTTGGCGTAAAGGCAAATGCTACAATCCTTTGATTTCATCATTGAAGGGTAATATCCATGTTTTGTGACGGAAAGAGTCCTCTTCCCGCGCAAGGTCCGTGTTCGGGTCGATATAGGCCCGACTGGGCCGGCCATTGAGCGCTACATAACTTTCCACAAATATCTGTAAATTTTGATGACCTTGCTGCTCAAAGTGTTTTTTTAAATACTGGGCATACTGTACGATGAAGTCGGGCTGTGTGGACATCTGTTTTTCCTGCAATGGACTTAAGAAGTCGCTGTTGTCCACATAGAAGCGCTCATCGGATAGGGCGTCTACGACTTGGAAGCCCGCATAACCCGCTTTTTCCATCAACATGACGCGCCATGAGAAGCGATAGCCCTCCTCGGTCCAGAAGAGCTCACCGGGATAGAGCAGGTGGCGAAAGGGCAAACACAATTGTAACACAAAAAAAATAAAGAGCGTATGTAGGGAAAGACGATAGCGTAACGAAGTCTGTGGAAGCCACTGCCGACCGTTATCAAACGTATTGTTCTCCATGCGTAACGAGCTACTGATATACCTCAGTAGTTTACGATGAAAATCAGTAGAAAAGAAAATCAGGGTACTGACGATCATGATATAGGGAAACATCCCAATCGGGAAAAGTACCCTGGTCGTCGCGTGAAACAGTACCACTAGGACAAAAGCAAAGACTCTTGTTCTGGAGTAGAACAGTAGAAAGGGTACAGAGAGGTCGTACAGCGCGCCACCCCAGCTGAAGACATAATGTAGCCAGCGTTCGTTCATCCATGGTCCCAGTAAAGGGAAGTCACTTTGTGTGGATAGCCAGATTCCCAAGGGTTGTGCCTGTACCAGCCAGTCCGAATTCAGTTTGGCCAGACCCGCATAAAAATAGACGATGCTCAGAAGGAGTTTGATGCTGTCGGCACACCATAAGGGAATCCGTTGGTAGCACTTTTCGGGTCGTAAATAGGCATCTATGGAAAAATATGCTCCGGCCGGAAGGAATAGCATCAAAAAACTGAGGACGCTCACGAAATAATAGTGGTTCAGGTAAGTGGTCTTATCCATCAGCTCGATATAGGTGAAACTGAGAAAGAAGGCCGTCATGGCCAGACGGTAGCGGTAGCCCAAGGTAATCATGATCGCAGATAGGGCGCAAATAGCAAAAAGACCATAAGTGTAGACTCCTAAAGGTCGAATAAATTCAAGGCCGTAATAAGAGAAGAAGAACCGAGGCTCGATATACAGGTGTGCTATCCAGCCCTTGGCCCAGAAGCGTAGGATGCCGACGAACATAAGTAGACCAAAGAAAATACGAAAGGCTGCCAATGGTGCAGCCTCTGTAGTCTTATGAAAGTAATGGGTAGGGGATGTTTTGCTCATCAATCACCATCGGCATCCACAAAATCGACACGAATGTTCAGTGCCTGAAACATGTCCACTTTCATCAGTACCACATTTTTTTGTAGTTCATCGAAAGTTTTCAGCATCTTGGTATTGTCCTCACCCACTTGAGTGGCCAGATCAGGGTTCAATAGATCGGCCTCAGAACGCGCCCTATCAAACTGGTCATTGATACGCTTACTCAGTTGTTCCCCATCCTTGGAAGTACTCAGGACATCGAGGTAACTGCCGAATCCCGGGCCGAAACCTGTGCCTCCATGATGTTCCCCATTGAAAAATGATTGTACAGCATCCAAGGATGCCAGTAATAGCGCTTTGGAAGTGGCACCATTATAAAAAGCTTCGGCAAACTCGGAACGAGGGCCGGAAGAGAACTGGCCCGCGGGTATCCCCACTTTATTGGCGCGGAGTGCTTTCTCATAATAAAACAGAAAATCATTGGCGATTTTATTGACCGAGCTGGTACCTGAAGTACCATTATTTCCGATAAAAACATCCCTATAGCCACCTTTCCAATCGTCCAAGACCTGTTGCGTCAGGGATTGTAAACGGGCAGTGATGTCCACGAGATAGCGGGTATAGCCATTATCGGAATCTTCCTCACTGAACTTGGCCAATAGCCTTTCATCGCTATCGGCCAGACCAAAGAGCAGGTAATCCAGTGCAGGGAAGCCCTGCTCATCGAATTTAGAGGATAGGCTTAAGTTATATGTTCCTTCGGTAATGTTCTCCTCTATATTCTCCACATCTGCCGGGTAGACATTCGTGAAATTCCTGAGTCGAAGCTCTTCCGCTTTGCCTATCTCAAAAGAAGCTACGGGCTGCCATGCCATATAGGCTTCCAACCAAGCCATCCGAAGCGATTCCAAGTGTGCTTGGCTGATTTCTTTGCTGAAAATACCCACAGCTCTCGAAAGTATACCGACTTTTTGATTGTAATTCTCATAACGGGGCAAAATGATATTATCGGCCCAGTTGACAAGCATAGCTTCTCTGTCAAAATCATCTTTTGCGCCATTCTCTCCCATAGGACCTTCATCGCTACTACAGGCAGTGAGCATGATTATAAGTACTCCAGTGATGGCCAATGATATGTTTCTCATCATAGTGTGATTAAATTTTCAAAAGAGTCAGTCTCTAAGCGACAGGCAGGATTTAGTTGGTGCTTCCGGCTTGGGCTACGGTGAAATCGAACTTGTCCGCGATAGCATTGGAAATGACATCCAATGTAGCCTCCTTCACATCCCATAATCCGTTATCGCCGTCTTCCATAAGCTGTTTTAGCAAATCATCTACTTCCGAAGCGACAAAATAGGGTGCATTGCTATCTGATTTTCTGGTAAAGCGTAAGCTGTAGATGAACCCGTATCCCTCTGAAAGACCGTGAAAAGCTGCTCCATAGTCCGGAGTCTCCATGGTCAAAGATGCCTTGGCCTGCTGAAGGTAATATACCGCACGGATAGCGATAATCTCCGAAACTGCCTTACGTATGATAGTTGCCTGCTCATCCCTGACAGCGTAGTCTTTGGCGACAATCGCTGCACGGCCTAGCTTGAAAGCATTGAACACACGCTCCGCGATGCCCGTGAAATCGGCATCACCTTCTACACGTCCCATGTATTTGTTCAGAAAATCATCGTCTTTGCCTATAGTGGCATTGGGCTTGCTAAGGTCCTCAGAAGTACCGTATAGATAGCCGTAAGCTTCGTCCCACTTGTGTTCCATAGCTGTATAGTTCTTTCCTTCCTCTACCGTGCCCGCATCATTTTTCTCTCGGTTAGTGCCATCACCGCTAGCAGCATCATCCAGTACGGCCGTACTCAGATAATTGTTGAGCATCTGATCGACCATCAGGGCACCGATTAATCCTTTGTTGACCAGCTGATTCGGCTCCAGTCCTTTTCCGGTGACATAGCGTGTCGATGTGCCATCGGCAATCTGTCCCGCAGTACCGGCGATAGCGGCGATATCTTCCTGGGGCTTGACTTCATCTACTTGTGCTACTATCCATGCCTCGAACTGATCTTTTATTTCAGCGGATTCCACACTGTTCGCAGAGAAGAAATCCTGGGAAGCAGCCACTTTGGATTTGACACTTTTGGTGCTGGTGTTCAGACTTTCATCACTGTAAGGATACATGTCCTCAGGAGCCTGTTGGTCATTGCGAAAAAATTCCAGTAGGTTGCCTTTGTTCATGGCATCGAAGTCCTTCATGAGGTCAATCAGCTCCGAGGCCATTTTTATGCGGGTAGTCTGACCACTGAAAGAAACCGTGGAGGCTCCATTCCTCTCGAAGGTATACTGAGCAGGTGTCTCTATTTCAGGTGTTATCACCGGGTCGATAGCGATAGTATCGTCAGAGTCGCAGGCGAAGAAGCTCAAGCAGGAAAATGCGATAAGTAGTGAACAGTTACGGACAGTTGTCATTTTTTCTTTATTTGGACTTAGTTTAAATTAATGTTCCAAAACTAGCTCTTGTTTGTAATTAATCCAAATAAAGTTAGATCGAATTTAAATGCTTGATAATCTACGGATTGTGCTGGGGATTCTGCCCTATGAAGTCTATCGTCGAACCGGTATTTACACAGGCATACCCTCACTGCTAAGTGTACAGGTGGTGGAGAATAAACCATGAGGACCATACTCCTGATGATTTCTTATGCCCTTTGGGAATCAAAGAACAGGTCCAACTCATGCATCTGAAGAAGTTCGAGTCCGTAGCAAAAAGGGCATACCGAAGTTTCAGTGATTCTTTTGAAGTCATTGAAGCAATTTATGCTTGCAATAGGAAGGCTATTGGTCATTTTGGGTTAAACTCAGAATGTTCGTTGGAACTTCGTCATGAGGACTTAAATGGCAATAAATCAGGGCTTTTTATTGGATTCAGCGTAGCACCGCTACGGTTAATTCAAAAAATGTATTCATTTACTGATTTGAAGCCAGTTAAGTCCGGAATAGATTTTCTAATGGACATTTTGGGTTAAAATACTCCTTGCAGTTCACCGTTTTATTTTTCTTGACTGGGATATTTCTTTAGAACCTGTATCATTGTACGAACCGAATAGACATAGAGCAAGTATGAACAAAGAACTGACACTGAAAGAAGCGCAGACCATGGTGGACCACTGGATTAAAACAGTAGGTGTACGCTACTTCAACGAACTGACCAATATGGCCCAGCTCACCGAAGAAGTAGGCGAAGTGGCCCGCATCATAGCGCGTCGCTATGGAGAACAGAGTGAGAAACCTTCCGATATGGAGAAAGACCTAGGGGATGAACTGGCCGATGTGCTCTGGGTGCTCATCTGTCTGGCGAACCAGACGGGAGTGGACCTTACCGAGGCTTTGTATAAGAATATGGAAAAGAAAAACATACGCGATAAAGACCGCCATCGTCAAAATGAAAAACTGCAATGAGGTAGTGATGTGTATTCGTGGTACAATAATGCCGATAGAGGCTTTCACTTATGAGGATAAAGCGATGCCCTCTGCGGAAAGTTCGTTCGGGTCTTATTTCGCCTATAGGCAAATTTCACGATGGAGGTGAGTTTTCCTATATCTATAAATAGCAGGTAGGGTAAGGTTATACTTTGTTTGAGAACACTGTGTGAGGGATTTGGCCTTCAGTACCTGATGGAAAAAGCTTCGTCCTCACAGGTCTAACGAGTAGGAAAAGACAGAATATGCTTATCTTTAACCTAAATTGATCGATAGAAATCGTGATGAGCGTATAAATAGTAAAATATCGGCCATTTGGATTCGTTCGGCATAGCACCGCTATGGTGAATGAAGACAGGTGAGCAAAGCTTCCGGTATGAAGCTATTTATGCGCGGAATAGGTTCTCTATTCATCATTTTGGGTTTAAGCTAAAAGATATTACCTTAGATGAACTAAATGATAGATGCAATGTCATACAAAAATATAGTCCTTCCACTTTTTCTATCCCTTCTGTTGTTCTCTGCCTGTAAGGATGATGAGGGCAGCCCCGCTATAGATGATAATGGCTCAGACGGGGATACTCTGACCATTGAACTGCTGAGGACATACGTAGATGCCGAAGGCGACTCGATGCTGTTCCGCTATGGCGATAATAGCACAAAACCTTTCAAAATGCGGGTCAATGGTGAGGATGGCAGGTTTGATTTCGATCTGGAATATAATGGGAGCAACCTGATCCAGATTAGGGGTACAGGGTTCGTAGAGACTTATGACTATAACATCTTTGGCCAACTGATAGGCCTAAATCGTTTTGAGCGTAATACCACTACGAACAATGACCTGACGCTGGTCGAATCCCTGACCTTCTCCTATAATGTCAATGGTCAATTGGCGGAAGTGAACCAACTTAATGCAGGGAAAATAGAATATGAGTACACCATTGACCCCAATTCGGACCCCAAATCGGAACTCCTATTGGATAAGGAAGGAATGGAGGTGGAGTTTCTGGTCTTCGATTACGATACGGGAAAGAACCCTTTCTTTAACTTGGGATTATGGCCATTTTTCAGGACATTGGAGGGGCGCCCTTTCGTGTACCGCAATAACGTGCTGAAGGCCTTCTCCAGCGATAGAACGGATGGGACGGTCAACTTTCGGCTCGACTTCGACCATCATTATGATGAAAAAGGAAGACTGGTCAAGACCGATGTCCGGTACGATGATGGTAGGACTTTCGCAGAGACCTATAGCTATGAGTAGCTAGAGATTCTCATCCCAATGTGATGCATTTTACCCGGATTTATATCTAAATGCAATTGATTTGGGACAAGGTGACTCGTTGACTTAAGTGTCTCTGTTTTCTAAAGCCCCTAATGACAAGTCTACCCGTAACGGTTCAATATTATACGGATTTTGCTCCTTGGCCATTGCTTAGAAGGTTTTCCATTTCATTTTTTCTTGATTATAAATAGTGTAGCTGGCATTACATTACGGGAAATAACGTCAAATCAGCACAAAACGGACCGTATTGGTCTCCGAAAGAAATTTTGAGCTACTTCATAACTATTGCTAGGGCAAACCTTGCTTATTTTAGTGCATCTTTTATTTTTGGGCCATGTCAAAAGAGAGTTCTGAAACTATCCGCCCCGGAAAAGCTCCATGGAGGGGGCGTTTGCATGAGATTATCTTCGAAGCGGATACCCCTATGGGCAAGGCTTTTGATGTGGCTTTATTACTGGTCATTTTTATCAGTGTACTGGCCGTCATGCTCGAAAGTGTCAGCGAAATCAGGAAAGACCATGAACATGCACTACATGTAGTCGACTGGGTCATCACGGTCTTGTTCACTATGGAGTACATCGCTCGCATTATATCGATCAAGAGGCCTCGCGCTTATGTATTCAGTTTTTTCGGTATGGTCGATCTGCTATCCATACTACCGACCTATCTCAGCCTGTTCATGAGTGGTGTCCATCTCCTGTCGATTATACGGATTGTTCGTCTTTTGAGGATTTTTAGAGTTTTCAAACTGGTCCGCTTCCTGGGCGAAGCCTCTCAGTTATCCCATGCCCTCAAAGCCAGCCGAGCAAAGATCATCGTATTCATAGGCAGTGTTTCCATACTGGTAGTGATATTAGGTACTATTATGTTTATCGTGGAAGGAGGGGAGAACGGTTTTACCAGCATTCCCAGAAGTATTTATTGGGCCGTAGTCACCCTGACCACGGTAGGCTATGGTGATATCGCCCCACATACTGTCTTGGGGCAAGGAATTGCCGCTTTTGTGATGATTCTGGGCTATGGCATTATTGCCGTACCTACGGGCATCGTCACCGCTGAGATGACCCAACAGGGCGGCTACAAGAAGACCTCCACACAAGTCTGTCCCTACTGTAGTGCGGAAGATCATGATAATGATGCCCTCTACTGTAAAAAATGTGGCGGTAAGTTGTAACTTTTCCAAAACGATAAGCTCACTTTTTCTGGAATCCATCATTAAGCGATATACTGTCTTCTCATGAGAAAGCACTGATCAAGACCAAAAGACGAATGAAAATATTTCATAGGATTGGTCTTAGCGGGTTTTTTGGATAGATCGACTTTCTTTAATCGATTATTTCATAGCTCATAGTGGTTTTTGTCCACCCGTGCTTATCATAAAAGGTATGGCTTTTGCCATTTTACTTATAGAAACAGTAGAATCTATACACTCAAGCTTTATGATAGTAAGAAAAAACACTACCACAAGTATTCTCAGGGCCATGTTCGGTACAGATGAATTATCCATAGAGAGACATCGTAATGCCTTCTGGAACAAGTTGTTCGATGGGCCGGCTGCCGTTATGGTCATACTGATTACTTTTCCTCTGACCCTAGCGGTCGGTATTGTTCTATTTTATGTAAACCTAATCAAAACACTGTCTCGATATTGGACAAAAGGACTGTAATGGTACTAATTCCATATTATGTGCCGGCCTAGTATAAAAACTCATGGATAGACGCTCACAAAAATAAATAGTTGGATAGATTTGTGCCTATTATAAATGTGAAGAACTGTAGAAAAGGGCAGAATTTTGGGAAACCCTGTTATGATTTTGAGAAAAATCAATCACTGACCGGGCCATGATGATGATGATGAAAATAGTCGCTTCCGGTCCCGTTTATCAGACGATTTTCCTTACTGCACATTCTTGAGTGTCACCCTAGCCAGCTATTGATTATGTGCCTGATTTTATTTGCTTATCATACCCATCCCGAATATAAACTGATATTGGCGGCGAATCGTGATGAATTTTACCAACGCCCCACAGCGCCCGCAGCCTATTGGGAGGATCGATCTCCCATTCTAGGGGGAAGGGACATGGAAGCCATGGGCACATGGATGGCCATTAACGCTGAGAATGGGAAATTATCTATGCTAACCAATTACCGCGATCCGGCCAATATCAAGTCCGAAGCACCCTCTAGGGGCGCATTGGTAGCCGATTATTTGGACAGTTCCCATACTGCGCAAGAGTACGTCCAATCGATACCCCGGCCAGAGGCTTATAATGGATTCAATCTGCTCCTTGGAAGTGCCGATGAGCTATGGTACCATTCCAATCAGTTCCATGGAGCTAGGAAATTGCCCAAAGGTAATTATGGGCTGAGCAATCATTTGTTGAATACGACATGGCCTAAAGTGGTTCAGGGCAAGAAAAAACTGCATGAACACATGATGAACGGTCAGATTGCCTCCATAGACCTTTTGAACATGATGTACGACGAATTCCGTGCAGAAGACCGCCACCTGCCCGATACGGGAGTCGGTCTGGAAGTGGAAAGGGCATTGTCCCCAATGTTCATCAAAAGCCCCGGTTATGGCACGCGATGCTCCACGGTACTGCTTATCGACCGTAAGAATAAGGTGCACTTTGCCGAGCGGACCTATGATACGGATACTTTTGCCTACGAAGACAAAACTTTCGATTTCAAGCTAAAGAAGAGCTGATTGTTCATCGGATTGGTCGTTGTTTAGGGGGACCGCCTATGTATTGTCGTATACCAAACGTCAATGATTTAGGAAATAACAATTCCTCTTAGGGCGGCCGGATTCAGCATAAAAGTCTCTAATGAACAATGTACTCATTGAATGATGGCTGTTCCTTTGGTCTGTTTCTCGATTCACTTTCTCCAGAGCATACCCACAAGACTATTAGTACGGATTTGTCACTTTAATACCCAAACGCAATTGATTTTGGGCCGATTGGATACACGAAAATTCCGAGAATTATCGAGGTATGAACCCTAATAATCACTTTACTAATGACTTATCCGTCAAACTTGGTAATGGTCATCCTTTTGTCTCTAGACAACATTTTCCCAAAATACTTTCTCTTGAGTATAGTATAGCTCTAAAAGCTTCAAATCAGTGAAATGGACGTATTTTTTGAACGGATAGCAGCGATGCTACGCTGAAACCGGTCAAACCTGTTAATGGGCCGCATTTTGGGTTTAACCCGGATCATATATCAGCTCTTCTGTTGCGGTCTTAAATTGCTGAAAATCAGTAAATTGAATGCTTTTTTCGAATTCGCCGTAGCGGTGCTACGCTGAATCCGATAAAACACCCTGATTTATTGCTTTTTAAACCCTCATGATTAAGCTCTAATGCATAATCCGGGTTTAAGCTCTCATGATGAAGTTCCATTGCATAATACGGATTATAATAATCTATGAAAATAGCTGCAAGAGTTTTATGAGTCTATTTTTTTCTTGATATTTCCAAAATGAATGGAAATGAGGGTATGCGTTGTAACTACCTTTCAGCATTACCGTTGATAGCCGTGGAGATAATGCAACCCTTTATTCACAGTATCAAAAAACAAAACACCCTGAACATGGAAAAAACGAAAGTCAGTATAGGCACAGTTTTCAAAACCATCATCTGGCCTAGACGTGGTATTGTCATGATAGGGTTGGGGCTGATTATTATCAGTCGTTTGGCCAGTTTGATATTGCCCTTGGAGACCAAGCGATTGTTCGATGAAGTCATCCCCTCCGGTAGCAAGAAGCGTTTGTGGGAACTGTTGGCTTATGTGGGGGGTGCTATCGTAGTTCAGGCCATTACTTCTTTTTCACTGACACGTTTATTGAGTGTAGAAGCCCAACGGCTGATTTCCAAACTGAGAGCGCAGGTCCAGCGCCATATTCTCTCCTTGCCCATCGGTTATTTTGATAACCACAAAGCGGGAGAACTGGTGTCCCGTATCATGACCGATGTCGAAGGGGTCCGCAACCTGGTAGGGACAGGCCTGGTCCAATTGATCGGGGGTACGCTGACAGCTGTTCTTTCGCTGGTACTGCTGATCAGGATAAATCTTTATATGACACTGTACGTACTGGTCCCCGTGGCCGTGTTTGCCTTGGTAGCCTTAAAAGCTTTTGGCTATATCCGTCCTATTTTCAGGAAAAGAGGGCAGCTCAATGCCGAAGTTACAGGGCGGCTCACCGAAACCCTAAATGGCGTTCGGGTCATCAAGGGATTCGATGCGGAAGCACAGGAAAACCATACTTTTGCCGAAGGTGTGGAGCGCCTTTTCCTCAATGTAAAGGAAAGCCTGACCGCGACAGCACTGATCACCAGTTCGGCCACTTTTCTTTTAGGTATGGCTTCTACGGGCATTATGGGTATCGGTGGATACCTGATGATGAACAATGAGCTGACCAACGGCGAGTTCATCTCTTTCACCCTATTGTTGGGCTTTATGATAGCGCCCATTGTCCAGATGAGTAATATCGGAAGTCAACTGACAGAGGCCTTTGCGGGCCTGGATCGGACCGAAGAGATTATGAACATGTTGCCCGAAGACAATGCCGAAGAGCGGCAGATACAACTGTCCTCTATCGAAGGAAATGTCGTGTTCGACCATGTCTCCTTTGCTTATGAAGAAGGTAAGAAAGTACTTCATGACCTCAGTTTTGAGGCGGAAAAGGGGACGGTTACGGCGCTGGTGGGCACCTCTGGGTCGGGCAAATCCACTATTGCCGGGTTGGCGGCCTCTTTCCTAACGCCCAGTTCCGGCCGTGTAACCATAGACGGACAGGATCTTTCTCTTGTAAACCTCAGCAGTTACAGAAGCCATCTGGGGGTAGTTTTACAGGATGACTTTCTGTTTCAGGGCAGTATTCGGGAAAACATCCTTTTCCCCAGACCCGATTCGGGAGAAGCCGCATTACAGGCGGCCGTGGAAGCTGCCTATGTCAATGAATTTACCGATCGTTTCGAAGAAGGACTGGACACGGTTATCGGTGAGCGTGGGGTTAAACTTTCGGGGGGGCAAAGGCAGCGTATCGCCATAGCGCGGGCCATACTGGCTGACCCCAAAATCATCATACTGGATGAGGCCACTTCCAATCTGGATACGGAGAGCGAAGCTTTGATTCAAAAAAGCTTGAGTAGACTTATGAAGGGGAGGACTACTTTTGTTATAGCGCACCGATTGAGTACCATACGTCAAGCCGATAGGATTTTGGTAATAGAAGGAGGGAAAATAGAGGAAAGTGGGACACATGATACACTGATCGCAAAGCAGGGACGCTATTTCGAACTGTATACCTATCAGGCTAGAATATGACCGTTCCGTACTACTGACATCGGAGCTGGAATAGTTGTTGGTAGAATGGTATACCCCTTGCCTTTTGTATGAAAAACAGCTGTTGGCCATTCTATTTCAGATAGACACAAATGTGTGTTTCTAAATCCCACTTCTCTATGTGAAATCATTGGAATTGGGTTTATACAACGGAAAAAAAGGATGCTTCATTAGATATCGATGAAAAAAATACACTGGCGATTATTATCCTTTCCTCAGTCAAACTATTGATCCATTGGTTTGGAAATCAAAACTATGGATTTCATCGCTATGAATTGCTCCACTTATCCGTAAGCGAACATTTGGCATGGAGGTTCATGGAATTCCCACCGATCATAGCTGCTCTTGGAAGGTTATCCGACGTGTTTTTTTGACCATTCGCTTTTGGGGACCCGCCTTTTTCCGACCTTTGCCGGAATCTGCGTGCTAGTCTTTCTGCCTTATTACAGGAGCCACACTTTATTTCAACCCGTAGCTTTTGATCGGTTTTCTGGACCTTTGGCTTTTATCTTTTCATAAGATATATCAATACTCAAGACAGGAAGCACTTGATTTTGCAGGGAATAAGCTTAGGATTAGGGCTGATGACAAAATACACCATACTGATATGGACTTTTGGGCTATGTATAGGCTGATTTTTCTATCAAAGGGATAAGGTGTCCCAAAATAAGTGGTTATACATTTCAGGTCTGGTTTCCTTGCCCAATATGTTCTGGCAAGTCCAAAATGACTTTCCTATCCTAAAACATTTGAGTGCGTTAAAGACACATCAGTTGGAGGAAATCGATTCTTTGGAGTTTGGACTGGAACAATTGAACTACCCATTTATACTGATCATTGGTCTTGCCGGATTACTGACCTACTTAATGGATGAAAAGCTGAAGAAGTACCGAGTGCTGGGGATAGCCGTCATGGTCATTTTCTCTACCATATGGCTACTCCATGCCAAGGCCTATTATAGTTTTTGTTATTTATCCTGTTCTTTTTGCGGGTGGTGCTGTTAAGGTAGAATCCTTATTTTCCAAAAAGCCTGTTTGGGTTTATCCCAGAATGTTCGTTGGAACTTCGTCATGAGGATTTAAATGGCAATACATCAGGGTGTTTTCATGGATTCAGCGTAG
>CANLOE010000089.1 GCA_947492745.1 uncultured Cyclobacteriaceae bacterium | reverse complement strand
TCCAGAAGAGTTTAGTAAAATCAATTATTCAAAATGTGCTTAACTTATTGTCCAGTTTTTTATTGCAATTCCACTTACTGCTAACATTCATAAAAAGTCCTATTGCTTAAGACAGAGCATAAAGAATAACTTTCAAAGTAAAAAAGTAATGTATGAGATGCACTAACTTCACAAAAATCACAGCTGTGTTTGTTTTTTTAACTGCCTTTACTGCTAAGGTTGGATTCAGCCAATCGAAGGTGAAAATGTTGGATAAGTACATGGTGCAAGTACAAAAAGACAACCACCCTCCTTTTCCCACCGCTTTGCTACAAGACAGTAAGCAGCACATGAACTTACTGAAGCAATTAGATAGCTATAAGAAAGATACAATAGCCCATGTAAGGGCAAAAACTTTCTATGTGGCCAAAAGAATCGGCAATAAAAGTACTAATAGTGAAATCAAACGGGCAACCATCGACCTTTTGATCAGGGGACTTAAAGACAATGACAACAGCATTAGAGGACAGGTCATCCAAGCATTGATGCAATTTGAACTAGCTCACTTTTCCGAAGATGCCAAGAGAAAAGTGCTTTCCGGCCTCGAAACAGGAGTTCCTCACTTGGAAGAATTGCTCAAATTGATTGGCTTTCTTCAGGTTGAAGGAGCCACCCATGCTTTACAAAGCATGGACAACTCAAAATTGAGCAAAGAAGAGCAATGGTCGCTGCTACTGGCTCTAGCAAGATTAGGTGATGATAACTCCATAGAAGAGATAGCACATCGCGTGGAAAGCATACCCGCGAACGATGATGTGGCGGAAGTCTTGGTGCCCGATTTGATTTACACAAGGCAAGTGCCATTGATAGCTTTCGTTATCAGTATCTTGAATAGTGATAAAACCGACTGTACTACAACGGACCCTGACTCAGACCAAAAGATGCTTTGTGGATACCGTGTTTTGGAGTATCTTGCACCTGTGGTAATCGATTTCCCTATTACTATTGGTTCTAGTGGAGATTTATTGACGGAAGATTACCAACAAGCACTAACAACTGCAAGAATTTGGTTTAAGAGCAACTCTAACTATAAATTAAGAAATACTATTTTTTGAAATTAAATATAAGGTGATGCAAAAGTTTTTTTTGATAACAATAATATTAGTTTTTATTGGGGTTATGGCCTTCTCCTGCAATGAAGACGAATCCACAGAAAACATCGAGCAAATAAACATTCAGATTTTAACAGGCGAATCCGAAAGGGTATGGAAAATGACCTCCTTTACCATTGATGGAGTGGATTCGATACAGGACTGTGATAAAGATAACACGTGGGTATTTAATGCTGACAATACCCTTACGATTACCTTAAATAAACTATGCACTGAGGAAGAAGATAAAGGGAAAAGTAGTGATTCGGAGAAATACGCCTGGAAGTTAACAAATGATGGCCGCATATTGGATATACGGCTGCCTGGAGACGGGGAACTCAAACCAAGTTGCCTATCCTTACGAGGAGGAACAATTGAACAAATCAATGATACTTCCTTCAAGATTGGAGTAACATTGGCAGTTGTGGATAATGGTGTGACCAGCAGTGACAACTACCAATGGACTTATACCAAGCAATAATTCAAAATAAGCATCTAAGTTAAGGGACATTTTTAAGTACAAACTATTACTATTGGACACTGTCAGTCCAGTAATAGTTGAGCAATATAAATGAAAACATGTGTAGTGGTTCCATATATAAAGCTCGAGGTATACTGCGCAATGAGAGCTTAGTTAATTGAACCTATTATCAAGAACCCCCATTTTGGACAGGTATTCACCTAAGAGACCCAACCTTACTGTTGCCCTTAAGCTATCGACTTTATCAGGAAAGGCAAAAGGAAAAAGCATATACTGCATACTTCCAGCGACACGCTGGCAGTCAATTTGGGTCCCATAGATTTGCAGTTGATCCAAGCACATCCCCACTCTATCTTCGAACAAAACAAAGCTTGACATTCTCAGGTTACCGGAATCAGCGGACTTCCTGACCAAACTGTAGTAGACAAGGTAAGAGAGTTGAAATTATTTACTTCTTTACCTGACAACTACTCTACCTGTTAACTTTTCCACTTATTTACTTTTTCACCTATTTACTCATCAACTAAATCAAGTGACCTTTTACAACTGTCACCTCCATAAAGAAGTTTTCAAAAACCAAGTCGCGCGGTTTTTGTATCCTTTCCCATGGAAAGGCAAGAGTTTTCTGGACCAAAAAACACATCTTGATGTATGTTGCTGCGGAAGACTCTTTCATAGGATTTTTCCACCTTGTTCTACATATTTCAAAAACAGAAGAAAAGGCTATTTCCATTTTCTATTTTCCACCTTCTACAAACCATTTTTCACTTTCTATTTTCTGCTTTCTCTCATCAACTTCACAAAATCTACCTTCTACTATGTAAAAAGGAAAGAAGAAAATGACCGCAACCAACTGAAGCCGTCACGTCCACCCCGGCCTAATGAATGAAACCGACCATTACATAAAAATACTTAAAATGCTTATGAGACTTTCCAAGTACTCTACTATCACTATAGTTTTTATAAGCACTATCATTTGTCCAAAAGGTCCGAGAGGTTGTCCCTCAATTTTTTCTTGGAAGCAAGGCCGTCAATGATAATATAAAGGGATCGTTTTTCTTCCTCTTCCAAGGAATCAATGATCCTGACTTTCTCCATCAACATCATGTCCGCAGTGCCTGACACCTCCCCTATCTCCCCTGAAGAGAACAACTCCGCCAATGGTACGCCTAGGGCATTACCAATCTTTTCTACCGTACTCACAGAAGGGTCGGTCTTGCCCTTTTCTATTTTGGAATATTGCGATGGGTCCATACCAATGGATAAGGCCACCTGTTTTTGGGACAGGTCCTTTTTTTCTCTGATGGATTTTAGATGCTCGCCTAGGTTCATAATTGAGTTATTTGTCCATAAAACTAAACCTATCGGCATCATTATTCAATTTTAAGAAAATTCACTTCTTGTGTAATAGATTTATTAGTCCATTTTATTTACCTTAGTACGATAGATAAATAAATCCTAATACTCAAAATACCCCATCCATGAGCCAAAGCATCAGAAGTCCGTGAAAAATCAATATCTTTGCCCTCCAAATCGCAAGCCTAGAGATTTGTATCAAAGTACAGCCCCCGTACGGTTATCAGGCAGGAAACGACTGTAGATGCTTACTTGTGAGCATGGAGGAACCTAAGACGGGGGTTTTCCTCCTCCAAAACATAAGTAATCCAATGAATCAAAACGACTCCATAGAGGCTCTCCGGCATCTCCATGATATTATCGAAAGCGACCACTGCGGTGACTACCGCTACCTTGAACGTAAAATGTCGCACATCATTTACCTACTCCATTACCTTCCTTGGGAAACCTTTGCGGGCCGTCCGGTAAGGGATATAGTATTCCTACTAGAGCGGCTCAGGGAATCCTTTGAAAAAGCCCAGGAATACCAAAATCAACAATAAAGAAAAGCCCCGAAAAGGGGCTTTTCCCCTTCATAAATAGATAAATATATCAATAGCAATACCCTTCCGCAATAGGCTTAATAATCCATAAATAATTTAATCATCCTGTGTGACGGCAATCATCTTCATGCCGAGTATCAACAAACACAACAACCACCCCTTCAGAACAGCCCGGCCACACCCATACCTCAAGCCTTCAAATGCCTAGCCCTCCGCCCCATGCTCACCCTTTCATAGGTAGCAGGACTCAGCACCTTTTGATGAAACCTGTCCATCAGTTCAGGATCCTTGAACCTGGCTATGCGCTGTTCACATCGTAGGTACTGTGTCAACAGCGGTTCCTTGTTTTCCCCAAGTCCCAACCTGCCCATAGCTATCTTGGCGACCTGTTCCTTCAAGACCTTGTTCTTCCAGTTCTCCTTCTTCAAGCGCCTCCTGTCTTCCCACCACTTTTTGGTTCCCGTGAAGCCATTGGGGTTGTCCCGATCAAAGTACTTATGGGGCAAGGGCACGAACCTGTCCGGTGAACGCTGCAGATAGGCCCTGACCATTTCAACCCGCTCCAGGTACACCTGATGACAGGCACGGAGCTTTTCTAGAGGAACCGTTTCATAAAACTTAGGAATCAAGCGCTGGGCCTCTTTTTCTTGCCAAGCGGTCAAATGAGTGTCACTGTAAAGCGAAATCTTGGCCTTTTCCCACAACTCCATGGCATAAAGGAAGGCGGACCGGCCGGCCCCGGAATCTTCCGAAACGGCTTCCCGAGTGGCACCGGCCCACAATTTCCCCGTTGCGTCCTGAAAATCATTTTTAAACCCTTTTTCCCCTGCGTGTCCCTTTAAGTCTCCGTTTCTATCATGTAAACCTGTCCGCGCATGCGGATGCCTATTTTTGATGCCCACTTCAGAAGGGAAGGCACCGGCTTCCGAAACAATTCCATCCGAGTTATCAACAGAGCGTATAATATTATTTATTTCCCTTTTGTTAAAGTATCCTTTTTCATAATGGGGACAATCTGTCCCACCCTCCTTTTCAAAACTCTCATTCTGAGCCGTATGAGCTGTTTGCTCACCTGGGACATTTTTCTGATTTTTCGGCTTTTTATCGAATATCAACTGGTTTAGCCACAAGAACTCAGTATTTATCCACAACTCGAAACAATTGTCTGAACCACGCCAGTGCTTGCCTGTGATGATACCGGCAGTCTGCAGGCGTATCAGGTGCCTTTTGATGGTCCGCGTGCTGCAGTTACAGCGTTCGGCCAATTGGGCATTGTTCGTTCTTAATGGAGGCAGGTTGTCCTTGTCCAGGGCATCCAGATCACGGCCTATGGCTAGCAGCCTAGCATAGAGCTTGACGATCTCTTGGGCGGTCAGGGTCATCGATGCCCCTACCCTTTTGCCCAGCCCATCAACACCCGCATTATGGGTCTTGATGAACCGGTTCAAGGACTTGAAGGTTTCGGAAAATTGAATGATCTGCATGGCTTCATCTTTTCGTTTTCATCACTGGATATTGATTTGTCGAATGGAGTCAGGTCGGATGTTGTGGACGGGGTATCAATGACCACGGAGCATCAATCCACCTTGTGGCGCAACAGGAAAGCATGGATGCTCTTTTTGGAGTACTTGTATATCCTACCGTGCTGTGTGAAGCTGATATCGCCTACATCGCGGAGCTTGACCAATTTGTGCTTGCTCTTGAGGCCCAAAAGGACCTGGGCCTGTTCGGCGGTCACCCAGTCATTGACGGGGTCCACTACTTGGATGGCCTCCATGGCAGCATCTTTTGCCGCTGATTTCACCAGGACGGAAAGCTCGGCCATCATCTTGTTCCAACTTTCTTTTTCGAATATGATCACTTCCACAACTTTAGACCTTTTTTGTACACCTTAAAGTAAAAGAAAGCTTTTGAGAAGGCGGAACACAACACTCCAATATCACCCCGAAGTATTACAAAAATTACCCCTTTGGGTTATATAAAAATCATGGGTTTGGCACTTTCTGACATCATTCAGCAAAGATGGTGGGCATAATCCGCAAGCAAGAAACGATGCTTTTCACTCAAAAAAAATGAAATTAGGGAAGTCATTATTACAAGAATACACTTATTTCAAAATGACCTCGGCCGCCTCGTCCAGCGCCTCCTGCTCGAAGTCTTCAAAGTATTCCTCGGTCGTGTAGTAATTGGTGTGCCCCAGCATATCACCGATCTTGGCCTTGGACACGCCTTTGTACTTCAGCGCAGTGGCAAAGGTATGCCGGATGACATAGGTGGTGAGTTTTCCAGGGATGCCCGCATCCTTCCCTATCTTTTCTAGCCAGTCATTGTGGGTGCTGCGCCGCTCGCGGTACCTGTTGTACACATGGTTCTCATCGGGGTTTTCGATGACATCTTCCAGAATGGGGAATACCAGATCACCCGCACGCCCTTCTTCCCAATAGTGTTCCAATATACCCTGTGCCTCCTCGGTGATCTTGATGTTGAACTCCTTGACGTTTTCACCCCTTTTGGTCTTTCTGCGCCTGTACCTCAGCCTTCCTTCGGAGATGTTCGATTTTTTCAGATAGGCCAGATCGATGAAGTTCATGCCCCTGCAGTTGAACATGAACAACAAATAGTTTCTATGGTGCCATGCGGCACTGCCTTCTTTGTAGTCCAGCTCCCTAATGACCTGTATAAAACTGATATCGATAGCCTTTTTCTTGGACTTCCCTTTCTTGATGCTGTAACCTTCCTTCCCAAAGGGATAGTGGCTTCTGTTCACTTCCGTGTTCTTGTCCTTGATGGCAAGATTGTAGATCCTACGGATGTACCGGAGGTAGGCCCCATAGCCATTGATCTTGTCCGTTTGTTTTCTGAAGTACTTCTCATAGGTCAATAGGAACATCTCATCGATATCGGTGATCAACAGGTCTTCCTTGCCATGGAACTTGATGAGGGAGTTGATGGCCGTATGAAAGCCGTCCGCCATACTGGTCTGGTTGGCTTCCTCATACATCTTGATTACCTTCTGTCCGTAGTCGATGAGCGTTGTCCCCTTTCTGGTCTTTTCAGGTGAAATCTCCTTTTTGTCATTGTTAGCCATTTCCTCTATGATCACTTCAGCCAATTGGTACACGGTCATTTCCTTCAAATGGAGCTTGTATCGTTCGATGACTTGTTCCGCTATGGTCAGTTTAGTCCGGATACGGGTATTGGCACGAGTCGAATTTGGAAAACTTTTCTTTACTTTCTTATTTCCTTCATCCCAATCAGCCAAGGTCAGCTTATACCCAGTGGCAATGTACTTCTGTCTACTTCTGTGAGAGACCTGGATGGTCAAGGGGAATTTTTCAGCCTTTTTATTGCGGATATCAAAATACAGGTTTGCTGTAGCCATGTTCAGTGGGGTTAGACCATAAAGAAAGGACATTCCCTCTTATGTTCAAAAAACAAAGGCGAAAATTTGCGTACTTCTTGCGTACTTTTTGATATTTAAGGCAATCATATATCTTTCAAAAAACTATAAAAAATTGATTTAAAGCTATTTTTAAGAATATAGAGTGATATAGAATAGTATTTTATCCTGACTCATAATCAGGTGGTCGATGGTTCGAGCCCATCAGGGCCCACTTTTAAAAAGCCTCTTGTAAAACATTAATTTACAAGAGGCTTTGTTGTTTTTATCCCTCCCCTATTTGGCTTCAGTTTCGTATTCCACAATGCTTTGAATCGCAGAATAGAATACGTTCAATCGGCACGGAAATCACAAAACTGGGATATGTGTAACATCAAGCTTAGGAAGTGTAACACTATTTCAGCGAATAGTATTGAATTTTGTACCAAGAAAAAATCAGCCCAATCGGGCTTTTTTTTAACATTTCAAACCACTAGCATGTCAAAAGAGAAAGAAGGTAAGGGAAAAACCGATAAAAAAGCCCCCACTAAAACATTAAAGGAAAAACGTGCGGCCAAAGCTGCTAAGCGAAAAGAAAAAAGTCGAGAGGACTGATACGACCCAATACACATCACCTTACCGGCATTTAAAATACGAGGTCATACCTAGCCTTGTGGATCAGGGTACACCATGACAATGGCTTGATGGAATCCCCTTCTCCAACCTACTGACCGTCAGGTTCAGCAGTAGGACGAATAAAGACATCAAAATACTTGGAGAGGTATCTAATGGGCAGATACGTAGATGTAAACTACTTATTGACAGGAGCAGAGAAGGAAAAAGAGCAAGTAAAGAGCAGGGGACAAAGCGGCCCCGGATGTCAAATGGATAGTTAGACGACACACCGCAGGACCTACTCCCGTAACTTTACCCGTGATGCTGAATGACAAGAAGGGGCTCTATGAGAGCGGGAATTGGTGAATGAACCGTGACATGGTAAAAAAGCATGGGCTCATTCGATGAATAACTAAATTTTTAAGACAAGATGAAAAGTAAAGCAATAGTATACAGTGAGAATGAATTTGGGAAATTGGATGGCAAGGTGGCCAACGGCCTGGTAAGACAGTCAGACAAATACCAAATCGTAGGAGTAGTTGACAGTACCAAAGCTGGTCTTGATTCAGGCGAATACCTAGATGATGTCCCCAACGGAATACCCATATACCGTACTATCTACGAAGCCATCAGCAATCTCAGTGAGGTCCCCAAATACTTCATTTATGGCCTTGCACCACTGACTCCCCACCTTGGGAAAGATCAGCAAGAGGTCATCTTCACCGCTATGAGAATGGGCATGAATATTGTCAACGGACTACCTAGTTTTCTCACTGATGATGCCGCTTACCGGAAAATGGCCAAAGAATGCGATGTCAAAATCCATGATGTGAGAAAACCTCCCTTGATGAAGTACTTGCATCATTTTACGGGGCAGATCCTCCAAGTAAAAACACCGGTAGTCACAGTATTAGGTACAGATTGTGCCGTCGGCAAACGAACCACGGCGCTAAAGCTTGTGGAGGCACTGGACGCAATGGGGATACGAGCAGCCTTTGTGACCACCGGTCAGACAGGACTACTCCAAGGGTCAAAGTATGGCGTTGCCATTGATGTATTGACTTCCGGCTATGCTACGGGTGAAGTTGAAAATGCCGTTTTGCAAGCGGACAAGGGACGACCGGATATCATTATAGTAGAAGGACAAGGTGCATTGAGCCACCCTGCATTCACCTCTTCCAGTGCTATCATAAGGGGTGCCATGCCAAAAGCCATCATACTTCAACATCCTCCAAAACGAGTCCATCGTTGCGATTACCCCAACCTTCCCATGCCTACTTTAGAAAGTGAGATCGCTTTGCTACAGGTTTTTTCCGGTTCACCTGTAATAGCTATCACACTCAATCACGAAGGGATGACGGAGGAAGAACTCACAGCGGAAACCAAAGCATACCAAAACAAATACGGGCTTCCGACTACTGATGTTTTGAAGAACGGTTGTGACAAACTTGTCAACTCCTTGTTGGTCCTTTTTCCATCATTGTTGAAGTCCCCCATCCCAAAATGACATGCCCCAGGATTGAAATCAATCTGAATAAAGTAAGCCATAACGCTAAATTTTTGGTTGCACTTTACGCCACAAAAAATATCAATGTCATCGCTGTTATGAAAGGGGTCTGTGGCGACTCTGTCATCGCTGACACTTTAGTAAAAAGTGGCATGACCTCCTTAGCGGATTCCAGGATAAGTAATCTCCATAAACTGCGGTACAGCGGAATAAATGTTCCACTGATGCTGCTGCGCGTACCTATGCTGAGCGAGGCGGAGGAAGTCGTAAAGAGCGTCGACATCAGTTTGAATTCCGAGCTCTTGACCCTCAAAGTACTTTCAAAATATGCGGTAGCACATAACACCATTCATAAAGTCATTTTGATGGTGGAATTAGGAGACTTAAGGGAAGGGATTATGCCTCATGAGATGATCGACTTGGTCGTGCAGGTCATTGCATTGGAAGGGATAAAATTAGTGGGTATTGGCACTAATCTGGCCTGTTTTGGCGGGGTAAAACCGGATGATAACAACATGGGACACTTATCCTCCATTGCCAATCAACTGGAAGAAAAATTTGGACTACAATTCGAATTCATCTCCGGTGGCAGCTCAGCCAATTACAATTGGTTTATGTTCACCAAAGAGGTGAAGCGCATCAATCATTTACGCCTTGGAGAATCCATTTATTTGGGCTGCGAGCCACTACTGGGCAAACCTATTCCCGAATTGTTCACCGATGCATTTACACTGATCGCCGAGGTCATTGAAGTAAAGACAAAGCCATCCCTGCCCTACGGGGAGATAGGTCAAAATGCATTTGGAAACATCCCCGTTTTTGAGGACCGGGGTTCAATGCGACGGGCCATATTGGGAATAGGGATTCAGGATGTTGCCATTTCAGGACTGGAGCCGCTCATGGACATTGAGATTCTTGGGGCAAGCAGTGACCATCTCGTTATCAACACAAAAAAAATCAGCCTCAAAGTAGGAGATGAAGTGAGCTTCCACCTCAACTATGGCGCATTACTCTCAGCGATGACCTCGCCCTATGTAGCCAAAGAGTACCAAGCATCAATGGAGTACTTAGACGTACAGATGACCGAATAAATAATTCTTTGGAATGGCAGCATTCTGCTCCTCTAAGAGGCGTCTGAAGCTCTTCTTGTCCCTTCTTTTCTTTTATAGCATGTCATCCCTAAGGTTAACTGTGTCATCGGTTTCTTTGAACCTTATCCACTTAGAACAAGCTTTTTTTCAAAATCCTGATGATGGACAAGTCGGAGTTAAGTGGAGCACTAATACAAATTTGGGTTTTAAATGTCGTATAAGATTCCGCGGGTCATTTTGTTTCAATCAAGGCGAGAACCGCAGGGATAGCAGCGCTATCCCGAGGATTGTCAACGCAGAGTGAAGCAAAATGAACAGGAAGATAGGCGACATTTGAAATGTAAGTTTGTATAAATTGATATCCACCAAACCTATAAGCATCGTTTTGGGAAAAATCACACGTCCACCTACGGTGCACCTAGAAAACAGGGACCGTCGTCCACCCTATGAATGGTGAAAGTAGAAAGGTTTCCAGCAGTCCTCCAACACAACATTCTTTTTTTGACTAGCTTAGTGAACAAACTAAATTCGGAACCTTGATATTATGGGGAGATGAGCACAAAATTATTCATCAAATACATGGTTAGCCTGCGCTGCAAAATGATGGTAAAAGAGGAGCTGAAGAAGCTAGGGCTTAACTATATGGTGGTGGATTTAGGTGTGGTTGAAATTTTGGAGAACATCACTCAAGGACAACGTCAGGAACTAAAAACAAATTTATTACGCTCGGGACTGGAGTTACTGGACAATAAGAGAAGCATTTTGATTGAAAAAATCAAAAATGTCATTATTGAAATGATCCACTATTCAGATGAACTACCTCAGATGAATTACTCTGATTATATCAGTGAAAAATTGGGTTATGAATACACCTATCTGGCCAATGTTTTTTCAGAAGTAAAAGGGATTACCATCCAGCAATTTATTATTATTCACAAAATTGAAAGAGTCAAAGAATTGCTGATCTATGATGAATTGAGCCTAACTGAAATCTCCCACAAACTACATTACAGCAGTGTGGCCCATTTGTCCAATCAATTCAAAAAAATCACAGGACTGACTCCCACCTTCTACAAGCAACTTAAAAACAAGCGCAAGCAAAATTTGGAAGATTTGTAGTGAATCGATCCTGCTTCAAGCACTACAGAATCTTCAGCACCCATCGCATGCTTTATTATCATGGGCAAACCCCTAACTACCATCACCTTCTTTTTAACCCAAAATAATCACTAGAAACCGTTATGAGCCCATAAAGAGCAATACAACTTGTGCCGAAACATCGGCATCAGCTCTTTGGGTTCGTTCAGTATAGCACCTAAAGGAGAAGGTCGGGACAAGTTATGGTGAATGAAGACGGAGAGGCAATACCCAAAAAAACCTTTTGCATATGTGCGATATATGTAAGCATAGCTCAACCTTCTGTAACACAATACTGATAGAAGCCTCCTATTTTTGTTTTTGTCTTTAAATAAAATTACGATGGATAATCAGGATATCAACGGAGTAAAAGACTTATTGAAAAAAGGTCAATGGAAGTATTTCTTCACTTTAGCAGCAATAGTAATCTTGCTGATTGCATTTAGACCATGGGTTCAGATTGGAGCCGGCGAGCGCGGCATTGTCCAGAACTTTGGAGCAGTTCAAGACCTTGTATTAGGAGAAGGCATTCACTTTAAAATACCTATGGTACAAACAGTGACCCTTATGGACGTGAAAATTCAAAAAGCGATGACCGACGCAGCCTCATCGTCCTCCGACCTTCAAGATGTAGACCTATCGGTGGCACTGAACTACCATATCATACCTGACAAGGCAAATTTGGTCTATCAGAAAATAGGAGTACAATTCAAAGAACGTATCATAGACCCGGCCATCCAAGAGGTGATGAAAGCTATTTCAGCCAGGTACACGGCAGAGGAATTGATCACGAAAAGGCCCATTGTCAGTACAGAGATGCAAGAGGCACTTACCCTAAGGTTATTGGCCTCACATATTTCTGTTGATGCATTTTCGATCATCACCTTTAGCTTTTCTCAAACCTTTACCGATGCCATTGAAGCGAAGCAAACGGCAGAACAAAATGCATTAAAGGCAAAAAGGGATTTGGATAGGATAAAGGTAGAAGCCGACCAGACCATTGCTGCGGCCACCGCCGAAGCCGAGGCTTTAAGATTACAAAAGATGAACATATCGCCTGACCTTATCGAACTCAGAAAAATAGAGGCCAATCTCAAAGCAATAGAAAAATGGAATGGGATTTTACCTGGAGTAACAGGTGCAGGTGCTATACCCTTTATCGGTGTTGGGGATGTCATCAAGAACCAATGAAAAGCATCGCTTGGGAATTGAATGTAGTATCCATGCCCCTTATATCCCTGCTGATCCATTTCATCGTAGGTAGCATACGAGGTATCTATAGGCATAAAATGGTGGAAAAATACCAGTATGACTACTATGACAATCTTCCACTAAAGCTAATAGGCCGGTTAAAACACAATTGGTTGTACGGCACCTTTACGGCAACAGCCTTTTACATATCTATTCCACTGACCCTTATAGCTTTCCTCTGCATTTTTGGCCTTCAAACGATTTTAAGAGACAACACTTCCCTTATTTGACCTCCCGCCACCATTTATAACACCTCCAGATCGGTCTTGCAGGACGACCTGAATCAAGTGGGTGAAACAGAGACCACGGCCGATGGAGTAAAGAGAAAGGGCTTTTGCTAATGCAAGAGGAATCAAAAGATAACCAAAAAAGGAGTTTGGCAAACATGTGATATATGTAACATTGGATTTTGATCATGTAATACTTTTAGGATCTTTTAGTAGGAAATTTACTTGTTAAGCAAAGACCAATGGACATCCTCAAAACTATAACTCATCAATAATGTCAGAAAAAAAGAACGGCAAAGCCAGACCCCACAAAAGGGTACCGGCCAAAATAGCTAAAGAAAAGCAAGACACCGAAGAAACAAAACGCGAAGATAAGAAGAAGGATTTTAATGTATAAGCAAAAGCAAAATGGAAAGCTTAGAACAAGAAAAGGGCAAGCCCCTTATTGCTACAGGGGTTATTGATTATGTCCTCAATTCGGTAGTAATCAAGACCATTCTTAAAAAAAACACCGGGCATGTGACCGTGTCCTCTTTTGATGCTGGGGAATCCTTGACAGAAAAGGTGTGTCGGTTTGATATTTTCATTCAAGTAATCGATGGGATAGCAGAGACCGTAATCAATGATGAGTCTTATCAACTTAATACCGGACAATCCATCATCATCCCGGCTCATTCCCGCAATACGATCAGAGCCAAAGTGAGGTTTAAGATCATCTCTACGGTAATCAAAAGTGGGTATGAAGAAGTCGTAACCTGAGTCAAAAACATTGTTTTCAGGAGATAATGGGAAAGAGAAGGAACATCCTATATGAAGCCTCCTACCGACTTGGTGGCAAGGTATTCATCGAGCCCGTTCACCTGAGGTTTCAGCCACAATTAACACCACGGAACAAGTGCTATTTAAAAATGTCGATCTTGAACCGGCGTTAACATTGAAAAGGGTACACTATGAGCAAGCAATTCGTACAAAATAATTACAATGCAGGTGACGTCGTTTATGCAAAAGTCAACCCAACCTTAAAACTGGTCATCAGAAGATACATCGACCGAATTTATTACTGCAAGGTACAGGAAGACCCCGAAAGCAAAGAACTGGTCTATTTTGAACGGGAACTCATCGAAAACCCCACACTCATGGCTCAAAACAAAAATAACCGTGATTCACATGCTTGACATTGGGCTATTCCAATTAAGAATTCCCCTCTTTTCGGCTGATGGCCTTGGGGTAGAGTTAAGCCTGAACAAAGGTTATGCAATACTGAACCGGCACAACAACCTCACCGGACAATCGGATAAAAACACGAACACTAAGGTTTATGTGTTCAGAAGTAATCCTTTCCTTCTGTCCTATGACAAGTGATTTTTGGGCCCGAATGCTCAATAAACCCAAAATGTCCATTAGAAAATCTATTCCGGACTTAATTGGCTTCAAATCAGTAAATGAATGCGTTTTTTGAATTAACCGTAGCGGTGCTACGCTGAATCCAAGAAAACGCACTGATTTATTGCCATTTAAGTCCTCATGACGAAGTTCCAACGAACATTCCGGGATAAAACAAAAACACCTCGCTAGGAGATTGAAAACAAGCATTTTAGAAAATCTGTAGCTAGGAGAATAACAATTAAATTGAAACAAGACGCCATTGGCAAACTATATCATGGAAATAACTAGAAGTTGGCGAGAGCAAAAGGTAATGCTAAAACGAAGATTTTCCATTTTATGCGATGCGGATTTTGATTTCAAGGAAGGGCAAAAAGAAAGTATGCTGGACGGACTTTCTGTCAAACTAATGAAAACCAGGGCTGAGCTCGAACTGCTTTTTGCAGAACTGCAGACCTATTGATGGGATACCATTGTATCCGTCACGGAAAATAGGCATACCAAAAAACACAAAACCAAACAACGATGAAAAACCTGAAGTTTTCAAAAACTGAAGCTCCTGAATTTGAAAAGGTCTTAAAGATAAGGGTTAATGATTACTTCAAACAGAACAATAAAGCAAATAGGGGAATGGCAATATGATTATCAAAACCATTTTTATGCTCTCCATTTTCTTTGCTCCGCTCTTCATTATCAGCACGTGAACCATTGCCAAAGAGCTTATGAAAAAGCTCAAGACCCAATTGGATGTAGATGAGTTGTGGGCGGCATCTACAAGCAGTTGGTAGAGAAGATGCTCAAATCGGAGATGGACAAGCACCTGGGCTACGCCAAGAACGACCGTGGCTCCAAATCGACCACCAACCAGCGCAACGGCAAGTCCCGTAAACGGCTCAAGACCGATGCCAGAGAAGTTCCTATCGAGGTCGCCCGTGGCCGGGAATCGACCTTTGACCCGATAGTGGTGCCCAAGCACGAACGCATGTCACAGAAGATCGAGGATGCGATTTAGAGGAAAGTCAACAAGAAATAAAAACATAAATAATTGAAAATCAATGATTTAAAATTAATTTTCACTCATAATCGAGATGGTTAATAGTCGTAAGTATCTGAAAAGCAGCCATTTAAATAAAATAAAAGGTATTGAAAATACTGATTTGCTAAGTTTTTGCTAAGATATTTTAGCAAGTACCGCAAATTGGGGCCCTTAGCTCAGTTGGTTAGAGCACCTGACTCATTAAATATGGTGACTCTCTGGAGTAATCCAGGGATGCAAACCGGGTGAATTCAGGGAACCCTAAAGCCATCTTGCGATGGTTAAGGCAATCCTGAGCCAAGTCCTGCGAACGGATATAAGAGTAGCAGGAAAGGTGCAGAGACTAGAGAGTGAGGAATCCAACCGATAACCTCTCCTAGAGTACCCGGCACCCCACTCCTATCAAGGCAACTTGGAGGAAGGGTGATGAGATAGTCCACCCCCTTGAGGAAACTCTTGGAAGGGGAATCAGGTGGTCGATGGTTCGAGCCCAGCAGGACCCACATTATTAAGTCCCAGCAGAATATATGATTCTGTTGGGACTTTTTTTTGTAAGCCCTTGTAATAGGGATAACAATATCACCTTAAATCTTCTGCCTAACTTCTTAAGGACCGTGACACTATGGTCATGGCAATTGATTAACCAATCTTCGAAACTAATTTGCTATACTTGTACCAGTAATCAAATATTTCTATATTCAACTTCTTTATAATTAGGCTGAAAAGTGGGCAAAACGATATGGAAAACAAGTTCTTGAAAATAGACGATAAAACTATAGAGAAACGAGACCCAATGGCCGTAATAGACCCTCTGTGGTGGAAAGTAAACATTTACGGCTCAAAGGAGGATTATGAGAAAGACCTTCAATCGTTTTCTATTCAGCAGCGTGCTGTCTTTGCAGTGATGTGGTATATGTCAGAAGTAAAAAATGGAGGACACTATCAATTCTACACAAATGCTACAGGAATTGTCTGGCGAGACGCTCAGGAGGGTTTTGGATTAATAGGAATACGCGAAGGAAAAAAAATAATAGCAGAATCTGCACTTCGCTTTGGCGCACCTCCCAGTTTTGATAGATTAGAACGTGAAAATCAGTTAGATTTAATCAATGAAAGTTTTAAAGATTCAGATAGGTTGTTTTACAAACTTGATTCAGAGACAGACCTGGTTGAAAGAATTGCAGATTACATCACAGCTAATCCAAGTCCATTCTATTTTGAAGGTGAGGTCAAAATCCCCTCCTACCAATAGTGAGGTACGTGCTTTGTTTGCTATTATTGATTCAAGACAACTTTTAGATGGCATCTCTTATATATGTCAAGTACTTTTTAGAACTACAAAGTCAATTTCTGCATAAATAAAATGAACTTTCTCAATTTCCTACCACAGGAAATTTCCTATTTACGGACAAACAGCAATTCAAGTCCCTCATTTTTTTCATTATAGGTACAATCTAGCTTCAGATAATCTCGTTTAATTACAAAGGTGAGTAAGGGCAAAGTTTACTATATTTTATTACTTTTCAACAAGTTATACTTGTGAACACCAAGAAAAGAAAATTATGAAATCAAGAAAACCACCTTACTTTCTGGCATTTATCGTAGCAACCTTCTTCTCAATTTTAATCACTAGTTGCTCTGATGATTTAGAGGAGATCAGTCCTTTGAACGAATACAGCGAAGAAATTCAAGCTACAGGTGGTGAGGAAGGTGAGGCTGGGGATATAGAATAGCTATGAACTCTTCTTATTTCATATTCATGTAAGGAATTGACCAGCATGAGCAACACCACTTACAAATAAATTTGTCATTTTAGCGCTTCTACTTTAAGCCTAAACCAAAATGAGATACTGGTATTTGTATGTGGTGTTGTTCCTCGTTTCTTGTACTGATGAAACTTTAATTCCTGAACAGCAAAATAAGCTTCCCGCAGATAAAGAGAGCCTTCTCGCTTTGTTGGAGACAAATCCTTCAGAGCAAGAGAAAATAGAGATCTATTGGAAACTTCACAAAACAGTCCGAGGCTCCAATCAATCAGAGGCAATCAAATATCTAAATTATCAAATCGAAATTGCTTCCAGAATTGGAAGTAGTGAAGCTTTAGGTAAAGCTCACCATGGTATTGGCTACATGCATTACAAAAGCAAAAATCAGATTGATGCTATTCGGCACTACCTCAAATCATATGACAATTTTGAAATCGCTAACAATCCCGGCTACCAAGCATTAGAACTCAACAATATTTCAACAGTTTTAATGGAACTGGCTATTTCGGTCAGACTATGCCAGTCATTTCGGTGTAACTATGCCACTTTAAGAGTTGTGCAATTTTAGTAAATATTATTGTTTCAACATACCTTTCCTCAATGATTCTCCCTTGAGATCTATCCTATGGGAAGAGTTGAGCAACCTGTCCAGTATGGCATCTGCAATGGTGCCTTCGCCAATGATGTCATACCAAGCTGAGACAGGTATTTGAGAGGATATGATGGTTGACGCTTTCCCATGTCGCTCATCGATGATATCCATGAGCACCTCCCTTGCCGTATTGTCCATGCCCTGTAGTCCAAAATCGTCAAGTAATAAGAGCTGTGTTGAAGAGGTTTTCTTGAGTTCTTTGATATAGGTACCGTCTACCTTTGCCGGTTTCATTTTATTGAACATACGGGCCGTTACCTGATATATGGTGCTGTATCCCATCTGACAGGCCTGTCTACCGATGGCCTGGCTCAAGAAGCTTTTGCCCACCCCGGAAGCCCCGGTAATGATGATGTTCTCACTCTGTTTGAGGAACTGCAATGTCGAGAGCCTGTTGAACATGTTCCCGTCCAGGTTCCTATGTTCGGAGAAGATAATCTCGCCCATATCGGCCTGTTGCTTAAAAGTTGCTTTTTTCATCAGGCGCATGATTTTCTTATTTTGCCTGTCTTCCCATTCACTATCGGTAAGTAAGGCCGGATACTCATCAGGAGTACATTTTTGATAGGCATTACCGGCCAAGTGCTGCCCGTGGAGCTCGGCCATCGCTGATAGCCTCATCGATCTGAGTTTTTCTATTGTTTGATTACTGTTCATAAAGATTATTGTTTACTTGTACTGATCGGCCCCTCTGATATTCTGGTGAGAAGGGATATGTGATTGACGGTTTTCTTGTTCGACCTCATGCTCATCCATATTATTGCTCAATATATTTTTGAGCCTTTGATAACTATAGGTGTCATGATAAACAGCTCTCAGACATGCTTTGTCCACACGCTCATTACCATAGGTCTTGGCCAGCTGTAAGATGCCCATGGCCCTTTTGCAATTGATCTCAGGGTAATCACCTTGCAGGAACAGGCCCGTCATGAACAGCTTCACATTGTTGCCTATTCTGCCTCCCTGATCGGAGAAGTACTTCGGGCTCCATTGGCTGTAGGCATGATGGGTGCTGGAAAGATGGTTTTTATCGGTGATATAGGCACCTTTGCCCATCACCCTGTTATGCAGGGCAATACGCTGGTTTCCGTGATATACTTCAACATGCTTAGCTGTATATTGTACCTGAGTTTGAGAACCAATGTAGCGATAGGGGACACTGCAATAGGTCCTGTCCGCTGAGAAGTAGATATAACCCATCTTCTGTACCTTGGCCCTTGCGTATTCTTTAATCTGGTAAGTGCCCCGGGGTAAGCTTTTGAGAAGAGGGGGTTCCACCGACTGGAACAACTCTCTCCTGGAGGCTTCCTTTCTTTGAAAAAGCACATCATTGTAGCCCTTAAGGTGATCTTGGATCTCTTTGTTGAGTTCCCCGATAGAGAAAAACTTCATCTTGCGCATAGGGCAATAGATCCGCTGGTAGGTAAGCTGGACGGCATTTTCCACCAGTGCTTTATCTTGTGGTGCATAACTGCGTGTGGGGTTGACAGCGCAACCATAATGAAGGGCGAAGTCTTTGAAAGTCCTGTTGATCACGGCCTCATACTTACTGGACCGGGTAACTGCTGACTTAAGGTTATCTGATACAATGGCCAAAGGTACCCCTCCAAAAAACTGTAGGGCATTATTGAGGCACTGAATAAAACCTTCTCGTTTCTGGCTTTTACAAGCTTCTACATAAGTATACTGACTAAAGGGAAGCGTAGCCACAAAAACCTCTACTTGGCTTATTTCCCCTGTGGAAGGACCCACTACTTCTAATTTCTTGCCGGCAAAATCAACATATAGTTCTTTCCCTGCCCGGTGATCCAGTTTCATGGAACCCTTGGCCTGCTTGTACTTCCGCTGATAGTGTGTGGTGAACTGAGTGTAACTATAAGGATATTGCGCTTGTTCCCTGTATAGACGGTAATGGTATTGAAGTGTAAAGCCAGGGTGGTGACGTTGTCGGGTGCATGGTCCCGAAAAATGACATCAAAGCTGAAAAACGGTCATTGTCGATGGTGGTCTTAGGGGAGAAAAGCTCTTCCAGGGTACCATTGTCCAATTTGACCAGCTCTTCCATGGAGAGGTCACCGGACCTCAATGATCTTAGGTGATGGTTGACGGTATTCCTGTTCAGGCCCAGGGTCGAGGCAATCTGACGGTTGCTCACCCCCCTCAAATGAAGGTTGATAATTTGTTTTAAGTCCATTATGTCAAGTCTGTTCGCCATCCGATTTTTTTGATGGCAATGTTAACAATCAATGAACCCTTAAAGTGGCATAAAACGAACCGAAATAGACCTCGGTACCTTTAAACCAGTGGCACAAATCGAACCGAAATCAAATAACTGTACTGGCACGTTTTGAACCGAAATCAATGGCATAGACCAGACCGAAACGGGTGGCATAAATCAAACCGTAATATCCAGTTATTACTAAATCAGTGCAGGGAATCCTTGAAAGAAAGGCCATCCAGCTTATTGCCTGTTCTCATAGGGGAGAATGATGATGTCCTCTACGGTCAATACTTATTCTTAATTGCTAAAGAATCAAATTTACAGGTACCTTTTGTTACTCTTGAAGAGGTGCGAAAAATCGACAATCTTTTTGATGACAAAGGCGAACTTGAAGACCAGCCTTGGGATCATCTGAACGATGAACTCCATCAATGGCTCCATGAAAAAAAATCACCTATCGAGTACGGTCTGATTTATGATGTCATGACCGGTATAACAAGAGAAAAGGACAAGAAAAGAACAAAGTTCCATAAAGAGTTCTACGACCAGCTAGTGCATGACCATGACATGGATTTCTTTTTTGATGAAGACAGTTACATGTTCTTTTGCGAAAAATCACATGGTATGATAGAACATTGGTACAGGTTCAGGAACGAAGACTTCCCTTCAGATCTATTCTGCTTCTTTAGTCTAAATCTGCTTTTTGAGATATCAGGTGCCACCGATCTATTCTTACCGAAAGCTACCAAACTGTTTACACTCGTGGAAAGGATACTACAGTATCATCTAAGAGAGCCGAAAGTTAAGACTTTGGAAGAACTTCTTCTTGATTTGGCAGATACGGGAGCCTATGGTTCAAAACAAGAAGTACTTAAAGCCTTTAGTTCAGGGACTATCAAATTCAAAGAAACTAGCCTTGATAGGCTTGTTTGAAAGAAATAACGGATCATAACCTTTTGTAAACTATCATTTTTTTGACAGGTTAGCCCGACCAAGTTTTAAAGCGCTACAGACAGGATTTAGAACTAACTTAAATTCAAGCTTTTTATCCTCAATGAGTTTAATTGCTAGATTCAAAACTGAAAAGTCTATTTTTTTGTCTAAATCACCTTTCTATATACTTTTGAACCTGCTCAAGATAGACCAAATCATCATACCCATAATGTTCCATGGCCAAAGATTGGTTGCCTGTGCCCTTTACACCAGTCAAAGGCCGTATTGAACGTGCCCTCATTTCATTTTCATCAAACGGCAGCATCATTTCATTTGTCTCTTGCTTACCCAGATCTCCTTTGGGAATGTCACCAATCCACTTCTTCTCAAGTTCACGAGGCAAAATCAAGGGCATCCTTTTCTTTGAGTTGTGCAACACTTCCATCAAAGGATTAGGTTCAGTTGTAATAATACTGACGGTATGCCTAATAATATCTTCATATTTCCAGACGGACCAGATACCTGCCAGGGCAAATGGCTTGTGGTCTTTGAGGTATATATAGTGAGGGTATTTTTTACCCTTGTAATGCATATACTCGTAAAAACCGTCCACCAATACCAGGCAGCGTTTGCCCCTGATGGGACCACGAAAGCTAGGTTTTTCAAAAATTGTGTCGTTCCTAGCATTTAGGTTCCCATTCGATATGCCTTTAGCCTTCTCCAACGTCTCTTCCCTTGTAGGTTTATTGACCCAATGGGGAATAAGGCCCCAACTGTACAAATTGATAAGTCCCGGTTCTGTATTGGTTATCACCGGAATGTTTAGGTGCGAATACCCATTACTCTGATAAGTTGGGGGAAGGACTTCACCATCTACAATAGTAGCATTGAAGCGCTCTTCGTAATAACTCGCATCTTCTGTGAAATAGGCTATATGGTAACACATAGTTGTTCGAATTTTGCTTTCCTTAATTTATCGAATTAGCTGAAGAATAAGAAGTTATTGATAAAACTATATAATCTCATCATTTCTTACACTGCTGCTTTATTTAGTTTTTACTAATTTTATTAGTATATTTATTTTTGTATGATTCGGAGTATTGCACATATTGACCTTGATACTTTTTTTGTAAGCTGTGAAAGGCTTGTCAACAGCCAATTGGAAAATATCCCTATTATCATAGGGGGCAGTTCAGACCGGGGCGTTGTTGCAAGCTGCTCTTATGAAGCTCGACAATTCGGAGTGCGCTCAGCTATGCCGATGCGTTTTGCTCTCCAACTTTGTCCTGAAGCCAGAGTGGTTAAGGGTGATATGGAACTTTACAGCAAGAAATCCCAATTGGTCACTGAAATATTGTCTTCAGAGGCACCACTCCTTGAAAAAGCTTCAATCGACGAATTTTATATGGATGTATCAGGTATGGATAAGTTTTTTGGAACTTACCATTGGACCGATAATCTAGTAAAGCTTGTGGAAAAAGAAACTGGGCTTCCATTGACCTTTGGCCTGTCCATCAACAAGACCGTTAGTAAAATGGCCACCACGGAAGCTAAGCCACATGGTAAACCCTACATTGGAAACGAAAATGTACAGGGCTTTCTGAACCCGTTAAGTGTTAAGAAAATCCCAATGATCGGAAGTGCTACGTACCAGGTACTATCCCGAATTGGAATACGTAGAATTCAAACACTTGCAGAAATGCCTGTATCTTTTCTGGAAAAACTCCTTGGAAAGAATGGTCTTACAATTTGGAAGAAAGCCAATGGCAAAGATGAAGCACCTGTAGTGCCTTATGTTGAAAGAAAAAGCATCTCTACCGAGCAAACTTTCTTAAAGGACACTATGGATTTGCACGGTTTGCGTGCCCTTTTGGTTAAGATGGTTGAAAAGCTGGCTTTTCAGTTACGGAAGGAGGGCAAACTCACATCAATTGTAGCTGTAAAAGTGCGGTACAGTAACTTTGATACGCATACCCAACAGTGCCGACTACCTTATACCAGTAGCGACCATATTCTGATCAAGAACATTCATGGGCTTTTTGACAAAGTTTATGAACGGCGTATGATGTTGAGGCTCATCGGAGTCAGGTTTAGTGGCCTTGTCAGAGGGCATTACCAGATTGACCTTTTTTCAGATACTCCACAGATGATTTCCCTTTACCAAGCAATGGATAAGATGAAAGCCAGATATGGAAAAGATGTCGTGATGCGAGGTATTTGCATGGACGCCCTAAAGAGAGATAATACCAAACCCGTTGGGTGTAATTAAATGATTTGAACTTTAATATTATTTATAGGCCTATCATAGAGAAACCTGTTGATATATTGTACCATTGTCAGTGCGGATACTTTTGTCAATATCCTTGTTTTGAATCCCCTGAAAGATTTCGCATAATTTCTTCTTATCATGAACTGGTCGCACAATTGTGAGAAAAGGGTCTCTATCCTTTTCCTCGATTTCCTAAAGACATAAGGTTGCTTCCTGTAGTTTTTTTGGTTCTTCCTCATGGGCGTCTCCAAAACGATGTTGGCTGTTTGGAAAAGGTCCAATTGTATATCGGAAGACAGATATCCCTTATCTCCAAGCAGCATACAATCAGATAGTTGTCCCCTCACATCGGACAACATGTGGATATCGTGCACGTTGGCCTTGGTGATGTCCACAGAATGGAAAACTCCCGAAACCGAGCAGATCCCGTGCAGTTTGTATCCATAGAACCAACTGTTCTGAGAGGCACAGAAGCCCTTGGAAGGAGCCGTTTCAAAACCTTCTTTACATATCTTTGCCCTGTTCTGCCTTGCTGCCCTACAGATTTCCAAGGGCATGCTGTCGATAAGGAAACAGTCCTCAAATTCCAAAAAGCGCGATGCCATTTCTTGGCGCACCCGCTCAGAAAACCCGAACAGGGTTTTGCGCCTTTTATTGAACTGGCTCCGCTCTATCAGGTTCGGTATCTGGGCAGGACTTATCTGCCTGAACAGGGAACTTTCGCTGTCAATCGACATGTACTCAGCAGTAAAACTGAGTGAAACTGCTTCTATATCAGACATTTTACATTTTCTGCCAGCTCTGGGAACAACGTTTGAATCGATGTTCAAAGAACTCAGAACTTCCAAAACCTTGAAATAATTTTTTACTATATTTATCATGGATATTGTTTTGTTTCGCAACATCAAGATACTGAATTTCAGCATCTTGATCAACATCCAATCACTTTATTAATCAGATAAATAATTACACCCAACGGGTTAAATTTAATAATCACCCCTTTCTGACGTTATAAATAAAACTCTTGAGCGCTAAGTACACAAGCTTTAGGCAAGGGAGATCATGCACATCCAGACATTTAAGGGCAAGTACACGACAGGGCTTTCGCTTACTTTTACGCATTAAAATTGATTCCTAAACCAACAAACAATTACCTACTATGAAAAAATCACACTCAGTAAAAATTATTTTACACGCCCATTTCAAGATATATATGTTATGCATAACATGTATGTGTTTTTCCTTTCAAAACTTACAAGGTCAGTCCGTCGTTACGGCTACCAATGACGGTCCATGGGACTCAGCTGCTACATGGGATAGAAGGGTTCCACGTGCCAACGACCGGGCGATCATCTCCAAAGGCGTCACTGTCGACATTACTGGAAATCACACCGTCGACGAGGTCGTCGTTCACGGTGTATTGAGAGTGCCAGAAAACTCCAGGTTTCCTGCGAGCCGTTCGTTGACGGCGGACTGGGTGCATGTCAACAGTGGTGGTGTATTCCAAATCGGAACGCAGAACAATCGTTTTGACACTGGTAACTTTACATTGAACCTGACGGGAACCAACCCTGAGGCCGATCACAGGATTCCGATGGCCAACGGTAACACTATGAACATGAATAACAACGATGGCTTCTTGATGGCCGCCGGTGGCGGTCGCTTGCAGTTTTTTGGAGAAGAACGGCTTAGCTTTACCAAGCTGAATGAAACAGCTGAAGCGGGTTCCAACTCGATCGTGGTGGAGAACGTCATCGAGCGTAATTTTGATGGCCGCACCTCTGGTGCTTCCGATGGGCGATTGAACTGGGAAGTCGGTGACGAAATCGTCATCGCATCCAGCCGCTATAGCTATGCTGATGAGGATGTTCGTACGATCACCCGTGTCCAAAATTATGGTACCAGGACGCGGCTGACGCTCAATCGGGCGACGACCCATCGACACTACGGTGAAATTGAGGAATATGGTCGGAACCTGCGAGCAGGCAGTCGTCCAGCAACAGGCCGTCCCAATTCCATCGACCTGCGTGCTGAAGTCGCCTTGCTCAGTCGCAACATTGTGGTCAAGGGTCTTGATGCGCAGGACACAGATAATTCGTTCGGTGACCGCGCAAGACTGCAAGTGCACAGTAGCGGTAGCCAAAATGGCAAGAGCATCAACGGTATTGGTGGTCACATCATGATCATGAATACGGCGGGGCAATCGACCGTCGATGGCATTCAGATGGATCAAATGGGTCAAGCAGGACGACTCGGGCGTTACCCGATCCACTGGCACTTTGGTGGTGACAAGCGTGGCGACGTTGTGCGTAATTCGAGTATCACCAATTCCAACAACCGCGCGGTCGTGGTTCACGGAACCGACAATGTCTTGATTCAGGGAGTAGTGGCCCATGACGTTCACGGACATGGCTTCTTCTTGGAAAGTGGCGTAGAGCGGGGCAACCGGTTCGAAGCCAACATTGCTCTTGGGATTCACAGGACAGGTGGCTCCCGAGATCTTTCCGATCCGTTTATCGTTGACAACTCCGATCGGTTCGGTGACGGTGGGGTTCGCTTCCGGACGACTGCGGCATATTGGATCACGGGTGTAAACAATACATTCGTGGGCAACATTGCTGCCGGTTCAGAAGGCACCGCATATTGGATCGCTCAGCCTGGTAATCCGGTGGGTGGCCCTTTTGAATCTTTGTTGACCTCAGATGAATACCTTGGAAGGATGTATCAGCGTAATCCCGTCAGGGAACGAATGGGACGCTTTGATCACAACTCAGGGCACTCGATGTGGACCGGTATGATCGCCATTCCCGCGGGGCATCGAAGCTTCCAAGCTAGCAATGCTGGTAGGTTCCGCGAGGGTGTTCCCTACTTTAACAACGTCGATCCGGTGTTTTCGAACACTACGTTTTATAAAACCAGCACAGCATTATATCCCTTGGTGACCAATGTCACGCTGCAGTTCCCAGATTTTCGGGCTGCCGATAACGAAGTCACACTGATGGACTCGGATCCGATGCGTATCAATGGCGGACTGGTTGTGGGTGATAGTCGAGGAAATCGTCAGCGTAATGGTCCTCGACGTCACGAACCACGGGCGCTGAATTTGTATCACGGTTATTCCGTTTGGGATGATGTTCACTTTGCTGGCTACGCCGACGGCCTCATCTTTGTAAATGGTATTGGCGATCGAACTCGCCCCGATGGCACTTACTCCGGCATATCGTGGGAAAATGATAGAAGTCAAGAAAGCTTGCTTAAGGCCAGAAGTGGAGTCAACCGACAGTACTCGCAAAAGACGCTTTACGATGTTGATGGATCGTTGACGTCTGGGATTGGCGGTGGTGCCGGGTATACCATTGTGCCCTCCAGAAACAACTGGATCATTGATACCAATGACGGTGACATTATTCGTACCGACGATGGCGGATACACTGGTCTTACCAAAAAGCGTGTCGCCACCTTGCAGTTGGAACGCCGACACACTAGCCCGTATGAAAATGCACGCTGGATCATCACTAATCGACAGGGGCGAAAGTACAGTATGGGCGGCAATGCCAGTGAGCGAGACGACGATATCTTGATCAACCGTCGTCCGAGACTTCAGGTGGTTTTAGGTGAAGAGTACGAGGTGGAATTCGCACGTGCTGTTGATTTAGACTCCGAGGGGGTTCGATTCAGCTTGTTTCAGTATTCGATCCCCGATGGATCTCAAAGTGTCACTTTGAGGTTCAAAGGCATGGCGAACGTAATGCGACCAACTTTCTTTGAAACTGGAGAAGATGTGCAACAGAACAGTCAACTCAGATTCCTGCGTAGATCAAACAGTACGACCTATTTCCCTGATCCATCTTCGGGAGATTTATTTGTAAAGGTGTTTAACAACGGAGTCGGGGTTCAGTCAGGTTACATCAATATGGTTCCGGTCGACACCCCTCCTTCTATCCCTACTAATGCGCAACCATCCATATCATTTATAAGGCCTAACAATAATCAAACACTTACTGCCCCTGGTAATTTGACTGTAGACGTTAATGCCAGTGATAGTGATGGTAGCATTTCAAATGTGAGATTATTTATTAACAATAGACTGGTACGCCAAGAAAACTCTGCACCGTATGATTGGGGTCTCGCTGCACAAAATGATTCACAACTAAAGAATTTAAGTCCAGGTACCTATACGCTGAGAGCTGTTGCTACTGATAATGGTGGGGCTACAAGAGAAGTTAGTAGGAGAATAACGGTGTCTAATCCTAATGATGGTCTCTGTGATTTCACCCGATTAAATGGAGGAGGAATAGATATTGGAAGTGGATTGGGAAGAACATTTATTGTAGGTAATAATAGACGTGTTTGGGAACGCATAGAGAATAGATGGGTGCGTCTACCTGATGGTGGTTTCCGAGCGGATAGAGTTGATGTAGGAGGTGCAGGACAAGCTATGGTTACTTCGACAGATGGTAAAATATACCGTTACAGTCCGGATAACCGATGGGCTCTGCTCAGTGGTAGTGGTAAAGACGTAGGCGCCAATGGAAATGAATTATATGTTATAGGTGGTGATGACGCTGTCTACAAACGAAATTCTGCTTCAAGAAATTATATACGATTGAATCCTCCTGTAAAGGCTAAAAAGCTGGATGTGTATTCGGATGGTAATGCCTGGATAGTAGGCACAGATGGGTTTGTCTATCAGCTAAGTAATAATAGGTGGTCACAAAAAGGAACTTTCAAAGCAAGAGACATAAGTATCGCAGAAGGAACTGGAAATGTATGGGCATTGTCAGAAAGTGATGGCAGCGTATATTTTTATGAAGGAAATCGCGTATGGTCTAAACAATCAGACCAAACCGGCAATCATATTTCTGTAGGAGATGATAATAGAATATGGGTTCTCAATGGTCGAGGAAATGTATTTATTAGTGATTGTGCGGGCGGTTCTAGACGTGTAGGAGAAAAAAATATCGATACTGAGGCTGCTCTAGTGAAACTTTATCCTAATCCGGCTTCGAATCAGGTAACTATTTCTGGGTTGCATGCAGGTACTCATCATATTACGCTGTATAATATGCAAGGTGCATTAGTTCTAAATACTACCATAGAAGCTAATGAGAACCACACAATCCCGCTATCGGGGATCAAATCAGGGATGTATATCTTAAAAATAAATGGGCAGGGTACTCATCGAGTCAACAGTTTAATGATTCAACAGTAATCATAAATAAAAAGAGGCTGTATCAAAAGGCAGCCTCTTCTTTTTTGCTCCAAATATAATTTCGCATTAACGTTATTTTGAGCTTCTACTAGGTCTAAAATGAGTTGAAATTCATTAAAATTCGCTGAAAAAGGCCCGGAAATAAAGATGAGCCATATAAAATTTGGCATTAAAAAAGGCCTTACCACTTTTGATACAGCCTCTTTTTATACCAAAGGTGGGAATCGAACCCACACTCCCAAAGGAACTGGGTTTTGAATCCATTCCTTATTGGTGTTCTTAATGATAACAGTTATCCATTTAATATAGAGACCCTAGAAACAGGATTACCCGACGATAATGAATTTATTCTATTATGGTTGGACATCCTCTTGGAAGATTCTGGTTCCCCGAAAGAACGGCCAGCAAAACCATAACAGAATCAGCATTCAAAGTATAGGGCATCTCTAAAAACTATTAATTCTCTGTAGAGATTAGATTTCGATTAATTTTCAATTTTCACATTTCAGAACTTATACAGATTTACATTTTTAATGTCGCATTGAAACATTTCATATAATGGTGGTTTGATGTGATTTCCATTATGGTT
>CANLOE010000088.1 GCA_947492745.1 uncultured Cyclobacteriaceae bacterium | reverse complement strand
ACTCCAGAAGAGTTTAGTAAAATCAATTATTCAAAATGTGCTTAACTTATTGTCCAGTTTTTTATTGCAATTCCACGTCTGCCATTGACAAAGATAGCCTGTTGCGCTAGCTAGCGGGAATTTCAACGAAATCAAGAAGTATATAAGAAAGAAAAAGATACATTTTAAAACAGTCTCTCAGTTACTAATGGTCTGTTTCCCGTCTTTTATCGTACCGCAGATGTCATAGACTAGAAAAACCTCCGATTTTATGGAGCTTGATGCTTTTATTGTGTAGCTATAATGGTAATTTTGACTTCGGCCTAACATTAGTTACGGGCATATCTGTCCGAAATGATTTTTTGGATTGGCCTATAAAAATTATGCTTGTAAAAATAAGATGAAAAGAAGTTTTCGACAGTCCTTCTAAGGAATACATACGAATAATAGTTGCTTTGCTGAACTTAGGCGAAGACAGGCAAGTCCAAAAAACTGTTTTTTTTGAAAATCCGAACAGAATGGAGAAACACATTTTGCTCCTGAAGGATAATCTCAAGGGAGAGTCCGTTCGGGCAGCGGATATCCGACCTTGTGTTAAGGTCGGATATTTTGCAAAAAGTTATTAGCTGATGCCCATTTGTAAATAAAACAATACTAATGAACATTGATCAAGATCAATTACATAGAACGGTTCGATTTATACTAGAACTGGATAAACTCAAGGGAGTAACACGAAAGGTTAAGCCCTTGATGCTCGACCGCTACGAAAATTCGGCGGAACACTCATGGCAAATAGCAATGATGGCCATGTCACTATCGAGCTATTGTGATGCGGATATGGACATCAGCAAGGTAATAGCGATGCTATTGGTTCATGATATCGGTGAAATCGATACAGGAGACACTATGGCCTTTGTGGAAGGTGGATGGGAGGAGCGAAAAGCCCAAGAACTGGCGGCAGTAAAACGGATATTCGGGTTGCTACCAAAAGAAGTCGGCGAGGAATTCGTAGGGTATTGGGAGGAATTTGAATTCGGCGAATCGAAAGAATCCCTATTTGCGAATGCACTGGATAGGGCAATGCCTGTTTTGTTAAATCTGGAGAACAATGGACAAAGCTGGAAGGAGAACAATATCAGTTATGAACGAGTCATCAAACGCATAGAATCTCAGATAAATGATGGTTTTCCTCTGCTCTGGGAGTACCTGGAAGCACGGCTCGATGATGCTAGGGAGAAAGGATTCTTTGGGAAAGATGATTGACCACAACGATAAGCAATAGGATAATGGTTTTTAACTCGAATCATGCGCTGGAACTTCGTCATGAGGACTTAAATAGCAGTAAATCAGGGTGTTTTATTGGATTTGGCATAGCACCGCTACGGTTAATTCAAAAAACGCATTCATGTACTGATTTGAAGCCGGTTAAGTCCGGAATAGATTTTCTAATGGACATTTTGGGTTTAATGCAGGATAGGGCAAATGAGTAGAAAGATATGTTGCGACTTTTGATATATAAAGAGGTAAGCTTGTATTAGACGGCACTTATGAGCCTCTAGGCCCGAATGATGTTTTGGCTCATCTTGTGTTTGTTGTAACGGTTTCGTGAATACGCTGTATTTGGGACTTCATCATCAGGAATTATACCTAAACGCAATTGATTTTGGACAAGGTGGTTCGTTGACTTAAGTGCCATTATTTTCTAAAGACCCTAATGACAAGTCTACCGGTAACAGTTCAGTACTATACGGATTTTTTTCCCTTGGCCATTGCCTATAAAGGCTTCCCATTTCATTTTTTCTTGAGTATAAAACATCTAATATCAGCGGATTCTGTAGCACCGCTACGGTCAATGCAAAAAGCGCATTTATTTTACTGATTTGCTTCAACCTCAATTGACCGATAGGATTTCGTCATAAGAACATAAAGAGTAATAAAATCAGCGGTTTGGGATAGGAGGCTTTTGTGTCACTAAGGTGACGCACCTACGTAGTGTAATACAAACTTAGCTTTCAAATATCCTTCCTGTTCATTTTGCTTCACTCTGCGTTGACAATCCTCGGGATAGCGCTGCTATCCCTGCGGTTCTCGCCTTGATTGAAACAAAATGACCCGCGGAATCTTATACGACATTTAAAACCTAAATTTGTATAAAACCGCTGATCTTGAAGCAATTTATGCTCGTAATACAAACTTAGCTTTCAGATATCGCCTATCTTCCTGTTCATTATGCTTCACTCTGCGTTGACAATCCTCGGGATAGGGCTACTATCCCTGCGGATCTCGCCTTGATTGATACTAAAATGACCCGCGGAATCTTATACGACAGTTGAAGCCCAAATTTGTATAATAGGAAGGCTATTGATTATTTCGGGTTTAATTAAAGGACGCAATAAATTTTTCAATGCATATTGCGGGTTAAAAATCAACACCATCCACCTGAAACCCTCACGTACCCCTGTCACTAGGAGTCATTAAAAAGAGTTTGAGGGTTCCTTCCGACCATAAAAAGGCAAACCCTTTGCGGGGGGATAAAAGAGATAAGGCCCAAAACAGTCCCCAAGGGAGAAGTAGATGTCTGCAATAGAGTGACAGGTGGATGTTGCGTATGCAAGTCAATATGGAATATGATTTAGAACTCTCCACATCAGGGCCTTATCGTCTGTTTTATTTCTTAAACCATTGATAGGCATTGATAAAGGCCTCTATCCAGGGAGATATTTGATCGGTGCTACGTCGTTCTTCCGGATAATGTGCCCAGTTCCAGGGGAAGATCGTTCTTTCCAAATGGGGCATGAGTGCTAGGTGTCGTCCATCTTCCGAACAGAGCGCTGCTGCTGCATGGTCTGAACCATTGGGATTGCCGGGATATTGCTCGTAACTGTACTTGCCTACGATACCGTACTGAGTGGCTTCTCCGGGCAAATCGAACCGGCCTTCGCCATGCGCTACCCAGACCCCCAGTCGGGCATTGGAAAGGGAGTGGAGCATAACACTGTTGTTTTCTTCAATATCCATGGTGACGAACTGCGATTCGAATTTACCCGAAGCATTGTGCCGCATCTTGGGATGTGACTGCTTCAGTTGGGGAAAAACCAGTTCAAGCTCCATCATCAATTGGCAACCATTGCAGACTCCCAAACTTAGCGTGTCTTCACGTGCATAGAAACCATCCAAGGCTGCTTTGGCCCGCTCGTTGTACAAAAAGGCTCCGGCCCACCCTTTGGCAGAACCCAGAACATCGGAGTTGGAGAAGCCGCCGACAAACACGATGAGCTGGACGGATTCCAAAGTCTCACGTCCTTGGATGAGATCTGTCATGTGTACGTCCTTTACATCAAAACCGGCCATATATAGGGCATGAGCCATCTCTCGATCGCCATTGACCCCTTTTTCCCGAATAATGGCCGCGGTAATGCCGCCTTTGGAATCTTGGCGACGAAGGTCAATGCCATAGCTATCCAGTTTTCCATTAAAGTGCTTGGGAAATCGGTATTCCAGTACTTGTTTTGCATAATTATCGAAACGTGCCTTGGCATGTTCCTCTCCACTTTGACGCTTGTCCAAAAGATAGGAACTCTTGAACCAAGTGTTCCTAAGTTCCGGAATGTTCAGGCTATGGGACTCTCCATGAAATTGAATCGTTAGCGTATCCCCACTTCGGAACTGACCGAGGGTGTGAAAAGTGATTTCCTTTTCTTTTAACAGTGTGCTTACAGCATGCAGGTCATCGGTCTGGAATACTACACCGGGGTTTTCGCTGAACAGTACTGCCAAGAACTCATCCGACCGGCCGAGACTATCCAAGTTCAGCTCAAGTCCAAGACCGTTATTGGGAAAGCACATTTCCAGAACAGTAGTGATCAGGCCACCAGCGGAGAGGTCATGCCCTGCCAACAGTTTGTTTTTCTGTATCAGTTCTTGAACGGCATTGAAAGCAGCCTTGAAATAGGCTGCATCTTTGACCGTAGGGCTCTTTCTGCCCATGGCATTATTGACTTGGGCAAAACTACTGCCTCCCAAGTGTCGCTCATCTTTAGAGAAATCGATATAGAGGAGGTGACTGCCCTCCTCGGGTACCAATGCCGTATGGATAATGCTATAAAGGTCGTTCACCTCAGCGGCGGCGGAGATAATGACCGTTCCCGGAGAATAGACAACATCACCTTTAGGGTACTTCTGAGTCATGGAAAGGGAATCCTTTCCCGTGGGAATGTTAATGCCCAGATCACAGGCAAAATCACTGACCGCTTTTACTGCTGCGTACAAGCGTGCGTTTTCTCCTTCATTTTTAGCGGGCCACATCCAATTGGCGCTGAGCGATACCCCTGACAGTTGTTTGCTCAGTGGTGCCCAGACGATATTGGTCAGTGCTTCGGCGATGGCCAAGGTAGATCCGGCTATAGGGTCGATGAGCGCGGGGCCAGGAGCGTGGCCGATAGCTGTGGCCACCCCATTTTCTCCCGTAAAGTCCAGTGCCATCACAGCGACATCGTTCAGTGGCAGTTGTACCGTGCCACAGGTCTGTTGATGAGCTACCTTTCCCGTTACCGAGCGGTCTACCTTATTGGTCAGCCAGTCTTTACAGGCTACGGCCTCTAGCTGGAGAACTTGATCCAAGTAGGTTTTCCATTGGCCCTGTTCTACTTGTAAGGGCGCAAAAAGTACCTCAGGCGTCCTGTCCTCCAGCACCGTTTTCGGGGAAGAGCCGAACATATGTTTCAGGCTCCAGTCGATGGGATTCTTTGGGTTGGCCTTGTTTTCGAAGCGAAAGTGCAGGTCATCGGTCGTTTCGCCGACGATGTACATCGGAGCGCGTTCTCGTTCTGCTATTCTTCGTAGTTCGGGGATGTCCTTATCGTTCATGACGAGCCCCATCCGTTCTTGGGATTCGTTGCCCACGATTTCCTTATCCGATAGTGTCGGGTCTCCAATGGGCAGCTGGTGTATATCGATGGTGCCTCCTGTCTCTTCCACCAGTTCGGACAGGCAGTTGAGGTGGCCGCCCGCGCCATGATCATGAATGGAGATAATACTATTGTCACTGGATTCTTGTAATGCACGGATGGCATTCATGACCCGTTTCTGCATTTCGGGATTGGATCTTTGTATGGCGTTCAGTTCTATAGCATTGTCGAACTCACCCGTATCCACGGAAGAAACAGCCCCACCGCCCATACCTATCCTATAATTGTCACCACCCAGAATGATGACCTTATCTCCTTTCTTTGGGGTACTCTTCAGGCTATCCTTGGCATTGCCGAAGCCGATACCTCCTGCCATCATGATGACCTTATCAAAACCATAGTTTTTACTGCCCTCAAAATGTTCGAAGGTCAATACGCTGCCCGATATGAGTGGCTGCCCGAACTTATTGCCAAAATCGCTGGCACCATCCGAGGCTTTGATCAGGATGTCCATAGGGCTTTGGTATAACCATGGGCGTGGTGCCGTAGTTTTTTCCCAAGTTCTTCCTTCTGTAGTCCTCGGATAAGAGGTCATGTATACCGCCGTTCCTGCCAAGGGCAGGCTGCCCTTACCGCCGGCCAAACGGTCGCGTATCTCTCCACCCGAACCCGTCGCCGCACCGTTGAAAGGCTCAACCGTGGTAGGGAAGTTATGGGTCTCCGCTTTGAGGGAGATAACGGTCTTGATTTCTTTGTTCTCAAAAAAATCGGGCTTGTCCTGAGAAGCGGGTGCAAACTGTAGGGCTTCCGGTCCTTCGATGAAGGCGACATTGTCCTTATAGGCCGATACCAGCCCTTCCGGATGCTCCTTAGAAGTTTTTTTTATCCATTGAAAGAGGGACTTTTCCATTTCTTGGCCATCAATGATGAAAGTACCGTTGAAAATCTTGTGCCGACAATGCTCGGAGTTGACCTGTGAGAAGCCAAATACTTCACTGTCGGTAAGGTTCCTGCCCAGTTCCTTGCTCACACTGTCCAAGTAGGTGATCTCTTCCTCGCTGAGTGCTAAGCCTTCTTCTGCGTTATAGGCCGCGATATCATCGATGGACCGTATTGGTTCCGGAGCGATGTCTATCGTGAAAAGGTCCTGTCCCAAGTCTTTGTACTTGACCTGTAGCATCGGGTCATGGTCGGCCGACGCACTATCGGTCTCTCGGTAAGCTTCGATACGGTCAATGCCACTTATGCCCATGTTTTGGCTTATCTCAACAGCATTGGTACTCCATGGGCTGATCATTTCCTTTCTCGGACCGATAAAGTAACCTTCCAGAGTGTCCTGTTCGAGAAACTTGGCCTCACCAAAAAGCCATGACAGCTTTTCTAGTGCGCTATCATCCAATGGGGTGCTACAGCCTAGAGCATAGATATCTTCTTGTCTGTTCCGGAAAAATAAGATCATTTGTTGTGCTTTTATTGAGATGGATACTTCTAAGTGCAAAAGTAATAAAAGAATAGACCAACCACTTCGCTTATAGCACAGATTTTACTGTTTACGAGCATTCGCTTGTATTCAGGGCCATACTAGACTAGAGTGGTTTTTGCCGAAATTGCGCTTTTAACCCAGATTGATGGATAGAAATCGTGATGAGCGTATAATACAAACTTAGCTTTTAACTATCGCCTATCTTCCTGTTCATTTTGCTTCACTCTGCGTTGACAATCCTCGGGATAGCGCTGCTATCCCTGCGGTTCTCGCCTTGATTGAAACCAAAATGACCAGCGGAATCTTATACGACAGTTGAAACCCAAATTTGTATAAGAGTACAGAAATAAGACTGATAAGCGAAGCTTATGCCGTAAAAGAACAAATCGATAAATTTATATGATGGACTTTAAAAGTATGGCGGATTCCATGAAAAGACGGGAATTCCATAAGACATCCTAAAAGCTGGTATTCAGGAAATAGACGGAACTTCCATCTTCATTATGAATTGATTTTGAGAACAATACCTAACTTTTTGAAGGATAGAAGGGAGGGATTTGAAAAAAGACAGGGAAAAACTTTCCTTTGATAGCTGGCCATTGGTCATCTATCTCCAAGGAATTTTTCTTAATTTCATCCATTACCGAAATACAATTGAACCAATTCTACCTTATGAAAAAGAAACTGAAATTAAAAGATCTGAAAGTACAGAGTTTTATCACACAAGCAGAGCGCGACAGTATAAATACGGCCCATGTCAAAGGCGGCGGCTGGACGGGCAATTGCGGGTCTGCGATAGGGGTAACCTGCCCTGACCCTGCTTGCGACTTTCAGTCCATTCCCCTCGACGAATGCTTTGGGACGATAACTGTTTGTGGCGATAGCATTGTGTGCGAGTCTGCTGCCGTTAATCCTTGTGGCCCGGAACTGGCTTAGTTCAGGTCAGGATGGAATGCCTTATCTACTCATAAAATAATATTTACCTAAAAGGTTTTTTTTGTGGCATGGTAAGGTACGCTGCGATGAACCTCTTGTTTTTCGCCTTGTTTTCAGGACGTCTCTTCTGGCAGTAGTAGGCATTCCATTCATGTTAGCGATGCATCATTAAGCCCGAATCATGCATTAGCCTTTCTATTTCGGTATTAAATAGCTGAAAATAAGCAAATTGAATCCGATAAAACACCCTGATGTATTGCTTTTTAAACCCTCATAACTAAACGACATTGATAATCCGTTAAGTGGTCCAATCCAGAGCTGTTTCCATTTTTGTTCGAATATCTTCGGTACATAGATTGCCGATGCTCCCTTCGTGCGTATGGTGCAGTGCCTTGTCGGGGCTGTAATCGCCAGAAGCTATCGCTTGTCCTATTTTTTTGTAGGCATCCCGGAAAGGAAGCCCCTGCATCACAGCCTTGTTCACCTCTTCGACACTGTAGAGAAAGTCATATTTCGCATCTTGAATGAAATCTTCTTTGACGATAATATGCTGTAGCATAAAATGACTGATTTGCAGACAGGATTTCAACTGTTCGATAGCAGGCATGAAGTTCTCTTTCAGCAGCTGAAAGTCACGATGGTAACCGCTTGGCAGATTATTGGTGATCATAATGAGCGTATTGGGCAGTGCCTGTAACTGGTTGCACTTGGCACGAACCAGCTCAAAGACATCGGGGTTCTTCTTATGCGGCATGATACTGGAGCCAGTGGTCAGGGCATCCGGAAAGCTCAAAAAGCCAAAATTCTGGCTCATATACAGGCAGGTATCCATGGCAAATCGACTGAGCGTACCGGCTACCGAAGCCATGGCAAAGGCCATGCTCTTTTCGGATTTTCCTCGGCTCATCTGCGCTGCGACAACATTGTACTTCAGAGTGCCAAAACCCAGCTCCTCGGTAGTCATTCTCCGATGTAGAGGAAAAGAGGTGCCATAGCCCGCTGCGGAACCCAAAGGGTTCTGGTCCACGATGGCATGGGCCGCACGGAAAAGGTGCACATCATCGATGAGCGATTCGGCATAGGCACCGAACCATAGTCCAAAGGAAGAGGGCATGGCTACCTGTAGGTGCGTATAACCGGGCAGGATTTTGTCTTTATGTGCTTCGCTGAGCGTTAGTAATTGATGAAACAAGGCTTTGATGCCCGCTACGATTTCCAATACCTCCGCTTTCATGTATAAATGTAGATCCACTAGAACCTGATCGTTTCGGGAGCGGCCCGAATGAATCTTCTTGCCCGTCTCGCCAAGCTTTTCGGTCAGTAAAAACTCTACTTGAGAATGTACGTCTTCGAAATTATCGCTGATACTGAAATTGCCCGAGTCGATGTCCTCCAGAATGACTTTCAGCTCCTTTTCCAGAGCAGAGAGCTCCTCTGCGCTCAGCAGTCCTATCTGTTGCAACATTTTGGCATGGGCCATAGAACCCAGTACATCGTATTTGGCCAAGGCCAAATCCAAAACGCGGTCTTCTCCAACGGTAAATGCCTCTACGGCCTGGTTGATATCGTATCCTTTATCCCAAAGTTTCATCGGTGTGTTGCTGTTTATGTCTGATTATTTTTGATAAGTCCTACTTGCCTGCATTCTGTTCATTTATGCTATTATCAGTAAAGATAGCAGTTCCTTGTATATCCGTATGCCTTCCTTGATTTCCCTAAGGTAAATATATTCATCGGCGGTGTGGGAGCGCGCGGAATCACCGGGTCCTAATTTTAACGATGTAAAAGGCATCAAAGCTTGGTCGGAAAGAGTAGGAGAGCCGTACTTGCTCATGCCCAGGGACAGTCCTGCCTGCACGATAGGGTGTTGCTCATCGATAGAAGAGGGCTGTAGCCGAGTAGAACGTGCTTCGACGATGCTACGCGTGTTTTCCTTGATTATCGCCAGTGTAGTTTCATTGCTATAGGCATCCGTGGTACGTACATCCACTACAAAATCGCAGGTGTCCGGCACCACGTTATGTTGAGAACCCGCATTGACCTGCGTTACGGACAGGTGTATAGGCCCCAAGGTAGGGGATTCTATGGGGAAACGATAGGTTTCGAACCATGAGATATCTTTCATTGCTTTATAGATGGCATTTTCCCCTTCCTGTCGGGCAGCATGGCCTGCCTTGCCCTTTGCTTTACAGTCCAATACCATTAATCCTTTTTCCGAAACGGCCATTTGCATCAAGGTAGGTTCTCCAACGATAGCAAAGTCGATACTGCCCAACTGATGGAGGATACTGGCAATACCCTTCTTTCCCGATATCTCTTCTTCGGCCGTAGCCGCAAATACGAGATTGTACTTCAGGTTTTCTGTTGCGTAAAAGGTCATAAAAGTAGCCAAAAGACTGACCAGCGCGCCACCTGCATCATTGCTGCCGAGGCCATATAGTTTTCCTTCCTGCTCTTCGGGTTGGAAAGGATCCTTCGTATAACCGGCATTGGGCCGGACGGTGTCATGATGTGAATTTAACAGAATACTGGGACGGTCGGGACTGTAATGTTTATTGTAGGCCCACACATTATTGTCCGAAGTTTTGAAAGTTATCTTTTCTTCCTCCAAAAAAGCCCGGATCAAAGCCGCACTTCCTGTTTCTTCTTTGGAGAAAGAGGGCGTAGCAATGAGCTTTTTCAGTAGAGCAATGGATTTTTCGGTAGGGGACATAGCTTGGGGAAATATTAAAGAATGGGTAATACAAACTTAGCTTTTAAGGATTGCCTATCTTCCTGTTCATTTTGCTTCACTCAGCGTTGACAATCCTTGGGATAGCAGCGCTATCCCTGCAGTGCTCGCCTTGATTGAAAAAAAATGACCCGCGTGAATCTTATACGATATTTGAAACCTAAATTTGTATAAGTGCGTGAAGCGTAGCCCAAATTATTTTCGAATCAGTTGAGTGCCAATGTCCTCCAATAGATGCGCTGCGTGCTTGATATGGACGGCCGATACACCATGGTGAAGGGCCTCGAAAGCATTGTGGAGCTTGGGGATCATGCCGGCATGGATGACCTTATCCTTTTTCAACTGTTCATATAATTCGGCATCAATACTTGGTATCAAACTGTTATCATCTTCGGCATTCATAAGAACTCCTTTTTTTTCAAAGCAATAGGTCAGTTGTACTTCATGGTCATGACTGAGTGCCTTCGCTAGTGCAGCGGCGATGGTATCGGCATTCGTATTCAGGAGTTGTCCCTGCCCATCATGGGTCAGCGCACAGAAGATAGGGGTGATACCTGCCTTTAAAAGAGGAATCAGTACTTTCGTATCGACTTTGTCTTCTTCGATATCACCGACAAAACCAAAATCGATGGTAGGGTGTTCCCGCTTGATAGCAGGTAAAGTATTTCCATCGGCACCCGTGAGGCCCATGGCGGTATGCTCTCTGGATTGCAATTGTGCCACGAGGTTTTTATTGATCAGTCCACCATAGACCATCGTGACGACTTCCAGGGCTTCGCCATCGGTAATCCTACGTCCATCGACCATTTTGGGTGCGATTCCCAAGCGTTCACTGAACCTAGAGGCTGCTTTCCCCCCACCGTGGACAAGTAGGGTAGGACCTTCTATCTGTACGAAATCATCCAAGAACCGTCCTAGGGTCTCAGGATCATCCAGTACATTGCCACCGATTTTTACGATATGTACTTTTTTCATAGGAGTTCTTTAATGAGCTGTTGGATGACGGCCTGTGCAGAATATTCCCTGTTTTTGGCCTGTTGTAGTACGATGGAGCTATCGATGACGCTATCGGTAGCGACGACGTTTCTTCGTATGGGCAAACAGTGCATGAAACGTGCTTTTTTGGTCAGTTCCATTTTTTTTCCGTTGACGGTCCAGTTTCCTGCTACTTGCGGGAGCTGGCCGTAATGCTCATAGCTGGACCAACTTTTTGCATAGACAAAATCGGCATCCTCCAAAGCTTCTTCCTGTTGATGCGTTATGGTGATTCCTTTCGTGAATTCGGGAGCCAAGCCGTATCCTTCGGGATGTGCCAGCACTACTTCGGCATCGATAAAATGGCTCCATTCCAAAAAGGAATTGGTGACCGCCTGGGGCAGCGCTTTGGGATGCGGAGCCCAAGTAACGGCAATTTTGGGCCGTTTCAAGTTATGTTCTTTGATCGTAAGCAGGTCGGCAAGAGACTGTAAAGGGTGGCGGGTAGCCGATTCCATGCTGATGATGGGTACTGAAGAATAGCGAACAAAGTCCTGGAGCACTTTTTCCTGATAATCCAGCTGTCGGTCTTTCAGCTCTGCAAAGGTCCTGATGGCAAGAATGTCAACATAGCCACTCATGACGGCCACGGCATCCTTGATATGTTCTTGGGAACCACCGTCCATGACAGCCCCGTCTTCAAATTCTATCTTCCATGCATCCTTGCCGATATCCAGGTTTATAACGTTCATTCCCAAGCTCATAGCAGCTTTTTGCGTACTCATGCGCGTACGTAGGCTAGGGTTCAGAAATACCATGCCCAAGGTCTTTCCTTTGCCCAGATCCGGTCGGAAGGGTTTTGATTTCAGGTCCATGGCATCGGTGATGAGCTCATCGATATCGCTCGGATCACTGGCGGATAAGAATTGCTTCATAAGGATTTTGGCTTCAGTTGATGATAAAAGTCTAAAGTTATAGGTATACTACAGTTCTGTCCAAAAGAATACAGTTCTTTATTGGCTGCTTTCTTTGACTTGGTTTAGAGAAGCTGTCAATTGTTGTACAAAAACCTGGACTTCTTCACTGCCGATATTCAATGGTGGCAGCAAGCGCAATACCTTAGGGTCGGCTGCATTTCCCGTAAATATCCTTCCCTCATACAGTAAGTGATTTCTCAGGTCTTTAATGGGAAAATCAAAAGCCAGACCGAGCATAAGGCCGCGGCCTTTGATGGTAGTGATGTCATCAATGTCCGAAAGGGCCTCGGTGATAAGCTTTCCCATAGCAGCGGCATGTGCGATAAGGTTTTCCTGTTCTATAACCTCTAGTACGGCCAGTCCCGCTGCACAGGCCAGGTGATTGCCCCCAAAGGTCGTGCCCAGCATCCCGAACCAAGGTGCTATATCGGGATGTATCAGTACGCCACCTATGGGGAAACCATTGCCCATACCTTTGGCTATAGTGATGATATCGGGAGTGATACCAGCGGCCTGATGAGCAAAAAAACCACCTGTCCTTCCGTAGCCCGACTGCACCTCATCCAGTATCAATAAGGTACCCGTAGCACGGCACATCTTGGCCAGTTCTTGCAGAAAAGTAGTGCAGGCAACATGGATGCCGGCAACCCCTTGAATGCCCTCAATAATAATGGCAGCAACCTCTTGGCTTGCCAAGGACTGCTGTACTCCTTCGATATCCCCAAAATGATGGAAGATGATATTGTCCGTTAGATTGACGGGGGCGGATACCTTAGGGTTGTCCGTTGCCGATACTGCCAAAGAGGTACGGCCATGAAAAGCATGTTTAAAAGAGATGATTTTCTTTCGTCCTGTATGAAAGGAAGCTAATTTCAACGCATTTTCATTGGCCTCGGCCCCTGAGTTGCACAGAAAAAGCTGATAATCCTCATACCCCGATGCCTTTCCCAGTTTGGCAGCCAGTTCTTTTTGTAAAGGATTTTTAACGGCATTGGAGTAGAACCCTATATTTTCCAACTGGGCGCTTATCCGTGATATATAATGGGGATGGCTATGGCCAATGGAGATGACGGCATGACCACCATAAAAATCCAGATAGCGCTCTCCCTTATCATCATAGACATAGCAGCCCGATGCCTTCATGGGTTGAATATCTTGCAGGGGGTAAACATTGAAGAGGTTCATTGTACAGTATTGCTTTGTTGTTTTGGTTGATTGATTTACCTGTTTTTTAGAAAAAAAGTAGGTTATCTCATGTCATTGATCCTACTAAAAGAAGTCGTTAGTCCTTTGATGAGGGCAGAACTCAATCCATGGTGCTCCATCTCGTTCAGGCCGGCGATGGTGCAGCCCTGAGGTGTCGTCACTTTATCGATTTCACTTTCGGGGTGGGTCTCTTTTTCGGCCAGCAGCGATGCAGCGCCCAAACAGGCCTGTACGGCTATTTTCTGAGCGTCCTCAGCATCAAACCCCAATTGTACCCCGCCCTGTGTGGTAGCTCGTATAAATCGCATCCAGAAGGCAATACCACTGGCGCATACTACTGTAGCGGCCTGCATCAGTCGTTCTTCAATGAGCATGGACTGCCCTAGGCAATCGAACAGGGCAGTTACTTCTTCTATTTTTTTCGCCGCATGCTGATTGTAAGCGATACAGGTCATGGACTGCAATACGGCTATCGCTGTATTGGGCATGGCACGGATAATGGCAAAATCCTTTCCGATTTTCCGCTCCAGTTCCTCTATTCTAACAGCTGTCAACAGAGATATGATGGTATGCTGCTCAGGGTCCAGAACATCCTTGATTTCTTCCAGTAGCTTGTCCAACTGTGCAGGCTGAATCCCCAAAATGACATAGCCAGCGGCCTGTACTGCTTTCTTATTGTCCTTGGTGATTTTGATACGTTCGTTCTCAAGGGGGCGTAAACTGCTGAGGTCTCTTCGTGTCAGTAATAAGTGCTTATCTTCAATAAACCCGGATTTATGCAATCCTTTGGCAATGGCAATACCCAGATTACCGCAACCTAATATGGCGATATTGTTTTTCATTTTACTTTTTTTACCGTTTTAATTTCATTCCAAGAACCAATATCGGCTCTTTTTTAAACCCGTATCATGCGTTGGAACTTCGCAACGAAGGTTTAAATAGCAATAAATCAGGGAGTTTTATTGGATTTAGCATAGCGCTGCTACGGCCAATTCAAAAAAACACGTTTCATTCAATGACCGATTGGCCTTGTTTACTATCGCAATCAACTTTCAAGCCGAAGTTTCGACGAATGCCTTTGAAATCGGTCGATATAATGAGTCAAATCGCGGTGTTGATAACGCTTTATCTATCCTTTGATGGAGTATATCGAACTGACGTTTGCCGATGCTTTATCGACTTCTTAAATGGAATCAGCGAATTATCATTTATCGATACTATGATTGATTTTCATTGGAATCAATGAACTTACGTGTCATTAACACCATTGATTCAAAGACCAAATAGTGGACAAAATACATAATAGGGCTTAAAACATATTGGCCTTAAGCCGCAGTCCGCAGTGTTCGTCCAAACCGAACATAAGGTTCATATTATGCACTGCTTGCCCAGAGGCACCCTTGGTCAGATTGTCGATGATACTGGTGATGACCAGTTTTCCCCCATGTTTCTCCAAGTGCAATAGGCACTTATTGGTATTGACTACCTGTTTCAAATGGATAGGTCTATTGCTGATATGGGTAAAGACCGCACTGGCATAATAACTTTCGTACCACTCTTGGGCTTCGGCCAGCTCACCCTCAAAATCCAGATAGGCAGTGACGAAAATCCCCCGTGTAAAATTGCCCCGAACAGGGATAAAGTTGATTTCCTCCTCGAAAGTCGCCTGTAAAGAGGTCAGGCTCTCTCGTATTTCTCCCAGATGTTGATGCGAAAAGACCTTATAAGTGGACATGTTGTTGTTTCGCCAGCTGAAGTGCGAAGTGGCCGATGGCGATTGTCCCGCTCCAGTGGAGCCCGTGATGGCATGGACGTGTACTTCTCTTGTTTTTTGATGGGCAGCTAGTGGAAGCAGTGCCAATTGTATGCCTGTGGCAAAACAACCGGGATTGGCAATATTACTTGCCTGCCGTATGTTCTCTTTGTTCAACTCGGGCAGGCCATAGACAAAGCTTCGCTGGCCCAGTGTAGAACTGTCCTGTAACCGAAAGTCATGGCTCAGGTCGATGATACGGACCTGTTCGGGGATGGTGTTCTCTTCCAGAAACTGACGTGACTTGCCATGCCCCATACATAAGAAGAGTACTTCCACATTCTGCCGGTGCTTGTCCGAGAAAATAAGCTCGGTTTCTCCTTCGAGGTCTTGATGGACCATTGTTACCTTTTCACCTGCGTGGCTATGACTATGAACATAAACAATATTGGCCTCTGGGTGATGCACCAGTATCCGTAACAGTTCGCCTGCGGTATAGCCTGCGCCGCCGATAATGCCGATATTAATCATGGTCAGGATGGGTTTGGTGGAAAATTTTGGTTTGATTGGCCAGTATCTTGGTAAATCCTTTTACATCCTCACCGGACCAAGCCTTGTTCATCTCTCCATAGTGGCCGAACTTGGCATTCATTAGGTCGTATTCGGACTTCGTGCCTACGATGGAAAAACGATAGGGGGCCAAGGACACTTCTACTGTTCCCGATACATAGCGCTGTGTGTCTTCCAGAAAGGTTTCTATATTTCGCATGACCGGGTCAAGGTACTGCCCTTCGTGGAGTAGCATGCCATACCAGTTGGCCAGTTGTTCTTTCCAGTGGGCCTGCCATTTGGTCAAAGTATGTTTTTCCAATGTGTGATGCGCCTTGATGAGCACTACTGCTGAGGCGGCTTCGAAACCAACCCTGCCCTTGATACCGATGATAGTGTCCCCCACATGCACATCGCGGCCTATGGCGTAAGCACTGGCAATTTCTTCTAATTTCTGAATGACTTCCACGGGCGACAGGACTTCATCATTAAGACCTACAGGCTCCCCTTTGTCAAAACGTATGTTTACCGTAGTGGCTTTTTCTTCTTGAAGTGAACTGGGGAAGGCACTTTCAGGTAGTGTTTTGTCCGATGTAAGCGTTTCTTCACCGCCAACGCTGGTACCCCATAGCCCTTGGTTGATAGAATACTTGGCCTTTTCCCATGCGACATCTACACCATGTTCCTTCAGAAACGCTATTTCTTCCTGTCGTGACAGTTGCAGGTCACGGATGGGTGTTATGATTTCCGCTTCGGGGATAAGTATATTGAATACGAGATCGAACCGAACCTGATCATTGCCCGCACCCGTGCTGCCATGGGCCACACTGGCGGCCCCTACTTTCTTTGCGTGTTCTGCTATGGCCATAGCCTGAAAGATACGTTCCGCACTGACAGAAAGTGGATAGGTATTGTTTTTGAGTACATTGCCGAAGATGAGGTACCTGACGGCTTTTTGATAAAAGGTCCCCACTTGGTCGATGTTCGTATGGGAGGCTGCTCCCAAGGCATAGGCCCTGATTTCTGTTTCTTCCAGTTCGGCCTTGGTAAAGCCTCCGGTATTGACCAAAGCTGTGTGTACTTCCAGTCCTTTGACTTCTTTCAGGTACTTGACACAATAAGAAGTGTCAAGTCCGCCACTAAAGGCGAGAACCACTTTCTTTTTACTCATTTGGATAGGTTATTGCGTTGATAATATCGTTTTTTTATATTCTTTTTCATCGAAACTGTCCCTCAATCTTCTCAGAGCTTTCAGCCGTCTTAGTTTTAGAAAACGTCCGAAGCGTTGCCAGCGTTTTGCTTTAAGGACTTCTTTGGCTCTGACTTCGGGGATTTTTTCTGTTTCTTCTACCTTATTCTTTTCTTCGGACTCATAGAGCATTCCGGTACAGAGACAGTGACTTCGGTTGGTACGGGTCAGGATATCAAAGTTCTTACAGCTTTGACACCCTTTCCAAAAGGCCTCGTCGGTGGTTAGCTCAGAGAAGGTCACTGGCTTATAACCTAAGTCCGAATTGATCTTCATGACGGCTAGACTGGTGGTGATGCCGAATATTTTGGCCTCGGGGTACTTGGCACGTGACAGTTCGAATACCTTGGCCTTTATCTTTCTTGCCAGACCTGTATTTCTATACTCGGGATTGACGATAAGTCCCGAATTGGCTACGTAATGACCGTGGCCCCAGGTTTCGATATAACAAAAGCCTGCCACATCCTCACCATTGAGTGCGATGACGGCTTTACCTTCTTTTATTTTCTGTTGAATGTATAGGGGAGAACGTTTGGCAATGCCCGTACCCCTTATCTTGGCGGCCTCTTCCATGAGCTGGCAGATCCTTTCGGCGTGGTGTACGTGAGCTTCACTCCCGTTGTGAATAATGGTTTCCATGATATAAGAAAAAAATCAATTTTAGACCCTTGAATAAGAAATGAGTGTTGTTTGTACGATAATTCCGAAGAATTGGGCGACGAGCGTACCGTCACCATAAAATAATTACCCCAAGAGGGGCCTAATGGGCCTAAACCTGAAAACAGGCATAGCTGGCAGTGCTACGGGAGTAGCTGCTGTGATAGGAGTGATATGGTGCCTTTTCTCTAACATTGACCTATCAAAGGTAGGTAGCATTATTTCGAATAAAAAATAAATTCTTGTTTTTTTTGTGATCAATGGTATTAATTAACATGCATTGAAGTCATTAACAAAAAAATATTCTGCTTTTAATGTTAAGTTCCAAAATAACTTTTGTGAGGGGTGATTCAGTAAAGTGCTGAGACATATGGATATTCCGGAAAAGTATTATCGAGAAATTGGAAACCGCATAGGTAACAAAGGATTCCCAGTATTCGGATAGTATACTCAAGCGAAAAGTAAATTGGGAAACTGGAAGAAAGAAAACGCCAAATCACTTCTTTATATGGGTTGTTCACTGGTGGGGCATTGGGAGCGTGTTGGACATGCCGGCCCTAACTTATCCCGGATAAATGATATCCGGTTACAATCCTATCAGGAGTATCCGCAGGGCAACAGTTGATTTCGTCAAGGTATTTATGGTAGGAGGAAAAATCAAGTATCAACAATAATATTGACTCCATGGCAACCTATGCGATAGAAACCTCGACTTCTTCAATACTTATTTGCCATGGATTGGGTTTAACCCGGAAATCATGCATTGAAAAATCTACTGCGGATCTAAATAGCTGCAAACCGGTCGTTGCACTACGTTTTTTGAATTCACCATAGCGGTACTATGCTAAATCCAATAAAACTCCCTGATTTATGGATATGTAAACCCTCGTTATGAAGTTCCAACACATGATCCGGGTTTTAACGTCTCGACAAAAAGCAAAATTTGATTAATGATCTTATGGTCATGATTACTTCTACAGGGGGGGGTATTTAAGGAGGGGCATGGAAAAAGCACCGTGCCGTGGGTGATATTCGAAAGTCAACACATAACACGATGTTTTTCAAGAAAAATTATTTGCCAAAAAGTCCCCCCATCAGACCACCTAAACCTCCTTTATTTTTGCCCAAGGCCATGCCGGCTACATCGTCCAAGATACTGCCATCGCCATCTGCATCTAGAATAGAAGTGATAATGGAGTTACTGCCGGTAGTCTGCGGAGTGCTTCCCAGCAAGCCTCCCAACATACTGCCGAGCCCGCCGGCATCGGAAACACTCGCTTGTTGCTTTTGTTTTCCGACCATACCCATTACTATGGGAGCGGCTATCTTCAGAACGTTGACCACGGTGTTCATGTCTATTCCCGACTCTTTGCTCAATGCAGTTTCTACTTGTGGCCGCTTGTTCCCCAGCAGGTGCCCCAGTATATTATCTCCGTCTTTTTGAACACTCTGGTCCACACCTCCTTGAAACAGAGTACCAAGGTTATCAAGGATACCACCCTGATGGTGGTTCAGTGCACCCATTAGGTTTTCAGCACCTTCTTGTGTCGTCGCATTTTTTTTCATGGCCCCCATAAGTACGGGTAATGCCATATTTAAAAGGTTGCCTGTTTTATCAGCAGGTTGATTGGTCTGCTGGCTAATGCCACTGACAATTTGCTGGCCTATAGGACTGGAAAGTAAATCTGTTAAGTTTAACATAATATAAGGATTTAGATAGTTAGTCTGATTTTTTTGGAAATTTATTCAATTCTAACAACACCTCCATGAAATAGTTGCTGTTTTGCTAGCGATATCGGTACAAAGAGCGAATTGGGAACAATCGTATTTTTTTTGAAAACAGTCTACAGGGCCTACATATTATGAAATTGATTTTATTTTACTGATATACAGTGTATTGTATGAAACCCTCATCACTTATTTTGTGTAATTTGATAGACTTATATACCTAGTTATATTGACTTTATTTCAGCCATTTCATTGAATCCGGTATATCGTTGAACGCAATCCGAATTCCGGTAGTTCATTTGAAGATTTTTCTGTCCGGGCGCAGCGTTTTCAAGATTTCCCGTATCCCACAGGCTGGCCCGAAATCCCTATGAGTTTCGTCCTGCTTAATTTTTATCGATAGGACCGAGCGTAAGGAAAGGACTCGGGGAACCCTTTCAGCTAAGGGGCCGGTCTGCCGCGCAGGAGTACGCGCCCGGCCGGCTTGAGGCGAAACGGATCAAAGGGTAGATACAAAGATGTCCTCTGCCATTTTGGCAATGAAAAAGTGTTTTTCGGCAGGAATGTATATGGATAGGGTCAAAATGAAGCAACATGGATAATCCTATAGCTAATCCTATAAGTCCAACGGATGATATATCGACAAATTGTTAAAACAGTTGGTATATCTATGTATATAAGTCTGTAATTTGATTTTCTTTTCAAGAACCTAGTTTTTCTCCACAGTGTGGGCAATAGTTGAAGTTGGAGGTGTTTTTTGATGGGGCATGTTCATGTTGTTCTGCATCTTCAGGGTCTTTGGAGTTGCTGTTTTTTCTTTGTTGTACCTTTTCCATAAATGCGGAACTTAAGATGCCCGTAGGTAGGGCCACGATACCAATGCCAAGTAAGGCGATGATGCCACTCAGTAATTTGCCCCAGCCCGTGACAGGGTAAATATCCCCATAACCAATGGTTGTCAGTGTGGCAATGGCCCACCAAAAAGCCTGACCGATATTTTCAAAATTTTCGGGCTGAGCTTCGTTTTCGATATTGTACATCAGTGTAGAGGCAACAATCAGTAATATGGAAGTCAGAAAAAAGGTAACGGCCAGATCTGCACGGGTCTCTCGAAGGACGTCACTGACCAGTTTCAGAGAATTGGTATGTCGGTTGAGCTTCAGGATACGCAGTAATCGCAATAAGCGCAAGGAACGGATGAACCTCAAGTCCAACTGGATGAAAAAGGGAAGATAGAAGGGCATGATGGCCAGTAGGTCAATCAGTGCAAGTGGTGATGCCATGAACCGGAACAGCGCAACGAATCTAGGCCTATTAGGGTAAAGTAAGTTGGAAGTCCATATCCTCAGTAGGTATTCTGCGGTAAACACAAGGACAGAGCAAATCTCGAACACCAAGAACAGGTCATGGTACTTGACTTCGATTTCCGTGTAGGACTCCAGTACAATGGCCACTACATTCATCACTATCAGTAGTGTAATGGCCTTATCAAAAGTACTGGCCCATCGATGAGAAGCCGGGTCTCCGGAGAGAACGTTGAAAATGATTCTTTTCATAATTTAAAATAAACCCAAAATGTCCATTAGAAAATCTATTCCGGACTTAACCGGCTTCAAATCAGTAAATGAATGCGTTTTTTGAATTCACCGTAGCGGTGCTGCGCTGAATCCAAGAAAACGCCCTGATATATTGCCATTTAAGTCCTCATGACGAAGTTCCAACGAACATTCTGGGATAAACAATGTACGGATATCGGTGCGGAACGCAGTATCTCCACTTATGTAAAACTACCTTTCAAAGGTCGTGTATCTTTCTATTTACTTTGCCCTATCCTGCACTGAGCGTTATCGTTATGTTGCTGATATCAAGTAATTTTGGACTAGGACAGAATGAGCTGCAAAATTTTATGTGATATTTGAAATGTAAATTTGTATTGTTTGTTCTGTTTTTTGCATGCCATATTTTTTCACGAATCATCTCCATAATCCAATAGTGCAGCTGCCTTTATTTAACCCGTAAACAGTCTCTTAGTCTTACTATTGTAATTAATGAAGTGGTTAAGACTTTTTCTTTTACCGGCGAATTTCATATTTAGCACTCTTATCTTGTCTTTTTTAAGTTCCGTAGCTTCCGCTATGCAACGGGAAAATGTCTTCGTCAGGGTACAAAAGCCAAAATTCTCGGTGCCAAACAAAAAATCTAAATCACTTCAATGGGATTCATGACCTACAAAGAGGTAATACAAACTTAGCCTTCAAATATCGCCTATCTTCCTGTTCATTTTACTTCACTCTGCGTTGACAATCATCGGGATAGCGCTGCTATCCCTGCGGTTCTCGCCTTGATTGAAAAAAATGACCTGCGGAATCTTATACGACATTTGAAACCCAAATTTGTATAAGTATACTGTTTCTTTACTATTTGATATGGGGCAAGGTACATGATTTTTGTATAAGCACAAAAGTCTCTCTGTACTGAGCATGTATCTCTTGAAAATCAATAGTCAACCTAAAGGCCTGCAGAGGCCTCGCTCTAAAGTATGAGTCAGTATAAGATCAAAGGTTTGTGCCAGAAGATTAAATGAGGGTTTTGTCCGATGGTCGTGGCTATCGCATAGATGCTGTGATACATTGGATTTTCGATATATGAGACATACAGTCTTTGCCTCATCAAAGATAGTGGAAAAAATTTACGTGAAGTGGCTCAAGCTTGGTAGTCAGCTCGCTACTGCTAATACACGCTACGGACGAAGGGTGGTAATAGAAAAATACAAAAATATTACCGAGCAATGAAATGGTACCTACTCGGCATAATTGGCCTGTTTGTCATGGGGACGCTCAAATAGGGGTCTCTTTTGATGATTGACATTGCTTTCGATTTCATGCAATACCGATTGATGTTCGTCTAAAAACAGATTATAATCTTTGACGAACAGGTCATAATAAATCCTGAACCTGAGTACATTGCTCTCTGACTCCCTTATTTCTGTGATTAACTGATCCATAAGAGGGTAGCGCTCATATTCGGGATGCGCCATAGCGAAGGTAATGATTTCATTGACCAAATTGACCGAGGCAAAATCATATTGGTCGATAAGATCGGAATCAGCCATGGTCTTTTGGTTATAACGCATTTCCTTCAAATCCCCCAGTCTCACTTTGAAAACAGTTATTTTTGCAGTATCCCCGCTGTTGGTGTATTTCACTTCATCCAGTAGTCGGTCCAGATTGGAGAACTTGGTGTTATCATCATTGATCATATTGTTCCAAGCGATAACGATACTATCGTTCAGGGCCAGATATTTGGAACGCAATGTATCTATTTTGGTAAATTTGGAAGGTGTTTCCACTCCATTTTTGGCTTGTTTGGTACATTGGCCAAAGCACAGTACCACTAGAATACAAAGTGAAAAGTGAACCAACTTCACATTTGGATTTAGGTAGTGTTTCATGGTATTCAAATTCATCCCTATCAAAGCGTCAAACTATAGAACAGTCTTCAACAGATGTTGTTTCAGAAAAGTCCGAATAATCTTACTTACACTTATCGTTGTCAGTGTAATCAGTATTGGGGTATACTTGATTTTCTCCAATTTGGTTGCCTATCCGCGTTTTGATAAGGAAAGTATATTCAATTATAGTAAAGCTCAGCGAAAAATGGAACCATACTATGGATAAATTATAAGGGCTTCTGGTTTAGTCCATTGATGAGTAGGTTGGCCAGTTGTTTCCCCAATTCTTTTTTATCCAGTTCCCCCATGGGGTTATACCAATTGGGCATCCAGTTAAGAGAAGAGAATATAGTCATGACAGCTAGCTTTTCATCCATATCCTTGAACTCCCTACGACTGATACCTTCTTGGATGATTTTTTTGAAACGGTTGATATAATTGATGCGTAATAATAGGAAATCTCGGAGGAAAGGTTGACTGAGGTGACGGTATTCATTCAAAAAGACTGCCGAGGCGTCCAAGTCCCTGGCAATGACCTCTGTATGGGCAGCGATGCCTTTTTGGAGCTTTTCACTGGATGGGATATCCTCTGTCTCGATGGCATTCAATGCTCTGGTAAATTCATCCGCCATCCCAAAACATATACTCTGTAATATCTCTTCCTTGGATTTGATATGAGAATAAAGGCTCGCCGCTTCTATGCCCAAGGAGTTGGCCAGGTCTCTCATAGAAGTAGCAGCATAACCTTTGATTTTAAATAGCTCTGTAGCCTTTAAAATAACCTGTTGCTTTCTACTTATATTTATAGTTCCCATAGTTTAAAATTAGTGATTTTAAATGGTAATCCCCTATTTGATCGTGAGATTATCAATTACTGGCCGATACTTGCTGTTTGGATATAATAAGTCGGTAATATATTGAAACCCAATTTATTTTATTTTTTTCCGGATGACTTAGAGACTGTTTTAAAATGTATCTTTTTCTTTCTTATGGACTTCTTTTGGCGCCTAATTTCGTTGAATCCGGATCATGCATTGGAAAATCTACTGCGGATCTAAATAGCTGCAAATCAGTCGTTGCACTACGTTTTTTGAATTCACCGTAGCGGTGCTATGCCAAATCCAATAAAACTCCCTGATTTATTGTTATTTAAAACCTCGTTACGAAGTTCCAACGGATGATCCGGGTTGAAATTTCCGCTAGCTAGCGCGACATGCTATCTTTGTCAATGGCTCACGCGGCAGAAGGCCCCTTCACTAAATAATGCCCCGAGGGCATTATTTTAACGCTCGGTCCTATCCAAAATAAGTGATAACAAATTCTAAAATAATATCTTCAAAACAGTCTCTTAGGGTGTGATAACAATCATCGGTGATTTTCTATTGGATAGGAGGTGAGGCTTGCACTCTGGTTTTGTAATAGGGGCTTTAGCGGCAATTGAAAATCTGAAATGGAGATGCAAAATCGTTTTCAGGGTGCTAAATGTGAAATTTGCCGGTAAAAGAAAAAGTCTAAATCACTTCAAGAACAAAAGAAGCAGTATCGATACCCTGAGATGGCAATTATTTTAGGTGAGGAAGAGGAAGAACAGATTGATCCATTACTTTTGGGTGATATTGAAATATTCCCGAAAGGTAAGCAAGAAAAGAATTATTTATTGATAAATATGCTTGAACAAGAGAAAATAACGACATTTTTCAATCAATTGAACCTGGTTTTCCATGCTATGATAGCTTTTCCCTTGCTCTTGTTCGTATACATTTATTTAGAGTCGGGCAAAGTAACCGTTGAACCACAGCTGGACGGTGAAGTAAGTAGGGCGGTAGTTATCGGTACCTATGTCATTGCAGTAGGAATGGTCCTATTTGCCTTTCGGCGTTATGGGCAAGCACTCCGACAGCTCTCGGAAAGCATGGCCTTCTGGGATAAAATCAAATTTTACAGGCACTTGGCGCTGCTACACTATACATTGTTGACGGGTGTGCTGGCCTTGATAGTGCTGGGTTTCTTTCTGACCCATTCCCGCTGGTTTACATTGGGCTTTGTATTGGTACTGGTGGCCTTATCCATTCACAGGCCTACGCTGGACAAAATATGCCGCGACCTCAGGTTGAAACCCGAAGAACGGAAACAGGTGATGGGGCAGGTGTTGAACGGGAAGGAATAAAGTAGTTCGAAAGGCTGTCGGTTCCCTGTCTATACGACTATTTGCGATAGCCTCGTAGCTGTAAACTACAAGGCTATCGTCAGTTTCTTTTAGGAGATTATAGACTCACCCCAAAGCTGAATGCGTTCAATTGAGGGCCTCGGCCCTCACTGAACAACTCGTTCAGGTCATAATTGACAAAAAAGTTGGCATCCTTGTATCCGAACTGTAGCCGAGCGCCATAACGCCAGTTGTTCAGCAGTAAATTGTCATTGGATTTGTCTTTGCGTTTGTTTCCCTGTTCCTCATAAACGAACTTGGTAAGATGTCCCAAACGATAGCCCCCATAGGCTCCCAATCCGATTCTGAAACCATCACTATGCTCCCTTTGACACCAGGAATGGACACCCTTATCCTTCCCGAAATCCAACATCGGTACCAATTTTAAATTAATATAAGAAGCGGTCAATTTGCTCTTGATAGGGCGGATGTTCCGCTCATCTTCTTCGAAAGCGACAAAACCGGCCTCATTGGTTACTCTAATAGCTCGGTTTTCAAACTTGAAATTGTACCAGTTCACGCCTGCTCCCCATTGTAGATGAAGGGACCCGGAAATATGGGTCTCATTGATGGCATTCAGCTCGACAAACCAAGAACCGAAAGGTTTGACGGTATAGGGAGCATTGTTTTCATCGGGAAATTCCCCGTCCTTCAAGTAGTTGTTGAGGCCTAGGTCGAATACGAAATAGTGCGAAGTTTTTGATGAGCTACGTTTTTTGTTATTGCTTTGTAAGTATATATGAATAGTCTTTTCCTCGCCGTTCGATGATGGCGGTACATCCTCGTTTGTATTGGGACCTTGTTCGGTTTGTGCGATTGCACGCGGCTCTTGAAGACCGTACCATAGAATAAGTATGGAAAATAATTGTATTGTCTTTTTCATAATAGGATGTGTTTATGTAGTTGTTATTTTGTTTTCAAAATCCAGGATATGGAATGAATAGGACGTACCTCACCCGTTTTGCCCAAGGGCAATTTTGAAAATCATGATCTAACTTGATGTAATCTGCTCCTAAATGCAGGTGCGAGTACCTAGAGATACTTTAACCCGGATTATGCACTAGTCCTTCTATTTTGGTATTAAATAGATGGAAATCAGTAATTTGAATTCGTTTTATTGCTTTTAAACCCTCATAACTAAACTCTAATGCATAATCCGGACTGCACGGAACCGCTGGTTCGGTCCAGCGATTTACCGGTTCACCGAGTCTAAAACCGTATACCAAAGGCAAAAGCATTCAGCTTTGGTCCCCTGTTCTCTACGAACAGTTCGTTGAGGTCATAAGTAGCAAAGACATCAACACCTCCATAGCCCAATTGTAGCTTTAGGCCATAACGGAAATTGTTAAGGAAGTAATTGCTACGTGCTTTATCTCTTTCTTTGCTGTCCCCATCGTCAAAGACAGCTTTGGTATGCCCGCCGATACGGTATCCGGCATAGGTTCCTATCCCGATGTTCCATTGTCCTGTGCTATAGTTCTTATCATTAAGAGGCTTTCTGTCTTCATCGCCAAATTTGAAGACTGGCATGAAAGAAGCGTTGATATAAGGAACGGTCAGTTTACTTTTGATGAATCGGAAATCCCTGTCATCTTCAAAGAAATCCAGCCCATCATCTTGCTTCTCCAGTCGTGTCTTGTTATTCTGAAATTTGAAATTGTACCAAGATATGCTAGCCCCCAACTCTAAGTGGAAATGCTCTGAGTGGGCAAAGGTATTGATAGAACCAATACTGACATACCATGAACCCCAGGGGCGTACCGTGTATAGCGCATTGGATGCATCGGGAAACTGACCATTGCTCAGGTAGTTATTGGTACCGAATTCGAAAGACCCCGTATGATAGCTCTTTTTCCTTTTCTTTTCTGTTGGGTCAGGCTCTTCGGAAAGAACCGTATCTCCGGATTGCCCGTCGTCCATCACTGTAATGTCCGACACGGTACTATCGCGCTCCATAAGACCACTGTCTTTCTTTATAACTGCCACTAGGGTAGAGTCCTTTAAATAGCGATAACTATCGCTGCCTTCGATATATAGTGTCTGTCCTTTGCGTTCTGCGTTTTCCATTTTCAGACTCAGGTCTCTGAGTAGTGCGTTCAGGTCATATTTTTTTAATGTTGCCAAATCATCTTGGTCTTTGATGTGGAAAACGATATTGCTGTTATTGCCGAACTTTACGATGACCGTATCACCTACCTGTGTACTATCAGGGATTATCGTCTGTCCCTTGGTGATGGTGACTCCGAAAAGAAGGAGACTGACCAGCACTATTTTTTCTATTGAGATTGTCATGACTATATTATTTTCTATGTGATTCGGGCAGTACCCGACCCCATCAATTTTCCTTTTTCTTCTTTTTATTGGATAGGTCAAAAGCCAATAACTCATCTTTTGCACTCCTAAGATTGGCAATGCTCAGTTCCGTATTCTTCAATTTTTTGGCCAGACCAACGATTCTTTTTAGGCCTCGTTCTTTTTTGGGCTGCTCTTCCTCAACGCTGAGATGATCATTGATGGGGAGTGGGACCTCTTGTATAACGGGTTCGAGTGTATAGACTATTTTTATGGAAGAGGGACTTTCGCTTTCGATATGGGGCATGTTTTTGTTCTTGTTCCGTCCTTCTTTCCGTCCTTCTTCCGTAGTACTAAGTAGTACCTTCGCTTTTTCAATGATGGGCATATCTTCGCTATTGTCGGTATTGGCCGAAGCCACCCTATCGCCGTCCGTGCTTGGGTTCTCTGGGAGTTTCCCACGATTCGTTCGAATATCGTTTTTTCCCTTTTCAGGAATCCTATAGGAAGTGTCTTTTGCTATGGAACGCCCCGTTTTCCTGTCGGTACCCGAGTCCGGTGATTCTGATTCTGTAGTCGCGGAAGGCTTTGCCTCTGTCATGGCGATTGGGTGATTTTCAGTAGTTCCTATTGTTGTTTCCTCCGATTGTTGGGCTACACCACCCTCCTTAGAGACCACTTTCTCCGCTGTTTCAGTGCTGTTACCAAGCTGGGAGGTGATGGAGGGACTGGGCTTTTCTCCGAGGGATTCAGTCTTATGTGCTAGTAATTGGATGTTCTTTTCCTGTTGCCACTGCGAAAGTAGTACACTACAGACCAATAGTATGGCGACGGCCGCTGCACTGCCATGGTATATCCGGTGCCAGTAGCCTATTCTTTTTTGACTGACAGGGTGTAACTTTTGATGCAGTGTATCCCAGCTCTGAGGCGAGGGTGGAGTACTGTGCCGGTCCAGCTTGGATTTGAATAAATAATCAAGGTCTTTATCGCTCATGTCGTTCCGATTTTATTCCTAATGATCTGTTCGCTCTTGTTCAGGTAACTTTTCAAGAGCGCTCTTGCTCTACTGAGCTGTGATTTGGACGTGTTTTCACTGATGCCCAACTGTGCGGCTATCTCTTTATGGGAATACCCCTCGATAGCATACAGATTGAATACCGTCTGGTAACCGATGGGCAACCGTTGTATCATTGCCAATAGGTCATCTGCTTCCAAGTGATTGTCCAGGGAGTTGAAGTCGGGCTCATTTGCCGCTTTGTCGATATCCACTTCCAAGTACATGGCCTTATGTTTTCTGATATAGGACAAAGACTCGTTGACCATGATCCGTCTGATCCAGCCTTCGAAACTGCCCTCCGACTTGAACTGTGCTATCTTGTCGAAGACCTTCATGAAACCATTCAGCATAGTACCTTCGGCCTCTCCACAATCCTTGATATAGCGCAAGCATACCGTATGCATTTTAGGTGCATAGCGTTCATAGAGTGCCTTTTGGGACTTATTGTCCCCTTTTAGACAGCCTGCTATGAGTGTTTCATCTGTATCGGGTCTAAGTATGCTGAGCTTCATGTTATTTACGTTCACCATCAAGATGCAGATGCTGCTGCAAACGTTGCATCACTGGAAAAAAAATATAATTCTTTGATTGTGAATCCCAATATACACTGTTTCCGAATCAAATTGAGCTTGCGACCTGGTGTTCAGGGAAAATTATGAGCGAATAATACTCGTTTACAATGGGATAATGTAGTTAGGGCGCTTTTTTTAGGAAAATCAATGTTGCTGAGGCCGTGGCGAAACCCTGGTTAGCGTCATGGTTTCTCTTTTTTAACCCGGATCATGCGTTGGAACTTCGTAATGAGGTTTTAAATAACAATAAATCAGGGAGTTTTATTGGATTTGGCATAGCACCGCTACGGTGAATTCAAAAAACGCATTCATTTACTGATTTGAAGCCAGTTAAGTCCGGAATAGATTTT
>CANLOE010000087.1 GCA_947492745.1 uncultured Cyclobacteriaceae bacterium | reverse complement strand
ACTCCAGAAGAGTTTAGTAAAATCAATTATTCAAAATGTGCTTAACTTATTGTCCAGTTTTTTATTGCAATTCCACAGGGCGTTTTATCGGGTTCAGCGTAGCACCGCTACGGTGAATTTGACAAACGCATTCAGTTACTGATTTTCAGTCATTTATGGCCGCAATAGAAGGGCTAATGTATAATCCGGGTTTAATGGTGTTTACGAACGGATACAGCCTATTCCTTGATAAAAAGAACGAGGGCGAAGTCGGAAAAGGCTTTGGGCCGGCCTGTGCAATGTCCAAGAGGGTGAAATACCTACTAAAAAATCAATTTGTTACGCTGAAAAGACACAAGGCGCTGCACTCAAATAAGCGCCTTTTTTGAACGTTTCGAGCTTGATTTTCCCCACGTCCGGTCCCACCTCATCCTACGCTCAAAACGAGTGAGGGCAAATTCCAAAACAATCCCGTGTATTGATGAAAAGAGTATGTACAGCCTTTCTATCCCAGTTCTTCTTTCAGAAACTTACCCGTAAAGCTTTCTTCAACTTTAATCAGGCCCTCAGGAAGCCCCTGAAACACGATATTACCTCCTTTGTCGCCTCCTTCGGGTCCAAGATCGATGATATAATCGGCCACTTTGATGACATCGAGATTATGTTCTATGATGAGTACGGTATTTCCTTTATCTACTAATCGGGTCAGTACGTCCAATAGGTGGTGGATATCCTGAAAGTGCAGCCCCGTTGTGGGTTCATCCAGTATGTACAAGGTTTTGCCCGTATCCTTTTTAGAAAGTTCGGTAGCCAGTTTGACCCGCTGTGCCTCTCCACCGGAGAGCGTAGTGGCATGCTGGCCTATAGTGATGTATCCAAGGCCCACATCATTGAGGGTCCGGACCTTTCGCAATATTTTGGGCTGATGCTCGAAAAAATGCACCGCCTCTTCCACGGTCATTTCCAGTACATCGGAAATCGATTTCCCCTTAAAGCGTACTTCCAGTGTTTCCCTGTTATAGCGTTTGCCCTTACAGCCCTCACAGTGGACGTGGACATCAGGTAGAAAATCCATCTCGATGAGCTTCAGACCTGCCCCCTCGCATACCTCGCAGCGCCCGCCCTTGACATTAAAAGAGAAACGTCCCGGTTTATAGCCTCTTATCTTTGCCTCTGGCAGATTGGAAAACAGGCTCCTGATATCACTGAACACACCCGTGTAGGTTGCCGGATTGGACCTGGGTGTACGCCCGATAGGGGACTGGTCGACTTCGATGACCTTGTCCAAGTACTCCAGTCCTTTGATGTCCTTATAGGGCATGGGTGCTGTCCGTGAGCGGTAGAAATGCTGACGGAGAATAGGAAACAGGGTATCGTGGATCAAAGTGGATTTGCCACTGCCCGAAACACCCGTGACCAGGGTCAGTGTCCCCAAGGGTAGGTTCAAGGTGACATTTTTCAGGTTATTGCCCGTTGCTCCTGTAAGTTTGAGCTTTTTGCCATTGCCCTTTCGCCTTTCTTCGGGTACAGCGATGCTGACATTACCTTTTAGGTAGTCCGCTGTTAGACTGCCCTGCTCCAAAAATACCTCCGGGCTACCTTGGGCAACAATCTGTCCTCCATGCCGACCTGCACCCGGTCCTATATCGATAATATGATCGGAGTCGAGCATCATATCTTTATCATGCTCGACTACAATGACGGAGTTGCCCAAATCGCGCAGGTCCTGTAGTGCTTTGATCAGTTTTACGTTATCCCGCTGATGCAGGCCGATACTGGGTTCGTCCAAAATATAGAGTACACCGACCAGTTGCGTACCTATCTGAGTGGCCAGACGTATACGCTGTGCCTCTCCGCCCGAGAGTGTCTTCAGCGGTCGGTTCAGGTGGAGGTAATCCAGTCCTACATCCAGCAGGAAACCTATTCTCTTACGGATCTCTTTGAGTATTTCTGTGGCGATGAGGTTCTGCTTATCGCTCAGGCGTATCTCCAGTCCCTCGAACCAATCCCTCAAACTCTGGATGTCCAGCAGTGCCAGTTCGGCTATGTGCTTGTTGTCGATCTTAAAGTGCAGCGCTTCTTTTTTAAGACGCATGCCCTCGCAAGAGGCGCAGGTCCTTATTTCCATGAACTCTTCTATCCACTTCAGTATCTTATCGGAGCCACCCTCTTTCTGCTTCTCCAGAAATTTGATGATGCCCTCAAACTTGGCCTGCCAGTCCGTACCGGGATATTTAGTAGATTTTACGGCAACGGGGACCTCATCTCCATAGAGCAGGATGTCCATTACCTCTTTGGGTATTTTATGTATGGGGGTACTCAAGCTGGATTTGTTACGCTTGAGTATCGCTTCTATCTTTTTGAAAATCCAGATATCCCTGAACTCGCCCAAAGGCAATATACCTCCACGACTGATACTGATACTATCATCGGGAATAATGGAGTCCACAGTAATCTCCTCTACCACTCCCAGTCCGTTACAGGTAGGGCAGGCTCCATAGGGTGAGTTGAAGGAAAAGGTGTTCGGTGCGGGTTCATCATAGGAGAGTCCTGTTTCCGGGTCCATCAGGTATTTGGAAAAATGATGCACCTCGCCACGCTCATCCAGTAACATGATAATCCCCTTACCTTCTTTGAGAGAAGCTGCCAAAGACTGTCCTATCCTGTAGCGGTCCTTCTCATTGACGATGATCCTGTCGATGACCACTTCGATATCGTGTGTCCTGTAACGGTCTACCTGCATCTTGGGTACCAGTTCCATGAGCTCTCCGTCTACCCGGACTTTCGTATAACCGGACTTCCGTACCTGCTGGAACAGCTCCCGGTAATGTCCTTTCCTTCCTTTGACCAGTGGGGCGAGCAAAGACAGCTTTTCCTTATCAAAATGGGCAAAGATGTGATCGAGCATCTGAGCTTCCGATTGGCGGACCATCTTTTTGCCCGTATTGTAGGAATAGGCCTCTCCGGCACGGGCAAAGAGCAATCGCATGAAATCGTATATTTCCGTGATGGTGCCTACCGTAGAACGCGGGTTTCTGGAGGTAGTTTTCTGCTCTATGGAGATGACAGGACTCAGACCATTAATCTTATCGACATCGGGCCGTTCCAGGTTCCCTATAAAAGAACGTGCATAAGCGGAAAAACTTTCCATATAGCGCCGTTGGCCTTCTGCATAGATGGTATCAAAGGCCAAGGAAGATTTGCCACTACCACTGATACCCGTGATGACGACCATCTTATTGCGGGGAAACGTGACATTGATATCTTTGAGGTTATGCTCACGTGCACCCAGCACCTCTATCAACTCATTATCATACAATTCGGGAAGTGGTGTCTTGTTTTCTTTACTTTTCTTATCCGCAAGCCCCTTGGAAAGGCCTTCATCTTTGAGCATGGTATAGTATCTATAGGTGTATTGTAATATAGTCGAGGGCATCTTCCGCCCCACAATTTAGAAAAATACAAAAATCAGGTGTAAATTGTTCAAAAACAATACTGATTTGTAGATTACCCTCTGGTGATAGCCTATATAATACCTTTTGGATATATCTTGCTTTACCACGGCATCATTTGAAATACAGGCTCAACGAAATGATACACCCAAAGTAACACCGACAACAATGAGCTTGATGGAGAAAGCAAAAGCTTGGGATGAATATCGCTCACTGGCCCATTCCATGTACCTTCTGAAAATCAATACAATACACATGAAAATAAAAGAGGCACCTCAAAACCGTCTCCAATACCAACTTATATATTTCATACCGCCGCTCTTAAGGCTCATGTTGCCCTCAAACGGGCATAAGGTGTGTAGCCCGAAAAGCATAAGCCTAAACAAGGAGCACTGTTTTATGACAAATGCTCCTTTCCTCGTTCCAATATAAACTTACCTTTCAAAGGCCGCAGGTCTTCCTGTTCATTTTAAGCAACATTTGGAATGCAGGTCTATTACGGCCTTCTGTAATTTCTACAGGTCAAAAATGCGCCTTATAGTCATCCACACCACGACGGATGACTTCATAGGCATCCTCTCTGTCGTAGACGTCGGTGATTTCGCATTCTCTTTTATTGCCGGGGAGGTCTTTATAGGTCAGGAAATAATGCTTCAACCGATTGATGATGCTTTCCGGGCAGTCCTTGATTCCCGTATAGTTGCCATAGACGCTATCGTCCTTCAGTACAGCTATTAGTTTATCATCTGCTTCACCTTCGTCTATCATTCGAAACCCACCTATGGGAAGTGCGTTGACCAAGATGTCACCATGCGTAATGTAGCGTTCTGCCAGAATACAGATATCAATGGGGTCTTCATCACCGACAATATTGGTCCTGCCCGTTTTCTCGTTACAGAAGGTGGCAACACGCTCGGCGCTGTAGGTCTTGGGTATGAACCCGTAGAGTGCCGGACATACATTGGAGTATTTCTGTGGTCGGTCTATCCGTAGGTAGCCGCTGGTCTTGTCTATTTCATACTTGACCGTATCCGAAGGTACTACTTCCACGAAACAAGTGATAATGCTCGGCGATTGGTCTCCTATTTCTATGCCGTGCCAAGGGTGGGGTTTGTATAGAGAGGATTTCGGGCCTCCCGATGTTGAATTTTGACTCATTGTTATTTATTGATTATGATCATAATGTTCTGATTGTCCCGGTAATCCATGATAGCAGCAGAACCGTCGCTGCTCGCAGGGGCTTTTTTCATAAGTCATCCTTGATATACATCAAATCATGCCTATTTTCCTGCTTATCATTTACCATTTATAGCTTACCTCAGGATTGGGGCCTCAAGCCCTTTATTTTTAAATGTACCGACTTGAAAAATCGTAATGAACCCTTCTCTATGACTTAAGGGCAGATGGGCATTTCACCCATTTGATGAAGTCAATCGGGTCATAATACTTTATTTTACTGTCCTTCTTTCAAAAAAGAAGGGAAATCCTTTGAGTATACCACTGCGTCAAAAGTAGGTGATTTTTATGAAAGTCGTGAGGATAAGGGCTGAGGAATATTCAGGATATCCCAGCCTACCTGATAGTAAGGAGCATAATCGTGCCGCCACCGTGCGGTATGAAAAAAAACACCCGATTATCGAAAGGTTCGCTTACTTTCCCTCACCCGTATCCACAGGTAGGGCAATACGATAGGTCCTACCTTTTCGCACGGTAAGTTTGTTTGCCCTTAACCAAGGGTTATGCCGCTTTAACAATCGGTAGCTGATGCCTTGTGCTTTTGCGAAGGATATCAGGTCGGGAATGGTTTTTTCTATGGTGAGGTAGCGAAGGGGTTCCTCTTTGTAGAGGTGTTCTCGGTCAATAGCGAAGCCATACTTTTCGGGATTTTCGAATATCTCCTTGATGGCCAGTATACGGAAGACATAACGGGAAGTCTCACTGTTCAGGAGGAGGTCATAATAAGAGTCTTCCTGCTGATTGTTCATGGCCTTCTGTAATCCGGCCATACCCCGATTATAAGAAGCGGCCACATTGGTCCAGTTACCAAATTTGCGATGTGCTCTTTTGAGATAACTACATGCGGCTTCGGTAGCCTTGATAGGATTATAGCGTTCATCGACCTCTTTGTTAATCTCAAGACCGTTTTCCTTGGCCGAAGATTTCAACAATTGCCAGAAACCGACCGCTTTCGCCGGAGAAACGGCATTGACCAGACCGCTTTCTATGGTTGTCAGGTATTTGAAATCATCGGGGATGCCGTTTTTCTTTAGTATTTTCTCCATCTGCGGCAACCAGCGGTTGCCCCTTTTCATCAAAAATATGGTGTTGTTATGCCAATAGGTGTTGATATGGAGTTCTCTATCCAGTCTCTCCCTGACATGCGATACACTCAGTGGCACCTCCTCCCCCGCGAAGCTCATCGACTTGGGCAGTTCCAGTGAGCGGGCATTGGGCTTCTGGTCCGGGGTCACTTCGGGCATCAAATGCTCAACATTCGCTACAGTTACCGAATAATCGCTTACAGGATAAGGGTTCTTGCCCTCATTGTAGATGATGTAAAGCACCAGTAAGAGTACCGCTGCCGTAGAGATGAATAGAGATCCGTAGTTCAAATTGACGAATTAGAAGTTAGGTGATAACAAATATTTAGAATAAAAATCATCGATGGCCTTGACTGCTTCCGTTGGTGTTTCGACCAAAGAAAAGAGGTCCAAGTCTTTTTCACTGATGTTCTTCTCTTTACTGAGAAGGGTATTTTTTATCCAGTCTATCAAACCGGACCAGTATTCTTTACCTACCAGTACAATGGGAAACTTGCCTATCTTCCCTGTCTGTATCAGCGTCATGGCCTCGAACAGCTCATCCAAGGTACCGAAGCCGCCGGGCATCACGATAAATCCTTGGGAGTACTTGACAAACATGACCTTCCGCACGAAAAAATAGTCGAACATCAGCAGTTTGTCAGGATCGATATAGATATTGCCTCCCTGCTCAAAGGGCAACATGATATTCAGCCCTACGGACTTACCGTTTTCACTGTTCGCTCCTTTGTTGGCCGCTTCCATGATACCGGGACCTCCTCCTGTAATAACGCCATAACCATGTCGGACTACTTTAGAGGCTATGGCCTCGGCAGTTTTATAATAAGGATGGTCGGGCTGCGTCCTGGCCGAACCAAATATGGATACACATGGCCCTATTTTAGCCAGCTTTTCAAAACCTTCTACGAGTTCGGACATCACTTTGAAAATCACCCATGAATCGGAACTCTTGATCTCATTCCAGTTTTTATCTTCAAAAGCCTGATGAATTTTCTTTTCTTCTTCAGTCATGTTCGCTAGGGTCTTGATGTTATCTGTCTTTTGTTTTTTATTCATTATTGTGGTTTTCTAAGGGTAATTGAAATTTTGTTGATTCGGAGATTCGTTAAGAATTATCCTAAAATACATCGATGCATCTGGATACCGTAAGCGTCCACGATAGCTGTGTTAGCGGCTAAGATTTCAATAGAACGGTGCGGCCAAAAGTAGTAGTCCATTGGAAAATTTAAAGATATATTCAATACAGTTCCTCAGTCTCCAAAAAAAGAGGTGAATTTTAAAAATACCACAAGTATATGAATTCAACAAGCGACTGATAGATGCCCTGATCGTCCATCGGTACTTACTCCATCCAAAGTTATGTATTCTCGATTATCCTAAAAGGTAACCCCATAGTATGTCCTGAAAATCCATACGTTATGATTGAACATTAGACTATTGCACACTTCCCAAAACCTGATAATAGAAGTATAAACCCGGGTCATATATGTAGTTCGACCGTACTACTTATCTCTTTTATCTCCATAGGTATTCGCCGAACCTTTGGCCTGAACCTTTCATTGTTTTTAAACTCTCATAACGAAGCATCTAATTATAGCGTATTCACGAAACCACTAATAATAGACATCACAGTGAGCTCGTGCAGAACCCGGAATCAATCGTCATTGTCTTTAACCCGAATCATGCATTGAAAAATCTACTGCGGATTTAACTATCTGCAAACCGGTCGTTGCACTACGTTTTTTGAATTCACCATAGCAGTGCTATGCTAAATCCAATAAAACTCCCTGATGTATGGACATTTAAACCCTCGTTACGAAGTTCCTACGCATGATCCGGGTTTAAGAGTGCACTACCGCTGAATCTTCTCAAGTCAGATCGCGGGTCTTGAGATTCGCCGAAGTAACGATCTTTCGGATGGCCCCACAACTACCGGTCCAAGAATTCCAAGGTAATATCACCATCAATCTTACGCGGTGGGTAGGAAGATATACCGTATTGAGAACTCTATCCATAAGTACTATCGCCAAACACAAACACAAACTTTACTTTTTGACCACATGTGTGAAAACACCTCCTTTCCTACTGTTTTATGACATGCTTTCGTGACCCAGTAAATTTTTCAGTGCTCGATCAGCTTCTTTGAAACGAAACATGTAGCCCTCTTCTATGATTTTATCCGGGGAGACCTTGCTTCCTGTCAGTACTATCTGCGCCATCTCGCCCAGTAACAAACGTAGGATAAAAGCAGGTACCGCAGGCAGAAAATAGGGTTTTCTAAGTACTTTGGCCACCTTGGCCGTAAAGTCGCTATTGGTCAAAGGATTAGGAGCCACTCCGTTATATGGGCCCTCCATGGATTCGTTGTTCAGGGCAAAACGGAAAATCCCACAAAGATCTTCGATATGTATCCAGCTCATGTATTGATTACCGGTACCTAAAGGCGCACCGACGCCCCACTTTACAGGTTGTGCTATTTTTTGCAGTGCGCCCCCTTTTTCACTCAGGACAATGCCTATCCTTATCTTCACCACGCGGATGCCCAGCCGCGCTATAGGCTCACAGCTCTCTTCCCAAGCTTGGGTGACATTGGCCAGAAAATCATCCCCTACGGAACTGGATTCGTCCAGCATTTCTTCACTATTATGAAAGCCATAATAGCCAATGGCCGAGGCGGATACAAAAGATTTGACCTGATGTTTGTCCTGTAGGGCACTCAGGGTTTTGTAGAGTAGCTTTGTTGACTTTACACGACTATCCAATATTACTTTTTTCCGCTCATCGGTCCATCGATCATCGGCCACTCCTGCACCCGCCAGATGGATGATATGGTCTACTCCATGCAGTGCTTCGCCATCGATTTCCTGTTTTTCTATATCCCAGCGATAGGCCTTCACGCCATTTTTGGTCCCTGCGCTTCGGCTCAGATAGCAGACCTGATGACCTGCATCCTTTAACTGTTCTGTCAGAAGACTGCCCACAAGACCCGTCCCGCCCGTGATGAGGATTTTCTTTTGTATCATAACTGATAGAGGTAAGTTTTTTCAATTTTTGTGAGAAAATAAGCCGTTTTCCCTAAAGTATTCTGCATATTACTCCCATGTTAAGCCATTTTTACGTATATTGCGATACTAGATCATTCGAAATATAGGTATAAGAATACATTTCTAGTACCTAACAACAGCTTCTTTATGAAAAGGTTTTCGTATATTTTTTTGATAGTTTTAGGGACTTTTTCCCTGACTACGTTACAGGCACAGTCACCCGCTCTTCAAACCCAGCTCATCGAAGATGTTGAGCACAGTGGATACCATATTGATGTAGAAAGAAATCTCTCTCAGGTAAAATTGCTTTGGCTCCAACATACGCGTAACTTCGGTCGGGCGAAAAAAGAGGAGGAATATTTTATTATAAGCAATCCCCGCATCAATGGTGCTACCTATCTAGGATTGAAATTATATACTCAACTCCAAGAAAACAATAACAGTACCCGTTTGTGGTTCGGAACAGATAAGCTCAATAATAATCCGAAACAAACTATTGTCATTCAACATGTATTACAAGAAACATTAAAAGATTTTGCTTACAAAAGTCAAATCGGCACTGCTGTAAAGGAAAGCAATATCCCCACAGTGAGTAGTGCTTCCAAAACACATTACACAGCAGACGAATCAAAAAATCGCTCTGTGGACAGTACGATTCAAAAGTCTAACCTGACCACCTCATCGAAAATCATCAACAATCAAATCAATACCACAGAACAAAAATTGGTACAACGTTCGTCTTCTCCAGAAGCTTCTTATAATTCAGTCGAAAAACACTCCGCCTCCCCGGTTAAACACTCCTCCGAGGAAGATATAGAAGAATAACACTACTTTAACAAGGCCGGTTTCCATCCCCGGTTCTTTCCTCTACTATCTTGAGAAAGTCTATCTATGGCTCCAGAACGCCCTCAAGAGTAACTTCAATACGATAGTAATTTATAACTTACCTATTTCCATAATAGACCTGTCACTCTAAAATTTCTGATTTTTGGTCTTTTTAAGTTTTTACGGCTATTTTTGGGGGTTTCAGTGATTTTCGACTATGGTATTTCTAATCAAACTAGTTTCACGGCTCCCACTATGGTGGCTCTATGGTATCTCCAATGTCCTATATGTACTGGTATATCATGTTCTGGGTTACCGTAAAAAAATAGTATATAAAAACCTAAATAACTCTTTTCCAGACTATTCCCATCAGGAAATCGAAAAGATAGCCAAGCAGTTCTACAAAAGGTTTGCCGATTTTGCTATGGAGACATTGAAGAGCTTTACCATACCGGCCCATCGGCTGAACCGTAGAGTACGCTTTACGAACATGGAGCTTATGGAAGACTTTCAGGCCAGAGGACTTTCCGTGGTCATTGCCTGTAATCATCAGTTCAACTGGGAGTGGGCATTATTGGGCGGTTGTCTGCAACTCCCCTTTCCCGTAGATGGTATCTACCAGAAACTGAGCAATACCAAGATAGATAGACTAGTACTACAGTCCCGCTCCCGGTTCGGCGGACACATGATAGAAAAGAAACATGCCTTTCGCAGCATCATCAAAAGGAAAGGGCTACAAAAGTGTATCGCTATCAATGCCGATCAGGTGCCAGGTGAAAGTACGAAAATCCACTGGGCACGCATGCTCCATCAGGACACGGCTTTTTTCCAAGGCCTGGATGTCATCCCACGCATTACGGATAGTGCCGTGGTCTTTATGAAAATACTCAGTCCCAAGCGCGGGTATTTCGATATTGAATTTGTTCCTATCGGTGAGCCTCCCTATACCAAAGGGGAAACCAAGGTACTGGACCGGTACATCGATGTTTCCGAGCGTTTGATCATCGATGACCCTTCGGGCTGGCTATGGTCGCATCGACGGTGGAAAAGGGAGAAGCCCAAAGAGATGGTTCAATGAAAGTTGTCCATCATACCCAAGCAAAAGAAACCACTAGGGCCTTAGAGACTGTTTTATACTCAAGAAAAAGTGAAATGGGAAATTTGGGGTCCGACAAATTATGGGAAAATCCTGCATTGGTACAATCGTCATTGGTAGATTGGTCATTAGGGCTTTTCCGAGCGGAACAGTGCTTTCGCAATGATTTTAGGTCTTTCCCAAATCAATTGCGTCTGGGTATAAAATGTATCTTTTTCTTTCTTATGTACTTCTTGATTTCGTTGAAAATTTCCGCTAGCTAGCGCGACAGGCTATTTTTGTCAATGGCTCACGCGACAGACCGGCCGAAGCCCTTTTTCAAATACAAACACTGAAGTTTCGTATTTATTGTCGTGTACTGTAAGCACCGCTATGGTGAATTCAAAAAACGTAGTGTAACGACCGGTTTGCAGCTATTTAAGGCCGCAGTAGATTTTCCAACGCATGATCCGGGTTTAACGCTCGGTCCTATCCAAAATAAGTGATTCCAAATTTTACATTTAACCTAGAATGTTCATTGGAACTTCGTCATGAGGACTTAAATGGCAATAAATCAGGGCGTTTTATTGGATTCAGCGTAGCACCGCTACGGTGAATTCAAAAAACGCATTCATTTACTGATTTGAAGCCAGTTATACAAATTTGGGTTTTAAATGTCGTATAAGATTCCGCGGGTCATTTTGGTTTCAATCAAGGCGATAACCGCAGGGATAGCAGCGCTATCGCGAGGATGGTCAACGCAGAGTGAGGCAAAATGAACAGGAAGATAGGCGATAGTTAAAAGCTAAGTTTGTATTAAGTCCGGAATAGATTTTCTAATGGACATTTTGGGTTTAATTTCAAAACAGTCTCTTAGCTATCATAAGGGCGGGTACACAAGGCCCATTACTGTTTTTTTTATCATTTTTCATAAAACGATTCCGCCAAATCACCAAAAACAGCTGTCGGAAAAGTGATAGTATTTGTCGTAAATATTATATTAAATAAAGGGATATACATGGAATTTTGTGAGAACAAAAGAGGCAGAAGCCATCGAGGAACAAATCGGTGAGCCTACCTTATCACATCACAAAATAGATATCCATCATGCAAAATTCATTTCAAAAAAAGAAAATCTCACTCCTTCTCCAACGTAGCAAAAAGCGTACACTTCGGTGTTTCATGCTTGCGGTAGGTCTATCCGCAGGGAGCATTGCCCATGCGCAAAACGTAAACCTAGGACCGGATTCCGGTAACTCCCAAGGAACCAACAATACAAGTATAGGGGCCGATGCAGGAGAGCGAAACAAAGGGAACGGCAATGTTTTCGTAGGAAAACAAAGTGGTTCCTTCAGTGTCCATGGAAGTAGAAATGTATCCGTTGGCCAGCAGACAGGCTATAAAAGTTCCGGCGATAACAATGTGTTTATCGGATTCTTAAGTGGTGGAGACCAAGGGGCCGGCGATAAAAATACTTTTATAGGAGCTTCTACCGGCTCTTTTAACAGAACGAGTGAGGGCAACATCTTTCTGGGCTATCAAGCTGGCAGCAGGTCCGAGGGCAACAATCAGCTTTACATCGAAAATTCGGAGAGCAATGATCCTTTGATCTGGGGAGACTTCGAGGACGATAAGGTCAATATCAATGGAAAACTGGGGCTGGGTACCAAAAACCCCGTACAACTGTTCCATGCCGAAGGCAGTGCCTATATCAAAGGCGACATCGGTATCGGTATCGAAAATCCTACGGAAAAACTGGAGGTACAAGGAAATGTAAAACTGGGAAATAGCAAAAACCTACTCCTACAGGGCGGTGCCCTTTCGGATAAAAAGGCACTCTACCTCGTAGGCGATCGCGACGATAGCTCGGAAGAAGAAGATATCATTTTCGGCTTCGATGGTGATACCCAATCGAGGGTAAAAGAAAAAATGCGTCTGACAGATGAGGGCAAGCTAGGCATAGGAACCGTCTCCCCTAGGGAAAGACTGGAAGTATCCGGTCGTGTCAGGGCCACTTCTTTCATCACTTCCCTGGAAAGTTTCCCTGACTATGTATTTGCTCCCGGTTATAAGAAACGCCCTCTTCCGGAAGTGGAACAGTTCGTTATCGAACACCGGCACCTCCCCAACATGCCCAGTGAAAAAGAAGTCCTCAGTACAGGTCTGGACATCCCCGAAGTGGTCACGAAGTCAGTAGAAAACATCGAAGAACTCTACCTGCACTTGATCTCCATGGAAAAACGGCTGAAAGAACTCGAAAAAAAGAATGCCGACCTACAGAAGAGACTAAAGTAATACGGAAAAGGGGCCTATGCCTTCGACTTTGGCCGCTACGGTCCATGGTATCGATAGGCATCTCCATTTTTCCAAACCCCTCAAGAAACTTATAAGGAATCCGGTCATCGCGCTCTGGAATACTATCGAGCGATGGTATCGCCGGTTTTCATCCATTCAACCCGAATTCTGCAATAGTACTTCGCCATGAGGGCCTGAAGCACAATAAATCAGCGGGTTTCTTGGATTCGGCCCAGCACCACTACGGCCAATTCGAAAAACACCTGCATTTCACTGATCTGAAGAAGATCAGGTCCATAATAGATAGGCCAATGCATAACTCGGGTTCAACAATCATCAAAAAATTCATGAAAAATACATTTACACATTACCTATACGGGGCAGTGCTGTTGCTACTGATTCTCTTCCACTTACCGGAAGTGGCCGCTCAGGACTCGCCCATGGCTGCTCCACAGCTACTGCGCTCCGGCTCCAGTGTGAGGGGCCTTTTTCACTTACAGGCAGACGATGGGAGCCAGCGTTACCTCAGGGAACGCAACGGTGCTTTGGAATTTCGTAGTTTCGATGCCTCCAAGAACCACTTCTACTTCTGGGGTGTGGAAAATACCACAGACGGTACTTTTCAGCTCTACAGTGCACGGCCGGAAAACGGAGGGAGACCCTTAGAAATCACCACTACGGGCAATACCAGGTTCGCCTCCACTGCCGAAGTCGAAGCCTCACAACTGTCACTGGGACTCATACACCCCGAGGACAATGACGAGGAGGAAGGCGATGCCACTTCGGCGGGAAAAGTACTCATCACCAAAGCGCTCCCCTCGGGTGGCACGGCCAGTTGCGGGTGCCATGTACTCGAAATCGACGATATCGTCCGCTTCAAGCTCGTCAAGGCCGATTTGAAGGCCACCGATGGTTTTACACATATTGTTTTTGAAGAAGTATCGGAAGATAGCGAAGGTGACATCGAACAGAGGGACGACCGGACCACCATCTCCCAGTCCAGTGTATCTGTGCCGGAGAACTACGTCTCGACCAATTTCTTTGTCACCGACCTGGCCAAAGACGCTTTTAAGATGAAGATAAAATCAGGTACGGAAGGGATACTTGGCTTTCTGCACTATACCCACCATCACTTTACGAAAGAGGTATTTGCCCAAGCACGACCGCAACTGGGAATAAAGGTGAAAAGCGGTAAGATATCCCTTATCTACCGCAGTGGCACACAAGAACTGCCCTTTACGAACAAGGGTATCGAACATGAGGTAAAGACCACTTTCAAAACAGGGAAAACGATTACCTTTGGATTCGAAAACCAAGATGTGTTCGTTGCCAAGCAGGGCAGTAAGACCGTGGAACTGAAAGGGGTCGTCCCAGCGGAGTTTTTTATCAACCAGACCGTTTCCCGTACGGCCCGTATGCTCTTACAGCTCAAGAAGGGGCAGGTCGATATCTCCTATAAGCCGAAGAGCCTAGTCAATACCCTGGACGATAAGGGAACTTTGGCGGGTAGCGATTTTGTCTCCTCGGACCCTTATATGCCCTATAATCAAGGCAGGGAACTCATCAATACCTTCGATTGGCAAGCCACACAGTGGCCTCTTCGCTACCAAGAAAGCGGCATCAATGAAGAGCTGGTCTTTAGCCCCTTTTACAGTAACGAGACCGCCTTTGGAGGGATATCGGCACAGTTCAAAGGAAATGGCAGCTATTTGGGAGGAGAAGATTTTGTCGCCGCGGAGGGCTGGGAGCTGGTCAAGGCCCATTTGGGCTATGCTGCCGATGGTACGGAAGTCGACCCCGCGCCCATCTTTCCCTATGTGCTATTGTACAACAGAATAACGGGCATCCTACGGGTATTCCTATATTCCAAAAACGAAAGTATCGCCAACCAACTGACCGTAAGCCTGAGCATGGACAGTGGCAAGCCGGGTAATATCTCCGGAGACCCCGATTACAGCCCCAGACTATGGGGCGGCCTACAGCAAATGCGCGCATTGGATGAGACCGTGGCCTCTTCCTATAGCCGTACCGTACCTTACTATTCCAGTCCCGGCCGCAGCTGGTACTTCTCTGATTTCGTCATGGAGTACGACCCCTGTATCGACTTTTTCGAATCCAGCATACAACTGACCGTCACCAAGACCACCTCAGGTGACTTGACTTTGGTCGGTCGTCTGGAAGGGGGGGCCATACCGGCAGGCACCGAAGAGTACGATGAATGGGCCGAACAAGATGAAAATTTCCTGCTCGGGGTGATGGACAATGATTTCGGTAGTCTGGAAAATACCCTGGGCGATGTTACGCTGGCCCAGTTGGAAGACTTCAATGCCATGGACTTTACCGAAGAAGTGACGGGCACACTGGTCGGAGCCGAGATAGAGGACTGGGAGAAAGAAGTAGCCCTCATCGAGATGGAAGTGGCCGAAGGCGATGCCCAGGCCGAAACGGCCAATGGTATCCTCTCCATCGTAGGCGGTGTCGGAGATATGCTACTGGGCGCTGCCACGGGCGGTCTGCTGTCCAGTGGCCTTACCGGAATACTGACAGAGTCCAATGGAGGGATGTTCAGTGGACTGTTGGGCGTGGCCGGAGGGATTACCGACCTGACGGGAGCTTCTAGGGCCAAAAAACTGGCCTATGCCCGTAAGTTAGAGTACGAAAACATCAGGGACAAGGTCAAAGAGGACGATCAGGAAATCAAACTGCCCGTACCTCCCCCGAGACCACAGGTCGTTTTTGGGGAGATCGCCCTAAAAGGGAAGTTGACCATAGAGACCACTTTGGTACCCGCTAGTTTTACCGCGACTCCCGGAGCGAAGAATTCGGATGATGCCCCCGAATTCTATACCGGCAATGGTAGTAGGGGCGGTGCCCCCCTGTACAACAAACCCATGGGCAAGTTAGCTCTGCTCAATACTCCCGAATTCGGTATCGCCATCATACATAACGAAAGTTTTGGCTACAGTGCCTATCTGAAGACCAAGGAAAAGCCCTATATCGCCCATAACAATAAAGTGCTGGGCAAAATCGATGATATCCCTTACTTCTCCTATTACATAGAGACCTTTGACCGGGAAGGCAAGCGGGTCAGTGGTGCCGCTAGCGGTGCCCACTCCAATGTATTTACCGACGATCGCCTCCGTCCACTGCCCGGTGAGCTCAACATCTCCCATCTCATCAACTGGAAACAGATAGATAGGAACATCGCCGATGGTGGAGACCTCGACGACGATATCACCTCTTGGATAAAGGTATCCTATTCGGTGTGGAACATCGGCATGAGCCATATCAAGGGCCGTAACCTGAACCGGGTGTTCAGTAATGGCAACAATCTCTATGCGGGCCGCATCAGGGTCGAATACAAACAGGAATCGATAAGTTCCCAGTTTCACTTTGACAAACGTGCCGAACAAGTGGCCAATGACAAATTCGACAATTATACCTTCAGGGACCACTCCGACTGGGGAAGCCGCTACAATATCTACAACACTCAGGCGCTCTTTGAAGAGCTGATGATGGAGTACTGCGAGGCACTGGATAAGGATGCCGGACGGAGCAATCAGCGTAGGGACTTACCGAATACGGAGGGGAACGTCATCAATGAGGAAAGCCTGAAAACCTTTCCCAACCCTACCCGCAATGTATCCCGTTTTCACCTGACCACAAGCGAAAAAGGGTCTGTCATCATTTCACTATTGAACGCCTCAGGGCAGGAGTTGATACGTACGGAAAATGTAGTGAACGGAAAAGAGGTGCTTCAGGGCAAACTGACCCTCGACTCCCTCACCTCAGGGGTCTACCTGCTTCGCGCAGTGCTACCCAGCGGAAAAAAGATGGTGCAGCGCATCGTAAAGGAATAATACAAATGCAGCGCTTATACCCAAGAGAAAGCGAATCGGAAGCTATCCCGGGAAAGTAGCCCCGATATACGGAAGCCTATCGTCCAATCATCAGTAATGGACCCGTCATTGGAGATACCTAAAAGGACATACGCTCTCAAAAAGGAGCTTGTCTCCAAGCCATTGCGCCAGAATGCCGATGGGTATAAGCCTGAAATAATACAAGCATAGTGTAACCCTGAGGTTTGGAAGATTCCAACCCTTAGGGTTATGACGATAACCCATCCGATGCTCGGAAAAATGTATCAAAAGCTTTCCTAAAAACTTACCTTTCAAAAACCGTATATCTTCCCAGTCATTTTGTCCTATCCCCAAGTTGAAAGAACAGTCTTTTGGTCAAAAAGACAAAAATCTCCATATATCGGAGCTGTAGGACAGTCCCTGATATCTGTGATAAATATAGCGAAAAATTAGTTCAAGGTATACCGTGATTTACGGTGAAAAGGATGCCTATATCCAGCACCTGCTTCATACAGCACGCTTTTAAATAGCATTAGCTCACCCATATCAATAGAAATAACCTATAAAATTACTTTTCCTGTAACTGTTTATGATAAAAAGGGCAATGTAGTTGAGGGGTACTTTGGTTTTTCTATTACAGGTCGCTGTGGACCGATGGATTATGAAAAATCAGATGTAACGGAAAAGAGATTTGGTAGAAGAAGACCCGATGAGCAACTATTATGATGGATTTTATATAGGGTTAGATGAACGGGGCGGAAAAGATTTTTATATGCTCAAGGGAATGTTTCATACCGTAGCTAGTAAAAAAGCAATGCGGATTATGAAGAAAGCCAAATTGACCAATGTTAGGTTCGAGTCCGATCAAGGTTTTTTATGTGACCATTCTGTGTGAATTACTCCATTTTTCTATCATACTAACCGCCTTTTGTATAGAAAAGGTGGTTTTCTTTACATAGAGAACTTTCTTCGTATAGAAAATCAAAAAATCTACACCTATCAAATGAAGGTTTTCGCCCCTAATAAAGCTTGGTTACCACTACAATCACCTCTTCCAAATGACTTATACAAACTTACATTTCAAATGTCGCCTATCTTCCTGTTCATTTTGCGCTACCCTGCGTTGAAAATCCTCACGATAGCGCTGCTATCCCTGTGGTTTTCGCCTTGTTTAGCCCAAAATGATCTGCGAAATCTTACACGACATTTAAAAAGCAAATTTGTATTAAAAAGTAAAACCGGACTCAAAAATCAGCGAAATGGAGATGATTTTTTTGAATCATAGCCTTAACAGTACTACGCTGAACTCTAAAATAAACCATGATATATTGTATTTTGAGTTCTCACAACGAAGCTCAACTACAAGTGTCCGGGTAGAAAGAGGCATTGATACCAAGTCAAAAGAAATTCTTCCCATTCCAAACCATCCCTAAAATTCCCGACAGGACATCTATACGATGTCCCTATTCTAAAAAAATCCTCTCCTGCTGTCACCAAATCCCTTAAGTACATACGCTGCTATTATATAGTGTATATACCTGATATACAAAACAAAGGGGAAGCCGAAAACCAAATAGAGTAGGCAGTATTCTTACCATAACAATGATGAAAAAACAAAAACTAACACTGAACAATCTCAAGGTCAAGAGTTTCGTATGTGATATCCAGAAAGAATCAAAGGATACACTACAGATCAAAGGTGGGTCTTTGCAGGTTTCCTGTTTTCAGGCCTGCGTATCCCAAAAAAATGGTATATGCCTCACCGAAACCCCTGAATTAACATTAGGTTGTGTACCGCCCATATCCTTGGCGACCGATTGCATAGCGCAATAGATAACGCATACGACCAACTCCAATCTGGCACCTTAGCAAAGCATGAAGAATCTGGCTGTTAAGGTGCCAAGGGTGTCTATTAGACCAGATAAAAATATTTTTTTTGCAAAAAAATCAACTAGATTTTATCGAACGAGCGCGATGGTAATCATACCAGCGATCTAGTCCTACTTTTTCGACCTATTCGTCATTGTAGATTTTATCCCTAAGTTCTTGTTTCTTGACCCTATGGTGCTGTTCAATAATACAGGTCAGTTTCCCTTTGAAGGATCTGTTCTTTAAGCCTATGACAAGGCAGATGAGTTTTTTGGCCGTATTCGATGAATATTGCTCATCAATGTTGTCAAGCTTGAATTGTAGCAGGATGAACATGGCATGACAACAGGGGGCCAAGTGGTTGTGCAGTCCCGTCCAACGCCTCCCCTAATAGTCGCCCAGCCCGACCAGGTTTTTGCTTTCCCTGAACATTTGTTCGACGAAGATACGTTGTCCCTGCTTCTGTGCCAGTTCCTCTATACTGTCAAGCAGCATGTTGGTCAATGAGTACTTTGCCCTGCCATCTTTGTCCTTTCTTACGAGCGGCTTGAGGTTGATCAGTTCATCTGTCCGGGGCATTTTATACAAACTTAGCTTTTAAATATCGCCTATCTTTTTGTTTTTTTTGTATCTATTTGGTCCTTGTAATCGGTTCATTTTCTGATATTAAATCAGAATTCTATTCTTCAATTCTTGCATTAGGATTGACGCTCTGTTATCTATCTGCGACTAGGGCTGTAATCGATAGGAGATATAGAACAGGTTATAAATACAACCAGCCGCCTACACATTTCTAAAGAAGATTAAATATGCTTCTATAGGGTTTACCTTATCCTTCATCTTATTCATTTATGCCACAATCAAACCAGGAATCAAAAACGAATCAATCAAAAACAAGGCAATAGTCATCGCTGCTTCCGGTTTGCACTTGCGCAGTGATACCACGTTGGATGTATCAACAATTCTGCAAACGATTCCAAATGGTGAAAAAGTACGTATAGTATCTGGTAGTGCTTTTAGAAAGCATGGCAAAAATTGGATAAAGGTAGAATATGGAACTTCTCGTGGATGGGTAGCCAAGAAGTATCTGAAACTTTAAACACTTACTACGTAAACATAGCTTTCGAACATTGTATGTCCCCCTATTCATATGATTTATTAGATCGATCGATTTCCAAACCGAAGGACAGAAGTGCTTCCATTGGTCTTTTTGTACTTTCTTTTTGAGCTGGAAATCAAGAGATTATGAAGTGAAGGTAGCATGAAACAGCTAATAGCGTTATGGTACTGTCGGACATCTCAAAGTAGGGATGGAAAGATGCCGTTTCCCTTGGCCGATAAAGCGGTCAAAGGGCCTATTGTAGGTATTTAAGAACGTTTTGCCCTGCCCGCCGAACGCTACTTTTTAGAGAAAAAGTAGTCAAAATTCTGCGCTGCACATATCGCTCCCCAAAAAAGAGGGAACCCTAAGGAAAAAGGACCTGAGCAAGGGTATTTCTCGATAGGGACTGTACCACGTCGGTTGCGCTGTCCTTTTTAACGGGCTAGACCGGGAAAATATCGAAGTGTCTGATTTGCATATTCTTGAGTCCGAAATAGATTTCCCGATAATACGAATTAAAATATCATGAACGCATTTAGGCCATAACGAGATACTGGAAAAGGCAAGGGCCAAACTTGTCAATGGGAACAGCGTCAAAGTGCGTACGTTGTGAGTCGCAGACCTTAACATAGGTTCAACCTGTATTATGTATTTAAATTATAAGTTTTTATAAATCAGCACTTAAAGCCTTCTAAAACATCATATCGTCGAACTAAAAAAGAACGGCATAACCTATGAGATAGGAAGGGAGTCAGTGGTACTGCAAAAATTAAATACTCCCAAGCTATCCAGCATCGGTCAGGACACTGAACTCTCATGTAATCAAAGGCTTGTGAGTGGATAATATAGAAAAAAGCGAAAGTGGTTAAGCGAATCCGAAGTAGAATTGTTTTCGAAAAATATAATTTTTAATATAAAAAGTAGTCTATTTTTTATTTTAAAAACTTATTAAACGAATAAATGCAATATTCGTACTCATAATTCATTCTTTTTTGATTATTTTAAATATGTAGATTTTCAATAGCCCTATATTACTGTTTTAGCAAAAAAAAATAGATGTAGGCTCAAAAATAGGGCATAATTCAGAAAAAACATGTCTTTTTGTCCGTAAGTAACCTAAAATAAACCCTTAAGATATTTTGTGAACAACACACTATTTCTTTATTTGCAATTCTGTTTTTTGAGCGAAATTAAATTTTATCGGAGTATTCAATACTAAAATTAACTAACAATGAAAGAAATCTTTACAGAATTTTCGTCACTGATGGAGGTGTCTACGGACATGGTGCAGTGGAGCGGTCTGGCAGCAGTGACGAACACCCTACAAGAGACCACAGCGGTCGCCGAAGCTGCTGCTGATGTCGGAGCAACTGCACTGTTCACTGCCCACAATGTGTGGATGATGATCTGTACCGCTTTGGTGTTTATCATGCACTTGGGTTTTGCTGGGGTAGAGGCCGGTTTCACACAGTCCAAAAACACTGTCAACATTCTCTTTAAGAATACCTTGACACCGGCCATCGGTCTCCTCACTTATTTTGTAGCAGGTTTCAATATAATGTATCCCGGCTTTGAGGGACTGACCTCGGACTGGTTCGGTTTTGGGGGTTTCGGTATCGCCCCTCCCGACAATGGTATGACAGCTGCCTACGCTGACAGTGGTGGGTATACTTGGTGGACGGACTTTCTGTTTCAGGGGATGTTTGCCGCTACGGCCGCCACTATCGTATCGGGAGCAGTTGCCGAGCGTATCAAAATATCGAGCTACCTGATATTTACCGTCATCTTTGTCGGGCTGGTATATCCCATCATCGGTAGTTGGAAGTGGGGCGGAGGTGCCCTCGATGCTATGGGCTTTTATGACTTCGCAGGTTCTACACTGGTACATTCTGTAGGAGGCTGGGGCGCACTGGCCGGTATCATCCTATTGGGGCCGCGATTAGGGAAATATGTGGATGGCAAAGTCATCGATAAGCCAGGTTCCTCGGTACCCTTGGCCACACTGGGGGTATTTCTCTTGTGGTTCGGTTGGTTCGGTTTCAATGGCGGTTCTGTACTGAACGCTGACCCAGCGCTTACTTCTTTGGTATTGGTCACTACTAGTTTGGCCGCTGCTGCTGGAGCAGTATCGGGTTTCATCACGGGCTATCTGGTATTCAAGCGCCTGGACCTGGGTATGGTACTGAACGGTATCTTGGCGGGCTTGGTCGGTATTACGGCTGGCGCGGATGTCATCAGCCCCAATATGTCCATTATCGTCGGTCTGGTAGCGGGGGTTCTGGTCGTTCTTTCTGCCATCACCTTGGATAAATTTCTTCTGGACGACTGTGTGGGTGCGGTATCCGTACACCTGACCTGTGGTGTCTGGGGGACATTGGCCGTAGGTATTTTCGGTTTTTCGGCAGCAACCAATGATAATGGTGAATTCATCAACAGTGCAGGTCAGGTCGTAGCTACGGCAGAAGAGGCAGCAAATGCACTCTCTATTGGCGCTCAGGCCATCGGTATACTCATCTGTGGTGTGGTAGCCTTCCTGTCTGCATTATTGATATTCTTCGTGCTGAAAAAGATCAGCGGTATCCGCGTATCTGAACAGCATGAGCGCGAAGGTCTGGATAGCCATGAGCACGGTATCCGAGGCTACACTATCGTATATGACGATTGATATTATACAAATTTGGGTTTCAAATGTCGTATAAGATTCCGCTGGTCATTTTGTTTCAATCAAGGCGAGAACCGCAGGGATAGCAGCGCTATCCCGAGGATGGTCAACGCAGAGTGAAGCTAAATGAACAAGAAGATAGGCGATATTTAAAAGCTACGTTTGTATTACATCCATTATTTAACCCGAATGGGCATTGGGACCTTACTCTAAGGGCTGATAGGCATTCTATCGGTAATCCTACCTGACAGAGTTTAGGACGGCTACGGTTCATCTTGAAAAACGTAGTGGGGGCCAGAGGTGATATTAGAAGCCCCTCATAAAATCTCAATGCAAATTCCAAGTATAAAAACAAGGTTCGGCAGGTCGACTGCCGGACCCTGTTCCCTGTGTCAGTACTGCTTTCTGCGATCAAGTAAGTACATCATCAACTTAACATACATACATAATGAAAATCAAATCTATAGCCCTGTTGTTTACCTTATGGATTGTGGCTTTTACCTTACAGGCCCAAGATGAGGAAAAGGAAGAAAGCCCCTTGGTACTTTCCGGTTCGGTAGATACCTATTACAAGTATGACTTCTCCGGAGAGCCCAACATCGGCACTAGTTTCGGTGAAGACCACAACTCTGTTTCCCTCGGGATGGTCAACCTGATCGCTTCCAAGGAAGTCGGAAAGGTCTCCTTTGTGGGCGATATCTCCTTCGGCCCCAGAGGTCAGACCAACACTATCCCCGATGCCGACGGTACGGGTTCGTTTCATATTCAGAACCTGTATGTTTCCTATGCCCTCTCAGATGCCGTATCGGTCACTGCGGGGTATATGGGTACCTTTGTGGGCTATGAGGTTATCTCCCCTACGGCCAATTTCAACTACTCGACTTCTTACCTGTTTACCAATGGACCTTTCCAGAATGCAGGGATCAAGTTCGACTTTGCCCTAGCGGATAACCTCGGCCTGATGGTCGGTGTGTTCAATGACTGGAATGTCTATACTGACAATAACGACCTGGATGATATCGGGGCGCAGTTGTCCTACTCCCCTACGGAAGGCTTCGATATGTACCTGAACTTCATCACCAGCGCCAATGCAGATGTGTCTGCGGACGGTGACCCTCTGGACAATGGTACCGAAATCGACCTGACAGCGGGATATCAGATCAGTTCGGAACTCTACGTAGGACTGAACGCTGCCAACTGGTCCCGAGAGTACAGTTTTGGGGGCACGGAAGTAGAGGAGTCGTTTACCGGCGTAGCGTTGTACGGCAATTATGCCTTTTCCAGTGATTTTGCCCTAGGAGCAAGACTGGAGTCCTTTACCACCAACAACACGACTTCCACTGCGGGTGTATCGACCGAGGCGGATGGCGACGTATTTGCAGTCACGATTTCGGGCAACGTCGGCTCGGGTCCCTTGAAGTTCATTCCCGAAATCAGGTTCGACAGTTCCGGGCAGGACATATTCGTAGATGGTGACGGCAACCCTACAGGTTCTGCGGTACAGTTTCTTGCAGGAGCGGTCTTTTCATTCTAAAGTCAAACCTAAATGCCTACGGCATGTATGGAAGCACCGAACATCAAAAGCAGAATCGGCATGTAGCAAGGCCGTTCTTTATAGGCTACAAAAGCAAGGGAGCCATCATTGGCTTCCTTGCTTTTCTCTGCTTCCCCAAACTACAGGCCCAGACGACCTTCTCCTATAACAACCAAGGTAAGGTCACCTACACGGAGGTGGTCGACCTCGCCGGCATGAGTGAGGAAGTACTGATGGGCAGTGCACTGGACTTTGCCCGTCGCAAAGTCGAACGGAAGAAGAAAGACCTGCACTATGACGAAGAGTCCATGGTACTCCGTGCAAAGCTCACTTTTCTTCTTTACAAAAAAGGGTTCGGACGCCAACCATTAGGCCAAGTCAGCTATGTCATGAACCTAGCAGCAAAACCCAACCGATACCGTTATATTTTCACCGAATTCGTTTTCTACCCCTATGAACGAAACCGATATGGGAAATTCGACAAGGTCAGCAGTCGCCGGCAAGCTCTGGAATCCTTTACGGCCCTTGCCTGTAAGAACTGGGAGAGCTATTGCCGGCAGATAGACGAGCAGGTGAAAAATACCGTGTTTCAGTTAAAGCTCTCCATACAGCAGCAGCCTTCGGAAAAAGAAAAAAATACCATAAAAAAGACCGTGGATACCGATAAGGAATGGTAAGTGAGCCTACTGCTAAAATACCATATTCCACTGAAAATAGAATGAGCTGAAAAAACAGCCCTACTCGATTTTAGTGTTGTGTTTTGGCAAACCATGGATGAAATCGATACCATATCTTCATCAAAATAACAAATATCAGAGCAGAAAGGGCATATCACTGCTTAGTTTTGAATTAAAATATAAAATTATAAAATTGTTGCAATTCTACCAATCGTACTATTTTCTGTCTTAACAAATAATTAACTTTAAGAGTTTGGTGTAGAGACAAATGGTATTGCCAATACCAAAGTATCGGCATCCCCAAAAAAGCACGAGAGTAGCACCGCAATACCAACAGATAACTTAAGACAACATATAAATCTAAATATTCCAGTTATGGCAAAAACAAAGCTCGAGTACATTTGGCTTGATGGATACAAGCCCACTCAAAGTCTGAGAAGTAAGACAAAAATCGCAAACAATTTCAGTGGTAAATTAGAGGACTGCCCTATGTGGTCTTTTGATGGCAGCTCTACAGAACAGGCTGAAGGGAATTCTTCCGACTGCTTACTGAAACCCGTAGCAATATTTCCCGATCCGGACAGGAAAAATGCCTTTTTGGTCATGACTGAGGTATTGAACGCGGACGGCACGGCTCATGAGAGCAATGGCAGGTCCACTATCGAAGATGATGACAATGATTTCTGGTTCGGTTTCGAACAAGAGTACTTCCTATGGGATCCTGAAATCGACCGTCCCTTAGGCTTCCCCGCAGAGGGTTATCCCGCTCCTCAGGGGCCTTATTACTGCTCCGTAGGTGGTAAGAATGCCTTCGGAAGGGAAATCATAGAAGAACACCTCGACATCTGCCTGGAAGCGGGCATCAATGTAGAAGGCATCAATGCGGAAGTAGCTACCGGACAGTGGGAGTTTCAGGTATTTGCCAAAGGAGCCAAAGCTGCGGGAGACCAGATCTGGGTATCCCGCTACATCCTCGAAAGAACAGCAGAGAAATACGGCCTCTCCATCAACTGGCATCCCAAGCCATTGGGAGATACCGACTGGAACGGATCGGGCATGCACGCCAACTTCTCTAACGAAGTATTGAGAACTTGCGGTAGCAAAGAGACTTATGAGTCCATCTGCGAAGCTTTCGGCCCTGTCGTAAAAGAGCATATCGAGGTCTATGGTGCCGATAACGATAAGCGACTAACGGGCGCACACGAAACCCAGTCCATCGATAAGTTCAGCTATGGCGTATCTGACCGAGGTGCTTCCATACGTATTCCTATCGCAACGGTAGAGAATGGATGGAAAGGTTGGTTGGAAGACAGAAGACCTGCCTCCAATGGCGACCCTTACAAAATCGCCGCCAGAATCATCACTACGGTAAAGACCGCCGAAGTAGTCGCCTAAGGAGTATAGGTATCCTACTTATGGACAGCATTAAAAAACCCGCCCAAGGCGGGTTTTTTTTGTTTTTTTTGGATATCTTAGTACCTATTATGAATGAGAAAACCTTCTTTATAGCACCTTTTTGGTACGGTATGCGTGCCCTTTGGGGCTAAGCGATCAAATTCGGCCCTACAATTGCCCATCCTCTCCACCCCTATTCAAATCCTATTACACACACCGTACAGAAAGACAAAAAACGGCTCTCCCCATAGCTATCCGGGCCTATAGAGGAGACTGCTGAAAAAACCAATAGAACAAGTAATAACATGCGACAGAGATTATTGAGCGAGGGAGCCAAAAAGCTGGAATACGAAATACGCAATATTGTCAAAAAAGCAGAGCAGGTCAAGGCTTTGGGGCGACCTATTTTTTGGGAGAATATCGGTGACCCCATACAGAAGCACGGTAAGGTACCGCAGTGGATCAAAACCATTGTGTCCGACCTGGTACATGAGGACAAGAGCTACGGCTATTGCCACTCAAAGGGAGTACTCAAAACACGTCAGTTCCTAGCGGAGCGGAACAATAGTACTAATGGGGTACAGGTCACAGCAGAGGATATCCTGTTTTTCAATGGCCTCGGAGATGCCATCGCCAAGCTCTATCAGTACCTGCCCCCTTCTTCAAGGATCATAGGGCCTTCGCCCGCCTACTCTACGCACTCTTCCTCAGAAGCCGCCCATGCAAACAGCGCCCCCCTGACCTACTCCCTGGACCCGGACAATGGTTGGTATCCCGACTTGGAAGACCTGCACAATAAGATCAAGTACAATCCCAATATCGTAGGGGTCCTCATCATCAACCCGGACAATCCCACGGGCATGGTCTACCCTCCCGAATATATAGAACGCATGGTCGCCATGGCCAAGGAATATGACCTGTTCATCATCAGTGATGAAATCTATGGAAATATCACTTATAATGGGGCGGAGACCGTCGCGCTGCGCAATGTCATCGGAGAGGTGCCCGGGATAGCCCTTCAGGGAATCTCCAAAGAACTGCCCTGGCCCGGTGCGCGCTGTGGCTGGATGGAGTTTTACAACCGTACTGCCGATAGGGAGTTCGACCGCTTCTGTGCTGCTCTGGAAGATGCCAAAATGGTAGAGGTCTGCGCCACGACCCTGCCCCAACTGGCCATACCTCATATTTTAAGCAATAAACGCTATCCGGATTATCTCAAAGAGAAGAACGAGACCATCGGCAGACGTAGCCAATTGATTGCAAGCCTATTACAGAAGGTCCCCGGAATCACCTTTAACCCCACACAAGGCGCATTTTATAATACCATCGTCTTCAAAAAAGAAGCCGTAGAGCGATATGACCGCGCTAGACGTCCGGAGGATGTACAAGCAGCCGCCCTATTGGACGAGTGGCTCCAAGAGGATACGCCCTTCGACAAGCATTTTGTCTACTATCTATTGGCGACAAAAGGGGTCTGTGTGGTGCCACTATCCTCGTTCCACTCCGAACTGCTCGGATTCAGGGTCACTTTATTGGAAGAGAATGAAAGCATACTGCGGACCACTTTTTCCATCATCAAAACGGCTATCAATGAATTTTGCGGAGTGGCTACCGAAGTGGAGTAACAAGGCAGCAAGCATGATCAAGGGGGTATGGCCCCATCGGGCAATACCCTTTAGTCAGTAGCAAATTATCCGATGATCAAAAAATAAATGCAAGAAACGCATTCTTTTCACTAATGCACAAGGGCTTACGATTGCAATAAATTTCACAATGCATGATTCCGATATATCACTCCCTCCTTGCCTCTATATTTTATAGATAAAAATCAAGGACTCGATAATCAGTATCCCATTTGCGCCATGAACACCAGGCAGCATGCGTTGATTTTTCACTCCATCACATACCAATTCCCAAAAGAAAGACGTTCCTAATTGAGAAGGCTATACAACCGGAACAGTTCACCGACAATTAACATTGCCTTCATCACAATATCAATTTCATAAGTTAATATCGCACATTACTATGATGCAATGAAAAAGGTCAGTCCCAGTTTCTTCAAAGGAATCGTCTTTATTCGATTATCCAGCCTCCCTCTTTTCCAACAGGAAGAGTTAATGGAGTGGCTACCCCCCACAAGTATGATCAATATCAGCGTAGGAGGAAATGCGCTGGAAGATTGCCTACTCTACACCGACTATGAGTACTGGTTCGATAATTTCTATGCCGAATCGGCTATAGAAATGCAGGAGATATAAGAGAGGTTTTAAAATGTATTTTTCCTTTTGCACCTGATTTGATTGAATCAATATCTCAACACCATCTGGCGCAAGCATCCACCTAAATACTGTATTTTCAGGAACAAGATTGTACCGGCGCACTGCCCATCCCATAAATCACCGAAACGCTCAACGGAATTCCCGAGATTCCGGGAAAATTCCCCTTATGGGACAATAATTTGATGCCAAAACACCCCAAATTACCCTTTAAAGAACATTACCCTCTTTTGGCACGGCATTGGTATAAGGATAGATAGGTTTTTCATTTTTTGTTTAGGTTAAATTAAGGTTGGTTTTTTCGTGGGGCTGGTTACCCCGATTTTTTTCGAAAGGACAATGACGCTAAGGCTTGGGGTGGTTCCCAAGCCTTTTCTTTTTTACGTCCATCTCACGATCTTTCACCATTTCAGGAATTGCCACGGCACATCATCTGGCGTAAGCGTCCGCTTGTGTCCCCGGAACAGCCGCCCCCGGAAACATCACCTCAATATCATATTGCATTTTTCATGAGCCATACCTACTTCTCTCCGAATCTGTAATCCAGAATCACCATCTGGCGCAAGCGTCCGCTTGTGCCCCCGGAACATCCACCTAAATACTGTATTTTCAGGAACAAGATTGTACCGGCGCACTGCCCATCCCAGAAATCACCGAAACGCTCAATGGAATTCCCGAGATTCCGGGAAAATTCCCCTTATGGGACAATAATTTGATGCCAAAAAACCTCAAAATAGCTTTTAAAGAACATTACCCTCTTTTGGCACGGCATTGGTATTAAGATAGACAGGTTTTCATTTTTTGTTTAGGTTAAATTAAGGTTAGTTTTTTCGTGGGGCTGGTTACCCCGATTTTTTGCGAAAGGACGATGACGCTAAGGCTTGGGGTGGTTCCCAAGCCTTTTCTTTTTCCCATCTATCTCACGGTCTTTCACCATTTCGGGAATTGCCAAGGCACACCACTTGGCGTAAGCGTCCGCTTGTGTCCCCGGAACAGCCGCCCCCGGAAACATCACCTCAATATCATATTGCATTTTTCATGAGCCATACCTACTTCTCTCCGAA
>CANLOE010000086.1 GCA_947492745.1 uncultured Cyclobacteriaceae bacterium | reverse complement strand
AAGCGCATCAATGCCCTCATCGACCGGGCCGTCAATGTAGCCACAGCCCTGGTCAACCAACTGGCCGAAGCACTGAAGACTGCCGTTTGCACCCTATTGGATGCCCTGGGAGCCGTATTGGATGCGATATTGGCCATCTATCAGGCCATTTACAATGCCATCCTTGCTGCCCTGGAGTTCCTGGTGGTGGGGCTGATGAAGATATTGGCCTTTTTGGTCAATTTGGTATTGGGAGCTGGGTATGCGCCTTTCGAATTCTTTGGACAACTGGCAGAAGAGACACTGGGAGGTAATCCGGGAGAGCCACTTAAAGATATAGAAGTTCCTTCCGGGCAGGAACAAAACTGGGCCAAGGCCATGGGACTCGATCAAGGGCAAACAACTGTTGGCGAAGAAGCAGCGACAGGGCAGGAGATGTCTGCGCAGGTACAACAGCTACTGACCAAACCCGAACTGGCCGATACCGATGTGACCATTGAACCGAACCCGGCAGTAGTGCTTGACCCTGATCTGATCGCAAGTCTGCCCACACTCAAAGATGGAGAGAGCTATGAGTTGCCGGGTGCCGGTGGAGATGCTGTTACCACACAGGATTTTCAATCCGCCGCCGCTGATGCCGCAGGCTTTGACATCAGTGGGGAAGTAAAAGATCAGGTCAATAGTGGCGAAGGGACTACGGATGAACAGTCAGCCGCCCAAGTTCCGGCACCGGACTGGCGCAGTATGAGCGATGATCAAAAGCTGGATCATTATAATGCGCAAATGCTCACCGAATCGACCAATGCGGGCAATACACCGCCCCAACCCGGTAAGGCCAACACGGCACCGACAGTGGACAACAGTCCCGAAGCATTGATTACAAAGACGGGAAGACTGGGCGCGGGAAGGCGACTGGCCTTTATGGGAAGGCAGATGATGACCGGCCTAAAGGTATTTTGGAACAAGAACAAAGCCTGGGTCATTGCGGCCCTAGTGGCAGCCCTACTCGCAGCGGGTTTAATTGCCTTTTTTACGGGGGGAGCCGGTCTTGCACTGGCGGTGGATATCATTGTCAAGGCCATGATCGTCATCTTCGGAGCCATTGCCGTCCATAAGGCCATGGGCTTCATCTGGGATTATGTGAAAAAAGCCTGGGCCGGAGATGCCAAGGGAGCAGGCAGATCCTTGGCTCGTGCCATGGCCATTATCGTGGTAGAGTTTCTTATCGACAAAATACTGCTGGGCATGGGCAGGGTCTTCAAGCGCATCCTCAGGGCGGCCAAGGCCACCAAAGTGGGTAGGGCCATCAGCAGAGGAGCGAAAATCATGAAAAGCGGTGCCAATACAGCGATGAAACCTATCAGAAGAGGCATTGCCCGTATCAAGGGCAGTAGGCTGGTCGTTTCCATGAAAGGCGGTGTGGGCCGGGGCACGAAAAAGCTCAGCGACCTGAGAAGGAAGATATTGGACCGGTTCGGGTTCAAAAGACTGTGGTTCGAAAAGCACGGGAAGTGGTTGGAGCTATGGGGAGAGTTCAATGCGAAGATACTGCTGACCAGAGAGGATGGGACGAAGGAAGAATTGGATGTAGGTTCACATGAAATCTTTCAGGACTTGGATGGCACATATAAATATATAGACCCTCATTCCGGGGATATAATTGATGCTAAACTATTGGATCCTGATGTGCCATCATCAATAATACCTGATCATATAAATCATCTCGACGATATACCACATATTTATGGAGTTAAAGAAAATCAGTTTAGGAGTTTTGTGAACCGTACTGATGTTGAATTTAGAGATGCCGGATATACCGATGTCGATGTCTACTTACAGGGAAGTGCTGCGACAGGGGTTAAGCATAATAAAGGCAACCCTATAGATGTTGATATTGAGAGTGGTATTTTGCCGGGAGATTATGACATGGCCATTGTGAGCCCCCAACTGCTTGAAGAAGCCAGAGCCAAGGGATTGAACGTCTTGCAAGGACCTCTCAGTGATACTCAAATAATGGAATTGGGTTTGACAGAGTTGAGAAACAATTTACAGATAATGACAAGATTTGGCATAAAAGTGAATTTTAAAGTTTACGAGACTGCTTCTGATGTTTATGATTTTGCTAAAACCATACCTTTCACTCAATGGAAATAAAAAAAACAGAATACTATTTATCGGTGAAGAAAAATGGGAAATATATAGTGAGAAGGAGACCTTTTGATGATTATGCTTTAGCGATGAAGGGATGCACAGAGTTCTTTAATATTATAAAGAGTCCTGCCCGGATTGAATTTGTTTCTGAGGTGGTTGATGGGCGATTTGCCCGTTCTTATGCCCAACTTAATGATGAAAGGGGTCCGGGAGATACGGTACTTGAACAAAAGGAGTACTTAGAGTATGAGGGAAAGATACTTTTTTTGATTGAAAGTGGATTTGGAAAGGAAAAAACAGATGAAATTTTGCGGAAAATTTCTTTGAACGAAATGTGAAACTCAAGAATAGGCTATGGAAACGAAGTATTATTTAAGCGTGAGTAAGAACAAAGAATATGTGATCGATAAGAAACCTTTTGTCGATTTCTCCCTTGCTGTTGAAGCATGTAGTCATTTCTACAAATCTAAATCTGAAAATTCGATCCTTATTTTTACAAGTGAAATGGTAGACGGAATGGTTATTCGTTCTTACGCAGAGCTTTTGCTTCCAGATGACGTGGACCCGCAAGATGGAAGATATGCTCAAGCTGCCAAGCACTCAAATATTTTTGATTATTCCGCATCATATTTTTTTCTTATTGAAGTAGATGCTTGAAATCTACATAATTTGAACGATCAACGAATTTAAGTTTTTTTAAGCCTTTATAAATGGCAGTAGGCTGGTCGTTTCCATGAAAGGCGGTGTGGGCCGGGGCACTAAAAAGCTCAGCGACCTGCGCAGGAAGATATTGGACCGGTTCGGGTTCAAAAGACTGTGGTTCGAAAAGCACGGGAAGTGGTTGGAGTTGTGGGGCGAGTTCAATGCGAAGATACTGCTGACCAGAGAGGATGGGACGAAGGAATCAATAGATGTTGCTGATCATCCAAATTTCAAACCTGATTTGCCTTTTAGGTATAAACAAAAACCTTTTGAACGGTTTGTGCAAAGGTTTGATGATGAGTTTAAGGCCGTAGGATATGATGATGTAGAAGGCTTTATGCAGGGAAGTGCGGCCTCGGGGTACAAATACAATGATGGCAATCCGATAAAGCTTGATGCTCGGGCTGGAATTAAACCAAGTGACTATGATGTCGCAATAGTAAGTCCTCAAATAATACAAAAAGCTGATGAAGTGGGAATAGATATTCTGCATGGACCATTAAGCCCAGAGCATGTAAATATGTTGGGACTGTCAGATGCCCAATTGGCGTTGACACAAGCCTCAAAGGGGGGTATTGAAGTTAATTTTAAAGTATATTCATCACTAGATGATGTATTTGCTTATGACACAACCATTCCTTTCAGCTTATTCAAAAAGTAAAATGTAATTTTTCATGTATTATCTAACAGTAAAGAAAAACGATATAGAATTATTTCATAGAAAACCTTTCGATGATTATATCAAAGCAATGGATTTTTGTGCTAATTATTTTGATTCGAATTACTCAAGTTCTGTTCTTAAATTCACTACCGAAATGATTGGTGGTAAATTTGCCAAGACCTACGCTGAACTCAATTTGCCTGCACATATAGACCCGCAAGGAAAGATAGGTGAAATGCGCTATCATAATGCTATAAAGCAATCCAGTTCCTTTAAATATGATGCCTCCTATTTTTTTCTTATTGAAAGCGAATGGGGTATTGAAGACATCAACAACTATCAAAATGATAATCGATAAGATACTGTTTGTACTTGTTTCCTGAGAGCCAATTTTGTAGATCCGGTAAACCTTCATAGGTAAGTGCAATGATCAATTCATTGTAGAAGCTGAACAAATGCCCCTTTAACACCAGGAGAACATGTCATCAGTATGGGTAAGTCGGTTGGTACTGTATATTTGCCTAATGGGCAAGTATTGCAAGGAGCCAATGTGGTCAAGGTTATCCGAAGAGCCGATGGGACGGTAAAAACGAGTTATCCATTTGTCAATTGATTTTGATTATGAAAAAAGTACTGTTTAATTTGGAATGGAGAGTGGAATCAAATGATGGGAAGTATCCGTTAAGTTATGCTAGTGCCGGTACAGTTTTTGATCATTTATTTACTGACTTGCTCAACAAATATAAAGGTGATTTTTTTATTGACATTGGAAAAGACTGTATAGGTTTAGAGTTTTTTCATGATTTCCCCCAAATATTTAAAAGTATTCCAGACATCTTATTGCGGATGATAAAGAATGGCGAACAGGTGGAGTTTTCATTTACTGAACCCTCTCTGCTGCAAGTTTAACGCAGTGTAACTTGTGGCAAAAATCCGGCAAGTTTTTTGACCTGCCTGTATGAGCCGTAACTATAAGATACAAAATCAAGACAAGTTGTACTTTTTGTCCTTTGCGGTCATCAACTGGATGGACGTTTTCATCCGTCCGCTGTATAAGGATATCATGGTGGAGAGCTTGAAGTACTGCATCAAAGAGAAGGGCCTGGAGGTCTACTCCCGGTGCATCATGACCGGCCACGTCCATTTGATCATAGGGACTACAGATCAGAACATGCAGGATATAGTTAAGGACCTGAAACGGTATACTTCGAAGGCAGTTACCACATCCATCCCGGAAAATCACCGGGAAAGTCGAAAAGAATGGATGCCATGGATGATGCAAAGGGCCGGCGAAAGAAACCCCAACAACAAAAAATACCGGTTCCGGCAGCAACACAATAAGCCTATGGAACTGTTCAATAACGAAATCATGCAACAAAAAGCAGATTATATTCACCAAAATCCAGTAGTGGCCGGTATTGTCAATGAGCCGGAAGATTATAGGTACAGCAGTGCCATGGATTATACCGGAGGAAAGGGACTTGTCGATATAAAGTTTATCTCCTGATTGTATTGCCACAAGTTATGGCCTTGTCTAAACTTGCGGCAGTCGGGGCTAAACTGGTGCAAGTTCTTAGAAACAATGGAATATCTTCACCTAGAATTTCCACAATAAGTAATGCAAAGGTTTTAGAAATAACTCAAGTAATAAAGAAGTGATTCAGACTTTTTCTTCTGGCTGCAAATAAGTCTTGTTTTACCCTGATCTTGACTTTTTCTCCTGACGTAACCTTGGCTACGCCACTCAAAAAAGGCTTCACCGGGGCAAAAAATCCTTTATTTTCGCTTCAAAACAAAAAGTCTAAATCACTTCAAAGAAATCTTTAAACCTGACCAAGTAACACATAAAAATGAAAGAAGAAATTTTTATTTATGATAATGTTCTGCTGTTTACTCCACTTGACAAAAAACAATTAGTGGATTTCATGGAGAAAAACTATTTCTATGATGACAAGATAGTTGTTTTTGAAGGGGATAATGATTATTTGGCCTTTATGGATTCAGAACGGAGGATAGCCATTGGAGAAGAGCTGGATTTGATCAAAGACTTATCGAATTTGTCTGAAAACACTTGCTATTCTTTGTGGACAGACGACAGTGATATCAATTGCACATCATACCATAATGGGAAAGCTGTTGATTCCAAGTCCAGAGACATCTTTACCTTTGCAGAAGAACTTGGGATTCAGTTGCCAAATGCGATAGTCTCTTTACAGATTCCAAATCAATCTTTTTGTTTAACCCAAAATGTCCATTAGAAAATCTATTCCGGACTTAATACAAACTTAGCTTTTAAAATCGCCTATCTTCCTGTTCATTTTGCTTCACTCTGCGTTGACAATCCTCGCGATAGCGCTGCTATCCCTGCGGTTATCGCCTTGATGGATACCAAAATGACCCGCGGAATCTTATACGACATTTAAAACCCAAATTTGTATAACCGGCTTCAAATCAGTAACTGAATGCGTTTTTTGAATTCACCGTAGCGGTGCTACGCTGAATCCAAGAAAACGCCCTGATGTATTGCCATTTAAGTCCTCATGACGAAGTTCCAACGAACATTCTGGGTTTAAAGTATATTCATCGCTAGATGACGTATTTGCTTATGATACAACCATTCCTTTCAGCTTATTTAAAAAATAAAATGTAATTTTTCATGTATTATCTAACAGTAAAGGAGGGAGTGTCGTATACAAGTCTACCGCATTTCCCACGGCGTTCGACATCTGACAGATGGAGGACGCAAAACTTACATCGATATCAGGCCATTTTTATAAAACTGTCCTTGGTCGTTCCACAAAGTGTGCAACAATATGTTTCGGGCAGGGCTTCAAAAGAAGTACCCTCGGGGATATCGGCCGTAGCATCTCCGAAGGATTCATCATAGACCGTTAGGCATTCCTTGCACTGGTACATAGAAGGGTTCGTGTCGGGCTTTCCCTCACCTTTTTCCTTAGCCTTGGCGCCTTCTTCCAGCTGTTCATAATACATGAAACTCAGCTCTATCAGTAAAGCGGGGATAATCTCCTTGGCAATATCGCGGGCATAATAATGGTATTCGGTCAGGTTGGGATTGAACTCTTCCGAGTAGAGTATATTATAGGTCTCCTGTACCTCGGGGTTATCTTCACGATTGCGCTCGATGACCACAGAGGTAAAAGGTACGATATCATCTGTGGGCTTGATGGTAAATGTCAGTCCATAGGTGCTGATATCCTGCTGGTCCAAGGTTCGGACCAGGTAGTTCTTCAGCTCCAAGGCTTCCATATCCAATGCGGGCAGGTGCCAGTTGAGTTCCAGGGAAGAATGCCTCAGGTTGATGCCGTACTTGCCTGTCAGTTTTTCCCAGCCCATTCGGTGTCTTTCCCGTATTCCTTTGATGATGATAGACTTCCAAGGGGTCAGGCTCATCTTACCGATATTGGTATCGATGCAGCGATGACAGATGGCTTCAAGGTATCGGATGTCGAACCGGTTGTTTCGCCAGTACAGTCCCAGCCAGTACTTGTCATCCGTGATCCTGTTCAGGCCTTCGTAGTAGGGAAAGGTAGTGTCGGGGTAGCTCAGTGCATCTTCGGAAACCTGAGTGTTCAGTTTTTCTTCCTTCATCAGCTGATCGTACATCTCCTCATAACCGAAGTCGCTATTGGCCCAGTAGATTTTCTCTATGGCTTTGGCGAGTCGGGCCAGATCGAAGCCGTAGACGAGCACGGGCATGACCCAAGGAGCCTCTCCCAGCCGCTTGAATCTCAGGTAGACATACCAGTAGTTTTCATGGGCCGCAGCGATAAAGTTGATATTTCCCGTGAACAGGGGCACCAAGCTCTGCGAGGGGTCGACAATGTTTATCCGCAGCTTTGGCCGGTAGTCGAAACTATCCAGGATATAGTGATAGATATGTGGTACCAGCCATTTCTTACTGGGCATCACGTCCAGAGATACGTAAGAACTGGATATATTCTGGAAGTCATCCTCATTGATGTCATAGGCTACATCGATACTGTAAAAGGTCTTGTCCAGTACCTTCTTGTTATTGTCGGATATAGGAAAGAGTATATCCTGCCTCGAACCCAGATGTATGAAATCGGCACCGAGTTTCTTGGCCGTATGGATAATCTTAAGAAAATCTCCAGGAGAAATAATCCCTCCTTCCACAAATACCCTTACTAGGTCATGTCCTCTCATTCTTATTGATGTTGTTTAAATACTATGATATCGATTACTTATAAAATTAAGAGACTGTTTTAAAATGTATCTTTTTACTTTCTTATGTACTTCTTTTGGCACCTGATTTCGTTGAAATTTCCGCTAGCTAGCGCGACATGCTATCTTTGTCAATGGCTCACGCGGCAGACCGTCCCCTTTGCTGAAAGGGTTCCCCGAACCCTTTCCTTACGCTCGGTCCTATCGATAAAATTAAGCAGGACGAAGTCAGCGGAGACTTCGGGCCGGCCTGTGGGACGCGGAAAATTTTGAAAACGCTGCGCCCGGACAGAAAATTTTTCAAATGAACCGCCGGAATTCGGATTCCGTTCAACGGTATACCGGATTCAATGCGATAACTGAAACACAGTCAACATAACTAAGTATAATAAGTCTATATGCTGATATGCCCTACTCGTATAATTCCCTATACAAGGTAGTATCTACACCCTTAATTTACCACATTTTCGGACTGGCTGTCAAGGTAGTCCGTCCAAAGAAATCTTTGGGGTTTGGAATAGCGGGAAAGTGCGGTTGTCCGAACATCTCTTCTATCTATTGTGCACTGGCTATCAGTTGATGACTGTTCAGGAGATGCTGCACCTCGGACTTGCAACTACCGCAGCCCAGCCCTGCACCTGTGGCCTTGCACAGCTCATTCAGGCTGTGGCAGCCCTTTTCTATGGCCTGTTCCAGATTGCCCGAACCTACATTATTGCAAGAGCAGATCAGTTTCCCGATGACAGGTTCGGACTTTTGCCCTGAGCGGAGCAGTTCCATCCTTTTTTCCGAAAGTTCTATCTTATTATCAATGAGCTCCTTGAATTCGGCAAATTCGGACTTATCCCCCATAAGTATTGCCCCTACCAGTCGGTCTTGGTAGATGATACATTTTTTATAGTAATTTTTCGATTTGTCGATAAAGAGTATTTCATCATAACCTTCCTCATCGACGGGTATGTCGGGAATACCGATAGAGCAGAGCTCCAGATTGGGAAACTTTAAAATGTTCATGGGAGTGGAACCCGCATAACGGCTCCCCAGATCTCCCGCTATATAACGGGCCATGGTATCGGCCTGCTGTTCTGCCGCAGCCGTTATACCGTTCAGTTTTTGTTGGTATTCGGCGATTTCTCCCATGGCGAATATGTGCTCGTCACTGGTCTGTAGGTAATCGTTGACCTTTACGCCCCTACCGCAGCTCAGGTCAGCGGACTTGGCCAGCTCGATATTCGGCCTTGTCCCGATAGCATAGACCACCGCATTACAAGAGAGGTGCTTCCCACTTTTTAGCTGTGCGTGTACCGTTTTTCCCTCGCTTCCTTTGCGCAGTTTGAGTTGCTGCACCTCATCATTGGTATAGACATGTATGCCCATAGCTTCTATACAAGAGCGCAACAGGCCACTGGCCATGCTGTCCAGTTGGCGTTCCATCAATCGGGAGGAGAGCTGAACTATGGTCACCTCGATATCCAGTTCCCGAAGTGAAGAGGCCAGTTCCAGGCCCAATAGTCCACCGCCCACAATGAGGACATGACCTCCATTGTGCAAATAACTTTTGAGCTCATCGGCATTGTTACGGTCCCGCATCGTAAATATTCCCGGAAGGTGTATGGGCACACTGTCGGGCACGAAAGCGCGGCTGCCCGTGGCCATGACCAGTAAATCGTAGTCATGTACCTGTTTCCTGCTATCGGTGACGGTCTTCTTCTCCTTATCTACGGCATCGATGCAGTTGTCCACGTGTAGGAACACATTGAGTTTTTCGAATTCTCCGTATTTGAATTTCAGCAGGTCTTCCCACTGTAGGTTGTCGTTGACATACTCGGGCAGTAACACACGGTTATAAAAGGGGTATTCTTCCTTAGAGAAGACGTGAAGTTCATCTTCACTGTTCAGGGTCCTATAAGTATTGATAAAGCGGTAGGCTGCGGCACCCGCACCGATGATGACGATTTTCTGTTTTGGCTTGGTATGCGGCCTGACCTCCACGGCACTGTACTTAAAACCGGGCTGTTTGGACTGCGGGTCATAATTGCTATCAGTCAGGTTGTTGGCCCTACTGAAGTCCCTGCCCAGCACTTTGCCCCAGTGCATGGGCAGAAAGACCACTCCGCGCTTGATGCTATCGCTGATTTTCGCATTGACACGTACTTGCCCCCTTTCATTTTCAACGGTGATGGGCATGCCTTCCTTGATGCCTCTCTCCACTGCATCCAGAGGATGTATCTCCAGATAGGCTTGGGGGATATGCTTGTTCAGCCGGTTGACCTTCCCTGTCCGGGTCATGGTATGCCACTGGTCCCTTACCCTGCCCGTGGTCAATATCAGTGGGAATTCAGGACTCAGGGACTCTGCGGGCGTCTCGGCCCCTCCACTTTTGATATTGGCCTTGCGGTCGGGGGTATAGAATCGATGATCGGTAAAGAGGCGTTTCGTGCCCGGGTGCCCTTCAGAGGGGACAGGCCATTGTATGGATCGTTCTTTTTTCAATCGCTCATAGGACAGTCCCGAAATATCGATATTGGTTCCTTTGGTCAGGGCGCAATGTTCGGCGTAGACCTCAGAGGCATTTTTATAGTCGAAACCATGGTAGCCCATGGCTTTTGCAAAGCGGATGAGTATTTCGATATCGGGAAGTGCCTCGCCGGGTGCATCCACGGCCTTTTCCAGATGACTTATTCTACGCTCGGAATTGGTCATGGTACCCTCTTTTTCCAGCCAGCCCGCCGCAGGGAGCAGTAGGTCCGCATATTTGGCGGTATCGGAGCGTTTGGAGACATCCTGTACGATGACGAACTTGGCCGCTTCCAGTGCTTCGTCCACGAGTTTTGCATTGGGAAGGCTCACGGAAGGGTTAGTGCAGATAATCCATATCGCCTTCATTTTTCCTGACTTCAGTGCTTCGAACATCTGAGTGGCGGTGAGGCCCGGTCGGGCGGGCAGTTCTTCCACGCCCCAGAACTGGGCGACTTCTTCCCGATGCTCGGGATTGGCCAGGTTTCTATGCGCTGCCAGTAGAGAGGCCATGCCGCCCACTTCCCGTCCACCCATGGCATTGGGCTGGCCCGTAAGGGACAGTGGGCCTGAGCCCACTTTGCCGATATGGCCCGTAATGAGGTTGAGGTTGATCAGGGCATTGTTTCTGTTGACACCATCGGTACTCTGGTTCAGCCCCATGGCCCATAGTGTCATGAATCCCTGGGACTCTCCTATATAAGTAGCGGCCAGTTCGATATCCTCTTGGGGGACATCGCAGATTTGAGCGGCCTCGGCGATACTCCGCTGCATGACGGTGTTTCGATAATCGTCGAAGCCATTGGTATGTTGTTGTATAAAGTCGATATCGATACTTCCCTGTGCTATCAAGGCCCGTCCTATGGCCTGGTACAGTACGGTGTCCGTGCCGGGTCTCAGTTGTAAATGCAGGTCTGCCTGGGCGCAGGTCTGTGTAGCTCTAGGATCGACAACGATTATCTTCGTATCGAGATGATCAGCCTTGCGTTCTTCCAGTCTACGGAACAGGATGGGATGGCACCAGGCGGGATTGGCACCTGCGATGAAAAAGCAATCCGCTTCGTCGATATCTTCATAGGAGGCCGGTACCGAATCCTCGCCCAGTGCTTGGGCATAACCGACGACCGCCGAACTCATGCACAGCCGTGAATTGGTATCGATATTGTTCGTGCCGATAAACCCTTTGGTCAGTTTGTTGATGAGATAGTACTCTTCTGTCAGGCACTGTCCCGAGACATAGAACCCTACAGAATCAGGACCATATTGTTTGATCAGTGATTTGAATACGGCCGCCGATCGTTTCATGGCCGTTTCCCAGCTGACCTGTTGCATCGCATGACGCTTGCTCCACCGCATCTCCGGATGTACCTGGCGGTCGGAGCGGTCCATGACCGTATAGTGCAGGTTCATCCCCTTGGAACAGAGCTTTCCCTTATTGACAGGATAAGAAGCATCGCCCTCAAGTTCGATCTGCCCCCGTTTATCCACGCTTACCTGAACGCCACAACCTACGCCACAATACGAGCAGGTACTTTTGAAGCTTTGTTGATGTAAATTTTTAGTCATTGGGATTTTTGCTTAAGCGCCATCGGCATCGAACACATAGTATACGCAGAAGAATCTATCTTCCTATCTTGAATCGGAGCGGTCACGGACCACCTACATTATTAAGTCATGAGGTAAATCTATGTTAACGAACACCTCTAAGTAAGAAGGTACTTAATTTACCAACGCATTGGGAAATCTCCATTTTTCACCCTTTTGCAGCTCTATAAGTAATGCCTTACTGCGTAATTCGGGTTGAAATTTTTTCAAGAAATACTAATTTACGAAAAATTACGTAAAATAAACTAAGTAATTTACGCATTTTTTTACGTACTCAATGGACAATTAACAATTAGCAATTAACAATTAGCAATTAGCAATTAACAATTAGCAATGAGTTGTGGGTGGGGTGTCTTCTCTCTGTTGGGGTATGTCGGGCATGAAAACCCCATTGACCAATGTAAAATCTACGAATGATATTGTAGGTTTAGGTTGATTACTACGATTGGCATGGGTCTATCCGTGAAAACTGTGGTCAAAAATAATACTGTGGACCAAAGGGGTAAAGAATCCTGTGGGAAGAGAACAGATTTTACCCTTTAACCCGAATCATCAATGTCGTTTAGTTAAGGTTTGTAAGCCATAAAACCGGCAGGCCTTCCTCCATACCTTCTAATACAAACTTAGCTTTTAACTATCGCCTATCTTCCTGTTCATTTAGTTCACTATTGTGTTTGATTCCAGTGGTGTTCATGAACCTTCGGTTTTGCTTCACTCTGCGTTGACAATCCTCGGGATAGCGCTGCTATCCCTGCGGTTATCGCCTTGATTGAAACCAAAATGACCCGCGCAATCTTATACGACATTTAAAACCCAAATTTGTATAAATAGCAAAATACCGGCCATTTGGATTCGTGCGGCATAGCACCGCTATGGTGAATGAAGACCGGTGGGCAAAGCTTCCGGTAGGAAGCTATTTATGCGCGGAATAGGTTCTCTATTGATCATTTTGGGTTGAACCCGGAATGTTCGTTGGAACTTCGTCATGAGGACTTAAAAATCAATAAATCAGGGAGTTTTTTCGGATTCAGCGTAGCATCGCTACGGTGAATCCGAAAAACGCATTCACTTTGCTGACTTGCAGCTATTAAGATCCGCAGTAGATTTTCCAATGCATGATCCGGGATTAATGAACCTACCAAATGGAATATACTTTCTGCGGTACTAAGTTTTTGACTTGATTAGCGACTTATCCTCTGCGATTTACCTGTCATTGGTCGAAGTTTGAATACGCTACATCGACGTTTACGACGATGTGTCAAATACCCTCCTCATTTGATAAATATGTCTCTCGGAAATCCTTATCGATCTGCTATATTTGAGTTGGATAATGGTTGGCTTACGTACCTTTCAATACGAACCATGAAAACATCCAGAACAAAAAAAAGCTTTTTTAGATTGCGCAAAAACATAACGAAGTTGCGATGGCCATTGATCGCTATGGGCATATTGCTCTCCTTCGGTCTGACCATGTATCAACTTGCTCCGCCCGAAGGCACCATGGGACCGACGATGACGACGGAGACCTGGCCTGCCGGAGCATTTTTATCTCACTTCCCCGAAGGGGACCGCATCAACACCTATCACCGCAACTATTTGATGATTGCCGGTCAGGAAGGTACGGGTATCTGGGACATCTCCAACCCTACGGCCCCCGAGCGAGTACAGTTCGATGAGGCCGCTAATAATGGTCATCGCTGGTGGAAGATGGGCGACTTGTACTACCGCGAATATTCAGTACCCGAAGTCGAAGGTACTGGATATAAGTATTTGGACCTGTCCAATATGCTGGACAGAAAGCCCGTCACTTCTTCTGACGTACTGTATACCGTGGCCGATGACCAGCCGCACTATGATAACCTGGAAACATTTCCACATACCATCGTCGGTGACCGCGTCTTTGATATGCGCAGTGGCGAACTGGTCAGCAGGATCAAAGAAGATATATCGCAGCCCGATATCGTTGTGAGGATAGGTAATTATGTGTTCTATACCCCACAGACGGGACCTATCAGTGTTTTCGATTTCGGAGACCCCAAGGACATCAAGTTTCTGGGTTCATTTGGTGACGACACACCTCATGAGCAGTACAGTACGGGCATACAGCTGTGGAGGAACTACCTTGTGTTCATGAGTGGTAATGCCGGGAACAACCTCGTTGCTTTTGATATCAGTGATCCTGGTAATATCAAGCATGGCTTTGACCTGAGCGATGAGGACATCACCCTGGGCCGCTATATGATATTTCAGGATGAATTTGGTTTTACGGGAAGGTTCGACCGTGGTGTCAAGTTCAATTTTGAGACCATGGAGGTCGCTCAGGAGTTTATCCCTCCCTCCAGTGATGAGACACTACAGCTACTGGATAACCAGTGGATGCCCATAGGACATATCGTCGTGGCGAGTGGCGATGGAAAAACCTCCATCTTTTCACATCAGGAAGAATTGGATACCCGTCCCCCGACAGTAGGCCATCACTTCCCTGTAGCGGGAGCGACCAATCAGCCCGTAACCAGTACATTGGGCTTTGTCATCAACGAAACACTTGATGACCTTACCCTAACGGATGAGAATATTCAGGTCAGCCCTCTTGGAGGCGCGCCCATTCAGGGAGATATCACCTCTACCTCTTATCAGGTCATCAATTATGCACCCAAAAAGCCGCTGTTGCCCAATACGACCTATGAAGTGAAATTTGTCGAGGGAGGTATTCGCGATGCCGTAGGCAATGGCATGGAAGAGTACGTGTATTACTTCACTACGGGAGGAGATGCCAGTAATAAATCCCCCGAAGTCTCCAAGATAAAAAGTAACCGACCCTCTCCTATACTTCCCAAGGCCAAAGTGACCTTTACCGCCGAGGCCAGTGATCCTGAGGGCAACCCCCTTCAGTACCGTTGGGACTTTGGTGACGGTAGCCCCAAGACCGATTGGACGGGTGCTTCGGTGGTGCATCAGTTTACCAAAACAGGTAATTACACTGTTCAGGTACAGGTATCCGATGGTAACGGTGGCTTCATCGTGGCTTCTAAGCCCGTCACTGTCACGGCCAAGCTGCCCGAGCAAAAGCCTACACAATCAGGTCCTATCGCTGTCGATGCCAAAAACAGGCGCGTCTGGACGGTCAATCCCGACAATAATACGGTAACGGTGATGGATGCCGATAAAATGACGGTCCTAAGGGAGATTCCTGTAGGGAAGGATCCTGTCAGTGTCGCCATTGATGGCAATGGTAAGGCCTGGGTGACCTGCCGTGATTCGGATGAGATCTACCTGCTCAATGCTGCGGGTACGACCCTGGCAAAGATACCCTTGAAAAAAGGAGCGCAGCCTTATGGTATCGTGTTCAATCCCGAGGGCAACCGCGGATTTGTGGCCGCACAGGGATGGGGCAGGATACTGGAAGTAACGCCGAGCAAGCGCAGGATCGTGGCCAATCTACCGATAGGCCCCAATCCACGTGCACTGGCCATCACAGGTGACGGTACCAAACTCATGGCAACCCGTTTCATCTCGAACAATAAAGCGGGAATCGTCTGGGAGGTGGATCTGGATAATTTCGCCAAGTCGGGCATTAAGACCGTTCGATTGCCGATAGATGATTTTTCACTGGACAATGGCAATGCCGGGCGCGGCGTACCGAACTACGTAGCGGGTATTGGCATCCATCCTAACAGCAAGGCGGCATGGACCGTCGCTAAGAAAGACAATATACTGCGCGGCAAGGCCCGCGATGGGAAAACACTGACCTTTGATAACAGTGTGCGTACCGCTATTTCCAATCTGGACCTGAATACGGGCAAAGAGCGACTGGGCAAGCGACTGGACATCGACAACCACGGACAGCCTTCTGCGGTACACTATAGCACGACGGGCAATTATATCTTCCTGACCATGCAGGGCGTGAACAGCCTCGTGGCCATCGACCCCAAAAAGGGACAGGAAGTGTTGGAAGTGGAAGTAGGTAAGGCACCTCAGGGTATTGCTATCGACCCTAGGACGAAAAGGATCTTCGTCAAGAACTTCATGAGCAGGGACGTAACGGTGTTCGATGCCAAGAGTATGATGCTCTCGGGCAGTGTCGGTCTGACCAAGCTCGGTACCATCCGAACGGTGGACACCGAACTGCTCACGGCCGAAATCCTAAAAGGTAAGCAATTGTTCTATGATGCCAGTGATATCCGCATGGGTGCGGATGGCTATATCAGTTGCGCCAGTTGTCATATCGATGGCACGCAGGACGGACGTACCTGGGACTTCACCGACCGTGGTGAAGGCCTGCGAAACACCATCTCACTGCGTGGTCGCGCGGGTACGGCCCATGGTAATGTGCACTGGAGCGCCAACTTCGATGAGATACAGGATTTTGAAAATGACATCCGTTTCCACTTCAAAGGGCAGGGATTCATGAGCGATGGTGATTTCAACAAAGGCACGACCGCCCTTACCCTAGGTGATGCCAAGACGAACAGCTCTGCGGACCTGGATGCGCTGGCTGCTTATGTTATTTCCTTGGATACGTTTTTCCCTAGTCCCCACCGTAAGAACAACGGCAAGCTCACCCCTGCGGCCGTCAAAGGAAAGACCATTTTCAATAAACTGAAATGTGCCAACTGCCATAGTGGAGAGCATTTTACCGATAGTAACACGGGGCGTATGCACGATGTGGGGACCATAAAAGCAAACAGTGGCCAGCGCCTGGGCAAAAAGCTACAGGGACTCGATGTACCCACACTTCGCGATGTATGGAGAACAGCCCCTTACCTGCACGACGGTAGCGCACCTACACTGAGAACGGTATTCAAAGGAGCCAATGGCAAAGACGGTCATGGCGAGACTTCGGGCTTGAGCGCTCCGGAACTCAATCAATTACTGGCCTATCTACAACAGATCGATGGTAGCGAACCCGCTGCCAGAGCAGCCATGGAGCTGGCGATGGCCTCTCCCAAAGATGGAGAACGCCTGACCCGAAGCGAGGCCGTACCATTATCCGTAGCGACCAATATCGAAGGGATAACGCGAATAGCCTATTTTGTGGACGGCAAGTCCATTGGCAGTAGTAATAAAGCCCCCTTTACACTGGATTGGGAACCTATTCTATGGAAAGACTATGAGATTACCGCTAAGGTCTTCTATAACAAAGGCAATACGGCCTCGGTCACCGCGCCCATCACTGTGAAGTTCAAGAATACCATCGAAGTCATGTTCGTGGTCGGTGATGAGGACTTGGACTCAGAGGACCAGCGCATCAAAAGTCACCTGGAGCAGCAGCTGGGCTTTGCCATCACGGTCTTTGCCGATGAGGATGCCGATAAGCCCGAACTGGCCAATCCTTTCGATCTGGTACTGGTCTCTTCTTCGGTAGACCCGCGTGTACTGGGCAATGACCTCGAATCCGTGAAAGTGCCTTTGATGACCTGGGACCCTTTCATGTTCAATAAACTGGGAATGACCTCGGGAGAGATCAATACAGGCTTTGGCTTTACTACAGAGGCATTTCCCAAAATCACGGTTTCGGCCATGGATCATCCTATGGCAGCGGGTATCGGTCGGGCCAATGTGGCCTTGTACAGTATCACTCAGCCTTTGCCTTTCGGTAAGCCCGAGGAGGATGCCATCATCGTGGCCAAGGCGGGTGATGATGCCATTCTTTTCGGCTATGATATAGACGGTACGACGACTTCGAGAAGGACGGCCTTTCCTCTGAGGGACAAATTCCTCCATCTCCTAAGTGATGAGGGCTGGAAAATGTTCGATGCGGCCGTATTGTGGACACTGCACGGTGGTGATGCCGATACACCCATCATGGGGCTGCCGGATGTGTACTTTAAGTCACCCAGTGAAGGACAATTGGTCAACACACCCCTCAATATCGATTTTGTGACCGAAAACTGGTCCTTGCCTTCCAGTCAGTACAAATTGAGGTTCCTCATAGATGGGCAGGATCGCGGACTGGTCAGTAGCGGCGGTACACTGACGGATGCCACTGCGCTTTCCGAGGGACCGCATCGATTGATGTTACAAATGGAGCGGGCGGATAACTCCAAGACCGAACTTGGCGATACCATTACGGTCATGGTGACCAATGACCCCCTACCACAGGGCCCTTCGGCCATTATAGAATCTCCTTTTGCAGGGGCCATCGTCAAACCTGACTTTGACCTGACCTTCTCGCTGTTCGACTGGGATATCGCTCCGGGAGCACAGTATGTGCGTTATTCCCTCGACGGTACTGAGGTGGGCGATGTTTTTGAGATTGCCCCTATCTCCTTTAGTGGTCTTGCGGATGGAGACCATACCATCACGCTGACCTTGGTCAATGCGGACGGCACCCTGACCGATTCGGAAACCTCCATAACCGTAACAGTCGACCGGAACGCGGCGAATCTGCCCGAAACCGCCTTTAAACTCAAATATTTCGATAACAGCAGCAGTAGCGGTACGGCTGAGCTGAAGCCCGTGTTCGGAATTGTAAACGACTCCAGCATCACTGTAGACTATGCGGATTTTACTATCCGCTACTGGTTCACACCGGAGCATACAAGTCCGATGGAGTTCAATATCGATTATTCTCAGGTGACGGATGTAACAGGAACTTTCGATATCCTGTCGGGTACACAACATTATGTCGAACTGGGTTTCAGTGCCACTTCCGGTAGTTTGGCTGCCCAGAGCGAATCGGGTCAGATCATGACACGGATGCACCATGCCGGTTTTCAGTCACATGATCAGAGCAATGACTTCTCCTACGATCCCGGAAAGTCCTCGCTCAAGCTACATTTCAAGGCGACCTTGTATTACAAGGGCGAGTTGGTCTGGGGGCTGGAGCCGAGCGCGTCGGCCTCTGCCAGAGCTGGGAACCTGAGTCCCGAGGAAACGGATAAGGCACTGATCTATCATCATGCCTATACGGATGACTTCCATGTGTATCAGCAGGAGAAGGGCAGTCTACAGGTATTGGAGGTATTCGATAATTCCGGTCGTAGGATGGAGTATAAAAATGCTTACCAGTGGTTGGGACAGCAGGATGTTACTTTTGGTACGGCACTGAGGAGTGGAGCTTATGTTGTGCGCCTACTCTTTGTGGACGGTACCGTAGAGACACATAAAATCATCAAAGATTGATACTGAGTTGGGTATTTAGGGATTGGAAACAAACAATATTGGCCAGAGCGGCCTTGATCGTTGCCGACAGATACCCCCGGTGAAATTTTAGAATAGAAAAAGAAAGCCTTCCTACGGTGCCGTAGGAAGGCTTTTTTGTTTTGCAGGTCCATACGCGATGGACCTCGTTACGCTACTGCTAAACCCAGATCATACATTGGAAAATCTACTGCGGTTCTCGCCTTGATTGGAACTATACTCAAGAGAAAGTATTTTGGGAAAATGTTGTCTAGAAACAAAAGGATGACCATTACCCAGTTTGATGAATAAGTCATTAGTATAATCCCAGACTGTTCGTTGGAACTTCGTCATGAGGACTTAAATGGCAATAGATCAGTGCGTTTTCTTGGGTTCAGCGTAGCACCGCTACGGTGAATTCAAAAAACGCATTCATTTACTGATTTGAAGCCGGTTAAGTCCGGAATAGATTTTCTAATGGACATTTTGGGATGATGGTCATTAGGGTTCTTGCCTCAATAATTCTCGGAATTTTCGGGTATTTGACCGGTCCCAAATCAATTGCGTTTGGGTATAAAATGACCCGCGAAATCTTATTCGACATGTGAAACCCAAATTTGTATAACAGGTAGATATGCCAAAATACAAGGCCATAATAGGGCAAAACGACGGTTCCGGGCTTGGAAAAACGGTGCAATAGCGGTTTTTCTGCTTTCTATACTATAGATTAGTATATATTTTCCAAACTTATCGGCATGTCCATACGATTGTTATCTCTGATAATGGCACTATCGTTATCTGTGCTTTTGTCTGTCAAGGCCCAGACCTTTGACGTTCAGGGCCATCGCGGTGCTCGGGGCCTTATGCCCGAAAATACCCTACCGGCCTTCTTGGAGGCCTTGGCCCAAGGGGTGACCACATTGGAACTCGATGTGGTCATCAGTAAGGATAGCGCGGTAGTTGTATCGCATGAGCCCCATATATCGGCACTTATCTGCAAGGCGCCCAATGGGGATGTACCTTTGGGCGAAGCCCAAGAGGACCACAATGAAAAAACGCGGAACATCTACCGAATGACCTATGCGGAAGTCAAGACCTATGACTGTGGCACCTTGGCACATCCCCGATTTCCGCATCAAGAAAAAATCAATACCTATAAACCTTTACTGAGCGAAGTATTCAGGGAAGTGGAGCAATATATCAAAGACCATGGTCGAAAGGAAGTCAACTATAACATAGAACTCAAGAGTAGCCCGAAGGGCGATGGCGTACATCATCCAGGCCCAGGGGAATTTTCCGAACTGGTCCATGATCTTGTAGGACAGTATATTCCCTACAATCGCCTGATCATCCAATCCTTTGATTTCAGGGTACTCCGGTACTGGCATGAAAAATATCCCGATATCCGTCTGGCCGCTCTGGTGGAAAATAGGAAAGGTATCGATACCCATATGGAAGAACTAGGGTTTGTGCCCGATATCTACAGTCCCTACTACCGCCTACTGAACCGAAAAAAAATCAGGATACTGAAGGAGCGCGGTACCAAGGTCATCCCATGGACGGTGAACAGGAAAAGACGGATGCAACGGCTGAAGCGTAGCGGGGTCGATGGGTTGATTACCGACTATCCCGATAGGGCCAAATTTTTAAGATAGCCCGCTACTGCCTACCTTTGTTCCTGTTCTCCGCCAAAAGAGGCGGTCCTACAATAGATTCTAAACGCTATTTATATATAACCCCATACCAATGGCAAAATACAATGTATACGGCATAGGGAATGCCCTTGTCGATATCGTTACCGAAGTGAGCGATGATTTTTTTACTGAAAATAAGATAGAAAAAGGAGTAATGACCTTGGTCGATGAGGAGCGTCAAGCTGCCCTGACCGCTGCTATCGATATGGAGAGCAGTGATAAGCAGTGTGGAGGCTCTGCGGCCAACACTATCATTGCGGCCAGCCAGTTCGGGTCGGACTGTTATTATTCCTGCAAAGTGGCCAATGATGCGCTGGGACAATTCTACGTCGATGACCTTCGAAAGAACGGTGTCCACAGTAATCTGGATAAGCAAAACCTGCCCGATGGCATCACGGGCAAGTGCCTGGTGATGACCTCATCGGATGCGGAGCGTACCATGAACACCTTCTTGGGCATCACGGCGGATTACTCTAAAGAGCAGATCAACGTAGAGGCCCTCAAAGAGGCCGAGTACCTCTACATAGAAGGCTATCTGATCACTTCCGAGAATGGTCGTGAGGCGATGAAGGCGGCAAAGTCCCTGGCCAAGGAACATAATGTCAAAGTGGCCCTGACCTTTTCGGACCCGGCCATGGTCAAGTATTTCAAAACTGAGATGGAAGAAGTCGTGGGAGAGGGCGTGGACCTGCTGTTCTGTAATGAAGAGGAGGCCATGCTCTATACAGGTAAGGATAGTATCGAAGAAGCACGCGAGGCCTTGAAATCCGCGGCCACTCATTTTGCCATCACGCAAGGGGCCAATGGTGCCATCATCTTTGATGGGGATACCTATGTCGATATCGAACCCTATGCCGTAAAAGCCATCGATAGCAATGGTGCGGGTGACATGTTTGCAGGAGCCTTTTTGTATGGCATCACGCATAAACATAGCTTGGCGGAAGCAGGTAAGATTGCCAGTCTGGCATCGTCAAAGGTGGTCGCCAAGTTCGGTCCACGATTGGAAAAAGCCGATGCAAAGCAGGTCTTGGAGCAGCTTTTTGTTTAAACCCACATTGATGGATAGAAATCGTGATGAGCGTATCAATAGCAAAATACCGGCCATTTGTATTCGTTCGGCATAGCACCGCTATGGTGAATGAAGACCGGTGGGCAAAGCTTCCGGTAGGAAGCTGTTTATGCGCGGAATAGGCTCTCTATTGACTATTTTGGGTTAAATAAAAGATAGACGGACCTCCTTGCCCTGGAATTTTCCCCGGCACTTCCTGCCTCAGGGCGGATAAGGTGAAATCACGGGCAGGGAGGTCTTGTATACTATCGAGGTATGAAATCGATGTTGTTATGTGCTCGATGTCAAGAGATAAAGATCAGCGATGGCAGACCCTACCAAAAAATGCGAAGTAAAGTCATTGCCGAAAGGTGTCCCTCCCACTTTAGGACCTCAATGATGTAAGTCGGAAATAATCCACAAAACAGGCCATGGAAGATCAATGATGATGTTGGGTTTGCTCCCAAGTAAGAAATCAGTAAAACCACAAACATGATGAAAACAACGCACATAAGGGCATTGCTCATTCTCTGCTACCTTCTGGCTTGGAGTTCCTCCTTTGGGCAGAGCGGTACCATCGCCTTCACCGAATATGACCTGGACAATGGGCTGCATGTCATCCTGCACCAAGACCATGGCACACCTATTGTGGCAGTGGGGATGATGTATCATGTAGGCTCCAAAAATGAAGACCCTGAGCGTACAGGGTTTGCCCACTTTTTCGAACACCTGCTCTTCGAAGGCTCCAAAAATATCAAGCGGGGCGAGTTTGACAAGTACGTGACGAACGCGGGGGGCTATAACAATGCCAATACCTCCAACGACCGCACCTATTATTACGAACTCCTGCCCTCCAACCAATTGGAGCTAGGGCTGTGGTTGGAATCGGAGCGTATGCTCCATGCCGAAATAGCCCCTATCGGAGTGGAGACCCAAAGGGAGGTGGTGAAAGAAGAGAAGCGGCAGCGCGTGGACAACCGGCCCTATGGTAGCATCGTCAGCGAGATTATGAAAAGGGCCTATACCGTACATCCCTACCGCTGGACGACCATTGGCTCACTGGAGCATCTAAACGCCGCCACGCTAGAAGAATTCATTGAATTTTACGAGACCTTTTATGTCCCGGAAAACGCTACCCTGACCATTGCGGGAGATTTGGATATCGAAAAGACCAAAGCGATGATCGACCGCTATTTTTCCACGATACCTAAGGGGAGCCGGCCCGTACCACGCCCCACAGTGGTGGAGCCGGCCTCTACCACCGAAGTTCGGGACACGATTTATGACAATATTCAGTTGCCGGCGGTCATACAGGCTTATGCTATGCCCGCACAAGGTACTCCCGATGCCTATGCACTCGATATGCTGGGAACTTTGCTCTCCGGAGGCAATAGTTCGAGGATGTACAAGGCTATTGTTGATAAAGATCAGAAGGCACTACAGGTAGCGGCCCTTCCTTTCTCTTTGGAAGATCCGGGCCTGTATATTGTGTACGGTATTGCCAATGTCGGTATCGAGGCCGCTGAGCTCGAAAAGAGCATCGATAGAGAAATCCACCGGGTACAACAGGATACTGTACCCGAGAGGGAATTTCAAAAAATCAGGAATCAGGTCGAAAACCGATTCGTTGACCGCAACAGTACCATGGAAGGGGTCGCGGAAAGTCTGGCAAACTATCATGTCTACTTCGGGGATACCCACCTCATCAATACGGAAATCGAGCGGTACCTAAAGGTCAGCAGGGAAGACCTACAGCGCGTTGCCGGAAAGTACCTGACCGAGGAGAATAGGGTAGTGTTGCACTACCTACCCAAATCAGCTGAACAGTAGTGATAGCTCAAAACACAATCCGACGAACATGAAAAAGAGTATATACCCCCTTTTCTTCGCTATACTTACTGCTGTTATGGCAAATGCACAGGTAGACCGCAGTCAGGCACCGACGCCCGGGCCGGCACCTGAAGTCGCTTTGAGCGACCATAGCTCCTTTAGACTGGGCAATGGTCTCCGTGTTTTTGTGGTAGAAAACCATAAAACCCCCAAAGTGAGCTTTTCGCTCATTTTGGATCATGACCCTATCCTCGAAGGGGATAAAGTCGGCTATGTGGATATGGCGGGTAGTCTGTTGCGCAGGGGTACGCAGCATCGGAGCAAAGAAGAACTCGATGAGGAGATCGATTTTATCGGGGCTTCTCTTTCCACTACTGCCACTGCGGTGTATGCCTCCTCGCTGACCAAGCACATGGACAAGCTGCTCGGACTGATGACGGATGTGTTGCTCCACCCCTCTTTTCCGCCTCAGGAACTGGAAAAACTGAAAAAACAACAATTGTCCGCATTGGCACAGGAAAAAGAAGACCCCGAGGCCATTTCTTCCCATGTAAGGAAGGTACTTTTCTATGGCCAAAATAATCCTTACGGAGAACTGACAAAAGAAGAAACCGTCCGGAATATCACCATAGAAGACTGCCAGCGGTATTATAAGCGCTATTTTAGGCCCAATAATGCTTACTTGGTCATCGTCGGCGATATCAATAGGAAAAAAGCCAAAAAAGTAGTTCGCCATTATTTCAGATCCTGGGAAAAGGATACCATAGCGACGACGAAGTACCCTTTTCTGGCAGCACCACAAGAGACACAATTGGCCTTGGTCGATAGACCCTCTTCGGTACAATCGGTCATCAATATAGGTTATCCGCTGGTGCTACGGCCCAACAGTAAGGATTTGATAAAAGTGGCATTGTTGAATGAGGTGCTCGGCGGTAGCTTCTCTTCGCGACTGATGCAGAACCTCAGAGAAGACAAGGGCTATACCTACGGTGTGCGCTCGACCATCTCTCCGGATAAGCTCATGGGCAATTTTTCCGTGAGGACCAGTGTCCGAAACGGGGTCACGGACAGTGCAGTCCATGAGATTCTGTATGAGATGCAGCGTATCGTCGAGAACAGAATAAGTGCGGAAGAACTTGCCGCCGCAAAAGCAGCCCTGACGGGAAGTTTCATACGGTCTTTGGAATCTCCGGCGACCATTGCCAAGTTTGCACTGAACACGGTGAGGTACGACCTTCCCGATGATCATTACAGGGACTATTTGAAAAATATAGCTGCCGTTACCGTAGAGGATATCCAGATAATGGCACAAGAATACATAAAGCCCGATAATGCCCATATTCTGATTGTCGGGCAGCGGGAGCTTATCGCAGATAAGGTGAAGCGTTTTGGTACGGTGTCGGGTTATGATACCGAAGGCAATAGCGAAGACGGTATCCGTCCAGAACTCCACTCGGAGGATGGCCCGACCGCGGGTCAGGTATTGAACGACTATATAGAGGCTATCGGCGGCAAAGCAGCACTGTCCAAAATCAGTAGTATCAAGTTGGAATACAGGGGGGAAGTTCAGGGGATAAGTTACAAGATCGTAAAAATACAGAAAGAGCCACATCACTACCTAGAGGCCATCGCTCTAGGGGAGCAGGAAATTCAGAAAACCATTTATAATACAGGTAGGGCCATCGTACTGGCGCAGGGCAATGAACTGCCCCTACGGCCCGAACAGCTTCGGGAAATGAAATACAAAACGTCCATATTTCCTGAGATGGACTATAAAAAGTGGGGCTACGAAATGAAAAATATGGGGACTGGAAAAATCGGTAGGCAGGAAGTGTACCGCATCGTACTGACCTCTCCGACAGAGGATACCGAAACGGTATACTTCGCCAAAGACTCCGGCCTGAAGCTCAAATCCGAAAACAAACGCGGGACAGTCAGTTATGCCGATTATGAGACGGTCAATGGCATCATGATACCCCACGTACTCAAAATTGACTCACCCGTAGGTAAAATGAGGGCCGTATTGAAAAAAATAGAATTCAACGATTTCATTGCGGATAGCCTGTTCGGGCTAGAGTGATCTTGGACACCATCGATTTTGGATTTTGAATACTATCTTTGTAAGAGATACGATCAGTATACACCCAAACGATTAAAGTAACAGCTTCAAAATGAGTACTACAGAATCCACCTCCCACTACGACAATTTAGAGAAAATGTCCACCCTTGAGCTGTTGAACAGTATCAATCAAGAGGATAGGACCGTTCCCGATGCCGTGGGTGCTTGTATCCCCCAAATAGAAGCTTTCATTGCCAGCGCCGAAAAACGCATGAAGCAGGGAGGGCGCCTTTTTTATATCGGTGCGGGTACCAGTGGGCGCTTGGGCGTTGTCGATGCTTCGGAGATACCGCCCACTTTTGGTGCTGATCCTGATCGGGTAGTGGGGCTTATCGCGGGTGGTGATGGAGCCATACGAAAAGCAGTGGAGTTTGCCGAAGACGATGAAGAGCAGGCTTGGAAAGACCTGACAGCGCAGGATATAGGGGAGGGCGATGTACTCTTGGGCATCGCAGCGTCGGGAAGAACCCCTTATGTTATCGGTGGGGTCCGTAGAGCGCGGGAGAAAGGAATCCTTACGGCATGCCTGACCTGTAATCGAGGCTCGGTATTGGCGGAAGCTGTAGCATCGCCGATAGAGGTGGTGGTCGGTCCTGAATTTGTTACCGGCAGTACCCGGATGAAAGCCGGTACGGCCCAAAAGCTCGTACTCAATATGATCTCTACGGCGCTGATGGTCCGCCTGGGACATGTGCGGGGAAACAAAATGGTGGATATGCAGTTAAGTAACCATAAACTGGTGGATAGAGGTGCACGTATGTTGATGGAAGCCCTTCATATCACCTATGAACAGGCCAGTGTACTACTGGAACAGTATGGTTCCGTCCGAAAGGCCATAGACAGTCAAAAGAATAATGCATAACATAGAACCCTATTATAACTGGTTGAAATACTACGACGGTTCAGTAGACCGGCAGTCACCTTACTTTGGTAAAGAGTACAATTATGATCTGTATTCAGAGACCATTTATGGATATTACATCGACCCCGCTTGGGATTTTATGGGTTCCGAAACCTTGTATATCAAGATACTTTTTGTCGACTATACGCGCGGGTTCATGGTATTGGAGTTTATCGGGGAGTGGAATGATACCATTAATAATGATATCATGCACCTAAAACGCAATATCATCGATCATTGTCTTGGTCAGGGTATTTATCAGTTTATCCTTATAGGAGAGAACATCATGAACTTTCACGGTTCCGATGACTGCTATTATGAAGAATGGTTCGAAGATGTCGAAGAACATAACGATGGCTGGATTGCAGCGGTGAGTGTTCCCGAGTTTATCATGGACGAATTCAAGAATTACAATATCGATGCCTATGTCAACATGGGCGGCAGCCTACAGATAGACAACTGGCGTACCATGATGCCACAGCACTTTTACGAATATGTACGGAAACTGGTCATGGGGAGGATTGCGCTGACCTAGGTTTTGTGCTCAGTTGCCACCGGTCGGGGATAGGCTCAATAAAAAATGATATGGGAGACCATACCGGTAATGGCCCCGGGCAAATTCCGCTTAATGTTGAACCCAAAATGTTCAATAGAGAACCTATTCCGTGCATAAATAGCTTTATATCAGAAGCTTTGCCCACCGGTCTCCATTCACCATAGCGCTGCTATGCCGAACGAATCCAAATGGCCGGTATTTTGCTATTTATACAAACTTACATTTCAAATGTCGCCTATCTTCCTGTTCATTTTGCGCTACCCTGCGTTGAAAATCCTCACGATAGCGCTGCTATCCCTGTGGTTTTCGCCTTGTTTAGCCCAAAATGATCTGCGAAATCTTACACGACATTTAAAAAGCAAATTTGTATTATACGCTCATCACGATTTCTATCCATCAATGTGGGTTGAATCGTAACGAGTAGGCTTGTCATTAGGGCCTTTAGAAAATAGTGGCACCTAAGTCTACCAACTATCTTGTTCCAGATCAATTGCGTTTGGGGATAATACAAACTTAGCTTTTAACTATCGCCTATCTTCCTGTTCATTTTGCTTCACTCTGCGTTGACCATCCTCGGGATAGCGCTGCTATCCCTGCGGTTATCGCCTTGATTGAAACCAAAATGACCCGCGCAATCTTATACGACATTTGAAACCCAAATCTGTATAAAATGTTTTTTTGGATAGAATGATGCCTTCATGAGGAATGTTCCCAATGACCGATTACCAATGAAAATGGACGGTATGCTTTATCGGGTCTGAAGCTCCTCTGAGCGATCCTTCTGTTCACTTTCTATTGGGTAGAACATAGCCCTTGACTTTCACCTTTGGAAGTGCCCTGAAGACGGATTTTTCTATGTTCATCGATGGCACAATGCTTCATGTACAGTATAAGTTTGTCTTATTTAAAATGAGCATCTATTCTTTATTAGCCCATGCCTTTATTTAACTTTTTAGCTATTTTCTTTATTAGTGAGATTCCTTAATTAAATTTTTTACCAAATATTTAATTAGCGATTATCTTTATTTAAATTTGTGTCTTAATTCTTAATTAGTGGAGTTCTTATTTAAATAAATCTTGTGGCATGAAAAGTTTTATATCCGGTAGGTACATCCGTCAAGGGAGCTATCGAAGTTTTCAGCCCGAAAACATATGTCGTCCATGGCAGATGGATGATATGGAGCTACTTTCTCTGTTGAGCCAAGCCGACAGGCAGTTGGGTAGACTGGATATGTATTCGGAATATGTACCGAACATCGACCTCTTTATCAGCATGCACGTAGTGAAGGAGGCAACACAATCCAGCAAGATAGAAGGGACGAAGACCAATATCGAAGAGGCGCTGTTCGACAGGGAAGATGTCTCGGAGGAGAAGCGTGATGACTGGCAGGAAGTACGAAATTACATAGCGGCACTGAATGAGGCTATCGACTTACTGGACGAGCTGCCGTTCTCATCGCGGCTGATCAAAAATACCCATAAGGTATTGTTGTCGGGAGTACGTGGAAGGCATAAATTGCCGGGAGAGTTCAGGACAAGTCAGAACTGGATAGGCGGAGCCGGTATCAGCGATGCCACCTTCGTACCCCCTGTCCATACCACCATCCATGAGTACATGAGCGACTTGGAGCAGTTTGCCCATAGTCAGGAGTTTTACTTCCCCGAACTCTTGAAGATAGCGTTGATCCATTATCAATTCGAGACCATTCATCCTTTTCTGGATGGAAATGGACGGGTCGGCCGACTGATGATAACGCTGTATTTGGTGGAGAAGAATATCCTGAAACGCCCCATCCTGTACCTGTCCGATTTTTTTGAAAAAAACAGGACATTGTATTATGATAACTTGATGCGGGTGAGAGAAAAGAGCGACATCACCCAGTGGTTCAAATTCTTTCTGGTCGGCATCGTGGAGACGGCCAAAAACAGTATAGTGACTTTCGATAGGATATTGAAATTACAGCAGGAGGTAGAAACAAAACTCCAGCGCTTGGGTAGCCGGTCCGCCAATGCCACGGCTCTTATGCGGCAACTGTACCAACATCCCATCACCGATGCTCAGAAAGTGAGGGAAATCACAGAGCTATCGCTACCCACGGTATACAAGCTTCTGGATGAGCTGGAGAACATGGGCATTATAGAAGAGGTTACGGGAGGAAAACGGGGAAAAATCTACCTTTTTGAGGAGTATGTGGCCCTGTTCCGGTAAAGAACGACTCCTATTCCGGGATTTTCCGATGAGCGTTCCGGTATTGTCCGCTGGATAACCCGATAGGACCATAACCAATAAAAAAGGCCTCTCGCAGAGCGAGAGGCCTTTTTTGAGAACGGGAGTTCTTTTATCCCAAAATGGTCAATAGGATTTCGTTATGAGAGCATAAATTGAAAGAGAATCAGTGGTTTAGGTGAGGAGGCCTAGTGTATCACTAAGGTGATAAACCTGCGTAGCGTAAAACAGCTGATTTTGAAGCAATTTATGTTCGGAACAGGAAGGCTATTGACTATTTTGGGTTTATTCCTGTTTTTCTAGAAACCGTTT